>DASTTQ010000061.1:0-14651 GCA_035760065.1 Solirubrobacterales bacterium
GACCGACAAAAGTCGCCGCACTTCTCCCTGGCCCCGAGTCTCAGCACTCGCGGAGACCCAGCATGGCGTGATCTCGCGCAAGCAGATGCGGGCAGCCGGCTTACGGGACGGCGCGATCACCCATGCGGCGACGACCGACCGGCTGCACCGGGTGTTCCGCGGCGTCTACGCCCTCGGCCATCGACGCATCGGGGAGCGAGGCCGGTCGATGGCGGCCACGCTGGCATGTGGGAGAGGCGCGGTGGTCTCTCACCGAAGCGCCGGAGCCTTGCTCGGGCTCCTCGACCAGGGTCCCGTCGTGATTGACGTGATCGCGCCCGGCTCTCATGGCCGGGACATCGACGGCATCTACCTGCATCGCATGCGGTCGCTGCGGCTGGAGGAGACGGGGACGATGGACGGCATCCCCTGCACGAGCCCGGCGCGGACGCTGGTCGACCTCGCGGGCACCGTCGGCGACTGGACGCTCCGCGGCGCCTTCGAGCGCGCGGCGCAGAAGGGGTACCTCGACATCGCGGCGATCGAGGCCTCGATCGACCCAAGACGGCGCGGAATGAAGAGGCTGCTGACCCTCGTGGAGAAGTGGCGGGGCGCTGCGCCGCTGACGAAGACGCGAGGCAAGCTCAAGAGCCCGCTTGAGGCGAAGGTCCTGCCGCTCCTCACCCGCCGCGACATTCCGCCGCCGCTGATCAACGCGCCCGTCCAGATCGCCAAGGGCCGGATCGAGGTCGACTTCCTCTGGCCCGAGCACCGCTTCGCGGTGGAGGCCGACAGCCGCGACTTCCATGGCACGGCAATGGCGTTCGAGCGGGACCGTTGGCGCGACCGCGAATTGATGCGGGCCGGATACTCGGTCCTGCGGGTATCCCACAAGGAAGCGGAACACGAAGGAGAGGCCGTGGCGGACACCATCGCCATGCGGCTCTCCGGTCACCCCGCCACGGCCGCTCCATCCCGGCTCCCGGCTCACCCCGCCGCACCTGCTCCCTCCCGTAATTCCTAGCCGCAACTGACGGCCAAATCCCCCTCCCCACAAGCTTGTAGGAGGGGGATTTGGCCGTCCCGAGCGGTTGGAGCTTCAACCAGCCGCCTCGCGCAGCTGGGCGATCTCGTCCTGCGAAAGGCGACGGGATGAGCCCTCGCTCAGGTCGCCGAGCCCCAGCGGCCCGAACCGCACCCGCTGAAGCGCCGCGACCTCGTTCCCCACCGCTTCGAGCATCCGCCGCACCTGGCGGTTGCGGCCTTCGCGCAGGACCACCTCGACCTCCCGCTCGCTGAGCCGCTTCACCTGCGCCGGCCCCGTCGGCCCGTCCTCCAGCTCCACCCCGCTCCGCAGCCGCTCCAGCTCCCGCTCCCCGATCGGCTTCGCCAGCCGCACGACGTACGTCTTCGGCACTTCATAGCGCGGGTGCGTCAGCAGGTTCGCCAGCTCGCCGTCGTTCGTCAGCAGCAGCAGGCCCGAGGAATCTGCATCCAGCCGCCCCACCGGATACAGCCGCGCCGCGGTCTCGACCAGGTCCACCACCGGCATCCGCGCCCCCGGCTCCCGCGCCGTCGAAACCACCCCCACCGGCTTGTTAACCGCCCACACCTCATGGGCCTCGGCGGCCACCGGCGCCCCGTCGACCCGAACGTCATCGCCCGCCTGCACATCCCGAGCCGGATCCCTCACCACCTCCCCGCCAACCGTCACCCGTCCCGCAGCAACTATCTCCTCGGCTTTCCTCCTACTAGCAACGCCGCCATGGGCGAGGAACTTCGCCAGCCTCACGGCCGGAGGGTCGGGGGAGGGTCCTCCAGACGCTCCCCATCTGTTGTCTGGAGGACCCTCCCCCGACCCTCCCCCGCCATCACTCTGCCCTTTGTTCCCCGGCCTTCAAGAGCCGCTCGCGCAGCTCCCGCTCGTCCTCCGGGCTGGGGTCGAACTTCGAAGGGTCGGGGAGCTGGTCGAGCCCGCTCAGCCCGAAGAGCCGCTCGAACAGCTCGGAGGTCTTGAAGATTGCGGCGCCGAAGCGGGAGCGGCCGGACTCCTCGATCAGGCCGCGCTCGGCGAGGCTCGTCACCGCCGACTCGGAGCTGACGCCGCGGATGCGGGCGATCTCCGGCCGCGAGACCGGCTGCAGATAGGCGACGATCGCCAAGGTCTCGGCTTGCGCCTGGGTCAGCGGCGGGGTCCGCGGCCTGGCCAGCAGGCGCCGCGCAGCCTCCTCGCTGGCCGGGTCGCTGGCGAGGCTGAACCCGCCGGCGACCTCGCGCAGCACCACGCCGCGTTTCCCCTCGGCGAGGTCCTCGCGCAGCAGCTCGATCGCCTCCTCGACCTGTCCCTCGCTCGCCTCCGTCGCCTCGGCCAGGTCCTCGACCGCGACCGGCTGCGGCGAGAGGAAGAGCAGCGCCTCGACGGTGCGGGAGAGGTCGCTCACGCGCCCTTCCCGGTCTGGGCGATCGGCATGGCCCTCTTCACCCGGATCGGGCCGAAGCACTCGCTCTGCTCCCAGGTCACCTCGCCCTTGCGGTAGAGCTCGAGCATCGCGAAGAGGGTCACCGCCTGGGTCAGCCGGTCCTCGCCGCCGAACTCCTCGTCGAAGTCGAAGTCCTTGCGCCGGAGCAGCACGTCGCGCACCGCCCGCAGCCGCCGTTCCAGCGAGACGGTCGGGCGGATGTGGCTGGTGTCGACGTCGGGCGGCTCGGTCAGCAGGTCACCGAGGGCGGCGCCGAGCTGGTCGGGGTCGTAGACCGCGGTCGCCGCCTCGACGGCGACGCGCCGCAGCTCCCTCGGCAGCGGCGCCGAGCGGTGGAGGTAGCCGCGCTGGCTCTCGAAGCGCTCGGCCAGCTCGGCGGCGGCGTCGCGGTAGCGCCGGTACTCGAGCATCCGCGCGATCAGCTCCTCGAGCGCCTCCTCGGGCTTGAGTTCGTCCAGCTCGTCCTCGGGGCCGGGCAGCATCAGCCGCGACTTCAGCTCCAGCAGGGCGGCGATCAGGACGAGGAACTCGGTCGCCACCTCCAGCTCCAGCTCGCCCTCGCGCTCGAGGTGCTCGACGTAGGCGACGACGACCTCGCCCAGCTGCAGGTCCAGCAGGCTGACCTCCTCGCGGAGGACGACCGCCATCAGCAGGTCGAAGGGCCCGGCGAAGACGTCGAGGTCGAGATCGAGGTCGAGGGCGGCGACGGCCATTGCGGGGAGAGTAGCCTTCGCCGAGGAGGTAGCTGGAGATGGGTTTGAGCCTGGCCCTGGTAATTGCGGCAGTTGCGCTGCCGCCGCCCCTGCCTGCACCGGGCGAATTCGAGGCCCAGGTCAACAACGCGTGGTTCCCGCTCCACCCGGGCTACACGCTGGTCTACCGCGGGGTCAAGGATGGTCAGCCCTCGCGCGACGTCTTCGCCGTCGCCGACCGCACCAGGACGATTCTCGGCGTCCGCTGCCATGTGGTCAGCGACAAGCTCTACCTGCGCGGCCGGCTCGAGGAGCGCACCGAAGACTGGTACGCGCAGGACCGCGAAAACAACGTCTGGTACCTCGGCGAGGCGACCGAAGAGCTGTACCCGAGCGGCACTGTCAAGACGCGCGAAGGCAGCTGGCAGGCCGGGGTCGACGGCGCCCGGGCGGGGATCTTCATGCCGGCGCATCCCTACCGCGGGCAGTCCGGCATCCAGGAGCTCTACGAAGGCGAAGCGGAGGACCGCTTCCGGGTCCTCAGCCTGTCGGCGTCGGTGCGGACCCCGGCGGTGATCTCCAACTTCGCCCTGCTGACCCGCGAGTGGACGCCGCTGGAGCCCGGCGTCGTCGACCGCAAGGTCTACGTGAAGGGCATCGGCACCGCACTCGAGGAAACGGTCAAGGGCGGCGACGAGGTGAACGAACTGATCGCGGTGCGGCCGCCGGGGGGGTGACCGCTCCTCCTAGCCGCGGGCCGGGCCGAAGCCCATCCGCTCGCGGACCTCGGCGACCACCGGAGCGGCGAGCGTCCGCGCCTTCTCGGCGCCCAGGCCGAGGATGCGATCCAGCTCGGCCTCGTCGGGCCGCAGCTCCTCGTAGCGCTCGCGCACCGGCGAGAGGTAATCGACCACCGCCTCGGCGACCGTGTCCTTGAAAGCCCCATACCCCAGAGGAGCGAATTCCGCTTCTATGTCCGCGGAGCTCTTGCTCCGGATAGCGGCGAGGATTTCGATCAGGTTGCTGATCCCGGGCTTGTCGTCGCGGATCACGATCTCGCGGCCGGAATCCGTCACCGCAGATCCGATCTTCCTGCGGATCGTCTCGGGCTCGTCGAGGACCAGCACGGTCCCCTGCTCGGTCCCGCCCGTGGTCGACATCTTCCGCGTCGGCTCCTGCAGGTCCATGATCCGCGCTCCGATCTCGGGGATGCGCAGCTCCGGCACGAGGAGGGTCTCGCCGAAGCGCTGGTTGAAGCGGCGGGCGATCTCGCGCATCAGCTCGACGTGCTGGCGCTGGTCGTCGCCGACCGGAACCTCGGTCGCCCGGTAGGCGAGGACGTCGGCGGCCATCAGCACCGGGTAGTAGAAGAGCGCCGCCGAGACCAGCTCCTGCTGGCGGGCCGACTTGTCCTTGAACTGGTGCATGCGGTTGAGGTCGCCGTGGGCGGTGACCGAGGACAAGAGCCAGGTGAGCTCGGCGTGCTCGGGCACGTCGGACTGGCGAAAGAGGATGCAGCGCTCGGGGTCGAGGCCGGCGGCGAGCAGGATCGCGGCGGTGTCGTAGACGCGCTCGCGCAGTTCGGCCGGGTCGTAGGGGACGGAGATCGCGTGCAGGTCGACGATGCAGAAGATCGCCGGCTCGCCCCTCTCCTGCCCCTCGACGTACTGGCGAATCGCGCCGATGTAGTTGCCCAGGTGCTTGCGGCCGGTCGGCTGGATGCCGCTGAAGATGATCGGTTTCGACATGCGGGGCGGAGCCTAGTGAGGGACCGGGGAAGGGTGCCCTTTGGCTTGGTCGTTGGAGTCGGGATGGGTGTCCCTTGCTCGGACAAACGGCGACCTAAATTAGGTCGCCGTTTTGAGTATCCGCCCGCTCAAGGGGTCACCGGTCCCGGCTCACGAGGCGCAGCCGCTAACGCTCAAGCTCAGGCGGTGCCGGCAGTCGCCCTTGCCTTGTCTTGCTGGCTATCGTCCGTGGAGTCGCAGTTAGAGCTGTGGCCGCACTCGCCCGCAGTGGCAGAGCCACGGCTTGGGACAGCTTCCGTGTGACGTTTCGGGTTCTCGATCCCGAGGGCGGAGGCGATGCCGCCGAGGATCATCAGGGTGCCGGCGATCGCTACGCCCAGGTGGAAAGCGGCGGTCGAGGCGTCGGGGGCGTGGGCGGTCAGGGGGCCGCCGGAGACGCCGGGGGCGGCGACCGCGGCGAAGCGGGCGGAGATGACCGCACCGAGGATCGCGATGGCCAGCAGGCCGGCGACGCGCGAGACGCCGTTGTTGATCCCCGAGGCGATCCCGACCCGGTGCTCGGGGACCGAGTCGAGGACGGTCGCGGTCAGCGGCGCCACCGTCGCCGAGAGGCCGAGGCCGAAGACGAGGACCGCGGGCAGCACGTCGGTGAGGTAGTCGTCTTCGGCGCCGATCCGCAGCATCAGCAGCAGACCGAGCCCGCCGACGATCGGCCCCAGCGTCATCGGCAGGCGCGGGCCGGTGCCCGACGCCAGCCTGCCCCAGCGCGGCGAGAGGGCGAAGAGGATGACCGAGATCGGCGTCGTCGCCAGGCCGGCCTCAAGCGGCGAGTACCCGGCGACCTGCTGGAGGAAGAGGCCGACGAAGAAGAGGCCGCCGATCAGCCCCGCGTAGGCGGACAGCGTGGTCAGGTTGGCGACGGCGAAATTGCGGATGCGGAACAGGCCGAGGTCCATCATCGGATGGCGGGCGCGCGCCTCGTGAACGACGAAGAGGGCGAAACAGGCGATGCCGACGAGCAGCGGCACCCAGACCAGCGGGTCGCCCCAGCCGTGGCCGGGCTGTTCGATCAGGGCGAAGACCGGGCCGCCGAGGCCGCCTGCCGAAAGGGCGATCCCGCCCCAGTCGATGCCGCGGAAGGCGTCGGGGTCGCGGCTCTCCTCGACCGAGTGGACCGTCAGCGCGACCGTCGCCGCGATCAGCGGCAGGTTGACCCAGAAGATCGCCCGCCAGGACGTGAGGCCGATCAGGGCGCCGCCGCCGGCCGGCCCGATCACGGTCGCGATCCCGGTCCAGGCGGTCCAGGTGCCGACCGCCTTGCCGCGCGCCGCGCCCTCGAAGGTGGCGGCGACGATCGCCAGCGAGCCCGGCACCAGCAGCGCCCCGGCGATCCCCTGCAGCGCCCGGGCGGCGACCAGGAACTCGACCGTCGGCGCGAGGGCGCAGAGCGCCGAGGTGGCGCCGAAGCCGACCAGCCCGAAGACGAACATCCGCCTGCGGCCGAACTGGTCGCCGAGCGAGCCGCCGACCAGCAGCAGCGAAACGAGGGTCAGCATGTATGCCTCGACCACCCACTGCTGCCCGGCCAGGCCGCCGTGCAGGCCTTCCCGAATCGCCGGCAGGGCGACGTTGACCACGGTGCTGTCGAGGAAGACGACCGTCGAGCCGAGGATCGTCGCGACCAGCGTCAGCAGCTGTCGGCGGGACACCGCAGCGAGTCTAGGATGCGGCTGCCGCCGGCTCCTCCAGCTCCCGCAATTGGGCGGCCGGGGTGAAGAAGTTGCGGTAGGCGAGGACCGTCGCCGTGAGGGCGGAGATCGAAACGCTGCCGAGCAGCGTGTAGAGGAGGATCAGCTGCAGGCGGACCGCGTCGGTGGGGCTGGCGCCGGCGAGCAGCATCCCGACCATCGTCCCCGGGAAGAAGATCAGCCCGGTGGTCTTGGTCGAGTCGATCAGGGTGATCATCCCCGAGCGCAGGGCGCGGCGGACGGTCGGCATCGCCGCTTCGCGGGCGGTGGCGCCGAGGGCGAGGGTCGCCTCGATCCGCGCCCGCGCCTCCCCCATCTCGTCGCCGAGGCGGTCGAGGGCGACGGCCGAGGCGGTCATCGCATTGCCGATCACCATGCCGCCGACCGGGACCAGGTAGCGCGGAGTCGGTTCGAAGATACCGAGCGCGACGACCAGACCGAGGGTCGTGCCGCCGGCCAGCGCCAGCGCGATCAGCAGCGGCTTGAACGATTCGGGCACCTTCTTGGCGCGGCCGCGGGCGGTGATCGCGCCGAAGAGGACCATCACCGCCAGCAGCGCCAGGACCAGCCAGATCGTGTCGGCCTCGAAGATCAGCTTGATCGCGTAGCCGACGAGGGTGAGCTGGACGAAGGAGCGGGCGGTGGCGATGCCGATGTCGCGCTCGAGGTCGGCGCCGCGCCAGAAGGAGATCGCCGCGGCGAGCGCAACCAGTGCCAGCGAGGCGGCGACCTGCCAGAGGGCGACGTGGATCGAGGTGCTCACGGGTTGTCCTGTTCCTTTTGCTCGTGGAGCGAGCAAAAGGAACAACTAAAGGGGACGGTCATGCCAGCACCTGCGCCAGCGGGCCGCAGCCGACGAGGCGGCCGGCCTCGATCCGCACCACCCAGTCGCCGAGGCGGCGCGCCTGCTCAGGGTCGTGGCTGACGAGGACGATCGAGATCTCGAGCTCGCGCCGCAATTGCGCCAGTGCGGCCTCGATCTTGTCGCGGGCTGCGTGGTCGAGCGCCGAGGTCGGCTCGTCAAGGAGCAGGACTCCCGGCCGCTGCGCGAGCGCCCGCGCCAGCATCGCCCGCTGCTGCTCGCCGACCGAGAGCTTGGCGACGTCGCGCCCGGCCAAGGAGGGATCGAGGCCGGCGAGGCCGAGGGTGCGCTCGGATTCGAGCTCCTCGCCGGCGAGGCCGGCGGCATAGCGGAGGTTCGACTCGACGGTACCCGCCATAAGTGCCGGCAGCTGCGGGACGAGCGAGACCTCGCGCCGCAGCGCCAGCGGCTCGCAGGCGCTCAGCGGCCGGCCGCGGTAAGAGATCTCGCCGCGGTCGGGATCGGCAAGCCGGTTCAGCAGCCGCAGCAGCGTCGACTTGCCGGCGCCCGAAGGTCCGACGATCGCCGTCGCCCCCTCCGGGATGCCGAAACTGAGCGAGTCGAGGACGGTCTTGCCCCCGCGGTCCAACCCCACCTCTCGCAGCTCGAAGAGCACCGGCGGATCATCTCACCCGCAAGATGGCTGCCGCTGCGGCGATCTCCATCGATCCGCGCGCGTCTGGTTGAGACAATCCGGGTAAGGACCCAGGTAAGGAAATCCCACATGGCAAGAGCGATTTGGAGCGGAACGATCAGCTTCGGGCTACTGAACGTGCCCGTGCGCCTCTACAGCGCGGTCGCCCGCCGCAGCATCGCCCTGCGCGAGATCCGCGAGTCCGACAGCGCCAGGATCAAACACAAGCGCGTCGCCGAAGGGACCGACGAAGAGGTCCCCTACGAGAACATCGTCAAAGCCTACGAGCTGTCCCCCGGCCAGTACGTGCCGCTGAGCAAGGATGAGATGGCGGCGCTGGCGCCGGAGAAGACGCGCGCGATCGACGTCCAGGACTTCGTCGACATCGAGGAAATCGACCCGATGTACTTCGACAGCCCCTACTACCTCGGCCCCGCCGAAGGCGCCGAGAAGGCCTACTCGCTGCTGGCGGCGGCGATGGAAGCCTCGGGCAAGGCGGCGATCGCCCGGTTCGTCTTCCGCAACAAAGAGCACCTGGCGGCGATCCGCGCCTCCGACGGCGTGCTGACGCTGACCACGATGCGCTTCCACGACGAGGTCGTGCCGCCCTCCGAGCTGGATGACGCCCTCCCCGACGAAGCGCCGAAAGTCGCCGAGCGCGAGCGGGAGATGGCCGAGCAGCTGATCGACTCGCTGAGCACCGAATTCAATCCCGGCGACTACAAGGACGAGTACCGCGAGCAGCTGCTGGCGCTGATCGAAGAAAAGGCGGAAGGCAAGGAGATCGTCGCGCCCAAGGCCGAGGAGCCGAAGGCGACCAAAGCGCCCGACCTGATGGCGGCGCTGGAGGAATCGATCGCCGCGGTGAAGGAGAGAGGCGGCTCGGCCGGCAAAGCCAAAGCGTCGAAATCGAAAGCCGCCGGGAAGAGCAAAGCGAAAGCCAAGAGCTCCGCGAAAAGCTCTTCCCGCGCCAAAGCCAGAGCCTCGAAATAGGCCTGGGCCGTGGGCGAGACGCGGCAGGTCGAGGTCGACGGCAGGGAGCTGCGGCTGACCAACCTCGACAAGGTGCTCTACCCGGCGACCGGGTTCACCAAGGGCGAGATGGTCGACTACTACGCCAAGGTGGCGCCGGCGATCGTCCCCCACCTGAGCGGGCGGGCGGTGACGCTGCGGCGCTTCCCGGAAGGGGTCGACGACCTCGATGCGGCGTTCTTCGAGAAGCGCTGCCCGAAGCACCGGCCGAAATGGGTGAAGACCGCGAAGGTGCAGGCGGGGCCGCGCGCCGGGGTGATCGAGTTCTGCGTCTGCGACAGCCTGCCGACGCTGATCTGGATGGCACAGCTGGCGGCGATCGAGCTGCACCCCTCGCTGTCGAAGAGCCGGGCGCCGAAACGGCCGACCGTGGTCGCCTTCGACCTCGACCCCGGGCCGCCCGCCGACGTCGTCGACTGCTCGCGGGTGGCGCTGCGCCTCCGCGACCTGCTCGCCCAGCTCAGCCTTGAGAGCTTCGTCAAGACCTCGGGCTCGAAGGGCATGCAGCTCTACGTCCCGCTCAACACCAAGGCCTCCTACGAGCAGACCCGCCCCTTCGCCCAGGCGATCGCCCAGATCGTCGCCAAACAGAACCCCGACGACGTGCTGGCGAAAATGGGCAAGAAGACCGACCGCAGCGGCAAGGTCTTCATCGACTGGTACCAGAACAACGAGCGCAAAACGACGATCTCCGTCTACTCGCTGCGAGCGCGCGAACGCCCCACCTGCTCGACCCCGGTGACCTGGGAAGAGGTCGAAGCCGCCGCCGACTCAGGCGACGGCAAGCGCCTCGTTTTCGAGACCGACAACGTCCTGCGCCGGCTGGACGAGCACGGCGACCTCTTCGCCCCTGTGCTCGAACTCGAACAAGACCTCCCTGATCTCTAGATCGACGGGCCGAAATGTCCAATTCAGGTCGCCGACGGGACGATTCGCCTCTCCCCGTTGGTCAATTCGGCCCGTCGGCATAGAGAAGCCGACATTTCGGCCCGTCGGCGTCAGAACTGCTGGCGAACGACGGGCCGGCGGGTCGCTTTGACCTCGTCCAGGCGGCGGACCGGCGTGGTGTAAGGGGCGTTTTTCGCCAACTCGGGGTCTGACTCGGCCTCGGCGAGGATCTCCTCGATCGCGTCGGCGAAGGCGTCCAGGGACTCCTTGGTCTCGGTCTCGGTCGGCTCGACCATCAGGGCCTCGTCTACTAGGAGCGGGAAGTAGACGGTCGGTGGGTGGAAGCCGAAGTCGAGGAGGCGCTTTGCGAGATCGAGGGTCGCCAGGCCTATGTCGCGCTTCATCGGCTTGCCGGAGAGGACGAACTCGTGCATGCAGTGGCGGTCGAAGGCGATCGGCAGGCGCTCGCCGGCGCGGCCCTCGGCCAGGCGCGCCTTCAGGTAGTTGGCGTTGAGGACGGCGGTCTCGGAGGCCTCGGCGAGGCCGTCGCCGCCGAGGCTGAGGATGTAGGCGTAGGAGCGGACGAAGACGCCGAAGTTGCCCTGGAAGCCGCGCAGGCGACCGATCGACTGCGGCCGCTCGAAGTCGAGGTCGAAGCTCGGGCCGTGGCCGTTCGTGCCCTCGCGGCGGACCACCTGCGGCCGCGGCAGGAAGGGCTCGATCCGCTCGGAGACGGCGATCGGGCCGGCGCCGGGGCCGCCGCCGCCGTGCGGCTGGCTGAAGGACTTGTGGAGGTTGACGTGGACGATGTCGAAGCCCATGTCGCCGGGCCGCGAGTGGCCCATCACCGCGTTGAGGTTGGCGCCGTCGTAGTAGAGCGTGCCGCCCGCCTCGTGGATCAGCCTGGCGATCTCGCCGATGTTCTCGTCGAAGACCCCGAGCGTGTTCGGGTTGGTCAGCATCAGGCAGGCGACGTCGTCGGGGCCCGTGGCGATCTTCGCCCGCAGGTCGTCCATGTCGACGCCGCCCTGTTCGTCGGTGGCGACCTTGACCACCTCGTAGCCGGCCATCGTCACCGAGGCGGGGTTGGTGCCGTGCGAGGTGTCGGGGGCCAAGACCTTGTGCCGCTGTTCGCCGCGGTCGGCGTGGTAGGCGCGCGTCAACAGCAGTCCGGCGAGCTCGCCGTGGGAGCCGGCGCTCGGCTGCAGGCTGACGTGCGGCAGGCCGCAGATCTCGCTCAGCGACTCCTGCAGGAGCCACATCAGCTCCAACGCTCCCTGGGCCCGCTTCGGGTCCTGGGCCGGGTGCAGTCGAGCGTGGCCGGGCAGCGCCGCGACCCGCTCGTTGAGGCGCGGGTTGTGCTTCATCGTGCAGGAGCCGAGCGGGTAGAAGCCGGTGTCGAGGTCGAAGTTGCGTCGCGAGAGCCGGTTGTAGTGGCGGACGATCTCCGGCTCGGCGATCTCCGGCAGCCGCGGCGGCTCTGGGCGCAGCAGCTTCTCCGGGATCAGCTCGGCGAGCGGCTTCTCGGCAACTTCGGCCGCCGGCAGTGCCGCAGCGCGCCGCCCCGGCTTCGACTTCTCGAAGATCGTTTCCGCGCGTTCGGCCTGCATGGGGGTCTCGGTGAGTGCCACTACGCAACCCCCTCGCCCATAGGCGCCTTTGCGTCCTCCTGGTTTGCAAAAGCGCCTCGCTCGGCGGCGACTGCGACGCCAAGCGCCTCGGCGAGCTCGTCGATCTGCGCCTTCGTGCGCCGCTCGGTGATCGCGACCAGAAGTCCGTCCTCGAACTCGGGGTACTCGCGGCCGAGCGGATAGCCGGCGGCGATCCCGCGCTCGGCGAGGCGGTCGAGGACCTTTTCCACAGGCGCGTCCAGCCGCAGCGCGAACTCGCGCGCCACCGGTGAGGTGTGCAGCAGCTCGACGCCGCACACCCCGGCCAACCGCTCGCGCGCATACGCGGTCCGCCGCACCAGCAGCTCGCCCAGCTCGCGAAACCCCTGCCGCCCGAGCCAGGCGAGATGGACCATCGCCCCGAGCGCGTTCAGCGCCTGCGCGGTGCAGATGTTGTTGGTGGCTTTCTCACGGCGGATGTGCTGCTCGCGCGTCTGCAGCGCGAGGACGAAGCCGCGCCGCCCGTCGACGTCCTCGGTTTCGCCGGCGATCCGCCCCGGCATGCGGCGGATCTGCTCCTCGGTCGCACAGAAGAAGCCAAAGCTGGGGCCGCCGAAGTCGAGCCGGTTCCCCAGCGGCTGGCCCTCGCCGAGGGCGATGTCGGCGCCGCACTCGCCCGGCGGCTTCAGGATCCCCAGCGTCATCGGGTCGCAGGCGACGACGAATAGCGCCCCGTGCTCCTTCGCCGCCGCCCCGAGCGCCTCGACGTCCTCGACCGCGCCGAGGAAGTTCGGGCTCTGCAGGAAGACGGCGGCGGTCTCGCCGTCGACCGCCTCGGCCAGCGCCGCCGCGTCCGTCAGCCCGTCCTCGAGCCCGACCTCGGCCACCTCGGCGCCGAAGCCGACCGCATACGTCCGCAGGGTCTCGCGGCTGTGCGGGTGGACGCCGCGGGAGACGACGAAGCGCCTGCGCCCCGTCGCGCCGATCGCCAGGTACCCGGCCGAGGCGACCGACGAGGGCCCCTCGTAGAGCCCGGCGTTGGAGACCGGCAGCGCGGTCAGCTCCGACATCGCCGTCTGGAACTCGAACATCACCTGCAGCCCGCCCTGGCTGATCTCCGGCTGGTAGGGCGTGTACGGGGTGAGGAACTCGCTGCGCGAGGCGATCGCGTCGACGATCGCCGGCACGTAGTGGTCGTACATCCCCGCGCCGACGAAGCAGACCTCCGTTTCGGCGTCGGCGTTGCGCGCGGCAAGCGCGCTCAACCGCTCGTAGACCTCGGCCTCGCCCAGCCCCTCCGGCAGGGCCCGTGGCCGGGCGAGGCGCAGCTCGGCGGGGATCTGCTCGAACAGCTCGTCGGCCGAGGAAACGCCGATCGCGTCGAGCATCTCCCGCCGGTCCTCGGGCGTGGCGGAGGTGTAGCGGGTCACCCGCCTGATGCTAGGGGAGCGGTCCGTTGCGCTTCGCGCCTAGTTGTCCAGCAAGTTGCGGTAATCCGCGACGCCGAGGAGCGACTCGGCCTCCTCGGGAGCGGTCAGCCGCACCTTGACCAGCCAGCCTTCGCCGTAGGGATCCTCGTTGATCTTCTCCGGGGCGTCGGCGAGGGCCTCGTTGACCGCGACGATCTCACCCGACAGCGGCGCGATCACGTCGCTGACCGCCTTCACCGACTCGACCTCGGCGTAGGAGGCGTCCTTGGCGATCGTCGTCCCTACCTCGGGCGGGTCGAAGAAGACGACCTCGCCGAGCGAGTCCTGGGCGTACCAGGTGATCCCGAAGGTGGCCTGGTCGCCCTCGATCCGGGCCCAGTCGTGTTCGGGGTGGTAGCGAAGGTCGTCGGGGTAGGTGGCGTCGGCCAAGGCTCAGCTCCTTTTCGCGTAGAGGGGCTTGGAAGCTATCCGGGCCGGGCGGCGCTTGCCACGGACGTCGATCTCGACCTCGGTCCCGACCTCCGCCAGCTCGGAGCGCACGTAGGCCATCCCGGCGCCGACCTCGAGCGAGGGGGCGTAGGTGCCGCTGGTCACCGCGCCGACCCGCTCCTCGCCGGCCATCA
Organism: Solirubrobacterales bacterium; assembly: GCA_035760065.1. Classification (GTDB taxonomy): domain Bacteria; phylum Actinomycetota; class Thermoleophilia; order Solirubrobacterales; family 70-9; genus VAYN01. The sequence goes on from DASTTQ010000061.1 coordinate 13,727, forward strand.
CCGGATTCCCTTCCCGCGGGATGCCCTGGCCCTCGATCCTGAAGGCGACGAGCTTCTCTGCCGTGCCCTCGGCGCGGGCGCGGGCGATCGCCTCGGAGCCGATGAACCCCGTCTCCTCCTTGCAGCACCAGCCGAGACCGGCTTCGATCGGGTTGCGCTCGGGGCTGAGCTCGTTGCCGTGCAAGGGGTAGGTGACCTCCAGCCGCAGGGTGTCGCGGGCCCCGAGCCCGCAGGGGACGATCCCGGCGTCGAGCAGCTCGCGCCAGACCGGCACCGCCACCTCCGGGTCGAGCAGCAGCTCGACCCCGTCCTCGCCGGTATAGCCGGTGCCGCAGGCGAGCGCCGGGCGGCGACCAACCGGGACGTGGGAGACGTGGAAGCGCGGCGGGAGCTCGACGCCCAGCGTCGCCTCCAGGACCGAGCGCGCGTGCGGTCCCTGGACCGCGAGCATCGCGTAGCGGTCGGCGACGTCGCGGACGATCGCGTCGAAGCCGTGGCTGTGGCGGCCGAGCCAGGCGAGGTCGGCCCCATGGTTGGCGGCGTTGGTGACGACGAGGTAGCGGTCGCCGCCGAGCCGGTAGGCGAAGAGGTCATCGATGACCCCGCCGTCCTCCCGGCAGAGGCACGAATACTGCGCCCCGCCGACGTGGACCCTGGCGACGTCGTTGGAGAGCACCCGCTGCAGAAACGAGAGCGCCCCAGGCCCCTCGACTTCCACCTGCCCCATGTGGGAAACGTCGAACATCCCCGCATGCCGCCGCACAGCCGAATGCTCCTCCCGAATCCCCTCGTACTGAACAGGCATCTCCCACCCGGCGAAGTCCACCATCCTCGCCCCGAGGTCAACGTGCTGTTCATACAAAGGAGTACGCATGACCTCCCAGGCTATTAGCTGGCCAAGCTCATCGGAGAGGCGGGGTGGCCC
>DASTTQ010000062.1:0-11053 GCA_035760065.1 Solirubrobacterales bacterium
CCGAGCGGCTGCTCGCCTTCCAGGCCCGCTATGCCGAGATTGCCCGGCCGTTCGAGTGGGCCTTCACACGCGCCGACCTGGAGCGGGTGCTGGCCAGGGTCGCCGACCGCGAGCCGGAGTTGAGGCCGGCGGCCTGAGCGACCTTGCGGATGGGTCTACTAGTGGGTCCGCCAACCGAGGGTGTGGTTGAGCTTAGGCCTCCATAAGAGGCTGAAGCTCAACCACACGCGCTGCGCGTCCGCAAAGTGCGCCCTCATAGAATCCTGACCGTCATGCCCGGATTCGAGCCCGTCGACCCGAAGCAGTCCTTCCCCGAGCTGGAGGAGCGCATGCTCGCGCGCTGGCGCGAGGAGAAGGTCTTCGAGCGCTCGCTCGCCCAGCGCGCCGGCGCCCCGGTCTGGAGCTTCTACGAGGGGCCGCCGACCGCCAACGGCCGCCCCGGCTCCCACCACGTCCTCGCCCGCGTCTTCAAGGACGTCTACCCGCGCTACAAGACGATGTGCGGGCTCCGGGTCCCGCGCAAGGCCGGCTGGGACTGCCACGGCCTGCCGGTCGAGCTCGAGGTCGAAAAGCAGCTCGGCATCTCCTCCAAGCAGGAGATCGAGGAGCTCGGGATCGCGGAGTTCAACCGGCGCTGCCGCGAATCGGTCTTCGAGTACGTCGAGGACTGGAACAGGCTGACCGAGCGGATCGGCTTCTGGATCGACCTCGACGACCCCTACGTCACCCTCGAGGACGACTACATCGAGTCGGTCTGGTGGTCGTTGCGCAAGCTCTGGGACGACGGTCGCCTCTACGAGGGCCACAAGGTCGTGCCCTACTGCCCGCGCTGCGGTACCGCCCTTTCCTCGCACGAGGTGGCGCTGGGCTACGAGGACGTCAAGGATCCCTCCATATATGTGCGCTTCCCGCTGCTCGGGGAGGACGGGAGCGAGGCCGGCGAGTCGCTGCTGGTCTGGACGACGACGCCCTGGACCCTTCCCGGCAACGAGGCTGTCGCCGTAGCGCCGGAAGTCACCTACGTGCGGGCGCGAATCGACGGCGAGACGATCCTCCTCGCCGAGCCGCTGGTCGAGAGGGTGCTGGGAGAGCGGGCTGAGATCCTCGACCGCTTCCCCGGCTCCGAGTTAGTGGGCCGCTTCTATGCGGGTCCCGTTTTCCATCTGCAAGACCGCTTCCCTGGCGGTTTCCCGGTCGTGGCGGGTGACTTCGTCACCACCGAGGACGGGACCGGCGCCGTCCACATCGCCCCCGCTTTCGGCGAGGACGACTTCAAGGTTGCCGCCGAATGCGGAATCTTCGATCCGACCATCGCCGGCACGCTCTACAACCCGGTTACTCCCGAGGGCAAATTCGATCGCCGGGTAACCGGCTTCGAGAACCAAGTCGTCAAGGACCCCGAGGTCACCAAGGCCCTGATCGCCGACCTCGCCCAGCGCGGATTGCTCTTCCGCGAGCAGGTCTACGAGCACTCCTATCCGCACTGCTGGCGTTGTGGCACGCCGCTTCTCTACTACGCGAAGTCGAGCTGGTACGTCGCCACCTCGCAGGTCCGCGACCGGCTGCTCGCCAACAACGAGGAGATCGGCTGGCACCCCGAGCACGTCAAGCACGGCCGCTTCGGCAAATGGCTGGAGAACAACGTCGACTGGGCGCTCTCGCGCGACCGCTACTGGGGGACGCCGCTGCCGATCTGGCGCTGCCTCGACCGGCGCTGCGACGGGATGCGGTGCATCGGCTCCGTTGAGGAACTTCGTCAAGCCGCGCGTGGAGAGGTACCCGACGATCTCGATCTCCATCGCCCCTACATCGACGAGGTGGTCGTCGAGTGCGAGAAGTGCCACGGCGACATGAAACGGGTGGAGTCGGTGATCGACACCTGGTACGACAGCGGCGCGATGCCCTTCGCCCAGTTCCACTACCCGTTCGAGGGGCAGGCGGAGTTCGAGGAGCGCTTCCCCGCCGACTACATCTGCGAGGCCCAGGACCAGACCCGCGGCTGGTTCTACACCCTGCTCGCCGAGTCGACCCTGCTCTTCGACACCTCGAGCTACCGCAACTGCGTGTGCCTCGGGCTTATCCTCGACCCCGAGGGCCAGAAGATGTCGAAGAGCCGCGGCAACGTCGTCGACCCCTGGGACGTGCTCGACGCCCACGGCGCCGACGCCTTCCGCTGGTACTACCTGACCGCCCAGCAGCCCTGGGCCGGCTACCGCTTCTCGGTCGACACCGTCGGCGAATCGGTCCGCCAGTTCCTGCTGACGCTATGGAACACCTACTCCTTCTGGGTCCTCTACGCGAACGCCGAGAGCCTGTGTCCGGACGACTTTTCCGACCCCCGGGAGATGTCGCACTTGTCGCCGGATAGCGGCAAGAACTACGACCTCGGGTCGGGGGAGGCCCTCGACCGCTGGGCGCTCTCGCGGCTGCAGGCGACGACCGCGCTCGTGCGCGAGCGGATGGACGCCTACGACTGCACCGCCGCCGGGCGGGCGATCGCCGAGTACGTCGAGGAGCTCTCCAACTGGTACGTGCGGCTCAGCCGCCGCCGCTTCTGGGAGGGCGATCGCGCCGCCTTCGCGACGCTGCGGCACTGCCTGCTGGAGACGGTGGCGATGCTGGCGCCGTTCACGCCCTTCCTCGCCGACGAGATCCACCGCAACCTCAGCGGCGATGGCGCGGCATCCTCGGTCCACCTGCGGGACTTCCCCGAATGGGACAGCGTCCTTGCCGACCCCGACCTCGAGCAGGGGATGGAGGCGGTCCGCCTCACCGTCGAGCTCGGTCGTGCCGCCCGCGCCCAGGCGAAGGCGAAGGTGCGCCAGCCGCTGCGCCGCGCCGTGATCGTCGCCAACGAGGCCGAGCGCGCCGCGATCGAAGCCCGCACCGACCTCGTCACCGCCGAGCTCAACGTCAAGGAGCTCGACTTCGTCACCGACGAGTCCGAGCTGGTCAGCTACGAGGCCAAGCCCAACTACCGCGCCCTCGGCCCCCGCTTCGGCAAGAAGATGCCGCAGGTCGCCGCCGCGGTCGCCGCTCTTGACCCTGCCCACGTCGCCGCCGTCCTCGCCGACGGCGGCGAGATCGGGATCGCGATCGACGGCGCCGACCACAGCCTCGGCCCCGAGGACATCACCCTCGCCCTGCAGCCCCTCGAGGGCTACGAGGTCGAGGCCGAGGCCGGACACGCCGTCGCGCTGCAGCTCGAGCTCGACGACGAGCTGCGCCGCGAGGGCCTCGCCCGCGAGATCGTCCACGCCGTCCAGAACGCCCGCAAAGACGCCGGCCTCGAGATCACCGACCGCATCGCCCTCACCCTCGCCGGCGACCCCGACCTCCTCGAAGCCGCCCAGGCCCACCAGGACTACCTCGCCGGCGAGGTCCTCGCCACCTCCGTCGCCTACGACGGCACCACCAACGGCGCCCCGACCAAGATCGACGGCCGCGATCTCAGCATCGGCGTTTCCCGCGCCTAGAGGGGGAGAGAACAGCTGCGCCGCGCCCTTAGACGGGCGTGCAGTTCACGAAGCACGCTAAGAATCGATTGAAGCTCTACAAGCTGAGCCGTGCCGATGCTGAATTCATCGTCGCCAATCCCTTGCGAAAAGAACGCGAGGACGATTCAAAGTGGCGTTATCTTGGACAGATCGAAGGCCAATGGATCCGGGTCATCGTCCTCGACGACGATCCGAACCTGATTGTGAGCGTGCATCCGAGGAGGCACGGATGAGGGTGGATTACGACAGCCAGGCAGATGCCCTCTCGATCGACTTGGTCGAGGTCGATCGGTGGGATTTCGGCGAGGAGGTCGAGGGGACGTCTTGCACCGTGGCGATGAGGGATGGCCGCCCCGTAAACGTCGAGCTCCTTTCGCCCTCCGACAAGCTCGATCAGCTTCGACTCGCAGCCGAAAGGTTCGGACTCGACAGCCAGGCTTTGCTGGCTGCCGCACGGGCGGGCCTTGAGGCACCTGACCGCCCTGTAACGGTCGAGGTGGGCCGTTCCTCGGCTGCCTAATCCTGCGGTGCTTCGCCGATGATGAAGTCGGATTTCTTCGAGTCGCTGAACTTCACCCAGCAGTGATCCGGCGACACCCCGGCGACCTCGATCAGGGCCGCTTCGATGCGCTTGGCGACCTCCGCCTTCTGCTCGTCGGAGCGGCCCTCGTACCAGTGGACGTGGACGAACGGCATGGCGAGCGCCCGCCCCGTTAGGCGAGCGCCGGCTCGAGCTCGGCCTCGAGGCGCCGCTTGGGCATCGCGCCGACGATTTTCTTCGCGATCGCGCCGTCCTTGAAGAGGATCATCGTCGGGATCGAGAGGACTTCGTAGTTGGCCGCCGTCTGCTGGTTCTCGTCGACGTTGATCGAGACGATCTTCAGGTCCTCGCGCTCGGAGTCGATCTCCTCGAGGACAGGATGGACCACGCGGCAGGGACCGCACCAGGGTGCCCAGAAGTCGACGAGCACGGGGCCATCGGCCTCCAGCACGTCGGGTTTGAAGGTGGCATCGGTCACGTCGGTCAATTTGCCAGTCACTGTCCGTCTCCCGGTCGCGGTTTTCAACTCAATACTTCAGAAAGTATAGCGGTGCGAGACCCGATCCCTGCCGGCGGCAGATGGAGCGCCCTCGACCGCTCCGCGACCGAAGCGCAGCAGGGGTAGGCGCCACACGGCCTCGGCGACGATCGAGAGGTCCATCTTCGACTTGCCCACCTGGCGCTCGCGAAAAACGATCGGCACCTCGGTCACCGAGAAGCCGCGGCGGATCGCGCGGTAGGTCATCTCGACCTGGAAGGCGTAGCCCTGAGTCGAGATCCGGTCGAAGTCGATCGCCTCCAGCACCTCCCGGCGAAAGCACTTGAAGCCTCCCGTCAGGTCGCGCACGTCGACCCCGAGGACGAGGCGGGCGTAGGCGCTGCCGCCACGGCTGATCGCCCGCCGCATCGCCCCCCAGTCGCTGACGCCGCCGCCCTCGACGTAGCGCGAGCCGAGCACGACGTCGGCGCGGTCGGCGGCCTCGAGCAGGCGCGGAATGTAAGCCGGGTCGTGGGAGAAGTCGGCGTCCATCTCGAGCACGAGGCCGGCGCCTCCCGCCAGCGCCTCGCGGAAGCCGGCGATGTAGGCGGGGCCGAGCCCTTCCTTGCGCGCGCGGTGGAGGACTCGGACCCTCTCGTCCACGGCGGCAAGGCGGTCGGCGATGGCGCCGGTGCCGTCGGGGGACCCGTCGTCGACGACCAGGACCCGCGCGCTCGCCGGCAGCTTCGCCAACGCCGCCCCGACCAGCGGCTCCAGGTTCTCGGCCTCGTTGTAGGTCGGCAGCACCAGCCAGGCGGGCGTCGCAGCGGACTCGGTCATCGTCCGCGACTCTATTGCGGATCGCTAACCCGATCTAAAGAGGAGCCGTCGCCGGGTAGGTTCCTCCCGTGACCAATGCCGAGATCGCCGCCGCCCTCGAAGAGCTGGGGATCCTCTACGAGCTCGACGGGGCGGTCAAATACCGCGTCCTCGCCTACAGCACCGCCGCCAAGGCGATCCGCGAGAGCCCGGTCTCGGTGGCGGAGCTCGCCGCGCAGGGGCGGGCGACCGCGGTCCCCGGCGTCGGCAAGACGCTGGCGGAGAAGATCGACGCGCTGCTGGCGACCGGCGAGATCCCGGCCGCGGTGAAGCTGAAGGCGAAGTTCCCGCCGACCCTGATCGAGGTCACCCGCGTCCCCGGCGTCGGCCCGAAAACGGCCCGCCGCCTCTTCGAGGAGCTGGAGATCTCATCGATGGAGGACCTCAAGGCCGCGGCCGAGGCGGAAAAGGTGCGCCACGTCAAAGGCCTCGGCGCGAAAGCCGAGGAGAACATCCTCGCTGCGCTGGAGCGGCTGGGCGAGCCCGGCGAAGGCCCCGGCCGGCTGCTGCTCTCGAAGGTGAAGCCGATCGCCGAGGAGTTGGCGGAGGCGCTGCGCGGGCACCCGGCGGCCAAGCGGGTCGAGGTCGCCGGCTCGGTCCGCCGCTGGGCCGATACCTGCAAGGACATCGACATCATCGCCACCGCCGAGGAGGCGACCGCGCTCTCCGCGCACCTCGCCGGCCACCCGCTGATCGCCGCCGCCGGCACGCCGGGGCCAAACGGCGTTCGCGCCCAGACCCACAACGGCGTTTCCGTCGACCTGCGGATCGTCCCCCCCGCCGCCTTCGGCAACCTGCTGCAGCACTTCACCGGGTCGGCGGCCCACAACGTGCAGCTGCGCGAAGAGGCGGTCGCCCGGGGCCTCTCGGTCTCCGAGCACGGGATCACCGAGACCGAGAGCGGCGAGGTCGAAACCTGCGAGACCGAGCAGGCCGTCTACGAGCGCCTCGGCTACGAGTACATCGAGCCGGAGCTGCGCGAGGGACGCGGCGAGCTGAAGGCGGCGCGCGAAGGCAAGCTGCCGCAGCTGGTGGAGCTGGCCGACATCAAGGGCGACCTCCACTCCCACACCACGCTCTCCGACGGCCGCAACAGCCTCGCCGAGATGGCCGAGGCGGCGCGCGAGCGGGGCTACGAGTACCTGGCGATCACCGACCACTCCGCCAGCCATGGCTTCGGCGACCACGTCACCGCCGAGCGGCTCTGGGAGCGGATCGAGGAGGTGCGCGTCTGGAACCGGCAGCACGCCGACGACGGCTTCCGCCTTCTCGCCGGCTCGGAGATCAACATCGGCCTCGACGGCTCGCTCGACTACCCCGACGACCTCGTCGCCGCTTTGGACTGGGTCGTCGCCAGCGTCCACACCTCCTTCTCGGTCTCCGAAAAGCAGATGACCGAGCGCGTCGTCGCCGCGATCGAGAACCCCGACGTCGACTGCATCGGCCACCTCACCGGCCGCCTGATCGGCCGCCGCGAGCCCTACGGCATCGACGTCGAGGCCGTCGCCGAGGCCGCTGCCCGCACCGGCACGACGATCGAGATCAACGGCAACCCCAACCGCCGCGACCTCTCCGACCTCCACGCCCGCCTCGCCGCCGAAGCCGGCGTCAGGATCGTCCTCAGCACCGACGCCCACGGCGTCGACACCCTCGACAACATGGCCTACGCCGTCGCCACCGCCCGCCGCGCCTGGCTCACCGCCGCCGACGTCGCCAACACGAGAGACTGGGAGGCGGTTCAGTCCGCATCGTGATGCTGTGAATACGCATCAATGATGCAGGCGGTACACATCATGATGTAAGTTGCGCACATGCGGACGACGATTGATCTTGCCGACGACGTGGCCGCCGCAGTCGAGAAGCTGCGCCGCGAGCGGGGGCTCGGTCTCAGCGAGGCGGTCAACGATCTCGTGAGGGCGGGCCTGCTGCCGCGGGAGCGACGCGCCCCGTTTCGCCAGAAGACGTACAACCTGGGCCTGAAAGTCGATGTCTCCAACATCGGCGAGGTGCTCGATCTGCTCGATGAAGAAGACAACTGGGGCCTGGGCGACTCCGGTTCTGGCCGCTAGCGTCAGCCGTGCTCGTCGACGCCAACTTGCTGATTTACGCGACCGACGAGCGTTCACCCAAGAACGAAGCGGCGGTCGCCTGGATCGAGGAGCAGCTCAACGGCTCCCGCAAGGTCGGCCTCCCGTGGCAAAGCCTCGCCACATTTCTCCGCATCACCACCCATCCGCGAATCCTCGACAATCCGCTTTCGCCGGCTGTCGCATGGCAACAGATCGACGACTGGCTTGCCGCACCAGCCGCCTGGGTGCCGGTTCCGGGCCGAGAGCACGGGCGCATCCTCGGCGAAATCGTCGTCGAGCACGACATCCGCGCCAACCTCGTCCCCGACGCGATGCTCGCCGCCCTCGCCCTCGAGCACGGCCTCGCCGTCTGCTCCGTCGACACCGACTTCGCCCGCTTCGCCTCCGACGGTCTGCGCTGGCACAACCCGCTCGCGTAAACGGTCCCTCGCCTCGTCCTCACACCGTTAGGCGGTCGCCGCGCAGCCCCGGGGTCCGCACCAGCTCGATCGGGCGCAGGGGGTGGGAGGGGACGACGTAGAACTTGACGCCGTCGCGGGACTCGATCCCCAGGACCGCGGCCTCGCGCGTGTGCCAGGCGAGCGAGGCGATCAGGGCGTAGCCGGCGCCGACGGCGGCGACGCCGGGGAAGAAGATGCCGAGGACGCCGGCGGCGATCGCGGTGAAGGCGATCGGCCAGAGGCGGGTGAGGGCGATCCGGGCCGGGCTCTGGTCGGGCAGCGAGGTGGCGGTGCGGGCGCGGGCGAGGGCGTCGCGGACGTCGTCGGCGGCGCGGGCGGGGCGGCTGAGGTAGAGGCCGATCGCCAGTGAGATCAGCCACCAGACGCCGGCGACGAGGACGATCCAGGCTTCGCCTTCGCGGTTGGCGGCAACCGCGGTGATCGCCCCGAGCGCGGTCGCCTCGGCGGCGGTGACGAAGACGCTGGCGCGGAGCAGGTCGGTGTAGGGCATCTACGTCGCCAGCCATTCGAGGATCGCCAGCCAGCCCTCGAGCCCCTCGACCGTCACGTCGCACTCCTCCGCCAGCTCCGCGGGTCCCTCTGCCGACAGGACCCCGATGCAGACCGCGGCGCTCAGCCGCCCCTCCTCCTCCAGCTCCCGCAGCCGCCGGAAGGCGTCGAGGTCGGTGCGGTCGTCGCCGGCGTAGGCGGCGCGGTCCAGCCGCTCGTCGGCGAGCAGCGAGGCGACCGCGCCGTCCTTGCCGCCGCCTCCCATCGGCCGCAGCTCCAGCACCTTTCGCCCCCAGCGCGGTTCCAGCCCTGCCTTGCCGGCCTCGATCGCGATCTCGTGCGCGCGGCTCTCCGCCGCCGCCTCGTCGGCGCTGCCGCGCCAGTGCAGGGCCTGGATCGGCCCCTTGTCCTCCCGCCGAAGGCCCACTGCCTCCATCCGCCCGCCGTCGAGCGAGGCGAGGAACTCGACCGCTTCGCGCTCGCGCCCGGCCACCGAGGGGTCAGGCTGCGAGGCCTCCTCGCCTGGCATCAGCAGCTCCAGCCCGTGGTTGCCGGCGTAGGCGAGCGTGTCGAGGCCGACCAGTCGCCGCGCCTCCTCCGCCCGCCGGCCGGAGATGCAGCCGACCAGCGCGTAGCGCTCGCTCAGCGCCGCCAGGGCCTCGCGCGCCGCCGCCGGCACCGCGGCGTCCTCGGCCCGCTCGACGATCGGCGCCAGCGTCCCGTCGACGTCGGTGAGGACCGCCGAGCGGGCCGGCTCGCTGCGGAGCGGCTCGAGGGCGGCGGCCCAGTCGCGACCGGGGACGGGAGCAGGCGTTTCGGAGCCGGGGGACACGCCTCTAGTATCGCGGGATGCCCTCCGCCACGACCCCGGACCACGCGCTCTGGAAGCTGGCCGCGATCGGCACCCTCGCCGGCATCTTCAGCGGCCTGTTCGGCGTCGGCGGCGGCACCGTGATCGTGCCGCTGCTGATCTTCTGGTTCGCCTTCGGCGAGCGCCTTGCAACCGGCACCAGCCTCGCCGCGATCGTCGTCATCGGCCTGCTCGGCACCATCGCCGAGGGCGGCTTCTACGGAAACGTCCACGTCGCCACCGGTCTCCTGCTGGCGATCCCGGCAGTCCTCGGCGTCGTCCTCGGCACCGCGATCCAGCAGCGCATCCCCCAGCGCGCCGTGTCCTACCTCTTCGCCCTGCTCCTGGTCGCGATCGCGGTCGAGCTGATCCTCTCGTGACGGACTGCTCGTGAACGAGGTCATGGCGGCGCTGATCTGCCTCGCCGGCGGGATGACCGGCGGCCTCGTCGGCGTCGGCGGCGGCGTCCTCTTCGTCCCGGCGCTGACCGTCTTCATCGGCCTCAGCCAGGTCGAGGCCGAGTCGACCTCGCTGCTGATGATCGTCGTCGTCGCCTTCGTCGGCGCCTACCGCCAGAACGGCTACGGCAACGTCCGCGTCCGCGAGGCGCTGATCGTCGGCGCCCTCTCCCCGCTCGGCGTCCTGCTCGGCGTCGGCCTCGCCAACAACGTCTCCGAACGCGCCCTGCAGCTCGCCTTCGCCGCCCTGGCTCTCTTTATGGCCGCCCAGCTGGTCCGCCGCGCCCGCTCTGCGCCTTGATGGGCGACGGGTGTCCCTCTCCCGGACACTCAGCCGAAGGCGTCCGCCGGAGGGGCACCCATCGCCCCCTCACCAGCCTCGCTCGCCAACCTCATCCTCTACGCTCGTAAGCGTGGATTACCTCTCCTGGGAAGGTGACCTGCCGCACCTGCGCTCGCCGGTCATGGTCTGTGCCTTTCGCGGCTGGAACGACGCCGCCGCCGCCGCCTCGACCGCGCTTGCCGCGGTCGGCAGCTCGCTCGAGGGCGAGCTGATCGCCCGGGTCGACCCGGAGGAGTTCTTCGACTTCCAGTCGACGCGGCCGACCATCACCCTCGACGAAGGGCAGACGCGCCGGGTCGAGTGGCCGGAGAACAACCTGATCGCGGTCGAGGTGCCCGGCGCCGACCGCGACCTCGTCCTGCTCGACGGGACCGAGCCCAACCTGCGCTGGCGCACCTTCTCGGAGACGATCGCGACCGCGGCCGACGCCCTGGGGGTCGAGATGGTGATCACGCTCGGCGCCCTGATCGCCGAGGTCTCCCACACCCTGCCGGTCCCGATCACCGGCCTCGCCTCGGACGAGCAGCTGGTCGAGGAGCTGGAGCTCGAGCGCTCCTCCTACGAGGGGCCGACCGGGATCGTCGGCGTCCTCCACGACCGCTGCCGCCGGCTAGGCATGAGCTCCGCCTCGCTGTGGGCGGCGGTGCCGCACTACGTCGCCGCCGTCCCCAACCCGAAGGCAGCGCTGGCGCTGCTGCGCCGTTTCGAGGGCCTGACCGGGATCGCCGTCGACGCGACCGAGCTGGAAGAGGAAGCCTCGAGCTTCGAAGAGCAGATCGACCGCGCGATCGCCGCCAACCCCGAGATAGCCGAGCTGGTCGAGCGGATCGAGGCCCAGCAGGCCGAGCAGCTCGGCGAGGGGGAGGAGCTTCCCTCCGCCGACACGATCGCCCGCGAGTTCCAGAAGTTCCTACGTCAGCACGGCGGCTGAAACGCCGAACGGCGGCTGTCCTACGGGCAACGCGCC
>DASTTQ010000063.1:0-12130 GCA_035760065.1 Solirubrobacterales bacterium
TAGTCGACCAGGGCGCGGCTCGGACGTCCGAGCCTGTGGTTGAGCGCGATGCATGCAGCCAACGCCAGAAGACGCTGAGAAATGCGAACGCGCAGGTTGTGAAGGGTGCGGGCGCCGTGGCGCTCGAGGGTGAGGATGTCCTTGCAGGTCCAGAAGATCGACTCGATCCTCTGGCGGATCGGGGCGAGGTGGAGGACGCTGTCGGGCTCGTCCTTTCGGGCCGGCCGAACGATCGTGGCGTTGAGCTCACCGACCGCCGTGGCGAAATCCTTGCCCGCGTAGCCCTTGTCGCCGATGACGATCTCCCCGCCGCTTCGCTCCGCTCTTTCGAGCAGCTCGATCCCCACCTCTCGCTCGTCGCGCTTGGGAGAAGCGAGGGTGAAGGCTCTCGGTGTGCCGTCCGGAGCGAAGAGGCCGTGCAGACGAAAGCCCCAGAAGAAGCGGGAATGAGAGCTGCACCAGCCGTAGTCGGCCGCATCGGCAAGTGCAGACCGGCGCGTCGTCTCCACAGAGCGAGCGCACTCGACCGGAGTCGAATCGATGAGCAGCACGTCGTCGTGGGAGCCCGGAGATCCCGCGGCGAAGACGCCGATGAGCCACTCGATCGTCTCGGCCAGGCGAGCTCTTCGCTTGTGGAATCCGGGCTGCTGGGGCAACTCCGGGAAGAGATCGCGAAGGTGCTTTCGGGCGACTGCCAGGAAGCGGCGATCGGAGGGGATGCCCATGATCGCCTGGGCGACGCAGAGAGTCGCAACCTCAGCATCGGTGACCCGGCGACGTGCGTTTCCTGGCTTCGCGGGCAGGAGATCGTCTGCCGTGCAATAAACGACGGTGCAGAGAGTGTCGAGGTCGGCGTGCATCGTGGCCTTTCGGTCGACGGTTGCTTCAGCACCGCCGACTTCGGCCTCTCTGCTTCAAATCCCTCGATCACGGCCTTCGCCGTGGAATCAACCATCTAGCGAACTTTCTGTTCCCTTTGTCACAGAACCGCCACAAAGGCTGCCCTATAATTTTTACTTCGCACGGCCGTGACCCCCAGGGCATGGACCTATGAACTCGACTCTCCTCGCCGATAACCCTCGTCTTACCGCGGCCAGCGTCCTGCGCACGAAGGCCGATATTCGCGCAGCGCTCGTCGACGCCCGCCGCGCGGGGCGGACGGTCGGGCTGGTGCCGACGATGGGCTACCTGCACGAGGGGCACCTCGCACTGATCCGCGCCGCCCGCGCCGAGTGCGACCTGGTGGTGATGAGCCTTTTCGTCAACCCGACCCAGTTCGGCGCCGGCGAGGACCTCGAGCGCTACCCGCGCGACGAGGAGCGCGACCTGGGCCTTGCCGGCGAGGCCGGCGCCGACCTCGTCTTCGCTCCCGCCGTCGAGGAGGTCTATCCCGACGGCTTCGCAACCGGGGTCGAAGTCACCGGGCTCCTGTCCGGCGTCCTCGACGGCGATCCCGAGCGGCGGGGGCCCGGGCACTTCCGCGGCGTCACGACGGTCGTCGCCAAGCTCTTCAACATCGTCGGCCCCGACGTCGCCTACTTCGGCCAGAAGGACGCCCAGCAGGCGATCGTGATCCGCCGCATGGTTCGCGACCTCGACTTCCCGGTCCGGATCGAGGTGCTGCCGACCGTGCGCGAGCCCGACGGCCTGGCGATGAGCTCGCGCAACGCCTACCTCGACCGCGACGACCGCGAGCGCGCCTCCGCCCTCTCTCGCGCCCTCGCCGCCGCCGAGCGCGATGCCCGCGCCGGCTCGCTCGCCGGGGGCCTCGACGCCGCCCACCGGGAGCTCGCCGCCGCCGGGATCGAGCCCGAGTACCTGGAGGCGCGCGACGGCGAGACCCTGGAGCCGGTCGAGCGGCTCGCCGACCGCCCGGTGCTGGTCGCCGTCGCCGCCCGCGTCGGCTCGGCCCGCCTGATCGACAACGTCTTGATCCATCCGCATCCCACCACCGACACCTAAGGCCCGGAAAGGGGAACGCAGTTGCAACGACACATGCTGAAGTCGAAGATCCACCGGGCGACGGTGACCGACTGCGACGTCGACTACATCGGCAGCATCACGATCGACACCGAGCTGATGGCCGGTGCCGACCTGATCACCGACGAGCAGGTTCACGTCTGGGACGTCGACAACGGCTCCCGCTTCGTCACCTACGTGATCGACGGCGAGCCCGGCTCGGGGACGATGCAGGTGAACGGCGCCGCCGCCCACCTGGTCGAACCCGGCCACAAGATCATCGTCGCCTCCTTCGGCGCCTACGACGAGGCGGACCTCGAGCGCTACTCCCCGGTCGTCGTCCACGTCGACGACGACAACAGGGCGATCGCCGTCGACAGTCATCCCGAGGTGCTTCTCAAATGAGCTCCGGCGCCCGTTCCCACACCGCCCCGCCGGCCGGCGAGCGCAAGCCGGTCAGCCTGCCTCGCCTGATGGAGATGAAGGCGAACGGCGAGCCGATCGTGATGGTCACCGCCTACGACTACCCCTCGGCGACGGTGGCCGAGGCGGCCGGGGTCGACGTCGTCCTCGTCGGCGACTCCGCCGCCAACGTCGTCCTCGGCTACCCCGACACGAAGCTGGTCACGATGGAGGAGATGCTGGTCCTCGGCCGGGCCGTGCGCCGCGGCCTGAAGACGCCGCTGATGGTCGGCGACATGCCGATGGGAAGCTACGAGGCCTCCAACGAGGAAGCGATCCGCAACGCCCAGCGCCTGGTCAAGGAGACCGGCTGCCAGGCGGTCAAGCTCGAGGCCGGAGGCGTCATCGCCGAGCGCGCCCGGGCGATCGTCCAGTCGGGGATCCCGGTGATGGGCCACGTCGGCCTCACCCCGCAGACCGCGACCGCCCTCGGCGGCTACAAGGCCCAGGGCAAGAGCGCGCGAAGCGCGATCAAGCTGCTCGAGGACAGCCTGGCGCTGCAGGCGGTCGGCTGCTTCTCGATCGTGATCGAGGCGGTCCCCTCGGCGATCGCCGACGAGATCGTCAAACGACTCGAGGTGCCGACGATCGGGATCGGCGCCGGCCCGGGCACCTCAGGGCAGGTCCTCGTCTTCCACGACCTGCTCGGGATCACCACCGGCCACATGGCGAAGTTCGTCAAGCGCTACGCCGACGTCCACGAGACGATGGTCGCCGCCGTCGAGCGCTACCGCGACGAGGTCCGCAGCCGCCACTTCCCCGAGCCCGACCACGTCTACAGCGTCGAGCCGGTCGAGCTCGACGAGTTCCGCCGCTACCTCAACGAGGAGAGCCTGGCCAGCGCCAAGGGCTGGGAGTGGGAGCCGCTGCCCTGAACGGCTCCCACATCTCCTGAATCAGAGGTACCGCTTCAGCACTGCCAGTCGGACTGGCCGGTGACGATTATCCGGAAGGTGACCGGGTCGAGGGCGACCCGCACCAGGCGGGTGCAGTGGTAATTGCCTTGAGCTTCGGTGCTGCGTTCGTCGAAGATCCGGCAGATCACGACGTGAAGCGACTGCCGGTGGCAGTTGGTGACCCCGTAGCGGACGCAGTTGGAGTCATGGGCGCAGGTGTGCTTGGCGAAGATGAACGCCTTGTTGGCGGCCTCCTGGATCGGAAGCTTGACCGCGGCTACCGCCGGGATCGCCAGGGCCCAGGTGAGTGCCAGCACGGCGAAAACCACGCTGACGAGAGACTTGATCTTCAAGGAAAGCTCCCCTCGGATGAAATGGACTGTCTCAGGCTGACATCGCCGAGTGGTGTGTGTCAAGAGACCGTGGAGAAAGTCATTACGAAAAGCGATGAGGGAGGCATGGGCGGAGGAACGGTTGGTGGGGGCAGAGGCGGGCCGTAAACCCTTCTCCGGTCAGCGGAGCTCCCGGAGCACCTGGAAGCGACACGGCGAGTGAGCCGGTCCAGGCCGCGGGCCCGTTCGGGGAATCCCTGAACATGCCGACGCCGCTGAAGGGGTTCGGCGGGGCAACCCTAGCCTTTGCTCGTCCCGTACTGGTGAAGGCGGGGCCGGCAGTGCGAATGTCGGCGGTCCGGGTGATCTTCATCCCTGCAACGTATTCTTCGATGGAAGCGTTGAACGTCACCAACCGGGTGAACTCGGGCCTAGATGCCCGGAAGGTGACGGTCCTCTCGGGAATCTTGGTCGCGGCGGCGAGCACGGTTTCCGCCGGCAGGCCTGGAATCGAGGGCCGCGCCGGCCTGTCCCCACCGAAACCGCAGAATCCGTTCGGGAGCCGCATCACTTCCCCCGGTGGATTCTTCGCTTCCGCGACAACGTATTCACCCTCGCCGACGAACCGAAAGGTGCCGCGGAAGACGCCCCGTTCGGCAATCACCCTGCATCCTGGTTCCGGGCGTTCCACCTGCTTGGTCCGTCGCGCGAACTGCACTTCGAGTTTGCCCAGAGACCCGAAAGTGGCCTCGATGCCCGGGGCGGATTCGGTGTGGACGACGTAGCCGGCGCTGACCGACTCGCGCTGAGCGCTGACTTCCGCCAGCGGCGCAAAACCTGCTCCCGACACGGTCGTCACGAGGACGTCGTAGTGGTTCGATCCGCTCACTTCGAAGCTGCTCAGATCCAGCTCCGCCGACTTCGCTGCGGCAGCCGCTCCGCTGGCTGGCGCCAGCAACGCCACCACGGCGCAGACGAGCGCGGTCAGGCATCCCCTTGCCTTCATCGGGCCAGAGTATTCGAACCGGGAGGATGCGACGATGGCGACTACGATCTCCGCAGATGCCGATCTACGAGTTCGAGTGCGAGGAATGCGGGGCTCGCTTCGAGGAGCTCGTCGCGGGCGAGGTCGAGGTCGTCTGCCCGGGGTGCGGGTCGGGGCGAATCCGGCGCCTCTACTCGACGGTTGCCCCGCCGGGCCGCCGGCCGCGCGGATCCAAGGTGCGCTCGGACGAATCGCGGCGGCGCGAGCGGGAGGCGGCGCGGCAGGACCGGCTGAGCGAGTCGCGCAAGCGGCGGGCGCTGGGGGAAACGCCGTGAGCGCGAGCTCGGCGGAACGGCGCCAGAAGCTGGTCGAGCTGTACAAGGTGGTACAGCAGTGCACCAAATGCCCCCTGCACGAGACCCGCACCAAGGCGGTCTTCGGGGCGGGCAACGCCGACGCGGACCTGATGTTCGTCGGCGAGGCCCCGGGCGCCGAAGAGGACCGGCAGGGGCTGCCCTTCGTCGGCCGCGCCGGCCAGCTGCTGAACCAGATGCTGGAAGGGATCGGCCTCGCCCGCGATGACGTCTTCATCGCCAACGTCCTCAAGTCCCGCCCGCCGGGCAACCGCGATCCGCAGCCAGCGGAGATCGAAGCCTGCGAGCCATACCTCTGGGAGCAGGTGCGGCTGATCGAGCCGCGGGTCGTCTGCACCCTCGGCAACTTCGCGACCAAGCTGCTGACCGGGAGCCAGACCGGCATCACCAGGGTTCGCGGCACGCCGCAGGTGCACGAGCTGGGCAGCCGGATGGTCTACCTGCTGCCGCTCTTCCACCCGGCCGCCGCGCTCCGCACCCCGGCTGTGAAGGAAACGCTGCGCGGCGACTTCGCGACGATCCCGGCTCTGCTCGAGCGGCCGCTGCCGGACCCCGTCCCCAGCGCCGAGGAGCTGGTCGAGGCGGAGGCGGAGGAGGGCGGCGACACCCCGCCGCCGCCCGCCGACCAGCTCGGCTTCTTCGGATGAGCGGGACCGAGGTGGTCGAGAGCGGGAGCGCCGCCGCGACCGAAGCGCTCGGAGCGCGGATCGGCGACGCGCTCGGCCCGGGCGACATTGTCGTCCTCTCCGGCGAGCTCGGCAGCGGCAAGACGACGCTGATCCGCGGCGCCTGCCGCGCTCTCGGCTTCGCCGGCCCGGTCACTTCGCCCACCTTCACGATCGGCCAGCGCTACGACGGCGGCAGCGTGCCGATCTCCCACCTCGATCTCTACCGGCTCGCCGACCTCGATTCCGAGGACCCTGCGCTCCTCGACGACTACCTCGGACATGACCGCGTCGCCTTCGTCGAGTGGCCCGACGCCGGGTCAGACCGGCTCGGCCCGCCGGCGGTTCGGGTCCGGCTCTCCCACGTAGGGGAGGAGGAGCGGCGGATAGAAGTCGACTGGCAGGGGTAGGGCGGGGAGAGCGCACCCAATCGCGCCCCGGCGTGTTCGGGGAGAGGTGGCCGCTTGTAGCATCCGCGCTCGGACTTTTTCGAACCAGGAAAGGCAAGGACGGATGAAGGGACTGAAGACGCTGGCGGCGCTCGTGCTGGCATGCGGGCTCCTGGCAATCGCGGTGCCCGCCACCGCCGCCGCTACGGCTTACAAGCACTACGTCGGCTGCGGGCTCTCCCGCAACGCCAAGCCCGCCCATGCCTGTCCGAAGAAGGCGAAGAAGGGGGCCTTCTTCAAAAGCCTGAACGGTGACGTGGTCTACACCGTCTGCGTCAGGTTCCCGAGCGGGAAAAACCTCTGCGCCCAGGCCCAGGAAGCCGAACAAGGCACGCTCTACGTGAACAAGATCACCTCGACGATCCCCGGCAAGCACGTCGTCAGCTGGTTCGTCAAGGGCAAGAAGGTCGGCTCCTGGGCGTTCACGGTCAAGGGATAGCCCGCCGCTGATCGTCGTCGGCTTCGATACCGCGACGGCCGATACCGTCGCCTGCGCCTGGCGCGACGGCGAGGTCCTGCACGAGTCGCAGCTGGGGCTCTCGCCGCGGGGCAGGCCGCTGCACTCGACCGGGTTGCTGGCCGAGGTCGAGGCGGCTGCCGCCGCGGCCGGTGGCTGGGGCGAGGTCGACCTGCTCGCCGTAGGCCTCGGTCCCGGCACCTTCACCGGCCTGCGGATCGGGATCGCGACCGCGCGCGGGCTCGCCGTCAGCCTCGGGCTGCCGGTGCGCGGCGTCTGCACTCTCGACGCGCTCGCCCGCGGAATCCACGAGGCGTACCGCTCACCTGTTCCTTCTGCCGGCATAGCGAGCAAAAGGAACAGCTTGGCGCTCCCCTTGCTCGACGGCTGGCGCGGCGAGGTCTTCGCCGCCCTTTACGCCGCTGAGGGAACGCGGCTCTGGGAGCCGGCCGTACACCGCCCCGAGGAGCTGGCCGAACTGGTCGCGGACCTGGAGGAGACCCCGCGGGTCGCCGGTTCCGGGGCGGTACGATTCCGGCAGGAGCTGGCCCGAGGCGGCGTCCGGATAGCGGACGATTCCGACCCCGTCCACCGGGTCGCCGCGCGGCACGTCTGCGCTATCGCGGCGGCGGCGGGCGACGGGGACCGCGACGGCCTCGACCCGATCTACCTCAGACCCCCCGACGCGGAGCGCTGGCGTGAACGAGACGCTTTCCAAAAAGCCGAGTGAGCGCAACCAGGAGGTCCAGGTCCGCAGGCTCGCCTACAGCGACCTGCCCGCGGTGATCTCGATCGAGCGGCGCTCGTTCCCGACCCCGTGGTCGCTGGCGATGTTCGTGCTCGAGCTCTCGAAGCCGTCGGGGATCTGCCTCGCCGCCTCGGCCGGCGAGGAGCTGCTCGGCTACGTGGTCTGCTCCCGCTACGACCAGGTCTGGCACCTGATGAACATCGCGGTCGCGCCCGAGCGCCGCGGCGGTGGCGTCGCCGGGCAGCTGATGCGGCGCCTGATCGACGAATCGCAGGGGAAGCTGCCGTTCACCCTCGAGGTGCGGGTCTCCAACCACCGCGCGATCGGCATGTACGAACGCTTCGGCTTCCGCTCCGCCGGGGTGCGTCCTCGCTACTACCACGACAACGGCGAGGACGCGCTGATCATGTGGCTCGATTGAGGTGGTTGGACTGAGGTGGCTCGACTGAGGGGCGCGGACATGCTGCTGGCGATCGAGACCTCCTGCGACGACACCTGCGCCGCCGTCCTCGACGGCACGCGCATCCTCAGCAACGTCATCTCCTCGCAGGCGAAGGCCCACGAGGGATTCGGCGGCGTCGTGCCGGAGGTGGCGGCGCGCCACCACCTCGAGCTGGTCGAGCCGGTGGTCGAGGCGGCGTTGCGGAAAGCCGGCGTAACGCTCGACGACGTCGAGGCGGTCGCCGCGACCGCCGGGCCGGGGCTGATCGGGGCGCTGCTGGTCGGGATCAGCGCCGCCAAGGGGATCGCCGCCGCCCGCCGCCTGCCGCTGATCCCGGTCGACCACCTGCAGGGCCACGTCGCCGCCAACTTCCTCGAGCCCGAGCCGCTCGAGCCGCCCTTCCTCTGCCTGATCGCCAGCGGCGGCCACACCATGCTCGCCGGCGTCTGCGACCACGTGGGCTACGAGCTGCTCGGCCAGACCCTCGACGACGCAGCCGGAGAGGCCTTCGACAAGTCGGCGCGGTTGCTCGGGCTCGGCTACCCGGGCGGGCCGCCGATCCAGAAGGAGGCGGAAGGGGGGGACCCCGAAGCCTTCGAGATGCCGGTTGCGATGGCGCGCGACCCCGGGCTCGACTTCAGCTTCAGCGGCCTGAAGACCGCGGTCCTCTACCGCTGCAAGGAGCTCGGGCCCGAGGGGGTGGCCGAGCGCCGCGCCGACCTCGCCGCATCCTTCCAGGCCGCCGTCGTCGAGCAGCTGCGGACCAAGCTGAAGCGGGCGCTGAAGAGGGGCGAGTGGGAGGCGGTCGCCCTCGGTGGCGGCGTCGCCGCCAACGGTCCGCTGCGCGAGGCGGTGGCGACGCTCTGCGAGGAGATGGGGGTGCGGCTGAAGCTCGTCCCGATCGCCCTCTGCACCGACAACGCCGCGATGATCGGCTCCGCCGCCCGCTACGCCCCCCGCATCGCTTACCCCGACTACCTCGGCTACGACGCCTTCGCAACCGGCGAACGCCAGGCCGACGGGACGAGAACCGGATACATGGGGCGGTTTTCGTCCCGCCGGCACTGAGAGGCATGGCGGACGTCGTCGTCTACTCCCGGCCGGGGTGCCATCTCTGCGAGGAGGCGATCGCTCGGATCGTCGCCATGCACGAGGAGGGGTACCGCTTCGAGCTGCACGAGGTCGACATCGAGAGCCACGACCTGCTGCTGCGCCGTTACCTGGAGCGGATCCCGGTGGTCGAGGTCGACGGGTTCGAGGTCTCCGAGCTGGTGCTGGACGCCGCCGCTGTGAAAGCCAGGCTCGATACTGTGGGGGCATGGTCGAGGTGATCGAGGAGTTCGACGCCGCGGGGGCGTTCCCGGTCGAAGGGGAGCGGCTCTCGCTCGGCGTGGCGGCGCGGCTCTCGCGCTACCTGCAGGTCTTGACGCAGGCGCGGAAGATGGGGCAGGAGACGATCTCCTCGCAGGAGCTCTCCCAGTACACCCACATCAACCCGACGCAGATCCGCCGCGACCTTTCCGGCTTCGGCAAGTTCGGCAAGCGCGGGGTCGGCTACAACGTCGAGTCGCTGGTCTCGGAGATCCGCAAGATCCTCCGCACCTCGGGCCAGCACAACATCGCCCTCTTCGGCGCCGGCAACCTCGGCCAGGCGATCGCCAAATCGCCGATCTTCGCCGACCACGGCTTCCAGGTGGTGGCGATCTTCGACACCGACCCGACCGTCGTCGGCAACGGGATCGGCGAGCTCTCCGTGCGCGACATCGGCGACCTGCCGGACGTAGTCGCCGAGGAGGAGATCGTCGTCGGCGTGCTGGCGGTTCCCGCCGACGCCGCCCAGGACGTCGCCGACCGGCTGGTCAAATCCGGGGTCAAGATCATCTTCAACTACTCCGAGCAGCTGCTGCAGGTGCCGCCCGAGGTCACCGTCCACACCTCCAGCCCCGCGGTCGACCTGCTCTACGCGCTCTACTTCTATCTGGCCTGACCGGCCTGCCGATCGCTTTGTCGCTCGACCTCGATCTCGCCCGCGAGAAGTTCGACTCCTCGCAGGACTTCACGATCGGCCTCGAGGAGGAGTTCGCGATCCTCGACCCGCGGACGCTCGAGCTGGAGCACCGCTTCGAGGACGTGATGGCGGCCTGCCAGGGCGACGAGGTGCTGGCCACCTCCGCGGCGGGGGAGCTGATCGCCGCGGAGATCGAGATCCGCTCCGGGCGCTCGGAGAGCTTCGCCGAGGCGGTCGAGCGCCAGCGCGAGCGGCGGGTGCGGCTGTTCGACCTGGTCGGCGGGATGGGGCTGACACTGGGGGCGATGGGGACGCACCCGTGGGCGGACTACCTCGAGCAGCGGATCATCGACACCCCCCACTACAACCGATTGCGACGGGAACTCGGCTGGGTGGCTCAGCGCAACAACACCTGGAGCATGCACCTGCACATGGGCGTGCGCGGGGCCGACCGGGCGATCGCGGTCTGCGACCGGCTGCGCGAGCTGCTGCCGCTGCTGCTGGCGGTCTCGGCCAACTCGCCTTTCCTCGATCGCCGCGACACCGGCCTCCACAGCGTGCGGACCGAGATCTTCACCCGCACCTTCCCGCGCTGCGGGGTGCCCTCGACCTTCGTCGACTGGGACAGCTACGCACGGTTCATCGCGACGCTGCAGCGCGCCGGCTCGGTGGTCGAGTCGACGCAGCTGTGGTGGAGCGTACGGCCGCACCACAGCTTCGGCACGGTCGAGGTGCGGATCTGCGACGCGCAGACGCGGGGGGAGGAGTCCTTCGCGCTGGCCGAGCTGATCGCCGCCTGCATCGCCCAGGCCGCGCTGGACTACGACGAGCACGGCTACGACGGCAGGGGCGCGCCGCAGGCCGACCGCGAGATCGAGGAGAACCTCTGGCGGGCGATCCGTTACGGCGCGGGTGGCCGGATGATCGACTTCCGCCGCGGCGGCGAGGAGGTGCCCACGCGCTCGTTGCTCGAGCAGGTGCTGGTCTGGACCGAACCTGCCCGGGCGCAGCTGGGGCTGGACGTACGGCTGCCGGAGCGCAACGGCGCCGAGCGGTCACGCGAGGCATTCGACAACGGCATCTCGATCGAGGACGTCTACCGCGACGCGGTGGCCGAGACGCGGCGCACCTACTCCGGCGCCGAGCACGCCCGGCAGTCGGCGTAACCGAGTGCCGAGAACCAGGCAAAGGAACGACCCGAGCGGCTTGCAGCGGCGTCGCCGCCTTCGTCTATAGACTCCCGCGCCGCTAAAACCACCGGAGGAATAGGACTTTGACCGATTTTCTGACCGAATACGGCGTGGTCGTCGCGCTCGTCTGCGCAGGCGCCGCCGTCATCTACGGACTTATCGTCACCCAGCGCCTGCTGTCGAAATCGCCGGGCAACGAGCGGATGCGCGAAATCTCTGGCGCCGTGCAGGAAGGCGCGCAGGCCTACCTGAACCGCCAGTACACGATCATCGCCGCGCTCGCGGTGCCGATCGCCGTCCTGCTGCTCGTCCTGCAGGACTACAAGACCGCGATCGGCTTCCTGATCGGCGCGACCCTCTCGGGTGCCACCGGCTTCATCGGCATGAACGTCTCGGTGCGGGCCAACGCCCGCGTCGCCGAGGCGGCCCGCGGCGGCGTGCCGCCGGCGCTCGACGTCGCCTTCAAAGGCGGCTCGGTCACCGGCCTGTTGGTCGTCGGCCTGGCGCTGCTCGGCGTCGCCGGCTACTACGGGGTCCTGGTCGTCACCGGCTCGAGCGACAAGGAGGCCGTCGACGCGCTGATCGGGCTCGGCTTCGGCGGCTCGCTGATCTCGGTCTTCGCCCGCCTCGGCGGCGGCATCTTCACCAAGGCCGCCGACGTCGGCGCCGACCTGGTCGGCAAGGTCGAGGCGGGGATCCCAGAGGACGACCCCCGCAACCCGGCCGTGATCGCCGACAACGTCGGCGACAACGTCGGCGACTGCGCCGGCATGGCCGCGGACCTGTTCGAGACGTACGCGGTGACCGCGGTTGCCGTGATGCTGCTCGGCGTCACGGGCCGCCCGTTTCTCACCGGCAGCCAGCTCTGGCTCTATCCGCTCTGCATCGGCGGCGTCTCGATCATCGCCTCGATCATCGGCTGCTACTTCGTCCGCTACTCGGGCACCGGCAAGATCATGACGGCGCTGTACAAGGGCCTGATCGTCGCCTCGGTCATCTCCGCGCTGCTCTTCATCCCGGTCACGAAGGCGTTCTCCGGCACGAAGGTCGGACTCACCCCCAGCCACTTCCACGCCGTCGGCTACTCCTTCGGCGACCTGTACGGTTCGGCGCTCGTCGGACTCGCAGTCACGGCGCTGCTGGTCGGCATCACCGAGTACTAC
>DASTTQ010000064.1:0-69571 GCA_035760065.1 Solirubrobacterales bacterium
CTGGGTCATGCGGCTCCTCTCTTTGTTTGGCGACGTTGAGACTGAGCCGCAACGCGGACGACCCCTGCCGGCCGGCAGGGGTCGTCGCACTTCAAGCGTCTATGGGCCCCGCGGGTGTCGCGAGGACTTGGGGTTAGTTCACCCTAAGCGCTCTGGTCTTCAAACATCAAGTGATCTGAGCGGCCGGCCGATACAGGTCGGGATGTTCGACATCGATTCAGCGCTGCGCACCCTGGTCGAGCGGGGTGGGTCGGATCTGCACGTCAAGGTCGGGGTGCCGCCGACGGTGCGGCTGCACGGGGACCTGACGCCGCTCGAGGGCTACCCGGAGCTGGAGACCAGCGACACCGAGAAGGCGTTCCACGACATCGCCGAGGTGCGGTCTCTGACCGAGTTCGAGGAATCGGGCGAGGCCGACTTCTCCTACTCGATCCCCGGCCTCAGCCGCTTCCGCGTCAACGTCTTCAAGCAGCGCGGCTCGATCTCGATCGTCTGCCGGGCGATCCCCTTCGAAATCCGCTCGGTCGAGGAGCTGGGGCTGCCGCCGGTCGTCACGAAACTGGCCGAAGAGCAGCGCGGGATCATCCTCGTCACCGGCACCACCGGCTCGGGCAAGAGCACGACGCTGGCGGCGATGATCGACCACATCAACCGCACCCGGACCGACCACATCATCACCCTCGAGGACCCGATCGAGTACCTGCACGAAGACAAAGGCTCGATCGTCAACCAGCGCGAAGTCGGCTCCGACACCGAGAGCTTCGCCCGGGCGATGCGCCGGGTCCTGCGCCAGGACCCCGACTGCATCCTGATCGGCGAGATGCGCGACGAGGAGACCGTGCGGACCGCCCTCTCGGCGGCCGAGACCGGCCACCTCGTGCTCTCCACCGTCCACACCCTGGACGCGACCGAGACGATCAACCGCATCGTCGACTTCTTCCCGCCCCACCTCCAGCACCAGGCCCGGGTGATGCTCGCCGCGACCCTCAAGGGTGCGATTGCCCAGCGCCTCGTCCCCGACGTCACCGGCGACGGCCGCGTCCCCGCCTCGGAGATCCTCGTCGTCACCGGCCGGGTCAAGGACCTGATCATGAACCCGGAGGAGACCGGCAAGATCACCGAGGTCATCTCCGAGGGCGAGTACTACGGCATGCGCACCTTCGACCAGTCCCTCCTCGGGTACGTGATGGAGGGCAAGATCGCCGAGCAGGTCGCCCTCGAGTACGCCTCCAGCCCCCACGACTTCAAACTGATGCTGGCCGCCGGCGGCCAGCGCGCCAGCGGCATCGAGCAGCTCGACGCCTCCGACGAGCAGGTCGCCGCACCCGCTAACTGAGTAGGACGGGCGTCCAACGGGGGTGTGATCCGCGATGCCGAGTTCAAGCGCCACCACCTAGCCGCCGATCAAACTCGCGATGTCCGCGATCGACCGCTTCATCCGGCTCTCCCGGGATCTGCGCAGAGACCAGCGGGGAATCGCGGTCCCGACCGCGCTGATGGCGATGGTCGCGAGCTTCGCGTTGGCGAGCGTCGCGGTGATGTCGACCGTCGACGTCCAGCAGGGAACCCACCGCGACCATGACTCCAAGGAAGCGATCGCGGCGGCCGACGCGGGAGCCAACATCGCGATGCTGCGGTTGAACCGGTTCCTGCCCTACCTGTCTACGACCCATCCCTGCATCGGTCCCAACGGCGAATACCAGACGCCGACCGGCGGCTGGTGCCCGAGCACGGCGACCGAACAGGTCGGCGGCGCCACCTACAGCTACATGGTCAGCTCCTACCCCGCCAACGGCGAAATCAGCGTCGTCTCGGTCGGAAACTCAGGGACGGTCAGCCGCCGGGTCAGCGTTTCGATGAAAACGCAGAGCGGTAAAAACGTGTTCGCCAACGAGCGGGTGATCGGCCAGGAAGAAATCGAAATCATCGGAAACCCGCGCATCGAAACCGACATCGGCACCAACGGCAGCATCGACGCCGAAGGTTCCTACGTGATCTGCGGCAACGACCGGCACGGTGCCGGGCACGAAGCACCCACGCCGAGCTGCGGGAAAGAAAAAAGCGAAGGCAACAAGGAACTGCCGGCGATCACGCCACCGGCCAACCTCTCCACCGAAAACGACAACTGCCGCGTGCCCGAGACCTGCACCGGGTCGAAAACGGGAAAGGTCGATCCCTACAGCAAGAAACTGACCAGCAAAAACCCCTGGGAAGAACCGCGCCACATCAACATCGCCTCGCAGCAGACGCTGACGATGGGGGGGACGAACTACTTCGTCTGCGAACTCAACATCCAGGGCAAGCTCTACATGCCGGTGGGCGCCCATGTGACCATCTACATCGACACCCCCGAACACTGCGGACTTTCGTCCGGGGCGCCGCAGCTGACCATGGGCGGCAACGCGGTGATCGAATCGAGCGCCTACAACCCGGCCCAGGGCCTCTACGAAGTTCCGAGCATCTACCTGCTCGGAAACGGCGAAGTGAAGCTGGACGGGACGCCGGGAACCACCGACGAGGTGATGATCTACGCGCCATACAGCCACATCGACCTGGGCGGCAACGCGACCTGGAACGGGATGCTCGCCGGCAAGAGCATGAAGATCCACGGCAACCCGGTGATCAAATCCGACCCGAACCTCAAACAGCCGGAATTGACCCTCGCGAGCCTCTTCCAGCGCACCCGCTACGTCGAGTGCACCGGCGCCACCGGCTCGCCGCCCAACGCCAACTGCTGATTCACCGAGCGCCAGCCCCCTCGCAGCGCTCAAGACGCGGGTACGAGATGTCGAACAGGTATGAGGCGGACACATGCGAGAGAAGCTGAACGAAAACCCGATGGCCCAGGTCGCCCTCGTCGGCGTCCTTCTCGTCGTCGCTGCCGTCTTCCTGCTGGGCAAAATGGGAGGCGGCGGTTCCGAAGAAGAAGAAGGCGGCGAATCGAGTGCCGCCAGCGCGGCCGTCGCCTCGGTGGCGACCGAACTCGAAGAAGGCGGGCAGCCGATCCACCTGCCGGCGCCCGGCTCGGGCCCCGGCTCGCCGCCCGCCCCGCCCCGCTCGGTGGTCTCCGCCTTCAACGCCGGCGACACCGTCGCCATCCTCTTCGTCCGCGACGGCGGCATCGACGACCAGCTGGTCGCCAAGGCGGTCCGGCGCCTCGAAGGCATGAGCCGGGTGGCGACCTTCGTCGTGGCCTCGCATCAGCTCGCTCGCTGGGTCTCGATCGCCCAGGGCGTCGACCTCAACCGCGTCCCGGCGCTGGTGGTGATCCGGCCAAAGCATTTCGACCACGGTTACGACGCCGCATCGGTCCACTATGGCTTCCAGAGCGCGGAGAGCATCGTGCAGGCGGTGGTGGACGCCAGGTATCGCGGCGGGACGCTGGCCTACCACCCCTAGACAATGGACTTCCGGGACTATCCGAGCCACCTGCGGCCGGTTCCCGAGTCGGGTGATTCGACGGCGCCGGTCCTGCAGCCCGAGTCCTCGGGACCGCCTGGGCTGACGGCGCCCGCGACCCGAGGGCGCTCCAGCGGCTTCGTCACCGACGTCATCGTCGACCTCGGCTACGTCGGAGACGACCGGGCGCGGCAGGCGATCGAAGAAGCGCGCACCGCCGGCAAGCCGCCCGAGCGCCTCTTGCTCGAGCATGGCGCGATCACGGCCGACCAGCTCTCGCGGGCGGTCGCCGAGCGCTACGGCCTCGACCACGTCGACCTCACCGCCTACCAGGTGGACATGGCCGCGGCCAACCTCGTCTCCGTCAACACCGCCCGCCGCTACAGCGCGATCCCGGTCGGGTTCATCGACAAGAAGACGCTGCTGGTGGCGATGTCGGACCCGACCAACGTCCTCGCGATCGACGACATCCAGATCGCCACCGGCCTCGACTGCCGCGTCGCGGTCGCGGCCGACGAAGACATCGAGGCCCTGCTCAGCCGCCTGAACACGCTTCAGAGCGCGGTCACCGAGGCGACCATCGAGGAGGAGGGGGAGGAGGAGCTCGCCGAGGTCGCCGACATGCAGGTCAGCGCCGAAGACGCGCCGGTGATCAAGCTCGTCTACAGCATCCTCGGCCAGGGGGTGGGCGAGGGCGCCTCCGACATCCACTTCGAGCCGGACGAAGGCGAGATGCGGGTGCGCTTCCGGGTCGACGGCGTCCTGCGCGAGGCGGCCCACGTGCCGAAGCGGATGGTCAGCGCGGTGATCTCGCGGGTGAAGATCATGAGCGACCTCAACATCGCCGAGAAACGGGTGCCGCAGGACGGTCGCGTCAGCGTCACCGTCGAGGACCGCAGGGTCGACCTCCGCATCACCACGCTGCCGACCCAGCGCGGGGAGGGGGCGACGATCCGCATCCTCGACAAGGACAACGCCCAGCGCTCGCTGGACGACCTGGGGATGGCCGGTCCGGCCCGCGAGCGCTTCGAGCACGCCTTCGGCCAGGCCTACGGCGCCGTCCTCGTCACCGGGCCGACCGGTTCCGGCAAGAGCACGACCCTCTATGCGGCGCTGCAGGCGCTGAACAGCGTCGAGAAGAAGATCATCACGATCGAGGATCCGGTCGAGTACCAGATCGGCGGCATCAACCAGATCAACGTCAACCGCGCCGCCGGACTCGACTTCGCCACCGGGCTGCGCTCGATCCTCCGCGCCGACCCCGACATCGTGATGGTCGGCGAGATCCGCGACGGCGAGACCGCGCGGATCGCGATCGAGGCCGCGCTGACCGGGCACATGATGCTCTCGACCCTGCACACCAACGACGCGCCGGGGGCGATAACCCGCCTCGGCAAGATGGGGATCGAGGCCTTCCTCACCGCCTCGGCGGTGGACTGCGTCGTCGCCCAGCGGCTCGCGCGCAAGCTCTGCAGCCACTGCAAGCGGCGGACGATCGTTCCCGTCCAGGCGCTGACCGATGCCGGCCTGCGGGCCGCGGCCGACCTCGAGGCCTACGAGCCGGTCGGCTGCGCCCGCTGCAACAACAGCGGCTACAAAGGCCGCGTCGGCCTCTACTCGGTGATGAAGCTGAGCGAGCGGATCAAGGAGATGGCGGTCGCCCAGATGCCCGAGGCGGAGATCGGCACCGTGGCTCGCGAGGAGGGGATGCTGACCCTGCGCGAGGACGGGGTCGAGAAAATCCGCGGCGGGCTCACCAGCCTCGAGGAGGTGCTCCGTGTCACCGCTTAAGGAATCCGACTAGGAGGCCGATCTAGGGATCATGGACTTCGACTTCTCAGAGGTCCTGCGCCGCATGGTCGAGGCGCGGGCCTCCGACGTTCACCTGACCCCGGGCTTCCCGCCGGCGATCCGCGACAAGGGCAAGATCACCCCGATGGAGGGCTTCCAGGTCCTCACCGGGCAGGAGACCCGCGAGGTCGTCTTCAGCATCCTCAACGACGACCAGCGCAAACGCTTCGAGAACCACAAGCAGCTCGACTTCGCCTACGCGATCCCCGGCGTCGCCCGCTTCCGCGTCAACTGCTTCTTCCAGCGCGGCGCCGTCAGCGCCGCCTTCCGCTTCGTCCCGCAGGAGATCCCGTCGCTCGACTCGCTCGGCGGTCCCTCGGTGCTGCGAGAGCTGACGCAGAAACCCCGCGGCTTCGTCCTCGTCACCGGCCCCACCGGCTCGGGCAAGAGCACGACCCTGGCGGCGATGGTCGACATCATCAATTGCGAACGCCAGGACCACATCCTCACGATCGAGGACCCGATCGAGTTCCTGCACCGGCACAAAAAGTCGATCGTCAACCAGCGCGAGGTCGGCTCCGACGCCGAGACCTTCGCCCTAGGCCTCAAAGCCGCCCTGCGAGAGGACCCCGACGTGATCCTGGTCGGCGAGATGAGGGACCTGGAGACGATCGGCACGGCGCTGACCGCGGCCGAGACCGGCCACCTCGTCTTCGCCACCCTCCACACCCAGTCGACCGCCCAGACCGTCGACCGCATCATCGACGTCTTCCCCCCCGAGCAGCAGGGCCAGGTGCGGACCCAGCTCTCGATCGCGCTGCAGGGCATCGTCACCCAGCAGCTGCTGCCGACCGCCGACGGGATGGGCCGTGTCGTCGCCACCGAGGTGCTGGTGCCGACCCCGGCGATCCGCAACCTGATCCGCGAGGGCAAGACGCACCAGATCTACGCCGCGGTGCAGACCTCCGGCGCGATCGGGATGCAGACGATGGACGCCGACCTGGCGCGCCTCGTCCGAACCGGGAAGATCAACCGCGCCCTCGCCGAACAGCGCTCCTCGGTGCCCGAGGAGCTCAAACGGGTCCTCGGCGGCGGCGAACAGCCGGTGGCGCCGCCGATGCAGCCGCCGTACAACGGCGCGCCGCAGACCGCGCAGATGCCCCCCCAGCCGCCCTCCTACGTTTCCGGGGGCTAGCCGGTGGCCAGCGCCACGACCTTCACCTTCCGCGCCATGGACGGTGCCGGCACGGCGACCGCCGGCGAACTCGAGGCCGACTCCAAGGCCCAGGTCTCCGAGCAGCTTCGCCAGAAGGGGCTGATCGTCCTCGACGTCACCGAGAAGGCGAACCCGGTCAAAATCGAGGACATCATGCGGCGCTGGAAGAGCGTCGACATGCGCGAGCTCGCCGTCTTCTCCCGCCAGTTCGCAACCCTTGTCGCGTCGGGCATGCCGATGCTGCGGACGCTGCACACGCTGGAAGAGCAGACCCAGGACGAAGAGATCAAGGAGGCCGTCGCCGGCATGCGGGCGGACGTCGAAGCGGGCAGCACCCTCGAGCAGGCGATGGAGCGCCACCCGCGGGTCTTCGACCGTCTCTTCCGGGCGATGGTGCGCTCCGGGGAGCAGTCGGGCCGCCTCGACGAGGCCCTGGACCGCGTCGCCTTCCAGGTCGAGAAAGCCGACTCGTTGCGACGGCAGGTGAAATCGGCGCTGATGTACCCGATCCTGGTCTTCGGCTTCGCGGTGGTGGTCCTGGTGGCGATCGTGATGTTCGTGATCCCTGTCTTCGCCAACATCTTCAAAGAACTCGCGGAAGAACATCCGGGGGAAGAAGCAGGCTTGCCAGCACCTACGCAGCTCTGTGTCGGCGTTTCGAACCTGTTTACTCATTATTGGTTCCTGCTGCTCCCCGGCTTGATCCTCGGCTTCTGGCTCTTCTTCAAGTGGAAGAAGACCGAACGCGGCAAAGACCAGTGGGACCGCCTCATCCTTCGCCTGCCGTTCAAAATCGGCGACGTGATCCAGAAGGTCGC
The DNA here is from genome assembly GCA_035760065.1 of Solirubrobacterales bacterium. Classification (GTDB taxonomy): domain Bacteria; phylum Actinomycetota; class Thermoleophilia; order Solirubrobacterales; family 70-9; genus VAYN01. The sequence continues at coordinate 7,225 of DASTTQ010000064.1, forward strand.
GCTGGCGAGGTGGTCGCGCACCTTCTCGGGTTCTGTCTCCTCCGGCGTGCCGATGCTGCAGGCGATCCAGCTGACCGGCGAGACCGCCGGCAACGTCGTCGTCGAGCACGCGATGGACGACGTCTACAAGTCGGTGAAGACCGGCGGCTCCCTGGCGGGGCCGATCGAAGGCAACGACATCTTCCCGGCGATGGTCGGCCACATGGTCGCGGTCGGCGAGGAGACCGGGCAGCTGGAGACGATGCTGACCAAAATCGCCGACTTCTACGAGGCCGAGGTCGACGCCAAGGTCAAGGCGCTGACCGCCCTGATCGAGCCGGTGATGATCGTCTTCGTCGGCGGCATGGTCGGCTTCATCGTCATCTCGATGTACCTGCCGCTGTTCAGCATCTACGAACACATCCGCTGAGTCTTGTCGGCGTCTGCTTCCATTGCGGCTATGGAGGCTCCTGACCAGCCTGAGAAACGATCGACGGGGGCGGCAACAGACCTGGCCATTGCCCGTCTGGTTGCGGAGCGGGGGGCGACGATGCCGCGGCGCGACCTTCTCGCGTTTCCGGCCGGGCCTCAGCGGAGAGCGGTCGGGGGGCTCACGAGTGCCCAGGTCCTCGAGGAACAGCGAGAGGAGCGGCTATAGCCGCTCGGCTTGCCTATCTCTGGCAGGGCCGCTGAGACGGACGCGCGAGAATGGCTAGAGGGAGTGGCGCTGCTTCCCCTCGATGACGTGTGCTCGAAGTCGCCGTAGATCGCTGTCCGATGCCGCAACAGATCATGGCTTCGCCGTCTTTCCCTCCAGGCGGTCTGACTGACTCATCGCTTTTCGGCGGTCTCGCCTGGACGGGCGTCCAGAAAGGCGATTTTTTGCGGTACGGAACCCCAATTTCAGGGATCAAGTTCGGCGGGCGGCTGTCGATGTAGGGGCTGTGATGAATCTGCCAGCGCTTCGGTGCAAAAGGCAAACCCGCTGCGAGGCGGGGGCGCAAAGCCGTCGGGACTCTTCGCGAGTCGGCCGGGCTACCACCGGGGTCGACAGACACCACGTGGCTTCTCGCGACGGGGCTCTGGCTCGAACGATTAGGACCATAGGAGGTCACTAATGTTTCTCCAGAATCTCCGGGCCAAGGTTGGCGCCCGGCTCAACGGCGACAGCGAGGCGGGCTTCACCCTGATCGAGCTCCTCGTCGTGATGCTCATCCTCGGAATCCTGGCCGCGATTGCGCTGCCGGCGTTCTTCAACCAGAAAGAAAAGGCCGGCGACGCCAAGGCCAAGGAGACCGCGCACTCCGCGCAGGTGGCCATCGAGACGTACTCCACCGACCATGGCGGCTCGTACGCTGGCGCTGAACCTTCGAACCTTCACGAAATCGAGGCGACCCTTCCTGAAGGACCCCCGCTTTCAGTGACGGTCCTCGGCGGCGGCACCGGCTATGAAGTCACGGTAGAAAATGAACAGAACGAAAACACCTTCACGATCAAGAACGAAGGTGGAACGATGAGCTACCCGTGCACCACGCCCGGTAAGGGTGGGTGCGCTGAAAATGAAGCCGGCGAAGGAGACTGGAGCAACGGTTGATCCCGCTGCTTCGGCCAAGCCAAGCATGAAGTTTGCGAAGGGCGGGCCGCTGGCCCGCCCTTCGCCGTTTGGCCAGCCAAGCCCGTTGCGCTTAACGGATGACCCGCTCAAGCCGATATTCCAAATCGATGTTGCTCAAGGCGTCGACCTCTGTCGTTCTTGCCGTCGCGCTCCTACTCGTTCTGGGAGTCGCGCCGACGTTCGCGGCTTCGGCCGCCTTCGACGGCATCTCTGCAGATGGCAGCGTCGCCGTCTTCAGCACCAAAGAACAGATGGTCCCGGGCGACACCGACCAGGAAGAAGACGTCTATGTGCGCGCCTTCGACTCGACGCTCGGCGAAACGGTCACGCGCGAGGTCTCGATCGGTCCCAGTGGCGGCAACGACACCCTGCCCGCCCATTACGACGGGATCTCGGCCGACGGGAACGAAGTGTTCTTCTCGACCAAAGAGCCGCTGACGCCCGAAGACACCGATCACGGCGAAGACATCTACGTCCGCAACCTCGAAGACAAGAAAACGACCCTCGTCTCCCAGGGAGACCCGAGTTGCGCAGGATCGGGGTGCGGCAACGGGGAAACCGGTGCGAACTTCGTCCCAAACGGGGTGGTTCCCGACGGCGGCAAGGTCTTCTTCACCACCAGCGAAGCTTTGAACGCGGCCGACAAAGACGGCGGCTTCGACATCTACCAGCGCGACATCGGGGCTGGCACGACGACCCTCGTCTCGGTCGCGGATCCGAGCTGCACCGTCGGCTGCGGAGGCGCAGCGCAGGCTGCGCTGTTCCTCGGGACCGACGAAGCGGGGACCAAGGCCTTCTTCGAGACCCCGGAACGGCTGGCGGTGGGAGACGCCGACACCGAATCCGACATCTACCAGCGGGACCTCGTCGGCGAAACGACCTCGCTCATCTCCGTCGCGGGAACCTGCCCGGAAAACCTCGGGGCGGGGCAGAACTGCGAACCCTCCTACGGGGGAGCTGCTCCCGACGGCTCGCACGTCTTCTTCGAGACCAACGAACAACTCACGGAAGCGGACACCGACAGCAGCCAGGACGTCTACGACTGGGCCGGCAGCGGAACCCCGACCCTCGCCTCGATCGGGCCTGACGGCGGGAACGCCAAATCCATCGTCACCTATGCCGGTACCTCCGCCGACGGCAAAGCCGTCTTCTTCCAGACCGACGAGCGGCTTGACGCCACCGCCGATACCGACCAGGCCCAGGACGTCTACCAGCGCTTCGAAGGCGCGACCACTCTGATCTCCGCCGGCGAAACGGGAAAAGGCAACGAAGCGATCCCGGCCAAGTTCGAGTGGGCCTCTACAGAAGGCGCCAGCCCGGTCGTCGTCTTCAGCACGACCGAGCAGCTCACGGCCGCGGACACCGACTCCTCGCGCGACGTCTACGAGCGCGCCGGCGGCGTCACGAAACTGATCTCGACGGGGCCGGAAAATGGAAACGGGGGCTTCGCCGCCAACTTCGTCGGCGCTTCGGGCGACGGCTCGAAGGTCTTCTTCGTCACCTCGGAGCGCCTCGTCCCCCAGGACACCGACTCGAGCGCCGACGTCTACATGCGGAGCGGCACGAGCACCGTGCTCGTCTCCAGCGGCCAGGTCAACGGCAACGGCCCCTTCTCCGCCGACCTTCGCGGTGTGTCGGCGAGCGGCTCCAAGGCCTTCTTCACGACTGAAGAGCGGCTCACCGAAGGCGATCTCGACGCGGAAACCGACGTCTACAGCTGGGGCGAACCGGGCACCACCCTCCTGGTCTCGGCCAGGAACGGCCTGCCGATCGGTCCGCCCCCCCCGACCCTGGAAGCGACGGTGCCGGCGTCTCCGGGAACCTCGACGACCCCGACGATCGTCGGACACGGGCCGGAAGGCGCGCTGATCAAGGTTTACAAGACCTTCGACTGCTCGGGTGAAGTCGTCGCCCAGGGCACGGCGGAAGAACTCGCCTCGCCGGGCCTGACCGTGACGGTGCCGGTGGCTCCAGGATCGACCACCGGCTACCGGGCGACCGCGGAGGTGGAAGGAATCGTCTCCGCCTGCTCGAGCCCGATCGCCTACAAACAGGAAGAACCAGCCCCGCCGCCCCCGCCGGCCGAAGAAGGCAGCTCGGGGAGCGGCGGCGGCACGGGCGGTGGAACCTCCGGTGGGACCGGGAGCTCGACGAGCGGGGGGACCGGGGGCACCGGCGGGGAAACCTCCGGAGGGACCGTAAGGGGCGGCTTCGTCTACGTGACGCCGATCCCGCAGATCACCTTCGCCCCCGCCACCAAGACCCGACTGCGCAGGCCGACCTTCCGCTTCGCCGACGCGACCGAACAACCCTTCACCGACTTCTTCTGCAAGGTAGACGGGAAGGGCTGGAAGGGATGCAGCTCCCCGTTCAGGCCGGCGAAGCTCAAGCCCGGCAGCCACGTCTTCTCGGTCAAGGCCGTCAACGCGGTCGGCACGCCCAGCGCCTCCGCCGTGAAGCGAAGGTTCAAGGTGGTCGGCCGATGAGGGCCCGGCTGCGACGTGCGCGCTCGGAGGAGGGCTTCACGCTGATCGAGCTCCTCGTTGCCAGCTCGATGGGCGTGCTGGTGATGGGGGCCGTCGCGATGCTCGTGATCAGCGCCCTCAGGGACCAGCCGAGGATCAGCGGCCAGGCGCAGAACATCACCACCGCTCGCTGGGTCCTCGAACGGCTCACGCATGAAATCCGCAACGGCGTCTCGGTCAACTCAGAACATTCGAGCGAAAGCCAGCTCTCCTTTCAGACCTACGTCCGCCACAGCACCTGCGGAGGGACCGAATCGCTGTCGAGCAGCAAAGCGGCGATCAAGTGCCAGGTGACCTACACCTGCACGACCACGTCCTGCTCGCGTGCCGAGACGGCGCCGAACACCTTCAGCGGGACGGCTCGGCCGGTCTTCAGCGGGATCGACAGCAACCAGGTCTTCAGCTACGTGCCCAGCAAAAGCGAAGCCACGTACGTGAAAATCACGTTGAAACTGCCGAATCCGGGTGGCACCGGCTCGCTCACCATCTCCGACGGCGCCAGCCTCAGGAACGCGACGCTGGGGTACTGAGATGAGGCATCGCGCAAACACCGAGGCGGGCTTCACGATCGTCGAGGTCCTGATCGCGATCCTGATCCTGGCGATCGGGGCGATGACGACCTTCAGCCTGCTCTCGGCGGCGACCCGCAACGCCCAGCGGGCGAAGGCGAGCCAGGTTGCGCTGGAGTACGCCGAACAGGAACTCGAATACCTCCGCAACATGGAATACAAGAAGCTCGCGTTGACTGCCGCCCCTCAGCCCTCCAGCGACGAACTGAACCCGAACAACCGCGTCCGCAGCGCCGAAGGCACCTTTGCGCTCCAGCGTGAACCCAAGGGCAGCTATCACGAACTCGTGATCGAAGGCCATTATCTCTACGGCGGCGGTGAAGTCCCGAAAGGGGCGGTCAGCCCCGGCCCGACCTCCTTCAGCAACGGCGACGTCAGCGGCAAGGTCTACCGGTACATCGTCTGGCGCAACGACGAAAAATGCTCGGAAGAAAAGTGCCCGGGCAAACAGGACTACAAGCAGATCGTCGTCGCGGTGAAGCTCGACTCGCCGGCCAGCGAAGCCTCTCAACGCGGCTACTACGAAGTCCAGTCGAACTTCGTCAACCCGGTGAAGAACTCCGAAACCGACCCCACCCCCGTCAACGGCAAAGTGGTGACGGCGCAGCAGTTCTTCCTCACCGACACCCCGTGCTCGGCGAGCGGCGTCACGGTCCGCCAGGAAATCGCCGGCAACCACCTCCTCCACAACACCCTCGGCAAATGCGCCGACGGCCCGCAGACCGGCACCACCGCCGGAGCGCCGGACGCGCTGGTGATCGGCAGCCCCCCGGACCCCGACCCCGAAGACCCGAGCAACCCGCCGGAATACGACTACTCCAACGACAACTACCTCGACACCTCGCCCGACACCGGCAAAGGCCTGCAGATTCGCAGGGACGACACCAACGGCTGCCATTACGAACCGAGCGGCACGACCGACCCCGAGTCCCAGGTGCACCGCTGGGTCACCGACCCGATGACTGCCGACTTCGTGATGACGGAAAAGGTGACGCTGCAGTTCTGGACCGAGTCGCTGACCCCCAGCACCTCCTCGGCCGGGCGAGCGTGCGTCTACCTCTTCAAATGGAACGACGCCGCCAGTCCGCCGTACAAACTGCTGACGAACACGTTCGGCGCCACCGAATACTGGACCTACACGCCGCTGGAAAACGCCCCCTGGCCGCAGGAATGGACCAAGGTGCGTCTAACCATGAACTTCAACGAAGCCCCCTACACGATCCCGGCTGGCGACCGGCTCGGCGTCGCGCTCAGCGTCGACCGCGGCAACACGCTGGCCGAAGCGCTCTCCTTCATGTACGACCACCCGAAATTTCCGACCAGGCTCGAGGTCGACACGAGCACGCCGCTGGAAGGGGGCTAGCGATGACGGCCGCTCTCCTCTTCGCCTTCTGTGGCGGGCTCGTCGCCGGCAGCTTCGTCACCGTCGTCGGCTATCGGGTCCCCCGCGCCGAATCGATCGTCGGCCCGCGCTCGCGCTGCACCACCTGCGGCGCCCAGATCGCCGCCTACGACAACATCCCGGTCTTCTCCTGGCTCCTCCTGCGGGGTCGCAGCCGTTGCTGCGGCGACCCGATCTCCGCCCGCTACCCGCTGACCGAGCTCTCGCTCGGGGCGCTCTACGCCGCGACGGTCGCGGTGCTCTGGGGCGACGGCGCCGAGGTGGCGCTCGGCCTGGTCTTCGTCACCATGCTCGTCGCGATCACGCTCACCGACCTCGAGCGCCGGGTGATCCCGAACAAGATCCTGCTCACGGGAGCGATCGCCGGGGTCGCGATCGCCGCGGTCGGCGATCCGGCGAGCCTGCCCGAGCGAGCGATCGCCGCCGCCGCCGCCGGCGGCGGCCTGTTCCTGGTCGCGCTTGCCTATCCCCGGGGGATGGGTCTGGGGGACGTCAAGCTCGCCGCGGTGATGGGGCTGTTCCTCGGCCGCAACGTCGCGCCGGCGCTCCTCGTCGCGCTCTTCGCCGGTTCGCTGGTCGGGCTGGTGATGATCGCGCGAGGGGGAGTCGCGGCGCGGAAGCAGGCGATCCCCTTCGGCCCCTTCCTCGCCCTGGGCGGAGTCGTGGGACTGCTGGCCGGGGATCAGCTCGTCAGCTGGTACCTCTCGACCTTCTCCTAGTTCTTGGTAGTTGCAGGACAAAAGTTTTCGGCCGGATCTGCCGATTGAAAGCTTGCGCGCCTATGCAGCTGACCAAACCGATAAGCCTCCCGAGACCTTCGCTCGGCTCGATGCCCTCGCTCGGCATGCCCTCGCTTTCCCTGGGGAAGAGGAAGGCGGCGGCCCCGGCTGGGCTCAACGTCGAGGCGGGCAGCATTGCCGTGGCGGACGTGGCCGCAGACGGCAGCGGGCGCCTTCTCGGCTCGGCGATCCATCCCCTCCAGCCGGGCGTCTTCCACGAGGGCGAGGTGGTCGACCCGGACGGCCTGGTCGCCGCGCTGAAGGCCATGTACGCCCAACACAAGCTGCCGAAGAGCGTTCGGCTCGGGCTCGGCAACCAGCGGGTGATCGTCCGCACCCTTCGCCTTCCCGCGATCGACGATCCGAAGGAGATGGAGGCGGCGATCCGCTTCCAGGCCCAGGAACAGATCCCGATGCCGCTCGACCAGGCGGTCCTCGAGCATCAGGTGGTCGGCGGCGTGCCGGCCCAGGAGGGCTCGGCTCCGCAGGTGGACGTGGTCGTGATCGCCGCCAGGCGCGACATGATCGGATCCTTCGTCGAGCCGTTGCGCCGGGCCGGCCTCGAGCCGGCCGGGATCGACCTCTCGGCCTTCGGGATGATCCGGGCGCTGGCTCCGATGATGGTGCCGCCCCCGGAACCCGGCGCCACCGGCGTCGCTGCGCCCCAGGACGCGATCCTCTACTGCAACGTCGGCGACGTCCTCAACCTCGCGGTCGCCCGCGGCCGCTCCTGCCTCTTCACGCGGGTGTCCGGGATCGGCTTCGAGGCGATCACGGCGCGGCTTGCCGGAGAGCGCGGGCTCAGCGGCGAACACGCCGAGCAGTGGCTGCTGCACGTCGGCCTGGGTACCGCGGTGGAAACGATCGAGGGGGACCGCGAGACGGTCGCCGCCGCCCGTCGCGTCCTCGAAGAGGGAGTGGCGGGGCTGGTCGACGAGCTGCGGCTCTCGCTCGACTACTACCGGGCCCTGGAGAGCGCGGTGCCGGTCTCCGCCGTCGCTCTGTGCGGGATCGGCAGCGCGATCCCCGGCCTCGCCCTCGCGATGGAAGAGCACGTGGGTCTGCCGATCGCCGTCCCGCGTCCGCACGCCCTCGTCGGCCTCGGCGATGCCGTCGCCGCCCGCCTGGTCCTACCCCTCGGCCTGGGTCTGGAGAGCTGAGATGCGCCCGGTCAACCTGCTCCCGGCCGATCTGCGCCAGGGCGCCCGGGCGCCGATGCGCACCGGGGCGATCCCCTACATCCTCGTCGGCGGCCTCGTCGCCGTCCTGATCGGCGTGGCCCTTCTGGTGACCACCGGCAACCAGATCTCCGAACGCACGAGCGAACTGACCCAGCTGAAGCAGGAAGACGCGGCCGCGACCCGGGAAGCCAAGCGCCTTGCCGCCTACACCCAGTTCCAGGCCATGCACGAAGCGCGCCTGCAGACGATCAGCAGCCTCGCGGACAGCCGCTTCGACTGGGAACGGGCGATGCGCGAACTGGCGCTGATCCTGCCTCACGACGTCTGGCTGACCGAACTCAGCGCCTCAGCCTCGGGCGAAGGCGAATCGGGGGGAGGCGGCTCCAGCCTCCGCGGCTCGATCGTCGGCCCGGCCCTTGAACTGGGTGGCTGTGCGGCAGGTCAGGAATCCGTCGCCGGCTTCGTCACCGCGCTGAAGGACATCGACGGCGTCACCCGGGTCGGGGTCGAATCGTCCGAACTCCCCGATCAGGAAGAAGGGTCCGGAAGCACCGAAGGTACCTCCGGTGGAGAAGGCGGCGGGACCGAATGCCGCACCCGGAAATTCATCGCCAAATTCAGCATCGTCGTCGCCTTCGACGCGGCGCCGGTCCCGGTGACCGCGGAAGGCGAAGGCGAAGTGCCCGCGACCGCTACCGAAGCGGCGACCAGCACCGCCTCGGAAACGGAATCGGGCGAATCCAGCGAATCCGAATCCTCGGAAGGCGGCTGAGATGAGCTCGAGCAACAAGGTCATCGTCGCGATGCTCGTCGTCGTTGCCCTCGCGGTTGCGTTCTGGATGATGCTGCTGAGCCCGAAGCGCGAAGAAGTGAGCAAGCTGGACAAACAGGTCGCCCAGCAGGAAGAAGCGCTTTCCCAGCACCAGTCGGAAGTGCAGCAGGGCCTGCAGGCCGAGAGGAGCTTCCCCCAGGAGTACCAGCAGCTCGTCGTGCTCGGCAAGGCCGCCCCGGAGGAAGACGACACCGCCTCGCTCCTGGTGCAGTTGAACCGGATCGCCGATCACTCCCACGTTCGCTTCGAGACCTTCGTCCTCGCGCCCTCCTCCGGCGCGGAAGCGCCCGAACCCGAAGCGCCGGAACCGGAAGCTTCCGCTGAAACCGCGCCGGGCTCGTTCCCCTCGCCCACCGAGGTCGCCGCCTCGAAGATGCCGCTGGGCGCGTCGATCGGCCCCGCCGGCCTCGCGGTCATGCCCTACACGCTCACCTTCAAGGGGAGCTTCTTCCACCTGGCCGACTTCATCCACGGGCTCGACTCGCTGGTCAAGACCAAGAACGCGGAGGTGGACGTGACCGGTCGCCTGATCACGATCAACGGCTTCAACCTGAAAGGCGATTCGAGCAAGGGCTTCCCGCACCTCGAAGCCGAATTCACGGTGACCACGTTCCTGGTCCCGCCCGAACAGGGCATCACCGGGGGGGCGTCGCCGACCAGTCCGGCGCCTGCGACGACGCAGGTCTCGACGACGATCGGGGGAACGCCGTGAAACGCGTCGGGCCAGAGCTGAAGATGCCGAGCCTCAAGAGCGGGGACCTGAAGGTCCCACCCTTCCTCTCCGACCTCTACTTCGACCTGCGCGACCGGCGCCTGCTGCCGGTGATGGGCCTGATCCTGGTCGCGATCGTGGCGACGCCGATCCTGCTCGCCGGCGGCAGCGAACCGGAAGCGACTCCCGCCCCGGGCCCGGCGCCGATCACCAACAGCGCGCCGTCCTCCGACACGCTGACCGTCGTCAAAGCCGAGCCCGGCCTGCGCAACTACAAGAAGAGGCTCGGCCATCGCAGTCCCACCAACCCGTTCAAGCAGCGCTTCGCCGGCCCGAGGCTGCAGGGCTCCGAACTGAACGAAAAAACGTCGAGCGAAAGCGGGTCGTCCACCGAAGGCACGTCGGGCACCGAATCCGAATCGACCGGGACCCTGCCGGCGTCCCCGACCGAAGGCAGGGGCGGGTCCGGTGGTTCCACCGGCGGCCAGACCGCGAGCCCGGTTCCGAGCGGCGCCACCATCTACACGCTCGAGCTGACGCTGCAGATCACGCGGATCGAAACCAAGGCCGACGGCACCGTCGACAAGAAGGGGCCGACCGTCTACAAGAACGTCCAGGCTCCGGCCCCGCTCCCGGGCGAAAAGACCCCGGTGATCACCTACCTCGGGATGGGTTCGAAGGGCCGGGTGCCGATGTTCCTCGTCTCCAACGAAGTCTCGGCCATCTACGGCGAAGCCAACTGCATCTCCGGCGCCGCCACCTGCCAGCTGCTCGCCCTCGAAGAAGGGTTCCCGGTCACCTTTGTCTACGGCGACAACGACGTCCGCTACAAGATCAACCTGATCAAGTCCGAACCGATCGTCACCGGCCACACCTGAGCACAGCGCCATTTGACCAAAGCTTCAGTAAGTGAAGCAATGGCGCTACACTTGTTGAAGCGAGGTCGCCGAACCGATCGCCTCGCTCACGCATGAGTGCCGAGAGCAACTCCACCTGCCCCGTCTGCAAGACCGCCGAAGTGGTCTGCGGCAAGTGGACCCTGCTCCTCATCCGCGACCTCGCCGAAGGCAGCGCCCGCTTCTGCGAGCTCGAGCGCTCCCTCGAGGGCATCAGCCCCCGCACCCTCTCCCTCCGCCTCCGCGCCCTCGAGGACGAGGGCATAGTCGAGCGCCAGACCTACCCCGAGGTCCCGCCGAGGGTTGAGTACGCGCTCACCCCCAAGGGCGTCGCCCTGGTGCCGCTGGTCGAAGACATGCGCGCCTACGGCATGCGCTGGCTGCTCGGCGACGCAGCCGACCGCGAGCCGGCTGCCGCTTAGTCCCGGCAAGCTGGTCAGCGTGTACGCCGTCAGAAGACGGCGATTCCGACGAGGGTGCCGATGACTCCGATCAGGGCGGCGACCAGTACGAAAAAGCCGCCAAACAGCGTTCTGTTCAACCCATCGAAACGCGCCTCGAGGTGCTCGAAACGCTTCTCGAAATGCTCGAAACGCTTCTCGAAATGCTCGAAATGCGCGTCCATCCTGGCGAATCCCATGTCGACCTTCTTGTTGAGGTCGTCCAACCGCTGGTCGGTCCAAGTCTCTCTCGGCGTCATCACCACCATGAACCATACCGTAACTCATCGTCTGCAACAAGAGGCGCGCAGAATCTAAGAATTGACGCACCGTTTCGTCATGTTTCTGTGAACCCGGCCGCGATCGAGCTCGGGAGGCCTCGCTCGCTGCAAGCCGTCGTGCAAACGCAGGAGCCCTCGGCGGCGGGCGGAAGCCTGGGGGGTGCGTGATTTCCTCCTGAACGAATCGCTTAAGCGGCTGGCGACCGAGGCCGCTGCGCGCTTCAGCTCGCTGGTGGCGATGGGGGACGAGGTCCCCTTCGACGTCGCCGCCGACGGGGGCGAGGAGTCCGCCTTCTACAGCTACGTGCCGATGACCGGGCGCTACGTGCTCGAGCACGCTGGGGAGCTGCGGGCGCTGCCGAGCTTCGCGGCCGCTCGGGAGGCGGCGGTGGAAGCGGGGGTCGCCGCTCCATATCTGGAGGAGCGGGGGGAGGCCGTGCCCGCCGACCCGGGCGAGCGGGCCGAGCGCATGTTGACCATCTTCTTCGCCTCGCTCTGGGAGGGAACCGCCGGCTTCGCGCTGGACAGGGAGCGCCTCGAGGCCGCTCTTGCCACTCTTGACGCCGAATCGCGCGACGCCGACGAGGCGGAGGTCCTCATCGCCCCGATCGTCGGCTTGCGGATGTCGATCCCGCGCCTGCAGCTGCCGCATGACGTCCGCATCGTCCGCGCCGACTCGATCGAGGCGCCGGTCGAGGCGATGCGCAGCGAGGGCATGGGCCGCGCCGCCTGGGAGCCGCAGTACCTCGCCGTCGCCGAGCAGGACGCCGACGGCGGCGCCGAGGCGGCTCTGCAGCAGCTGCGCGAGCTGGTAAGCGTGATGAGGCTCTTCAAGGGCGGCGGGATCGGCCTCGGCCCCTATGCCTTCGCCCCCACCGGCGAGGGCTGCTGGCGGCGGATCGCCACCGGCGCCCCTGCGACCCGCCCCGGCGGTTACCGCCTCGGCGAGTCCGAGGCCGGGGAGCTCGTCTCCTTTGCCGCCGCGCTGGAGGCGCGCCCCGATCCCGACAGCGCCCTCACCTGGGCGGTGGGCCGCTTCGAGATGGGCTGCGAGCGGCCGACGGCGCTGGAGGGGCTGAGCGACCACCTGCTGGCGATGCGCGCCGTGCTCGAGGGCCGCGGCCCGGTCGGCGCCTCGCTGCCGCTGCGCGCCGCCGCCCTGATCGAGGACGACTCGACCGACCGGCTGCAGGCGCGCGAGCGGATCGAGGACGTGCTCGAGCTGGAGCGGGCGATGATGAACGGCCTGCCGGTCGAGCGCGCGGTCGAGCTCGCGACCTGGATCGAGGAGGGCACCCGCAAGCTGCTGAGCGAGGCGGCCCTGGGAGAGCTCGGCAACGACCTCAGCACCACGGCGGACGAGAGCCTGATCGTCGGCGGCCTCGAAGCCGGCGACGCCGAGATCACCGTCTCGGTCCAGGAGCCCGTGCCCGAGCCCGATCTCGTGCCCGAGCCCGAGGCGGGGGAGATCTCGATCGAAGCGGTCGAGCCCGAGCCTTCCGCAGAACTTCAGCTGCCCGTCGACGAACTACCGGAGGAGGAGTACGTGGAGCAGGAGACCCGCATCATGGAGCCGATCCCCGCCGAGGACGAGATCCGGATCACGGCGACGCCGTGGCTGGAGGAGGTCGCCGAGCCCGGCCCCGGCGACTCCCTCGAATGGCCCGCCACCTCCGACCGCGACATCCAGCACCGGGAGCGGATCGACACCCCCCGCGTGCGCCATCTCTTCCCGGTCCCCGACTCCGACTGGGACGTCGAGCACCTCGAGTTCGAGTACTCCCGCAACCGCGCGAGCTGACTCAAGCCTCGTCTTCGAGCTCTTCGGCCAGCGCCGCGAGCCGGTCGACCGAGGTGCCGAGCGCGGCGGCGATCCGCCGCGCGTCCCCCCAGGTCGGGTCGGCCTCGCCGGCCTCGACCCGGGCGATCAGATCTGCGTCCAGGTTCGCTCGTGCCGCCAGGTCCTCCTGGGTCAGGCCGGTGCGCAGGCGGAGGGCCTCCACCGCCGCGCCCAATGCGTTCCGCGAGTCTCGCTGGCTATCCATCGACGATGTCAGTGATAACAGCGATTAGGGGCGCCGACGTATCTACGTCTGCCGGAGTTCGGCGAGCAGTGCCTGCGGGGTGATGATTCGAACGCCCCGATGGGTGCCGACCGGGAGCAGGTGGCGGCGATCGCCGGAGACGAGGGCGTCGACTCGCGCCTGAACCGCGCAGGCGAGGATCAGGTCGTCGTCGGGATCGCCGCTCACGGGCTCAGGCGGGTCCTCGGGTGGTGCGATCAGCTCGGTGGACAGATCGAGGAGAAGCTCCTCCACTTCTCGCCAGCGCTCGGGCTCGAATCGCAGCTTCCCGGTCAGGATCCGCTCCAGCTCCACCATGGCCGGTTGAGCCAGGGCGAGCTCGAGGTGGGCGTCGATCGCCTCCTCGATCACCCGGCTCGGCGGTCCCGACGCGATGAAGGCGGAGACCAGGACGTTGGTGTCGCAGAGGACGCGCAGGATCAGCGGCGGCCGTAGCGGCTCTCGTCTACCAGGGCTTCGCTGTCCTCGGGGCCGATCCCCAGCGACTCGGCCCGCTCGCGGCCGTAGCGCTGCAGGCCCGCGAAGCGCTCGACCTGAACCTGACGGCGCAGGGCATCACGAACGACCTCGCTCCTGGTCTTGCCCAGGCTCTGGGCGAGGGCGTCGGTCTCCTCGGCGAGGTCGTCGGGAAGGGAAACGGAAAGCAGACGGCTCATATGAAAACATCATATCGCCTACGCCCGCCCCGCGGCCATCTCCACACGCTCCTTGGCCGTGGCGAAGAGGTAGCGGTCGATCTGGGAGAGGCCGGCGAGGTCGTGGACGTCCTCGTCGAGGTAGGGGACGCGGATGACAGAGGTGGTGCGGAGCTCGGAGGCGAGGTGGTCGATGTTGCGGGCGTCGCGCTCGGCCAGGGCCTGGTAGTCGGCGAAGTTGTCGGCGACGCGCTTGGCGAGATTGGGGTCGCCGAGCTTCTCGGTCAGGGTCTCTGGCAGGTCTTCGACGTCGGCACGGAGCTCGTCAGCCGGGTAGTGGACCTTGTTGACGACGACGCCGCCGAAGGGGAGCTTGGCCTCGACCAGCTTGCGGTGGAAGTAGACGGCCTCGTCGATCGGCTCGCCCTGGGGCCCGCAGACGACTAGGAAGCAGGTCTTCGGATCGGAAAGCAGCTTGTTGACGCGCTTCGCCCGCGCCTGGAAGCCGTCGACCATGCCGCTGAAGGCGTTGAAGAACTCGGCCAGGTCGGCCAGGAGGTCGAAGCCGACGATCCGCTTGAAGACGGAGAGCGCGACCGAGACGCCGCGGCCGGTCACCTTCGCCGCCAACCCGGTCGGCTTCATGAACACGCGCAGCGATTTGCCCTCGATGAACTGGGTCAGCCGTTTCGGCGCGTCGAGGAAGTCGAGGGCGTCGCGGGTCGGCGGCGTGTCGAGGACGAGCAGGTCGAAGTCGCCTTCGGTGTGCAGCTCGAACAGCTTCTCCATCGCCATGTACTCCTGCGAGCCGGCCAGGGCGCTGGAGATCTGCTGGTAGATGCGGTTGTTCAGCACCCGCTCGCGCGACTCCTCGTCGGGCGCCTGGCGGGCGATCAGCTCGTCGAAGGTCGCCTTGGCGTCGAGCATCATCGCCCACAGCTCGCCCCTCACCTCCACGCCCTGGGCCTCGAGCAGCGCCGGGTCGACCCGGCGCTGCTCGTTCCCCAGCTCATCGAGGCCGAGCGAGTCGGCCAGCCGCTTCGCCGGGTCGATCGTCAGCACGCAGACCTTCAGCCCCTGCGCCGCCATCCCCAGCGCGATCGCCGCGGAGGTCGTCGTCTTGCCGACGCCGCCCGAGCCGGCGCAGATGCAGATCGACTTGCCGTCGAGGACCCCGCCGACCGAGGGCATCAGCCGAGCCTCCCGGCCAGCTTGCGCGCTGAGGTGACGTCGAGCTCGGGCTCGAAGAGGAAGGGCAGCGTCTTCACCGGCGCCTCGACGCCCCGGCGCAGCCGGCTCAGCTGCGAGCGCTGCGACTTCGCCCGGTTGAACTCGGAGAGCGCCGCCCGCGCCGCCGCCTTCGTCGCCCCGTTCGTCCCGTTCTCGCTCTCGGCCAGCTCGGCGAGCTTCTCCGCCTCGTCCTTCTTGAAGCGCTCCGGGTAGAGCCCGTTGAGGTAGACGCGGTCGACCGCGACCCCGACCTCGTCGCGCAGATCGCGCTCCAGCGCCATCGACTCGTTGACCGGCATCTCCTCGGGCAGGGCGACGATCGCGGCGCCGGTGTTCTCGTGGTCGGTGATGAAGCGGTCGAGCGTCTGCGCCTGCGAGTGGATCGGCCCGACCCGGGCGATCGAGGCGAAGGTGCGCGGCGTCTGCAGGAAGCCGACCCCGTGCCCGGTCGCCGGCGCGTCGACGATCACCAGGTCGTACTTGCGCCCCTTCTTCACCTTGCGGTCGAGCTGGGCCAGCTCCCAGATCTTGCCGATCGTCACCAGCTCCTTCAGCCCCGGCGTCGCCGCGGCGAGGTAGTTGAAGATGCGGCTGCGGAAGAGCATGTCCCGCATCGCCCGCACCTTCAGCTGCAGCAGCACGTACTCGCGCATCGACTCGTCGGGGTCGATCGAGATCGACCAGAGGTTCTCCTCCATCTCGACCTCGTGGAAGCCGACGGCGGTGTGCTCGAACATCCGCGAGGCGTTCTCCTGCGAGGAGACCTCGCAGACGATCGTCCGCTTGCCTTCGCCGGCGGCGCGCAGGCCGAGCGCCATGGCGACGGTCGTCTTGCCGACGCCGCCCTTGCCGGTGACGATCACGAGCCGCTTGTCGAGGAGGTCGGGGATTGGCTGATTCCTAGCAATTTCGGGAGGCGGCAGGAAAAACCAGGTCCCATACGAATATCCGCGCAATGGGATTTCTAAGCCGTAAGAAGCCGAAGGCTGCTGCTGTCGAGATTCAGGAGGAGCAGCAGATTGTCGACGAGCTGCAGGAGATGGAAGAGGCCGTGCCCGAGGCGCCTCGGGGCGCGGGTCCTGTCTCCGATACGTCCCCCTCGCCTACCGGCGAGGGTCCCGCATCGTCGCCACCCGCGCCAGAGGCGTCTGCTGCTGAGCAGATGGAGCCGTCCGAGGTCGTGGTCGACGAGCCAGAGCCGTCCGAGGTCGGGGTTGAGCGGATGGAGCTGTCCGGGGAGGGTGAGGAGGAGGATGGGAGGATGAAAG
Organism: Solirubrobacterales bacterium; assembly: GCA_035760065.1. Lineage (GTDB taxonomy): Bacteria > Actinomycetota > Thermoleophilia > Solirubrobacterales > 70-9 > VAYN01. Next base: position 23,653 of record DASTTQ010000064.1, read on the forward strand.
CTGTCGATCTCATCGCGCCTACCCGGTTGGACTTCCTGAAGGAGAAGGAGGCGGCTGAGGGTGAGCCGGTCAAGTCGGCTGAGGTGATCGCCTTTGCGAACCAGAAGGGCGGGGTCGCGAAGACGACCACGACGCTGAATCTGGCCGTGGCGTTTGCCGAGTCCGGCTACCGGGTGCTCTGCGTCGATCTCGACCCGCAGGGGAACCTGACGATGAGCCAGGGGATCGACCCGGACAAGGTCGAGAAGAGCCTCTACGACGTGCTCGTCAACGACATGCCCCTCTCCGAGATCATCGTCAAGCGGGAGATCGACATCGCCGTCGCCTCGATCGACCTGGCCGGCGCGGAGATCGCGATGAGCACCAAGATCGGCCGCGAGCGCTCGCTGGAGAAAGCGCTGAAAGAGGTCGCCGGCGACTACGACTTCGTCTGCATCGACACGCCGCCGAGCCTCGGCCTGCTGACGATCAACGCGCTGACCGCGGCGAACAAGGTGATCGTCCCCGTCCAGTGCGAGTATCTCTCGATGCGCGGGCTGGTCCAGCTCCAGAACACGCTGCGGATGATTCAGGAGAACCTCAACCCCGACGTCAAGATCGAGGGCATCCTGCCGACGATGCTCGACTCGCGGACGATCCACGCCAAGGAGGCGATCGAGATCCTCGAGGAGAACTTCGGCGACCTCGTCTTCCAGTCCCGGATCAAGAAGGCGATCAAATTCGCCGAGGCGCCCGTCAAAGGGTCCTCCGTGCTCAAGTACGATTCGGACTCGAGCGCTGCGAACTACTACCGGGATCTGGCGAAGGAGGTTCTGTCCCATGGCTCGGCGGAATAAGCGCGCAAGCATGCGCGAGGGGCCGCTTTCCGATCTCTTCCGATCGACTGCCGACGACGCGCCCGCGGATCCGCCTGAGGCGCCGCGCTACGGCAGGGAGGATCCGGCGGAGAAACAGCGGCAGGACGAGGGCGCTCGGCCGGCGGGTCCTGTCTCCGATTCCGGGCTCCCCCTGCCGGGGGAGTCCTCGGAATCGTCGCCACCCGCCGGTGAGGCGTCTTCGGCTGAGGTTCCTCTCCAGCAGAACGAGGCTGCCAGCCTTTATGACCAAGATGCTCAGGGTTCGGGCCGCGGAGTTGAGTCCTCGAGCGAGTCTGCTCCGGAGCGGCTGAAGAGGGTTTTTGCCGAGGAGCCTCGGGTTCGGGGGGAGGAGCTGACTCGGACGCCTCGGTACGGGCGCGAGGAGCCTGCCTATGAGCCGCCTGGCAGCGGGGAGCCGCACCAGCCGGTGATCAAAGTCGTCGGCGTCGGCGGGGCCGGCGTCAATGCGGTCAACCGGATGGTCGACGCGCGCATCCCGGGGATCGAGTTCGTGGCCGTCAACACCGACCTGCAGTCGCTGCAGCTCTGCGTCGCCGACGTCACCGTCCACATCGGCGACGAGCAGACGCGCGGCCTCGGCGCCGGCTCCGACCCCGAGGTCGGCCACCGATCCGCTTTCGAGGAGCAGGACAAGATCAAGCGCCTGCTGAAGGGCTCCGACATGGTCTTCGTCGCCGCCGGCGCCGGCGGCGGCACCGGCTCGGGCGCAGCGCCGGTGGTCGCCCGACTCGCCCGCGAGGTCGGCGCGCTCACCGTCGGCATCGTCACCAAGCCGTTCAGCTTCGAGGGCAGCCGCCGCGGCACCCAGGCGCAGAAGGGCATCGAGGAACTCTCGGAGGAGGTCGACACCCTGATCGTCGTCCCCAACGACCGCCTGCTCGAGGTCCTCGACCAGCAGACCTCGATGGTCGAAGCCTTCAAGGTCGCCGACGACGTCCTGCGCCAGGGCGTGCAGGGCATCTCCGACCTGGTGACGCTGCCCGCCGTGATCAACCTCGACTTCGCCGACGTGCGGACGATCATGTCCGAGGCCGGCCGGGCGCTGCTCGGGATCGGGATGGCGCACGGCGACGGCCGCGCGATCGAAGCCGCCGAAAAGGCGATCTCCTCGCCGCTGCTCGAGACCTCGATGGACGGCGCCCGCTCGATCCTGCTCTCGATCACCGGCGGCTCCGACCTCTCGCTGGTCGAGGTCTCCGAGGCCGCCAAGGTCGTCGGCGAGGCCGCCCACCCCGACGCCAACATCATCTTCGGCGCCAACATCGACGAGGAGCTGAGCGATCAGGTCTGGGTGACCGTCGTCGCCACCCGCTTCGACGGGCGCTCGGCGCCGCCGCGCCGGTCCGCCGAGCCGACGATCCGCCGCACCAAGGACGAGCCTCGCCGTGGCCGGGGTGGCGACCGCGAGCTGGGGATCGACGTTCCCGAGTTCCTCCCAAGCTAGAGACCGCCGGTGCCATGGCGAGGCACGCCTGGATGACGCGCCTGGCGCTGCGCATCTCTGCGTCCTCGGGCTTGCCTTTGCCACCAGCAAAGGCTGCGCCCTGCGTCCTTGATCTGCTTGGCCAGGCGCGCCCCCAGTCGCACCTCGCCATGGCACCGGCGGTCTGAGCGGCCCCATGCGAGGGGTCGTCGCAGCCGGGCATCCGCTGACCGCCGAGGCGGGGGCCGAGGTCCTGCGCGCCGGCGGCAACGCGGTTGACGCCGCGGTCTGCGCGGTGCTGGCCTCGTTCGCGGTCGAGAGCCCGCTGACCGGGTTCGGGGCGGGCGGCCACATGATGGTCCACCAGGGTGGCGAGTCGGTCCTGATCGACTTCTTCGTCGTCGCGCCGGGGCGGGACGAGATCGGGCGCACGACCGAGCTGGTGCCGGTGCCGGTCCGCTTCGACGCCGAGACGACGCAGACGTTCTACGTCGGCCCGGCCTCATGCGGGGTGCCGGGGACGGCGGCCGGGCTGGCGCACGCGCTCGAGCGCTTCGGCTCGCTGCCGCTGTCGGAGCTGGTCGGGCCGGGGATCCGCCTTGCCCGCGAGGGGGCGCCGGTCAACCGCCAGCAGGCCTACATCCTCGAGATCCTCGCCCCGATCCACGAACAGATGACCGGGACGCGGGAGCTGTACGCGCCCGGGGGACGGCGGCTGGGGGAGGGGGACGTCTTCGCCTTCCCGGAACTGGCGGAGGCGCTCGAACGCTACGCCGAGGAGGGGGCCGAGCCCTTCTACCGCGGCGATCTCGCCAGGACGATCAGCGACTTCGTCGTCGGCAACGGCGGTTATGTCGGCCCCGGCGACCTTGCTTCTTATGAAGCGATCGAGCGCAAGCCGATCGACACCGTCTTCCGCGGCACCGAAGTGCTGACTAACCCGCCGCCGTCCTCGGGCGGCATCCTCATCTCCTACTGCCTCGGCCTGCTCGAGCGCCTCGGTCCGAAGAGCGGCCCCGAGCAGCTGGTCGCGGCGATGGAAGCGGCAAACTCGCAGCGCGACCTCGCCTTTGCCGAGTCCCTCTACGAAGAGGGGATGGAGGTGGGCTTCCTCGACCCGATCAGGCTTGACCTCGCCGCCGCCGACCTGCTCGGCTCGACCACCCACATCTCCGTCCTCGACGCCGAGGGCAACTGCGCCAGCGTCACCTGTTCGAACGGCTCCGGCTCCGGCGTGCTGGTCCCTGGGACCGGGGTGATCCTCAACAACATGCTCGGCGAGGAGGACCTGAACCCCGCCGGCTTCCACCTGATCGTGCCGGGGCGGCGGGTGCCCTCGATGATGGCGCCGACCGTGGTGCTGCGCGACGGCGAGATCGTCCTCGCGCTGGGCAGCGCCGGCTCGAACCGGATCCGCTCGGCGATCCTGCAGACGGTGGTCCGGACTGTCGAGCAGGGCTTTCCCGTGGACGCTGCGGTCGAGGCGCCGAGGCTGCACTTCGAGCAGGGCATCGTCCAGGCCGAGCCGGGGATCGACGAGGCGGCACTGGAGCGGATCGAGAGACGCGGCGTGCCGGTGGCCCGCCGTCCGGCGATCAACCTCTTCTTCGGCGGCGTCCAGGCCGTCGCCCGCGACCCGCGCAGCGGCGAGCTGAGCGGCGGCGGCGACCCCCGCCGCGGCGGCGCCGTCGCCTACGCTGAGTGAGATGGCGGGGCACGACATCGACTTCGAGGCCGAGGGGCTGCTGGAGGGGGTCGAGGGCGCGCCGCGCGAGGCACGGCTCGAACTGCTGCAGGAGCTCGCCGCCGAAGGCTGCGCGCTGGAGGAACTCAAGGACGCGGTGGCGGCGGGGCGGCTGACCCTGCTCCCGGTCGAGCGGGCGCTGGCCGGCGAGGGGCCGCGCTACACCGCCCACGAGATCGCCGAGCTGGCCGGGCTCGACCTCGACACCCTGCAGCGGTTCAGCTCGGCGCTCGGCGTCCCCTACACCGACCCCGACGAGCGCCGCGCCACCAACGCCGACCTCGAAGCGGCGCGCATGACCAAGGCCTTCATCGACACCGGCCTGCCCGAAGAGGGGCTGCTCGGCGTCGCCCGCACGATCGGGATGGGGACGGCGCGGATCGCCGAAGCGAACCGCGAGCTGATCGTCCGCACGCTGATCCGCCCCGGGGACACCGAGCGCGATGTCGCCAGGCGCTTCGTCGCCGCGGCCGAGCACATGATGCCGCTGGTCGGGCCGACCGTCATCTACGCCCTGCAGGCGCACCTGCTGGAACAGATCCGCCGCGACGTGATCGGGGCAACGAACCTCGCCTCGGGTGAGGTGGGCGGCGCCGTCAACCTCACCGTCTGCTTCGCCGACCTGGTCGAGTTCACCCGCCTCGGCGAGGAAATCGCCCCGGAGGAATTGGGCATGGTCGCAGGGCGGCTGGAGGAGATGGCAAGCGCGGTCGCCGAGCCGCCGGTGCGGCTGGTGAAGACGATCGGCGACGAGGTGATGCTGATCTCGACCGACCCCGAGCCGATGGTCGCCGCGGCGCTGGAGTTGATCGCCGCCGCCGAGGCCGAAGGCCAGCAGTTCCCCTGGCTTCGCGCCGGCATCGCCAGCGGCCCGACCCTGCCGCAGGCGGGCGACTACTACGGCCGCGCCGTCAACCTCGCCAGCCGCCTCACCAACGTCGCCCGTCCCGGCAGCGTCGTCCTCGACGAGGCGACCAAAGAGGCGGCCGGGGACGGCTTCGAGTACTCCTACATCGGCGAACGCCGCCTCAAGGGCCTCGACTACCGGGTCAAGATCTACCGCGCTCGGATGCCCGGCGAAGCGAAGGACGGCGGTCCGCGCCTGCGCCGCTAGATCGGCTTGCGCGCCGAAACGAGCAGGTTGTAGAAGAGCTCGGCCGGCAGGTAGGGCTCGAGCAGGCGGGTGTCGACCTTCTGCAGGGCGATGTAGCTGTTGAAGGCGAAGCGGCGCCAGCCGAAGGGGATCGACTCGGGCTCGGCGCTCGACTCGACCGTGCGCAGGCCCCAGCCCCAGGCGTTGGAGAGCAGCTCCTCGCCGCCGACGTGGCGCTGCTCGAAGCCGGCTGCGCGGAGCAGGCGGCGCAGGTCGGCGGGGGCGAAGGCGTGGACGTCGACCTCGCCCTCGAGCGAGTGGTCATGGGACTGCTCGCCCTCGGCGACGGCGCGCTCCTCGGCGCCGATCGCCCGCCGCCAGAGCGGCGCCAGCGTCAGGCCGGCGCGCTTCGGCAGCGCCGCCAGCGTGTCGCCGTAGCGGGAGGGCTCGCCGGCGAAGGCGACCATCCCGCCCGGCCGCAGCACGCGGCGGAATTCGGCGAAGGCCTTCTCGAGGTCGGGGATGTGATGGAGGACGGCGTGGCCGAAGACGAGGTCGAAGCTCCCGTCCTCAAACGGCAGCACCTCCGCCTCGGTGACGACCGTTTCGACGCCGTCGAGCCCGAGCGCCTCGGCCGTCGCAGCGAGCCGCTTCAGCATCCCGGGCGAGATGTCGGTGGCGGTCAGACGCTCGATCACGCCTAGCTGGACGAGGTTGAGCGAGAAGTAGCCGGTGCCGGAGCCGATCTCCAGCGCGTCGCCGAAGCCGCGGCCCTTCAAGCCGCCCAGCGCCTTGACCAGCTTCAGCCGCACCTGGCGCTGGCCGATCTCGCCGAAGTCGATGCCCCACTTGGCGTCGTACTCCTCGGCGGCAGCGTCGTGGTAGCGGGTGTTGACGTCCTTGATGTGCTCCGCACTCGCGGAGGGGGAGGCCGGCATGGGGCGGGAACTCTACGCGGAATCGCGCAGTCGGCGCAAACGCTCCACGGCGGTCGTACTTCTATCCGGTATGCGACGAGAACTACGACCGCCGGCGCAGACACTCCACGGCGGTCGCAGTTCCATCCGGTATGCGACGAGAACTACGACCGCTATACGGTCCCGTTCCGTGGAGCGCCACTACCTGCAGGAGAACCAGCCGCCCGGCGTGCCGCCGCTGCCCCTGACGGGGGAGCGGACGCTGCCCGACGTGCCGGAGGAGAACTACTGGTTCCGCCGCCATCTCGTCGTCTACGAGTGGATCGCTGAGCGGGTGGCGGGGATGCGGGTGGTCGACATGGCCTGCGGCGAGGGCTACGGCTCCGACGCCCTCGCCCGCACCGCCACCAGCGTCGTCGGCGTCGACGCCAACCCCGAGGCGCACGAGCACGCGCGGCTGCGCTACCGGCGCCCCAACCTGCGCTTCGAGCGCGATCTGGCTGAGAGCTTCGCCGAGCCCTGCGACGTCGTCGTCTTCCTGCAGACGATCGAGCACGTCCAGGATCCGGGCGCGATCCTCGAGCACTTCAAGGCGATGCTGGCGCCGGGCGGGGTCGCCTACGTCTCGACCCCGAACCTGCTGACGCTGGCGCCGCCCGGGGCGGAGAAGTCCGGCAACCCCTGGCACGTGAAGGAGTACCGGGCCGAGGAGTTCCGGGCCCTCTGCGAGGCGCACTTCCCGCGGGTCGAGGTGCTCGGCCTCTTCCACGCCCGCAAGCTGCGCGCCCACGAGCTGGCGATCAGGCTCGGCTGGGACTCGGTCCACAAACGGTTCGGCCTGACCAGGCCCTTCTACGACCGCTTCACTCCGGCGATCGTCGCCTCCGACTTTCGGCTGCGCGAGAGCGACCTCGACCGCGCCCTCGACTTCCTCGCGGTCTGCCGCTCGTAGGCATGAGCAGCGCGGACAGCGCCGGTGATCTGGCGATCGTCCTCCACAGCCACATGCCCTATGTCGAGGGGTTCGGGACGTACCCCTTCGGCGAGGAGTGGCTGTTCGACGCGGTGATCCGCTCCTACCTGCCGGTGCTGGAGGTGGCGCGGGACCTGACGATGACTGTGACGCCCGTGCTCGCCGACCAGCTCGAGGACCGGGGCGCGGCGGAGCGGCTGCGGCGCTTCCTGGTCGAGTGGCGGATCGGCGCCGCCGAAGCCGACCTGCCGCAGGTGCCCGAGGAGTGCCAGGCGGCCTGCGAGGGCGAGCGCGAGCGCTACGCGCACGCGCTCGAGCTGCTGGACGCGGCCGGCGGCGACCCGCTGGCTCCGTTCCAGCGGGCGGCGGAGGAGGGGCGGATCGCGCTCGCGGCCTCCGCGGCCACCCACGCGGTCCTGCCGCTGCTGGCGACCAGGGAGGGGCTGCGGCTGCAGCTCGGGACCGGGCTGCGCTCGCATCGCCGCCGCTTCGGCTGGGACGGTGGCTTCTGGCTGCCCGAGTGCGCCTACGTTCCCGGGCTCGAGTGGCGCCTGTCCGAGCAGGGGGTGCGCTGGTTCTGCGTCGACCAGAGCGCCCACGCCGAGCCGCTGGAGGCGCTGGAGCCGGTGCGGACCGAGGCGGGGCCGGTGGCGCTGCCGATCGACTGGGAGGCGATCTCCTGGCTCTGGTCGCTCGACGGCTATCCATCCGACCCCGCCCACGCCCAGTTCGCCGGCAAATCGCTGCGCGGGATCCGCATCTGGCGGGTCGGCGGCGGCGCCTACGACCCGGCCGCCGCCGCGGCCGCGGCGCGCCGCCAAGCCGGCGAGTTCCTCGCCGCGGCCGCCGAGCGCCTGCGTTCCTTCGCAGAGGAGCGCGACCGTCGCGGCCTGCTCGTCTTCGCGATCGACACCGAGCTGCTCGGCCACTGGTGGTCGGAGGGCCCGATCTGGCTGCGGGCGGTGCTGGAGGGCGCGGAGGCAGCCGGCATCCGCCTGCTCACCGTCCCCCAGGCGCTCGCCGAGCACGAGCCTGCCGAGCGCCCCCTGCGCGCCTCGACCTGGGGCGACGGCAAGGACCTGCGCACGTGGGACTCGCCGCCGGTCGCCGACCTCGCCTGGGGAGCGCGGCGGATGGAGCTGCGGCTGCTGCGGGCGGTCTCCGGCGGGCTGCGGGGGGAGCGGCTCGAGCGCGCCGCCCGCGAGCTGCTCGCCGCCCAGTCGAGCGACTGGGCCTTCCTCGACCAGCGCAAGCAGGCCGGCGACTACGCCTACCAGCGGGCGACGGATCACTCACGGGCGATGTTGGAGGCCATAGACTGCGACCGCGCCACCGACCCCCGCATGCGTTCGCTCGCCCCGGACCTGAGCATCGCCCCGCTTCTGGAGCCCTGAACCCAGCCACCCGGACCAAGCCACCGAACTTGACCCGCACGCTCATCCTCTCCTGGGAGTACCCGCCGCTGATCGAGGGTGGCCTCGCCCGCCACGTGCGCAAGCTCTCCGAGGCGCTGGTCGAGCGCGACGTCGAGGTTCACGTGCTGACCCGCGGGGGAGAGGAGTCGCCGGCCGAGGAGCGCCGCGGCGGCGTCCTCATCCACCGCATCCGCGAGCCGAAGCGTCCGACCGACCTCGGCGAGTTCGTCGCCTGGGTCGAGCGGATGAACTCCGACATGCTCGCCGCCGGGGTCGAGCTCGGCGACCGCTACAGCTTCGACCTCGTCCACGGCCACGACTGGCTGGTCGCCAACGCCTGCGACCACCTCGCCAAGCGCTTCGACGCGCCGCTGATCACGACCATCCACGCGACCGAGTACGGGCGCCACCAGGGCTGGGTCGACAAGCACCCGCAGACCTACATCCACGGGGTCGAGCGCTGGATCACCAACCGCTCAAAGCGGGTCATCACCTGCTCCCACTACATGCGCGAACAGGTCGCCGACATCTTCGGCGTCGAGGAGGCGCGGATCACGGTGATCCCGAACGGGATCGACCCCGACGACCTGCCCGCGCAGCCGGCCGAGGACCTGGCGCGGCTGCGCTCCGAGTTCGCGGCGCCGGAGCAGAAGCTGGTGCTGCTGATCGGCCGCCTCGTCTACGAGAAGGGCTTCCAGCTGGCGCTGGAGGCGATGCCACGGGTGCTCGAGGAGGCACCGGGCACGCGCTTCCTCGTCGCCGGCTCGGGCACCCACGAGGCCGAACTGAAGCGCCAGGCGGAGGAGCTGGGGCTGATGGAGCACGGCACCTTCCTCGGCTGGATCGGCGACGACGTCCTCCACTCGCTCTACCGGATCGCCGACCTGACCGTGGTCCCCTCGATCTACGAGCCCTTCGGCTTGGTGGCGCTGGAGGCGATGGCCTCCGGCTGTCCCTGCATCGTCGCCGACACCGGCGGCCTGCGCGAGGTCGTCCCGCACGAGGAGGCAGGGCTGCGCTTCCGCGCCCACGACCCCGAAGCGCTGGCCGAGGTCGCGATCCGCGTCCTCTCCGACGACGAGCTCGGGCGCCGCCTCGTCGCCGAAGCCTACGAGCACGTGCGCCGCTTCGACTGGGGCGACGTCGCCGAGCAGACGGCGGCGGTCTACGCCGAGCTGGCCGGCGCGACGCTGTCCTGAGCCCTAGCCGCAGTCGTCGCCGCGGCGACGGGGGAGGGTGCGGTCGCTGATCGCGAAGCCGCCCTCGGAAGTGGTGCCGGGGGTCCAGTGGATCCCCTCCAGCAGCTCCATCGGCGAGACCGAGAGCGAGCCGGCCAGCTTCATCAGCGTGTCGACGCGCGCGAGCCGGGTCCCCTGCTCCAGCATCCCGATCTCGGTCCGGTGCAGCCCGGCGCGGGCGCCGAGCTCTTCCTGGGAGAGCGAGGCGCGTCGGCGGCAGCGCCAGAGGTTGCGGCCGAACCTGGTCGCCACCTCCTGCGAGCGGATTCTTCCGTCACGGGACACGTAGGGAGCATTTCGGCAGCGATTCATTGTCGGCCTGACATTACGAGACAAACCTGACGGAAATCTTGCAGACAACGACCTTCGATACTCGTGTCACCTTCCTCTCGCTATCCGAGAGGAACTCGACACCTACTCGCGAGAGGCGTTCCGGGGCGGCTGCAAGGTCGTCCAGGCATCGGGATCCGGTTCGACCGGTCGCCGCCAGCACAGCTCCGCCGGTGCCTCGCGCATGCGGACGATGCGAGCCGGGATGCCGGCGACGACGGCGTTGGCGGGGACGTCCTTGGTCACCACCGCGTTGGTCCCGATCACCGAGTTGTCGCCCACCCTGACGCCGCGCAGGACGCAGGCGCCGTAGCCGATCCAGACGTTGTTGCCGACCTCGACGTCGCGCTTGTAGATGCCCTGGAGGCGGATCGGGCGCTCGACCTCGACGACGCCGTGGTCGAAGTCGATGAACATCGCCCGGTCGGCGATCACGCACTGCTCGCCGATGCGGACGCGCTGGTAGGCGGAGATCGTGCACTCCTGACCCATCACCGTCTTCTCCCCGATCTCGACCAGGCCCTCGTGGCAGCGGATCTTGGTCCCGTCGCCGATCCAGACGAAGCGGCCGAAGCGGACCTCGCCGCGGCGCTCGACGTGGAGTTCGAGCCTCCTGCCGAGGAAGAGAGGGCCGTCCGAGCGCCAGCGCCACCCTGCCGGGGTCAGCAGCCGCCGCCAGAGGTAGCGCCAGAGGAGCCGCGCGTAGCGCGGGGTGAGCATCCGATTGCGGGCCAAGAAGCGCAGCACGGCGCGGCAACTTTAAAGGCCGCCTCTTAGACTCACTCGCCCTTGGCCGATGTCGCGAAAACCGCGCCCCTTGCGGAGCGCCTCCTCGCCGGCGAGAAGCGGGCGCTGGCGCGGGCGATCACGCTGATCGAGTCCGACGACCCGGCCGGCTGGGAGCTGGTGCGCGAGGTCTATCCGCGCACCGGCAAGGCGCGCATCGTCGGCTTCACCGGACCGCCTGGCGTCGGCAAGAGCACCCTGATCGGGGCGCTGACCGCGGAGCTGCGCAAGGCCGAGCGCGAAGTCGCGGTGCTCTCGATCGATCCCTCGAGCCCGTTCACCCGCGGCGCCCTGCTCGGCGACCGGATCCGGCTCACCGAGCACTTCCTCGACCCCGGCGTCTTCATCCGCTCGATGGCCTCGCGCGGCGCCCTCGGCGGACTCTCGGAGGCGGCGCTGCAGGTGGCGCTGATCATGGACGCCGCCGGCAAAGACGACGTCCTGATCGAGACCGTCGGCGTCGGCCAGGCGGAGATCGACATCGTCGACCACGCCGACACGATCGTCCTGGCGCTGATGCCCGGCTCCGGCGACTCGATCCAGGCGCTGAAGGCGGGGGTGATGGAGATCCCCGACATCATCGTCGTCAACAAGGCCGACCACCCGATGACCGACACGATGGTGCGCGAGGTCCGCGGCGTGCTCGCGCTCTCGCAGGACCCCGAGGGCTGGAAGGTGCCGATCCTGCGCACCGAGGCCGCCCGCGGCGAGGGCGTCGACGAGCTGGCGGCGCAGATCGACTCCCACCGCGAGTTCATCGAGGAGCGGGGCACGCTGGCCGAGCGCCGCGCCCGCAACCTGCGCAACGAGGTGCTGGGCATTGCCACCTCGCGGATGCGCCGCCGGCTCGAGCAGACCGTCTCCGAGGACCCGGCGACGGCGGAGCTGCTCGACCGCGTGGTGCGGCGCGAGATCGACCCGGCCACCGCAGCGGGCGAGCTGCTGGAGAGGCACGCCGATGACTGAGGGCGCCCGCCAGGTCTCGGCCGCCGAGGCGATGGGCTGGCTCGGCGCCGACTTGGCCGAGATCGGCGGTGCAGCGGTCGGCCAGGTCCAGGGCTTCTTCGTCGACGCCGACAGCGGCGAGCCCGCCTGGCTGATCACCCGTCTCGGCCGCCGCCGCCGCGCCCGGGTCGTCGCGGTCCCCTTCGCCAACTGCGCCGGCGCCCCCTTCGGCGTCTGGGTGTCCCAGGAGGGCGAAGCGATCCGCAGCGCCCCCGTGGTCGACCCGACCCGCCCGCTGCGCCGCGAGCACGAGCTGACGATCTGCGCCCATTTCGGGATTGGCGAGAAGGCCGGACGGGCCGCCGAGGTCGTCGGGCGCACCGAAGGCGGGATCACGGCAACGCCGCCCGTTTCTCGATAAACGATATATTTTTACTAATGAGGCACGGTCGCTTGCTTGTCGGCCTGGCGCTGATCGCCGCGTTTGCTGCCGGATGCGGAGGGGGCGGCCAGGCGGAAGGCGGCCAGGCAGGGACCCCATCGAAAAGCAGCCGGCCCAAGCCGAAAAGAGCCGCATTCAAGATGCCTCCGACCGCAACCGATGGCGTGTCGGTGACGGTCGAGGGCTATGAAGACCCAGCCGACCTTGGAATCGTGATGGCCGAGCAGCGGGGTTTCTTCGAAGACGCCGGCATCAGAGTATGGGTGGGCGCTCCGGTCCGGCCCAGCCGGCCGGTGTATTACGTGAGCAGCAGGGTCGACGACGTCGGCGTGGCGCAGCTGCCGCAGGTCGCGATCGCGAAGGAACAAGGAGCGCCGATCGTCGCCATCGGCAGCCTGGTCTCGCAGCCGACCACGGCGATGATCTGGCTAAAGGGCTCGAAGGTCCACACTCTCGCCGACCTCAAGGGGAAGACGATCGCCATCCCCGGCGTGGCGTACCAGAAGCGGTTCCTCGCCAGCCTGCTGGCACGGGCAGGGCTGACGCTGGAGGACGTGCACCTGAAGCAGGTCGGTTACGAACTCGTGCGGGACCTGCTGAGAGGGCAGGCCGATGCGATCTTCGGCGGCTCGTGGAACCTCGAGGGGGCGGAGCTCGAAGAGCGTGGAGCGAAGCCCGTCATCACCCGCATGCAGTCCTTCGGCGCACCCTCCTACGAAGAACTCGTGGTTATCGTCCGCAAGGACCTTGCGGCCGAATACCCCAGCTTCATGCAAGCGTTCATGTCGGCCATCGTCCGCGGCGCCGACGCGGCGGTGAGAAACCCCAAAGCCGCGCTCAAGGCGATGGAAGAAGCCGACGAAACCAGTGTTGAAATCGGCCCTAGGGTGACCGAAGCCCAGGTCGAGGCGACGCTGCCACTTCTCTCCAGGACCGCCCGCATCGATCCTGGCAAGGCGAGCGCGCTGGTCGGTTGGATGAACGAACAGGGACTGATCCGGAAGAAGCTGGCGGTGTCCGAATTGCTCACCAACGACTACCTGGCAACGCGACCCTAGCCCCCGGCATCAGAGCTGCAGGCTCTTCACCTGCAGCAGCTCCTCGATGCCGTAGCGGCCGTTCTCGCGCCCGTGACCGGACTGGCCGTAGCCGCCGAAGGGTGCGAGGGGGTTGAAGGCGCCGCCGTTGATCTCGATCTGGCCGGTGCGGATGCGCCTGGCTATGCCGATCGCGCGGTCGACGTCCGCCGACCAGACGCCGCCGGCGAGGCCGTACTCGGTCGAGTTGGCAATGCGGATCGCGTCGTCCTCGCTCTCGTAGGGCTGGATCGCGAGCACCGGGCCGAAGATCTCCTCCTGGCCGATCGTCATCTCGGTCGTCACCTCGGAGAAGACGGTGGGGCGGACGAAGTAGCCGCGGTCGAGACCCTCGGGCGGCTCGGCGCCGCCGGTGATCAGCCGCGCGCCCTCGTCGACCCCCTTCTTGATGTAACCGCGGACGCGCTCCCGCTGGACGTCGGAGACGAGCGGCCCGAGCCGGGTCGAGTCGTCGAAGGGGTCGCCGGGGGTGAAGCGCTCAGCCGCCGCCTTCGCCAGCTCCTCGGCCTCAGCCAACCGCCGGCGCGGGACCAGCATTCGGGTCAGGGCGCTGCAGGTCTGGCCGGAGTTGAGGAAGCACTTGGCAACGCCGTCCGGCACCGCCTTCTCCAGGTCGGCGTCGTCGAGGATCACGTTCGGCGACTTGCCGCCGAGCTCCATCGCCACCGGCTTCACCGTCGCCGAGGCGAGCTCGCTGACGCGGCGCCCGGCGCGGGTCGAGCCGGTGAAGGAGACCATGTCGACGCCGGGATGGGCGGCGATCGCCTCGCCGACGACGGGGCCGGTGCCGGTGACCAGGTTGAAGACACCGGCGGGCAGCCCCGCGGCCTCGATCACCTCGGCGAGCAGGAAGGCGTTCAGGGGGGTCACCTCGCTCGGCTTCAGCACCACCGTGCAGCCGGCGGCGAGGGCGGGGGCCACCTTGGCGGCGATCTGGTTGAGCGGGTAGTTCCAAGGCGTGATCGCACCGAGCACGCCGACCGGCTCGCGCAGCACCCGCGAGTTGCCGATCTCCTCCTCCCACTGGACTTCCTCCATCAGCTTCGGCATCGCCGCGAACTGGGAGGCGGGGAGCCCGACCTGGATCATCCGGCTCAGCTTCAAGGGCATCCCCAGCTCCTGGGTGATCGTGGTCGCGATCTCCTCGGCACGCTCGCTCAAGCCGGCGGCGATCGCGCTCAGGTAGCCGGCCCGCTCCTCGCGCGAGGTCTGCGACCAGCCCTCGAAGGCCTCCCGTGCGGCTGCGACGGCGCGGTCGGCGTCCACCGGGGTGCAACCCGGAATCGTGCCCATCACCTCCTCGGTGGTCGCATTCACGACCTCGATCGGCTCGGCCCCGCTCGGCGCCACCCACTCGCCGCCGATGAAGATCTTGTCCCTCGCCTGAACCTCAGCCGCCGTCGCCATCCGTTCCTCCTCTTCGCCGTCAGCTGGGAACTTAGCGGATACATATTGATCGCATTTATGTAATGATTTCTTTTACGCTATGAATCTAGAACCAGGGCGATTGATACGCGAGGTCAGGCTTCGACATGGCCTCAGCCAAGAGCGGTTGGCGAGGCGGGCCGGCACGACCCAGTCGGCGATCTCGCGAATCGAGCAGGAACGTATCTCGCCGACCGTCCAGACCTTGGCGGAGCTGCTGCGTTTGATGGGTGAGGATCTGGTGCTGGAAGCTCAGAAGCGAGATACGGGTATCGACCCGACGCTTCTTCGGGCCAATCTCGAGCTGACCCCGGAAGAGCGTGTGCGAAGAGGCCTCGAATTCGCCGACTTCGTCCGCGCGAACAGGGGGGAGAATCCTTCTTGCAGGAGCCTTAAGGACCATGGCTCTTGAGAATCTCGGAAGGTCGCTTCAAGCAGGGCCCCTGCTGGAGACCTTGGAGCGGCATGGAGTCGACTTCGTCGTTGTCGGCGGGCTTGCGGGGGTTGCCCAGGGTTCGTCGTATCCGACGTATGACCTCGATGTCGCCTACGCGCGTGACTTAGCCAACCTGCGAAGGCTTGCGGAGGCCCTTACGGCGATCGGCGTGACCCTTCGGGGTGCACCGCCGGACCTGCCGTTTCAGCTCGATGCTCAAACGCTGGCCAATGGCGTCAACTTCACCTTTGCCACGGAGTTCGGCAGCTTCGACATCCACGGGGATGTCGCCGGAATCAAGAGTTACGAGGAACTCCGGAAGCACTCACGGATAAAGCGAATTGCCGGCGTCGAGGTGCGCGTCGCGTCGCTCGATGATCTGATTTCCATGAAGAGGGCTGCCAACCGCGTCAAGGACCAGTTGATGGTCGTGGAGTACGTGGAGCTTGCCGACGAGGTTCGTCGCCGGGAACAGGAAGAGGCCGAGGGTTAATCGGCTGGCGTGCCGTTGGGCTCCGCCGGCACCTTCGCACCTGGCCCCGGAACCTGGATCGCGTCGCGCGCGGTGAGGACCTTGCCGCAGCGCTCGCAGATGCCGCGCTCGCCGACCTGGCCGCCGCACTCCTTGTGGACGATGACGCGGGTCGGGCCGCCGGGGTGGGGGGAGTAGCGGTCGCCCCAGTGGAGGAGGGCGATCAGGGCGGGCCAGAGGTCGAGGCCCTTCTGGGTGAGGAAGTATTCGTGGCGGGGCGGGGTTTCGGAGTAGGCGCGGCGTTCGAGGATCCCCTCGTCGACCAGGCGCTGCAGGCGGGTGGTGAGGACGTTGCGGGCGATGCCGAGGGATTTCTGCATCTCGCCGAAGCGGCGGTTGCCGTGCATCACCGTTCGCACGATCAGCAGCGACCAGCGCTCGCCGATCACCTCGAGCGCCTTGGCGACCGAGTTGTCGAGGCCCGGATAGTCGCGGCGCAGCACGTGCACGATCCTCGCACACCTGGTTGCATCAAGCAACTGCCGTGAGGGGCCGTTACTAACTAAAATCCGACCAATGAGGAATGGTGGGCGGGCTCTCTTGCTGAGTGTGGCGACCATCTTCCTGGCTGGTTGCGGGGGATGCGGAGCCGGAAGCGCTGAAACGTCTGCCCCCTCGGTGCCCGAAAAGGTCCGCGAACTCAGAGTGACCCTCGACGGATTTGAAAGTCCCGAAAACGTGGGCATCGTGCTGGCCGAAAAGCTCGGCTACTTCGCCGAAGCGGGCCTCCAGGTCGTCTTTGCCAGCCCGGCGACCCCGCTGCGGCCGGTGCCGTACGTGGTTGACGGAACGGATGAAATCGGGATCTCCCATGAGCCAGAAGTGATCCTGGCGAAGGAGCGGGGAGCACCGATCGTCGCGGTGGGTAGCCTGGTTTCGCAGCCAACCGCAGCGCTGGTCTGGACGAAGCGGTCGCAGATCGCCGGCATCGCCGATCTGAAGGGGAAGACGATCGCCATCCCGGGGTTGTCATTCCAGAAGGCCCTTCTGCAGAGCGTGCTCGCGCGCGGTGGATTGACGCTCGCCGACGTGAAGGTCTTGGCCGTGGGATACGAGTTGGCGCCGGCTTTGATCAGCGGACGGGCGGACGCCACCTTCGGTGGCTCCTGGATTGTGGAGGGGCCGATTCTGGAAGGACGTGGGCTAACGCCGGTGATCACCCCCGTGCAGACTCTTGGCATTCCGGCTTATGAAGAATTGGTGGTGATCGCCCGGTCCGACCTTTTCTCGGAAGAGCCTGATGTGATTCGCGCCTTCATGTCTGCCGTAGCTCGGGGCAACGCAGCGGCGGTCGAAGATCCTGAAGGCGCCGTCGAAGCGCTCGAAGAGTCCATCGGGCCCGTCCCCCGCTCGGCTCACGAGATCGAAGCCGCGGTGAGGAAAGCCCTGCCCTTCCTTTCGACGAGCCCCGAGATCGACCCGGGCTCGGCGAACCGCTTGGTGAACTGGATGTACGACGAAGGAGCGATCGAGCGGAAGCCGTCGATCTCGGCGCTGCTGACCAACGCCGCGCCTTGATTTCGATTCGGGCGCGGTTTCGCGCCGATGGTTGCATCAAGCAACCATCTTGGGCTAGACTGGCTTCAGATTCAGTTGCTTGATGCAACCAAGCGAAGCCGATCGGAGGCGAACCATGAGGCTGATCCCACGACGCAGGCACCAGCGGAGGCGGCGGCAGACCTGGATCACGATCACCCAAGAGGAGATCAGCGCCGACCTGCACTACCCGGCGGGCCTGCGGGAAGCGCAGCGAGCGACCGGCTACCGGAGGATCGAGATCAGGTGAGCGGCGAGGGTCAGGCGGCAGAGTGACGGCGGGCGAGCTCCACCAGCAGGCGCGTGCCGAAGCCGCTGGCGTCGCTGCCGGTGTACTCGCGGCCGACGTCCCAGGCGGTGCCGGCGATGTCGAGGTGCGCCCAGGGCACCTCGCCGACGAACTCCTCGAGGAAGGAGGCGGCGGTGATCGTCCCGGCCTTGCGCTTCTTGGCGAGGTTGGAGAGGTCGGCGACCGTGCCCTTCATCAGGTCCTTGTACTCGGGGTGGAGCGGCAGGCGCCAGACGAGCTCCCCGGTCTCCTCTCCGGCGCGGCTCACCTCCGCGGCGAGCGCGTCGTCGTTGGCGACGAGGCCGGCATAGGTGGAGCCGAGCGCGATCTGGACGGCGCCGGTCAGGGTGGCGATGTCGACGATTCGCTCGGCCCCCTGCTCGACGGCGTAGGCGAGGGCGTCGGCGAGGATCAGCCGACCCTCGGCGTCGGTGTTGTTGACCTCGACCGTCTTGCCGTTGTACTGGGTGATCACGTCCCCGGGCTTGATCGCGGTCCCCGACGGCATGTTCTCGGTCGAGGGGACGACGGCGAGGAGGTCGACCGGCAGGCCCAGCTCGGCGATCGCCGCGACCGCCTCGAGCACCGCTGCGGCGCCCGACATGTCCATCTTCATCTCCTGCATGCCGGCGCCGGGCTTGAGCGAGATGCCGCCGGTGTCGAAGGTGACGCCCTTGCCGACGAAAGCGAGCTTCAGACCGGAGCCCCCGGCGTAGCGGAGGACGATCAGCTTCGGCTCCTGCGGGCTCCCCTGGCTGACGGCGATCAGGCCGCCCATCCCCTTCGCTTCCAGCTCGGCTCGGCCGAGCACCTCGACGCTGATCTCACCCCAGGCAGCAGCGATCTCTTCCGCCCGCTCGGCGAGGAAGGCCGGGGTTGCGAAGTTGGCGGGCAGGCTCTGCAGGTCGCGGGCGCGGTTCTGGGCCTCGGCGGCGACCCGCGCGGATTCCGCTGGCTCCTCCACATCCGGGAGCCCGAGCAGCTCCAGCGATTCGAGCCGCGGCGAATCGTCGCCGTCGCCGGACTTGAAGCGGTCGAAGCGGTAGGAGGCGAGGATCGTCCCGGTGACCAGCGCCCCGGCGGCTGTGCCGTCGTCCGCGAGCTCCGACATCTCCCAGCCGATCGATCTCGCCTCCAACCGCTTCGCCTCCTTGGCGGCGATCGCAGCGGCGACGCGGAACGTCTCCGCGTCGATCTTGGCGCGGTCGCCGAGTCCCACCACGAGCACCGGCGGGAAGCCCTCCGGCCGCAGCAGAGAGGCCTTCTTGAAGCCTGCCTTGGCGGCGCCGGCGCCTGCCGCGTCGGCAATCGGCGCGGGCAGCTCGGCGCCCTCGATCAACCCGACGACAAGGAGGTCCGCATCCGCCTCGTCCAGCTCGACCTGCTTTACCGCGACCCTCATCGGCCGCGAGTCTACGTCCTGTCGGTATCGTCACCCGCTGGACCCGGCGGACAGGGGCCAGGCCAACGAAACTTGGAAAGGAAAGGCAGTAGATGCCCAGCTCAGTGATTCTCGGAACCGCGCGGACCCCATTCGGAAAGATGGGCGGCGGTCTCTCTTCCCTTGACGCCACCGACCTCGGCGGCACCGTGATCGAGGCGGCGCTGGAGCGCTCCGGCGTCGAGCCGGAGCAGGTCGAGCAGGTCGTCTTCGGCCAGGTGCTGCAGGCCGGCCAGGGTCAGATCCCCTCGCGCCAGGCCCAGATCAAGGGCGGGATCCCCAAGGAGGTCCCCTCGGAGACGATCAACAAGGTCTGTGCCTCGGGGATGCGCTCGCTCGGCATCGCCGACGTCGCGATCCGCGCCGGCGACACCGACGTCGCCGTCACCGGCGGCATGGAGTCGATGAGCCAGGCGCCGTACCTGCTGCCGAACGCCCGCTTCGGCTTCCGGATGGGCGACGTGCAGGCGCTCGACGCGATGACCCACGACGGTCTCACCAACCCGTTCACCGAGAAGCAGATGATCAACGAGGCGAGCGAGGTCTCCAACGAGCTCGAGATCACCCGCGTCGACATGGACCGCTTCGCCGAGCGCTCGCACCGGCTCGCCCACGAGGCGACCGAAGCCGGCCGCCTCGCCGACGAGATCGTCGGCGTCACCGTCAAGTCCCGCAAGGGCCCCTCGACGGTCGAGGCCGACGAGGCGATCCGTCCCGACACGACCCTGGAGACGCTGGCCGGGCTGAAGGCGATCGGCGGCCCCGACGCCACCCACACCGCCGGCAACGCCCCGGGCGTCAACGACGGCGCCGGGGCGATCGTCGTCGCCTCCGAGGAGTGGGCGGAGAAGGAAGGGAAGACGCCGCTGGCGCGGGTCCTCTCCTACGGCACCGTCGCCGACGACTTCCCCTACCTGGCGAAGACGCCGGCCAACGCCGCCAAGCAGGCGCTGGAAAAGATCGGCAAGAGCCCCGAGGACGTCGACCTCTGGGAGATCAACGAGGCCTTTGCCTCCGTCGCGCTGAACTCGGTGCGGGTGCTCGGCGTCGACGAGGACAAGGTCAACGTCAACGGCGGCGCGATCGCCCTCGGGCACCCGATCGGAGCCTCCGGCGCCCGCATCGTCGGCGCCCTGGTCCACGAGCTGCGCCGCCGCGGCGGCGGCCTCGGCGTCGCCGCGATCTGCTCGGGCGGCGGCCAGGGCGACGCGATCGTGGTCGAGGTAAACGGGGGCTGACCTTTGAGCGAGCAGCCCGCGAGCGAACAATCGCCGCGGGCTGCGGCGTTCTTCGATCTGGACAAGACCCTGATGGCGGGGTCGAGCGGGATGCAGTTCGCCCGCATCGCCGCCAAGCAGGGGATCGTCGGGCGCCGGCAGCTCGCAAGCTGGGCCTTCGAGCACTTGCGGTACCGGCTACGCGGGACCACCGACGAGCGCACCGCCGAGGTGCTGAAGGTGGCACGGGAGCTGATCGCCGGCGTCCCGGCGAGGACGATCGACCGGATGGGACCGGCAGTGATGGCGGCGATCCTGCCGCGCGTCTACCCGCAGATGCTGGAAGAGGTCTACGCCCACCAGGACGCAGGGCGGCAGACCTTCATCGTCAGCGCCGCCGGCAACGGCGTGGTCGAGCAATTGGCACGTGTGCTCGGAATGGACGGCGGCATTGGCACCCGCTACGAACTCGATGAAGAGGGCAACTTCACCGGTCGCCTCGACGGCCCCTTCGTCTACGGTCCCGGCAAGGTCGACGCGATGCGCGAATTCGCCGCCGCCCACGGGATCGACCTGACCGGATCGTTCGCCTACTCCGACTCGCTCTCCGACCTGCCGATGCTGCGCGCGGTCGGCAGCCCGGTGGCCGTGAACCCCGATCCGCCGCTGGCCGAGATCGCCCGCGCCGAGGGCTGGGAGGTGCTCCGGTTCGAGCGCCTCGGCCGGCGCCTCGTCGCCCTCGCCGTGACGCTGTTGGCGACCGTTGCCGGCTTCGGCGCCTCACGCGTCGCGGCGCGGCGCAGGGTGCCCGCGCCGCGCCGATTTCCCGTGCGTCGGTAGCGCTACTTCGGCTGCGTAGCCGGACGGTGCCCGACGTGGGGCTTGTGCGAGCGCAGGAACTTCAGAACCGTGTCCGGATTGCGGACCGCTCCGCCGGCGACCAGCACTGCGAACCCGATCCCGGCCAGCAGCAGGGCGATGCCGATGACGATCCCGAAGATCGAGAGGCGGTCGGCCATGTAGCTGGCGTTGAGCGCAGTCGAGAGCGCCGTCTCGGTCACCCAGACCTGGCGGGCGCCGTTTTCGACCGGCTGCTTCGTTTCCGGATCGATCGCCGCGAACTTTTCGTTTTCGGTGCCGCCGCCGGGCGCCAGTTCACCCTTCGGCGTGTCCGGCAGCGCTTCGAATCGGCCCATCTGCGAGTAGGTGTAGCCGCCGGTCGCGAGCAGCGCGTGGACCCGCATGTACTGGGCGAAGCAGCGGGCGTTGTCGCCGCCTTCGATCGTCTGGCCGGCGACGCTGCAACCCGGCAGTTCGGTGACCTTGTCGGCCAGCCCGGCTTCCTTCACCTCGGCCTTGATCAGTTCCGGGGTCATGTCCGGGGTGCCGACGATCTGTTCCCGGGTGAGGCTGTTTTCGACGGTCGACCTGCCGTTCGCGCCCATCACGATCGCGGCGATGCCGAAGGCGATCAGCACGATCGCGGCGACGACGCCTCCTATCTCAAGTCCTTTGCGCATCGTTGTCCTCCCTACAGTTGGCTCGTGAGCCCCTGCGGGCCCGATTTGTTGCGAGCACGATTCCAGCCGGATCCGAGCCTGACCTCCGTGCTGAGTCCCACATCCCACGGGTGATTTGCCGCAACCGGGCGAGACCAACCGCTAGGGTTTCGCCCCCGATGGAGGCAGCAACCGCCCGCAAGATCCGCGTCGTCGTCGCCAAGCCCGGCCTGGACGGGCACGACCGCGGCGCCAAGATCATCGCCCGCGCCCTGCGCGACGCCGGCATGGAGGTGATCTACACGGGCCTGCACCAGACGCCCGAGCAGATCGCCGAGACGGTGATCCAGGAGGACGCCGACGCGGTCGGCCTCTCGATCCTCTCCGGCGCCCACATGACGCTGGTCCCGAAGGTGGTCGAGCTGCTGCAGGCCCAGGGGGTCGACGACGTCCTCGTCACGGTGGGGGGGACGATCCCCGCCGACGACATCCCCGAGCTGAAGAAGCTCGGCGTCGCCGAGGTCTTCACCCCCGGCGCCGGAACCGACGACATCGTCGATTTCATCCGCGAGAGCGCCGCGGCCCGCCACGCAAGCGGCGAGTAGTGCATTCGACACGGATCGGTGCATAGGTGCCGACGATCCGGGTATAGTCCTGATTGACTCGTCAGTCAATCGACGGCAGACGTTAAGATCGCGCCCGCGACGGGCCGCGTGAGGCGGCAGCCGCCGCCCGCGAAGACCTGAGAATCATCCCCAAGGAGGCTTTGTCTTGAAGATCTGCGTCCTGGTCAAGGAGGTACCGGACGCCGCCGTTCAGAAGCGCATCGACCCGAACACGATGCGGCTGGACCGCAGCGGCGAGAAAAATCTCAACCCCTTCGACACGCATGCCCTCGAGGCGGCGATGCAGATCAAGGAGGGTGGCGCGATCCCGGTCGAGGAGGTCGTGGCCGTGACGATGGGCCCGAGCTCCGCCGTCCGCGCCCTGCACAAGGCGGTCGCGCTCGGCGCCGACCGCTCGGTCCACCTCGCCGACGACGCGCTGGCCGGCTCCGATGTCTGCGCGACCGGCTACGCGCTGGCGAAGGTGCTCGAGTCCGAGAGCCCCGACCTGGTCCTGCTCGGCCAGCAGTCCGACGACGGCGAGTGCTACACGATCGGCGCCGTCGTCGCCGACCACCTGAAGATGCCGTCGCTGACCCAGGTGATCCAGATCGACGTCTCAGACGGCAAGCTGCGCTGCGAGCGCCAGGCCGAGTACGGCTACGACACGGTCGAGGTCGAGCTACCCGCCGTGATCAGCGTCGGCGACGCGATCAACGAGCCGCGCTACCCGAGCCTGAAAGCGATCATGGGGGCGAAAAAGAAACCGCTCGACTCGAAGGCGACCGGCGACGTCGGCATCGACGCCGGCCAGGTCGGCGAGGGCGGTTCGAAAACCAAGGTGCTCGCCCTCAACCCGCCTCCCGCCAAGGAAGCCGGGGAGATCATCGAGGATGAGGACACCAACGAGACGGTCGAAAAGATCGTCGCGTGGCTCGACGAGAGGAAGCTGATCTAGATGGCAGGGATCCTGGTTTACGCCCTCCACGACGACGAGGGCAACTTCAACAAGAACTCGCTCGGGGCGATCTCCGAGGCGGCCAAGCTGGCCGGCGAAGTCGGCGGCGAAGCTGCCGCCCTGGTCGTCGGCGAGGTCGGCGACCACGCCTGCGCCTCGCTCGGCAACTATGGCGCCGCCAAGGTCTACCGGGCCAAGAGCGTGCCCGAGGGCCTCGCCCAGCCGATCGTCGACGCGATGGCCAAGGTGATCGGCGACGAGGGCTTCTCCTACGCCCTCTTCGGCGGCGGCCTGCTCGGCTTCGAGATCGGCGCCGGCCTCACCGCCCGCCTCGGCGCCGGGGTGACGATGGAGGTCACCGCGGTCAAGGTCGACGGCGGCAAGCTGGTCGTCGAGCGGCCGATCCTGCAGGACTCCGAGGTCGCCGACGTCGGCTACGTCTCCGAGCCCGGCATCATCATCGGCCGCCTCAACGCCTTCGACGCCAACGAGTCCGGCGGTACGGCTGAGGTCGTAGACGTCGACGTCGAGCTCTCCGAGTGGTCGTCGAAGGCGAAGCTGGTCCAGCGCGGCGAGCAGCGCGGCGCCGACGTCAACATCGAGGACGCCGACATCCTCGTCGGCGGCGGCCGCGGTCTCGGCGCCAAAGAGGGCTTCGAGCTCTGCGAGCAGCTCGCCGAGTCGATGGGCGGCGCCGTCGCCGCAACCCGCGCCGTGGTCGACGCCGGCTGGTACCCCTACGCGGCCCAGATCGGCCAGACCGGCAAGACGGTGGCGCCGAAGCTGTACCTCGCCGCCGGCGTCTCCGGGGCGATCCAGCACAAGGTCGGAATGCAGAACTCGGAGAACATCCTGGCGATCAACAAGGACCCGAACGCGCCGATCTTCGAGTTCTCGGATCTCGGCGTGGTGGGCGACCTGCACAAGATCGTTCCCAAGCTGACCGAGGCGATCAAAGCCAAGAAGGGCTGAAAGGAGCCTCAATGCCCGCCGTCGCACCCAGTGAGTTCCCGCCGCCGTTCGACTCCGACAGCGTCATCGGTCCGCCGACCGATGCGCCCGAGGATCGAATCGAGGTCGGGATCGCAATCGTCGGCGGCGGGCCCGCCGGGCTCGCCTGCGCCAACAAGCTCATGCAGCTGCTCGAGGACGAGCCGGAGCTGACCGAGAAGCTGGGCGAAGTCCCGGTCGCGGTGATCGAGAAGGGGAAAGTCGCCGGAGCGCACCTGCTCTCCGGCGCCAACGTCGACCCCTCGGCGCTGGAACGGCTCTTCCCCGACCTGCCGCCGGCGGAGTGGCCGCCGGTCTACCAGGAGGTGACGAAGGACGCGACGTACTTCCTCACCAAGAGCAAAGCCTTCCCGCTGAAGCCGCCGCCGCCCAACTTCCGCAAAGAGGGGACCTACACGCTGTCGGTCTCCAAGCTCGGGCGCTTCCTCTCCGAGAAAGCCGAAGAGGCGGGCGTCTACATCCTCACCGAGACCGCCGCGACCCAGCTCCTGGTCGAGGACCGGATCGTCAAGGGCGTGCGCTCGGGTGACCGCGGCCGCGGCAAGGAGGGCGAAGAGCTCGGCAACTTCGAGCCCGGCTCCGACGTCGTCGCCAAGGCGACGGTCCTGGCCGAGGGCACGATCGGCCACCTCACCTACGCCGCGATGGACTACTTCGACATGCGCGAGGGCTCCGACCCGCAGGTCTGGGAGCTCGGGGTGAAGGAGATCTGGGAGGTGCCCAAGCCGCTCGACCGGGTGATCCACACGCTCGGCTGGCCGCTGCGCTGGGGCCCGCGCTACAAGGAGGCGGGCGGCAGCTTCATCTACCCGATGGGCGAGGACAAGGTCTGCTTCGGCCTCGTCGTCGGCCTCGACACCACCGATGCCACCTTCTCCGTCCACGACGCCCTGCAGCTGTTCAAGACCCACCCCTTCATCGCCAAGATCATCGAGGGCGGCAAGCGGGTCGGCTGGGGCGCGAAGACGATCCCCTCGGGTGGCTACTGGGCGCTGCCGAAGCGCTTCTCGGTGCCCGGCATGCTGATCGCCGGCGACGCTGCCGGGATGGTCAACATCGCCGAACTCGCCGGCGTCCACTACGCGATGCACGCGGGGATGTACGCGGCGGAAGCGATCGTCGAGTCGCTGAAGAAGGACATCGACTCGGTCAACTTCGAAAGCTACGACGGGATGATCCGCAGCTCGGTCATCGAGAAGGACCTCTACCGCTCGCGGAACATGAAGCAGCCGCTGACGAAGGGCCTGATCTTCGGCGGCATGATGGGCTCGGCGATGGTCGCGACCAAAGGCGCCTTCCCGGGCGGCCACTGGAAGATCGAGGACAACGCCGAGATCCCCGTCTTCGAGGGCACCGCGGGGGAGAAGTACCCCAAGGCCGACAACGAGGTGACCTTCAACAAGCTCGACTCGGTCTTCCTCTCGGGCAACACCACCCGCGACGACGCTCCCAACCACGTCCGCATCCAGACCCGGGTGCCGCGCGAGGTGGCCCAGACCTGGGTCTCGATGTGCCCGGCCCAGGTCTACGAGATCCCCGAGGACCAGCTCGAAAACGGCACCGCCGAGGTGGACGTCCACGTCACCGCCTCCAACTGCGTCCAGTGCGGTGCGATTACCGCCAAGGGCGGCCGCCTCACCCTCCCCGAGGGGGGCGACGGCCCGCTGTACCAGGAGACGTAGGAAAGACGGGCGTCAATTGGCACATTCCGCGCGCCACGCGCGCGGAAATGCCGCCTAGGGTCGTGGCGTGGTTGCTGCGACCTTGATGAGCGATGCGACTGCCGCCTCGGACCGACGGCGGCCGCTATCGCCGTGGGCGGCTTCCTGACGCACGCCAAGCCAGCCCTCGAGGGGCGCGACGAGGAGGACCTTCGGCGATGGACGGTAATAGGCGGGATCTGCGGCTTTTTCATGGCCGGAGTCTTGATCTTGGTCTCGTTCCTATGGTAATTTTTTGTCTGTGGGAGGAAACAAGAAATGAAAATCTCAGAAGGCAAGGCACTTGCCATCGTCTACGCGGGTGTGATCATCGTCTTTCTCGTTGCCTGTGCAGTTCTCAAAGTCATAGGGGCTAAGGACACCGTCGTTGCTTTCACGGCGCTGGTTGTCCTGGCCGTCGGCGTCCAGGTGCTCGAGTCTGTCCTCCACCACTACGCGCCGGCCCGCCGTAAACGAGGAAGGTAAGCAGGCGGCGCTATAGGTTCCCGGCGTGTTGGCGCTGGGCATAGCTTCTGCGGTCGCGGCGTCGCTGCTCTACAACGCCTCGATCGCGTTGCAGGCGTTGGAGGCGCGGCAGGTGCCGCACGAGCACGGGTTGCGGCCGTCGCTGCTGGGGCGGCTGCTGCGGAACCGGCGCTGGCTGGGGGCGACGGCGCTGGGGTTGCTGGGGTGGCCGTTCGAGATCGCGGCGCTGCTGCTGGCGCCGCTGACCGTGGTGCAGCCGTGCCTCGCGAGCGGCTTGGTCCTGCTCCTGTGGCTGGGGGCGACGCGGCTGGGGGAGAGGCCGGGCCGGAGGGAGTTCGCCGCGGTGGCGGCGATCGTCGCCGGGATCGGCGGTGTCGCCTGGGCGGCGCCGGATCGCAGCACCGACCATGCCGGGGCGGGGGCGATCGCCCTGGCGCTCGTCCTCGTGGCGCTGCCGGTGCTGGCGCCCTACGCGCTTCGGGGCCGGCTCGCCGCGCGCCCCGTTCGACTCGGCCTGCTCGCCACCGTCGCCGCCGGCGCCGGCTATGCCTGGACGGCGATCGCCAGCAAGCTGCTGACCGACGAACTTGCCGCGGGCACGGTGCTCTTAGCCGCGCTGTGGCTGGGCACCGCGGCCGCCTCGGAGGGCCTGGCGCTGCTGAGCGAGATGAGCGCCCTGCAGCGCCGGCCGGCCACCCACGTGGCGCCGACGATGTTCTCGGTCCAGGTTCTGGTGCCGGTCGTGCTGGCGCCGCTGATCTTCGACGAGTCCTGGGCGGAAACCCCGCTGGGGGGCGGGGCGCTGGTTCTCTCCATCGCCCTGGCGGTGGCCGGAGCCGTGCTCCTGGCCGGCTCCAAGGCGGTAGGGGCGCTGATCGAGTCCGCGCACGCCGAGGATTGATCGCGGGCGGATCGGGTAAGCGATCCGGTTTCGCTGGTAGATTTCCCGCGTCCTCTGGCGAAGCAGTCGTCGAGTCCCGCCGAGGCTTTAGATCCCAGCCACACCACCCAAGGCAAGGAGCCACCGTAGGGGCCGCAGAGAACACGCTGCCCGACGCGACCAGGTTCGCGATCGGGTTCGACCACCGTGACCGCGCCCGGCTCTTCGAGCTCTGGACCGAGGTGCTCGATTCCGAGCAGTGGTCGGAGGGCGCCAAGCTGAAGGCGTTCGAGGAGCGCTGGGAGCGCTGGAACGGGCTGCCCAGCCTCGGCCTCTCCAGCTGGGCGGGCGGCGCCTTGGCCGCGCTCGAATTCGCCGGCGTCAGGGGCGAAACGGTGCTCTGCCCTTCCAACACCTTCATGGCAACCCCCCTGGCGGCGATCGCCGCCGGCGCCGAGGTCGAGTTCGTCGACTGCAACCGCGAGGACCTCTGCATGTCCTTCGAAGACTTCGAGCGCAAGGCCGAGCGGCACCGGCCGCGCGCCGCGATCCTCGTCCACATCGGCGGCCACATAGCGTTCGACGCCGAGCGGATCGCCGCCTACTGCCGCGACAACGGCATCTTCCTGCTCGAGGACTGCGCCCACGCCCACGGCGCCGACTGGAACGGCGCCAGGCCGGGCGGCTACGGCGATGCCGGCGTCTACTCGCTCTACGCGACCAAGACCGTTTCCACCGGCGAGGGAGGCGTTCTCGTCTCCGAGGACCCCGACCTGATCGAGTTCGCCGCCAAGTTCCGCAACTACGGCAAGTTCGAGCACGAGGTCGACGGCCTCAACTTCCGGATGAGCGAGTTCACCGCTGCGCTCGGCCTCGTCCAGGCCGAGCGGATGGAGGAGATCGTCGCCTGGAAGAACGAGTACGCGCGCGAGCACCTGGACCCGGTCCACCCGGCGCGGCTCGAGCTGCCCGACGGGATGACCTCGGGCCTCTACAAGTACGTCGTCTTCGAAGCGATCGAGAAGAGCACGGGGCGGGTCTACGACCAGCCCTGTCACCGGATCATGGGACGGGCCGACGACCTTCCGAACACCGACTGGGTGGCGGAGAGCCACTGGTGCGTGCCGCTCTACTACCGCCCCGCCCCCCGTGAGGCGGCCTTGAAGGGAGAGTCATGAGGGTTCTGGTTACCGGAGGGGGTGGATTCATCGGCTCCCACGTCGTCGACCGCCTGCTGGAGAAGCGGTTGACCCCGCGGATCTTCGACCTCAGCGCCTCGCCCTACCACTCGCCGCGGGAAGTCGAGACCTTCACCGGCAGCATCACCGACCCCGCCAACCTCGACCTGGCGATGCGCGACTGCGACGCCGTGATCCACCTCGCCGCGGTCGCCGACGTCGGCCACGTCCACGCCGACCCTGTCCTCGCCGAGGAGGTCAACACGCGAGGCACGCTCAACGTGCTCGAGGCCGCCTGCCGCGCCAAGGTCGGCCGCGTCGTCTACGGCTCGACCACCTGGGTCTACAGCGACTGCGTCGAGCAGGAGGTCGACGAGGAGACGCCGATCCCGGCGCCGCGCCACCTCTACACCGCGACCAAGCTCGCCGGCGAGACCTACTGCGCCGGCTACGCCGAGCTCTTCGAGCTCGAGAGCACGATCCTGCGCTTCGGCATCCCCTACGGCCCCCGCGCCCGCGCCGCCGGGGTCGTCGCCAAGTTCACCGACCTCGCCTTCGAAGGCAAGCCGCTGACGATCGCCGGCGACGGCTCGACGACCCGCAGCTTCATCTACGTCGAGGACCTCGCCGACGGCATCGTCGCGGCGTTGGCGCCGGAGGCCGCCGGGCGCACCTACAACCTCTCCGGCGACGAGGTCGTGACGATCCTCGAAATCGCCGAGCGGGTGCAGGAAAACACCGACAACTGCGAGATCGTCCACACGCCGCCGCGGCCGGGCGACTTCCCCGGCAAGGCGATCTCCAACGAGCGCGCGCTCGAGGAGCTGGCCTGGAAAGCGGAAACCAGCTTCAAGGAGGGCGTCCGCAAGTACGTCGAATGGGTCCGCTCGAGCACCCGGCCGCCGGATCCGGTGCCTGGCAAGAAGCCATCGCTGAACGGCAACGAACACGCCGCCGGGGCGCTGCTGGCCGGGGCGGCGCGCTTCGAAGAGCGGGAGCCGAAGGTACTGGTGTTGAGCGCCGACATCGGCGAGGGCCATGATCTGCCGGCACGGATCATCAAGGCGGACCTCGAAGAGGAGTACCCGGAGGCCAAGGTCGAAATCGAGAACGGGCTCGAGGCGATGGGGAAGCTGGCCGCCGCGGTCCTGCGCAACGGCTCGAAAGTCACCTTCCGCTGGGCCCCCTGGATCTTCGACGTCCAGTACTGGCTGATCACCAAGTTCGCCCCGACCCGCTGGCTCTTCCACCACATCGGCTACCTGACCTCCGGTCGCGGCATCCTGCGGCTGGTCGAGCAGCACGAACCCGACGTCGTCATCTCGACCTACCCCGGCGTCACCGCGGTCCTCGGCATGCTGCGCGAGAACCGCCGCCTCGAGATCCCGGTCCAATCCGCGATCACCGACCTGGCCGGGCTGCGGTACTGGGCGCACCCGGGCGTCGACCTGCACTACGTGACCCATCCGGAGTCGATCGAGGAAGTGGAGAGGCTGGTGGGACCCGGGACGGTCGAGTGGGCCCGGCCGCCGATCTCCCGGGAGTTCCTGATGCCGCGCACCCGCCGCGACGCCCGCGAGGCGCTCGACGTACCGCCGCACGCGCGGATGGTCCTGGTTTCCGGCGGCGGCTGGGGAGTAGGCGACCTCGAGGGGGCGATCAAGACCGCCCTCTCCGACGGCGACACCTTCGTCGTGTGTATCACCGGTCGCAACGACGCGCTGCGGGAGAAGCTCGAGCAGCGTTTCGGCGACAACGAGCAGGTGCGGATCCTCGGCTTCACCGAGCAGATGAGCGACTGGATGGCCGCCGCCGACGCGATGATCCACGCGACCGCCGGCCTGACCGTGCTGGAGGCTCACATCCGCGGCTGCCCGGTCGTCTCCTACGGCTTCTCCGCTGGCCACCTGCGAGCCAACAACGCCGCCTTCGAGCGCTTCGGCCTGGCCGAGGTCGCGCGCTCCTCGCACGAGCTCGAGTCGGTGCTGCGCCACGTCACCCGTGAGCGCCGCTCGCCGGATTCCTCGTTCGCCTCGCTGCCCTCGATCGCGTCCCGTGCGCTCGAGATCCGGACCCGCGTGAAGCAGCAGCCGGTCTGGCGGGTGCGCACCGAGCGGGTGGCCGCCGCGGTTTCGGCGGCCGTGGTGGTTCTGGTTCTGGCGCTGTCGCTCATCCACCGCGAGAACCCGTACCGGGTGGTCGCCAACCCGATCAAGGGGCACATCCACATCGTCACCGACGAGGACAAGGCCGCGGCGGCGCCCAATGAAGAATCGGCTCAGCCGCGGCGGCGGGCCTCGAAGACGACCGCTGTGACCCGTTGATCAGGGCCCTGCCGGCGGTCGCGGCGACTGCCGGCCTCGCCTGGCACGCAGGGCCGGCGCTGGCGCCGGTGGTTCCGGAGCTCGGGCGGCGGCTCGGCGTCGTCCTACGCGACGCCGAGCTCGACGGGGTGGCGATCACCTTCGACGACGGCCCGCACCCGCACGGCACGGTCTCGGTCCTGGAAACGCTGCGCGAGCACGAGGCCAAGGCGACCTTCTTCCTAGTCGGTGAGCAGGTCGAGCGGCGCCCGGCGCTCGCCGCCGAGATCGTCGCCGCCGGGCACCGGGTCGAGCTGCACTGCCACCGCCACCGCAACCAGCTGCGGCTGACGCCCCGGATGCTGCTCGAGGACGCCGAGCGGGGGCGGGCAGCGATCGAGGAGGCGACGGGTCAGGCGGTGGCCGACTACCGCCCGCCGTATGGGATCTTCAGCGCCTCCGGCCTGCACGCGATCCGGGCGCGCGGCTGGCGTCCGGTGCTGTGGTCGAAGTGGGGGCGCGACTGGGATCGAAACGCCACCCCGGAGTCGATCACCCGTCGGGTCACCGCCGGCATCCGGGCCGGGGACGTCCTCCTCCTGCACGACGCCGACTACTACAGCGCGCCCGGCTCCTGGGTCCGCACCGGGGCAGCCCTGTCGAAGATCCTCGAGCTGCTCGAGGCGCGAGGGCTGAAGTCGAGGCTGTTGCGCCGCGGCGGCGCCGCCACGACCGTCCACTGATCGCAGCCGGCGAAGGCTTCGTCGAGAAGCTGCGCCATCGTGCTGCGGGGCCGATCCTGGTCGAAGATCTGCTTGGACATGGCACTCCGTCCTGTAGGGGGCGTTGGCAAAGGTTCCCCAGCCCGTCGGACGAAAAATATGCTCTTTGCAGCCGTTTGGGAACGCTTGTTCGTTTTTGAGCGTTAAGACGAGACCGCAAACTGCGCGATTCAAATGTGGCAAGAGGTCCGGTCACCCTCCCCGCTCAACTTCTTCGGTGGGGCGGTAGCTGTCTGCCGCGGGCGGGGACGCCGAAAAAGTACAAGCCGCGGGGA
This sequence comes from Solirubrobacterales bacterium, assembly GCA_035760065.1. Classification (GTDB taxonomy): domain Bacteria; phylum Actinomycetota; class Thermoleophilia; order Solirubrobacterales; family 70-9; genus VAYN01. The sequence goes on from DASTTQ010000064.1 coordinate 55,487, forward strand.
GGGTGACCGGACCCCTGTCGCATGCCGTCCGGTAGTTGCGGTCGCGTGGAGCAGCTAGCCGGAGACGAAGGCGGCTATCTCTTCGGCTACTCGTTGGGGCTGGTCGAGGGGGACGAAGGTCTTGGCGTCGGGGATCTGGACGATCTCGGCGTCTTTGACTTCGCCGGCCAGGCGTTCGGCGTACTTGATGGGGAAGTACTTGTCGCCGGGGGCCCAGAGGAGGCGGAGCGGGATCTGGGTCGTTCGGAGCTTCTCCGCGGCCGCCAGGGTGTGGCGCTTGTTCATCCCGGCGGTGAACTTCTTCGCGTCGCGCATGACGCCGCTGTCGCTGGTGGCGGGGCGCATCCAGGAGGCGACCAGGTCGTCTGGGATCTTCGTGCCGGCAAAGGGCTTGAAGGCGCGGCGGGCGACGGCGGGGATGCGGAAGGGCGCCGAGAGGAAGAGCATGCCGCCGGGCAGCTTCGCCAGCGGCGGCATCGCCTTGAAGATCCCGGGCGGGAAGTTCTCGTGGGTGTCGCAGTTGGTCAGCACCAGGCGGCCGATCCGCCCGGGGTGGTTGGCGACGAGGATCTGCGAGATCGCGCCGCCGGAGTCGTTGCCGACGATCGTCACGTCCTCGAGCCCGAGCTCGTCGAGGAAGTCGGCGATCAGGCGGGCCACGCCAGGTGGGGAGAGGTCGGCGTCGGGGCTCATAGCCACCTGCTGAGCGCCCATGGGCCAGTCCGGGGCAAGGCAGCGAAAGCGGTCGGAGAGGCGGTCGACGACGCCGTCCCAGAGGCGGCCGTCGACGAGGTACCCGTGGACGAAGACGATCGGCCTGCCCTGGCCCGCCTCGCGGTAGCGGATCGTCCCTCCCGGAAGCTTTGCCTCTTTGCGCTGGTCAGCCATCGACTTCCTCCTTTTCCGTGGACGGCGAAAGTAACATACATACACCATGAATGTAAGGAGGACGCAAGCCGAACGGACCGAAGCCACCCGGGAGGCGCTGATCGCCGCCGCCCGGCAGCTGTTCACCGAGCGCGGCTACGAGAACGTCGGCACCGAGGCGATCGTCCGCGCAGCGGGCATTACCCGCGGTGCCCTATACCACCACTTCGGCGACAAGGCAGGCCTGCTCGACGCGGTCTACCAGCGGATCGAGGCCGAATCGACCGAGCGGGTCGCCCGCGTGGTCCTCGGCTCCGAGCTGCACAGCCCGCTCGACGCGATGAAGGCGGGAATCGAGGCCTTCCTCAAGGAGTGCGCGAAGCCCGAGCTGCGCCAGATCGCCCTCCACGACGCCCCCGCGGTGCTCGGCTGGGAGCGCTGGCGGGAGATCGGCGCCGCCAACGGGCTCGGGCTGATCGAAGCCAGCCTGGGAGCGGCGATCGAGGCGGGCGAGATGCGGCCCCTGCCCGTGAAGCAGACCGCCCACCTGCTGATGGGGGCGCTCGACGAGGCGGCGATGGTGCTCGCGCGCGACGAGCGGCCCGAGGCGCGGATCGAGCTGACCGAGGTCCTAGCGAGCCTGCTCGACGGCTTCGCGGTCGGGGATCGGTAGCGGCCCGGCCAGCCGCCGCGACTCCTTCTGCGCGTACATCCGCACGTCGGCCAACTGCATCGCGCTCGCCGGCGTCTCGGCCTCCTCCGGGACCCGGGCGAGGCCCCAGGAAGCGCTGAGCTCGTAGCCCTTGCCGCGGGCGGTGAGCGCTTCGGCGGCGCGCTTGGCGACGGCGCCGACGTCCGCCTCGCCGTCGATCAGGACCACGAACTCGTCGCCGTGGGGACGGTAGGCGACGCCGTCGCGCCCGAGCGCCTCCCGCAGCCGGCGGCCCAGCCGCCCGAGGATCTCGTCCCCGGCCGGGTGGCCGAAGCTGTCGTTGTAGCGCTTGAAGCCGTTGAGGTCGAGCAGGGCCACCGCCAGCGGCACCGCCGCCGCGTGCAGGCAGCGCTGCTCGAGGTCGATCTCGAGCCGGGCCTGGCTGCCGAGGCCGGTCAGCCGGTCGGTCCGCACCTGTTCCAGCAGCAGCTTGTTCGTCCGCAGACTGAGGGCGAGGCGGCCGATCACGGCCAGCATCGTCGCCGACCAGAGCAGCGTCGTCAGCGCGTTGGCGTGATTGAAGTACTGCATCCCGACGAGGGCGATCATCGTCGCCGCGACGATCCCCGGCACGACCAGTTCGCGCCAGCCGTCGAAGCGCGCTTCGGGGTTGATCCTCGCCGCCTCCGGCTGCCAGGCCTCGGCGCCGATGAAGACGGCGGCGAGGAGGTAGAGCGGTTCGACCCACTCGCCGCCGGGCAGCGTCGCTTCGTAGGCCTGCAGGGTGTAGGCGACGTCGGCGATCGCCATCGCCCCGAGCCCGGCAAGCAGCAGCGACCAGGTGCGGTCCGGCCGCCAGCGGGTGAGGGAGACGACGCCGATCGCCAGCGCCAGCAGGATCACGTCGCCGAGCGGGTAGGCGAGGGTGGTCGCGACTTCCAGGGCGCTGCCGCTGGTCCGGTCGGCGACGAACTCGAAGATCAGGGCGGCGCCGAGGGCGCCCGAGCCCAGGGCGGCGATCGCGCCGTCCATCCACAGCCGCTGGTCGAGTGCGTGCGCCCGCGCCCGCACCAGCAGGTAGAGGCCGGTAACGGCGAGCGGGTAGAAGGCGAGGTAGCCGACGTCGGCAGGGGAGGGATAGGGGGCGGAGGCGTTGCCTTCGATGTAGAGGGTCCAGTAGATCTCGGCCGCCGCCCAGGAGAGGACCGCGGCGGCGAACGCCAGCCAGGCCGCCCGCTCGCCGCGGCTCTCGCGGGCGCGCAGCAGGCAGGCGAGCCCGGCGGCGACGATCACCGAGTCGTAGATCGGGCCGTTGACGGCCGAGTCGAGCCCGGCGCTCCCGATCCCCGCCCAATCGTGCAGGATCGCGACCGCCGCGCCGCCGAACAGGACTGCGCCTACGAGCTTTCGCACAGGGACCTATCGGCACGGCTTGCGCGGTTCTCTAGACTTGGGGGAGATGAAGGCAGGAATCCACCCCGAATACACGCTTGCCAACGTGCACTGCTCGTGCGGCAACCAGTTCTACACGCGGTCGACGCAAGCCGACCTGCACGTCGAGCTCTGCTCCGAGTGCCACCCCTTCTACACGGGCAAGCAGAAGCTGGTCGACACCGGCGGTCGCGTCGAGCGCTTCCAGCGCCGCGCCGCCAAGCACAGGGCTGGGAAGTAGCGCGTGAGCCCGCCGTCGGGCTCGGCACTGGCATCCCACCAAACCTCCTCCGCGAACGGAGGAGACCCGCTGCGCATGCCCGACGGGGCGCTCGTCGCCAAGCGCGACGCCCCGGTCGGCGGCCAGGCGGTGCTCGAGGGGGTGATGATGCGCGGCGTCTCGGTCTGGGCCGTCGCCGTGCGCTCGCCCGAGGGCCAGATCGAGGTCGAGTCGGAATCGCTCGTCCCCTGGGCGCAGCGACACCGGGTCTGGCGCCTGCCGGTGCTCCGCGGCGTCGTCGCCCTCGGCGAGTCGCTGAAGATCGGCTTCAGGGCGCTGGCGATCTCCGCCAACGCCCAGATGGACGAGGACGAGGAGGGTGAGAAGGAAGAGATCGGCGGCTGGGTCTGGGGGCTGACGATCGTGCTCTCGATGGTGATGGCGATCGGGCTCTTCTTCGTCGTCCCGGTCGGCCTCACCAGCCTGATCAAGGACAAGCTCGGCTCACCGTTCCTCTTCTGGCTGGTCGAGGGGCTGCTGCGGACGGGGATCTTCATCGGCTACATCGCCGCGATCAGCAGGATGCCCGACCTGCGGCGCGTCTTCGAGTACCACGGCGCCGAGCACAAGACGATCTCCTGCTACGAGGCCGAAGACGAGCTGGCGCCCGCGCGGGCGAAGCTCTACTCGCGCCTTCACCCGCGCTGCGGGACCAGCTTCCTGCTGATCGTGATGGTGCTGGCGATCTTCGTCTTCGCCCCGATCGGGCTGCCCGCCTGGTACTGGCTGGTGCTCTCGCGGATCCTCGGGATACCGCTGATCGCCGGTCTCTCCTACGAGGTGATCAAGTGGGCCGGCAAGAACCGGCGCAAAGCCTGGGTGCGGGCGGTCATGTGGCCGGGCCTGATGCTGCAGAACCTGACCACGCGCGAGCCCGACGAAGAGCAGCTGGCGGTGGCGATCGCCTCGCTCAACGCGGTGCTGGCTCGGGAGACGCCTGAGGAGGCGGCGAAAAAGCCGCATATCGAGATAGTGGCGTAGCTGTGCAGGCGGGGACGGGTGCCCCTCTCCAGACACCACTCGCTATGGCTCGTGGTTGAGTGTCTGGAGAGGGGCACCCACCCCCGCTGTCTACCGCGTCGGGCTCTATGTTGTGACGCGTGATCGAGTCGTTGGTCCAGCAGATCGAGGCGCGCTTCGGCGAGCTTGAGGGGCAGATGTCCGATCCCGAGGTGATCGGGGACCGGGAGCGCTATGCCGAGGTTGGCCGCGCGTACCGCGAGCTGCAGTCTGCGCACGAGCTGGCGGGGCGGTGGCGGACGCTGCGGGACGACCTCGAGGGGGCCCGGGAGCTGCTGGCCGAGGGCGAGGACGAGGAGCTGCGGCGGGTGGTCGAGGAGGCGCCGGATCAGTTGGAGGAGCTGGAGGAGGAGATCCGGTTGGCGATGGTCGAGCGGGATCCGAACGACGCCAAGAACGTGATCGTCGAGATCCGCGCCGGCACCGGCGGCGACGAGGCGGCACTGTTCGCCGGCGACCTCTACAAGATGCTGACGCGGTACTCCGACGAGCTCGGATTCGGCACCGAAGTGCTCTCGCAGTCGGGCTCGGAAGCGGGCGGCTTCAAGGAGGTGACCTTCGAGGTCAAGGGGGAGGGGGCCTACTCGGTCTTCAAGTTCGAGGGCGGGACGCACCGCGTGCAGCGGGTGCCCGAGACGGAGTCGCAGGGGCGCATCCACACCTCGACGGCGACGGTCGCGGTGCTGCCGGAGGTCGAGGAGGTCGAGGTCGAGATCGACCAGAACGACCTGCAGATCGACGTCTACCGCTCCTCCGGCCCGGGCGGCCAGTCGGTCAACACGACCGACTCGGCCGTGCGGATCACCCACAAGCCGACCGGGATCGTCGTCTCGATGCAGGACGAGAAGTCCCAGCTGCAGAACCGCGAGCGGGCGATGCGGGTGCTGCGGGCGCGCCTGTACGAGCGCGAGCTCGCCGAGCAGCAGGCGAAGATCGCCTCCGAGCGCAAGGCCCAGGTCGGCAGCGGCGAGCGCTCGGAGAAGATCCGCACCTACAACTTCCCCCAGGGCCGGGTCACCGACCACCGGATCAAGCACACCTCGCACAACCTCGAAGGGGTGCTGGCGGGGCAGCTACGCGAGTTCACCGACGCCCTGAGCGCCGAGGAGAAGCGGCAGCGGCTCGAGGCGGCAGCTTCGGCGGCGTGACCGCATCCGACATTCACCACAGCGGGGTGGGGCGAATGTCGGATGCGGTCACACCTGGCAGCGTCCGTGAGGCACTGGGGGCCGCAGGCGACGCGCTGGCCGCGGCGGGCGTCGAAGATCCACGCCTAGACGCCGAGCTGTTGCTCGCCGAGGCGATCGGGTGGGATCGGGCGCGCCTGGTTGCCCAACCCGAGGCCGAAGTGCTCTCTGCCCCCGGGCGTCGCTTCGGCGAGCTGGTGCGGCGGCGGCTGCGGCGCGAGCCGGTCGCCTACATCCTCGGTCGCAAAGGCTTCCGCCACTTGGAGCTGGCGGTGGACCGGCGGGTGCTGATCCCACGTCCGGAGACCGAGCTGCTGGTCGAGCTGGCGCTGGAGCTGCGGCCGCAACGAGTCCTCGACGTCGGCACCGGCTCGGGCGCGATCGCCCTGGCGGTCGCCGACGAGCTGCCCGGATGCGAGGTGACCGCGACCGATACCTCACCGGGGGCGCTCGAGGTTGCTCGCGCCAACGCGGAGCGGGTCGGGCTGGCCGATCGCGTCGAGTTATTCGAGGGCACCGTGCCCAAGGAGGGCGAGTTCGACCTCGTCCTCGCCAACCTTCCCTACGTCGCCGAGCGGGACTGGGCCTCCTTGCAGCCCGAGGTCACCCGGTGGGAGCCGCGCGAGGCGCTGCTAGCCGGTCCCGACGGCCTCGATGCCTACCGCGCCCTCCTCCCCCTGCTGGGCGGTCGTAATTGTCGCCGCTCTGCGGAAGCAACTACGACCGCGCTCGGGGTGACGGGAGCGCTCGCTTTGGAGGTGGGGGAGGGGCAGGCGGCGGCGGTGGCCGGGATGTTCCGCGCTGCTGGTTTCAGCCGGATCGAAACGCGGCGCGACCTGGCCGGGATCGAGCGGGTGGTCCTCGGTAGGGCGGGAGGTGACGCGTGACCGAGATCGTGCGCCTGCGCAGCGGGGAAGCCGACGTCGCCCGCGGGGCGCTGGAACGGTGCATCGCCGGCGGCGGCGTCGCCGTCTTCCCGGCCGACGGGCTCTACGGCCTCGCCTGCGACCCGCTCGACGCGGCGGCGATCGCCAAGATCCACCGGCTCAAGGGCCGCGACGACGGCAAGCCCTCGGCGGTCATGTACTTCTCGCCGCTGGCGATCCGCGAGCTGCTGGCAGGGCTGGGTCCGCGGACGAAAGCGGTGGCCAGCGCCCTGCTGCCGGGACCGGTGACGCTCGTCGTCGCCAACCCGCAGCGGCGTTACCCGCTCGCCTGCCGCCAGGACCCCGAACGCCTCGGCGTCCGCCTGATCGGCGGGCCGCTGGCGGGGACGATGTGCCCGGTCTTCCAGACCTCGGCCAACCTCAGCGGCGAGCCTGCGCCGGGCCGCTTCGAGGACGTGCCGGAGGCGATCGTCGACGGCGCCGATTTGGCGATCGACGGCGGCGAGCTGCCCGGCCTCCCCTCGACCGTGATCGACGTCGCCGCGATCGACGAGGACGGCAGCTGGCGCATTCTCCGCGACGGCGCGATGTCACCTGGCGACGTGACGAGCGCCCTCAACTCGGTCGGTCTCGACTAGGTCGACGGGCCGATTTCGGTCCATATGGGACCGTTTTCGGCCCGTCGGCGGCATCAGCAGCCGGTGTAGCCGGGGTAGGGCAGGCGGACGCGGACCTGGGAGCTGTTGTCGTCCTCGTCCGACTCGAAGAGGTGGTGCTTGGGGTCGACGGTCATCCGGTAGACGAAGCAGCCGCGCAGGCCGGCGACGTCGATCCACTGCTTCGAGTAGGAGGCGGGGTAGATGTCCGACCAGCCGACCGAGGTGCCGAGCCTGTCGCGGTGGATGTAGGGGTCCTGGCTGCAGCCGGGGTAGTGCCTCTGCGAAGGGGAGCGGCGGCCTTGCCTGGTGCGCTCCAGATCGCGCAGGCAGTAGTTGAGCTTGGGGCTGGTGCGGACCACCGGGCCGAGGCTGCCGTCCTCGAGCACGGGCAGCAGCTCGAAGCGGGCGAGCTGGTGGACCTTCCAGTAGGAGCCGCCGAAGTAGGCGCCGACGTCGGTGAAGTGGAGCGTCGCCTGGGTCGGCACGGTGATGTGGCCGCCGCCGCGCCGGTAGATCCGCTGGTTGACGCGCATCGAGTGCCAGCCGTTACGCCGACCCCGCAGCTCCATCGGCCCGCGGCCGCGGCTCTCCACGTCGCTGGTCGCCCGCAGCAGGACGTGGCCGCCGCCGCCGTACTGGACGTACAGTTCGCTCGGCTTCCCGATCCGCAGGTTGGGGCAGCGGAGATGCCTCGCTTCCGGGCCTTCGCAGGGATTCGTCACCGCGGCGGAGGCGGCGGCGGGCAGCGCCAGGAGCAGCATCGAGGACACGAGAAAAGTGCGGGGGCGCACCGGGCTCAGACTATCCCTGCCCGTTGCTATGGTCGCCGAGATGCCGCAACTGCCGGATGACTTTCAGACCGCCCCGCTGACCGACGTCGATCCTGAGATCGCCGCGGTCCTCGACGGCGAGCTGAACCGCCAGCGGCGGACGCTGGAGATGATCGCCTCGGAGAACTTCGTGCCGCAGGCGGTCCTGGAAGCGGTCGGGTCGGTGTTGACCAACAAGTACGCCGAGGGCTACCCCGGCCGCCGCTACTACGGCGGCTGCGAGGAGGTCGACGTCGCCGAGGAGCTGGCGATCGAGCGGGCCAAGGCGCTGTTCGGCGCCGAGCACGCCAACGTCCAGGCCCACGCCGGCGCCCAGGCCAACAACGCTGCCTACATGGCCCTGATCGAACCGGGCGACACCTTCCTCGGGATGGCGCTCGACCATGGCGGCCACCTCAGCCACGGGATGAAGATCAACGTCAGCGGCAAGCTCTACCACCCGGTCCCCTACCACGTCAGCCGCGAGGACTTCCGAGTCGACATGGAGGAGGTCGAGCGCCTGGCCCAGGAGCACAAGCCGGCGCTGATCGTCGCCGGCTGGTCGGCTTACCCGCGGCAGCTCGATTTCGCCGCCTTCCGGGCGATCGCCGACTCGGTCGGGGCGAAGCTGATGGTCGACATGGCCCACTTCGCCGGCCTCGTCGCCGCCGGCGAGCATCCCAACCCGGTGCCGCACGCCGACGTGGTGACGACGACGATCCACAAGACCCTCTGCGGACCGCGCAGCGGCATGATCTTCTGCCGCTCCGAGCACGCGAAAGCGATCGACAAAGCGATCTTCCCCGGCCAGCAGGGCGGGCCGCTGATGCACACCGTCGCCGCCAAGGCGGTCGCCCTCCACATCGCTGCGAGCGAGCAGTTCAAGCAGCGCCAGCGGCAGACGATCGCCAACGCCCAGGCGCTGGCCGCCGGCCTGGAAGACGGCGGCGTCCCGGTGATCACCGGCGGCACCGACGTTCACCTCGTCCTCGTCGACCTCACCTCCACCGGCCTCGACGGCCAGACCGCCGAGGACCGCCTCGAGGAGGTCGGGATCACCGTCAACCGCAACGCGATCCCCTTCGACGAGCGCCCGCCGATGAACCCCTCGGGCCTGCGGATCGGCACCCCGGCGCTGACCACGCGCGGCCTCGGCGAGGAGGAGATGAGCGAGATCGCCGCGGTGATCGTCGCCGCCCTCGGCCCCGACTTCGACTCCGGGAAGGCTGACCTCCAAGCCCGCACCGATGCGCTCATGGACCGTTTCCCGCTTTATCCCGAGCTCGCGCTTGCCACTGCCTGACGGTCAGCGGCCGTGAGGATCTGGGTCGACATGAGCGCGCCGGCGCACGTGCTGGTGCTGCGGCCGATCATCGAGAGGCTCGAAGCCGAAGGCCACCAGGTCGAGGTGACCGCGCGCGACTACGCGCAGACTCTGGCGCTCCTCGAGCTGCACGGGATGCCGCATACGGAGATCGGCCGCCACGGCGGCGCCTCGCGGCTGCACAAGGCCTACCGGCTCGCCGCCCGCAGCAGCCAGATGCTGATGTTCGGCCGCGGCCGCGACTTCGACCTGGCGCTCGCCCACGGCTCCAACGACCTGGCGATCGCCGCCAGGGCGCTCGGCATCCCCGAGGCGAACATGCACGATTACGAGTACGCGGTCACCCAGCACCGGATCGGCTGCCGCTTCGCCAGGCGGGTGATGTTCCCCGACTCGGTCCCGCTCGAGCGCCTGCGGCGCTTCGGCGTCACCGCCGAGAAGTACTTCCCCTATCCGGGCCTGAAGGAGGAGTACTACCTCTACGACTTCGAGCCCGACGCCGAGGCGCTGCGCAGGCTCGGCGTCGACGAGAAGCGGGTCGTCGTGATCGTCCGCCCGCCGCCGGACGTCTCGCTCTACCACCGCAAGTCGAACCCGCTCTTCCCCAAGGTCCTCGACCGCCTCGGCTGGGACGAGGGGGTTCACGCGGTGGTGTTGCCCCGCACGCAGGAGCAGCGGAGGTTCATCGAAGGCCTCGAGCTGCCCTCGGTGATCATGCCGCCCGGAGCCGTCGAGGCCCAGAGCCTCGTCGCCCTCGCCGACCTCGTCGTCTCGGCCGGCGGCACGATGAACCGCGAGGCCGCCGCCCTCGGCACCCCCGTCTACACCACCTACGGTGGCCGCCTCGGGGGGGTCGACGAAGCGCTGATCAAGTCCGGCCGGTTGCGGCCGCTGACCGACGCACGCGCCGTCGAGCTGGAGAAGCGAACCGCGGAGGCAACGCCGACCCGCCGCGATCCGTCCTTCCTGGTCGAGACGATCCTAGGTACCGTCGGAGCCTCACCATTGCGCGAAGAGCCCCATCCCGCAACGCCTTCCTGAGCGACCTGCCCGAGGCCGAGCCCGGCCTCGAAGAACTCGTCGCGCCCGCGGCCGAGGGCGACCCGCGCCCCGTCGACCCGCTGCTGCGAGCGCTCGACGTCCTCATCTCCGCCTCGATCCTGCTCGTCCTCTCGCCGCTCCTGGCGCTGGTCGCGCTGGCGATCGCGATCGACTCCGGGCGGCCCATCCTCTACCGGGGCGCCCGCGTCGGCAAGGCCGGCCACCTGTTCTGGATGTACAAGTTCCGCACCCTGGCGCCTGACGCGGAAACGCGCCTCGGCCCCTACTACGGCGAAGAGCTGACGCGGCGGACCGAGGAAGAGCGGACGCGGATCGGCGGCGCCCTGCGCAAGACCCACCTCGACGAGATGCCCCAGCTCTGGAACGTGCTCCGCGGCGACATGGCGATCGTCGGCCCGCGGCCGATCCGGCCGACCTTCTACGCCGAGCTCTGCCGCGAGATCCCCCAGTACTGGCAGCGCCTCGTCGTCCGTCCCGGCGTCACCGGCTTCGCCCAGACCCGGATCACCCGCGAGGAGAGCTGGGCCGACAAGCTCGCCCACGACATGGAGTACATCGCCGACCGCTCCGTCACGCTGTATTTCCAAGTGCTCTTGGCGACGGTGAGCAAGGTCCTCGGACGCGGGCCGGCGATTACGCAGCCGCCCAACACCTGAGCGAGCCAGGCGCTTTTGCAAACCACTGGTTGACAAAGTCGCCTCGCCCGGTGCGGCTGCGAGACTGCCGCCCATGTGCGGGATCTGCGGCCTGGTCGCCGGCGATGGTGCCACCGACGCGGAGGCCGTGGCGCGGATGAGCGGGCGGCTCGTCCACCGCGGACCCGACGACGACGGGCTTTTCCGGGAGGGATCGGTGGCGCTGGCGGCGCGGCGGCTCTCGATCATCGACCTCGCTCACGGCCACCAGCCAATCGAGAACGAGGACAAGAGCGCCGTCGTCGTCCAGAACGGCGAGATCTACAACTACCGCGAGCTGAAGCGCGAGCTCGCGGGCAGCGGCCATCGCTTCGCCACTGATTGCGACACCGAGGTGCTCGTCCACGCCTACGAGGAGTGGGGCGAGGCCTTCCTCGAGCGGCTGCGGGGGATGTTCGCGCTCGCCCTCTGGGACAAGCGCCGCCGTCGGCTGCTGCTCGCCCGCGACCGTTTCGGGATCAAGCCGCTCTACTACCGCCACGTCGGCGGCGCGCTCTCCTTCGCCTCGGAGCTGAAGGCGCTGCTCGAGCAGCCGGGCTTCTCGCGGGAGATCGACCCGAGGGCGGTTGCCGCCTACCTCGCCTTCAATTCGATCCCGGCGCCGCTGACGATCTTCGCCGAGGCACGCAAGCTGCCCGCGGGGCACCTGTTGAGCTGGGAGGCGGGAGCGGTCGAGCTGCGCCGCTTCGCGCGTCCCGGGCCGGCGCCGGCCGGAGAGGTCCGCCGCGGCTCGGTTGAGGAGCTCGCCGCCGAGCTGCGCGAGGTGCTCGACGACAGCATCCGCGCCCACCTCGTCGCCGACGTCCCGGTCGGGGTGCTGCTCTCCGGCGGCGTCGACTCGGGCGGGATCGCCGCTCTCGCCTCGCGCCACGCCGGAGAACCCCTGCGCACCTTCTCGATCGGCTTCGAGGAGCAGGGCTTCGACGAGCTCGCGCGCGCCCGCCTCGTCGCCGAGCGCTTTGGCACCGACCACCACGAGCTGGTCCTGCGCCCCGACGCGGTCGAGCTCTTCCCGAAGCTGGTCGAGGCCTTCGACGAGCCTTTCGGCGACTCCTCGGCGCTGCCGACCTACCTCGTTTCCGAGCTCGCCTCCGAGCACGTCAAGACCGCGATGTCCGGGGAGGGCGGCGACGAGCTCTTCGGCGGCTACTACACCTACGTCGCCGACCTTCTCGCCCGCCGCGTCGGACGGGTCGCGGCCCTGGCGCGGCCGCTGGCCGAGGCGCTGCCGAGCCGTACCGACCGGGTCGGCTTCGACTACAAAGCCAAGCGCTTCGCCCGCGCCGCCGCCCTGCCGGCGCTGGAGCGCCACCACGGCTGGAAGGAGATCTTCTCCCCCGAGGCGCGCGCCGAGCTGGCCGGCGAGCGCACCTCCGCCTGGGACCCGCTCGACATCTACCGCGCGCGCTATGCCGAAACCGAGGGAGCCGACTACCTGGCGCGATTGCAGGACGTCGACCTCGGCATCTACCTGGCCGACGACCTCCTGGTCAAGACGGACCGCCTCAGCATGGCCCACTCCCTCGAGCTCCGGGTTCCCTTCCTCGACCCCAAGGTCGCCGAGTTCGCCTTCTCGCTGCCGACCAAGCTGAAAGTCCGGGGCTTCGGCAAGAAGCGGCTGTTGCGGGCGGCGCTGGAGCCTCTGTTGCCGCGGGAGATCGTCCACGGCCGCAAGCAGGGCTTCTCGATCCCGATCGCCGCCTGGCTGCGTGGCCCCTTGGAGCCGTTCGCCCGCGAGGTCCTCGCGCCGTCTTCGCTCGCCCGACAGGGCCTGCTCGATCCCGTAACCGTCACGCCGCTGCTGGACCGCCACTGCTCGGGCAGCGAAGATCTCAGCCGGCAGATCTGGGGCCTGATGGCCCTCACCCTCTGGTTCGACCGCTATGCCAGCTAACCCGACCAACATCGAAGCCCTCTACGCGTTCCTCGTCGCCGCGGTCCTGGCGCTGGTCCTGGTGCCGCTGACGAGGTGGCTGGCGGTGCGGGTGGGGGCGATCGACCACCCGAACGAGCGCTCGCTGCACACGGTGCCGACGCCGAAGCTCGGCGGCCTCGGGATCCTCGTCGCGGCCCTCGTCGCCGGGCTCGTCTGGCTGCCCGACGACACCGAGAGCCACGCGATCCTCTACGGCGCGGTGGCGATCGCCTGGGTCGGGTTCCTCGACGACGTCTTCGAGCTCCCGGCGGCGCCGAAGCTGCTCGGCCAGGTCGTCGCCGTGGTGATTCCCGTTTCGGCCGGCGTCACCGTCGAAAACTTCACGATCCCCTTCTTCGGTCGCCTCTCCCCGGGGACGGTCGACCTCTTCCACGTCTGGGGGACGACGATCCAGCTCGGCGACGTCGCCACCGTGATCGGCCTCGTCGCGGTGATCAACGTGATCAACCTGATCGACGGCGTCGACGGCCTCGCCGCCGGCGTGGCGGTGATCTCGGCTCTGACTTTGGCGACGATCGCCCTCTCGCTCGACCGCACCGCAGCCGGGGTGCTGGCGGCGCTGACGGCCGGCGCGGCCCTCGGCTTCCTGCGCTGGGGCTTCCCGCCGGCGAGCACGTTCATGGGCGACACCGGCTCCAACCTGCTCGGCTACCTGCTCGGCGCCGTCGCCGTCCAGGGGGCGCTGAAGACGAACGCCGTCGTCGCCCTGTTCCTGCCGCTGCTGATCCTCGCGGTGCCGATCCTCGATACCGGCTTCGTCGTCGCCAAACGGCTCAAATACGGGAAACCCGTCTACAAAGCCGATCGCTGGCACTTCCACCACCGGATGGCCGACATCGGCTTCTCGCAGCGGCGGACGCTGCTCTACCTCTACGGCTGGACCGCGGTGATGGCCGGCCTCGCCCTCGCCCTGCGCTTCGTCCCCTACAGCGACAACCATGGTCACTTCGACGCCCTCTGGACGGCGGTGATGGCGGTCTGCCTGCTCGGCGCGATCGCCGCCAGCGTCTACCTGGTCGAGGTGCTGGAGATCCTCAAGCTGCGCCAGACCCGCCTCCGCCAGCTCGTTTTCCTCCGCCGCCAGGTGGGCCAGCCCGAGCCGGCGCTCGAAGAGGTCAACGTTGCCGTCGAGCAGGAGCTCGAAACCGGCTCCTTCCCGACCATCGACCCGGAAACCGGCGAGTTCGAGGCGCTCAACAAATAAACCCGGGTTGCGCCTTGCCGGGCAGCGGGGGCGGGAGGCCCTCCCCAGACACTCAACCACGAGCCATTAGCG
>DASTTQ010000065.1:0-22205 GCA_035760065.1 Solirubrobacterales bacterium
TCGACTACTACGACAACGACCGTGCCCATACGGGCCGCAACACTCGAGGTCGGCCTCCGGCCGACCTCGTCTACGGTGCCCGGAAGATGGAGTCGAGATGAGCCAGAAGTGTCGGCACAACTTGGAGGCTGTTCAGCTTAGACGCGCTAGAAGGCGTTGCTGCCGATGACCGTGACGATCACCAGGAAGAACCCGGCCATCATGTTCCGGTTCTGAGCGTCGAAACGAGCGTTGACCGAGTCGTTCATCGCATCGAAGCGCCGGTTCATCTCGCTTCTCAGTTCTCGGATGTCGGCGTCGAGGCGCGCGAAGCCGTCATCAACCTTTTTGTTGAGGTCATCGAGGCGCTCGTCGGTCCACTTCTCTCTCAACGTCATCACCACCATGAGCATAGCGTAACCTTTTAGCTGTAACGAAATACGCGCAGAAACAAAACTTGCTGCGCCACTTCGTAGAGATTCCGTGACTTCCGCCGGCGCTTCCGCGCGGCCGGCAAGCCCCGGGAAGGGGCCGCGCAGCGCGCGGCCCCTTCGTCCGAGGATGACTATTCGCCGGCGACGTAGAGCGGGGCGCCTTCGCCGCCACCGCCCTGCGTGATCGCCAACTGCGAGGACTGCTGGAGCGTTTTCGGACAGGCTTCTTCCGGTCCTTCGATCCACTGCCACAGGCCCTGCACGGTCAGCGTGGTCGGGCTGCCGTTGACGACCTGTCCGCCGAGGAACGTCGGCACATACGTGCATTCGATGCTGCTTTCGATCCTCAATTCGATCTGCCCGCTTTTCTTCGCCAGCACCAGGGCGCCGTGCGGGGCCAGCGGAGAGAGGTAGACGAATTTCGAGGCGTTGAGAGCCGGGTTGGCGAAGCGGACGACCGCTTCCGGACTTTCCGGGAACGTCGTCGTGCAACCCGTTTTGTTGCCGAAGACGAAGTTGACGATCCCGCCGGAAGCGGAGCTGCCGTCTTTGGCGAATTCACCCTGGTATTCGCCCTGGGGACACGAGACCGACAGTTCCGGCCCCGCCGTCGATCCGAAGGTCGCTTCGGTTTCGGGCAGCAGTTCCCCCGTCACTTCGATCCCGGTGAAGCCTTCGCCTTCCGGACAGCGCAGGACCCCTTCGCTCGATTTCGGCGACGCTTTGCACAGGACGGTGCCCGAAGCGGAGCCGCCGCCCCCGGCGCCGATCTGTTCAAGTGCCACCGCGGTGGCTTCGGAGACATTGCCCGGCAGCGGCGAGTACCAGTGGCCGAGCACGTCCTGCTGACCGCCTTTTGAATCATTCAGGTAGCGGAGGTAGTCGCGGACCGTGGTCCCGGCTTCGTTGCCGAATACCGAACCCGCTTTCGCCGCGGTGATGTTCCAGGTGAGGGTGCAGATCGGGTAGGCGTTTTCTCCGACTTCTTTGCCGATTTCGGGATTGGCGCCGTAGACCTGAGACCAGTCGGCGTTGAGGCCCGATTCCCAGCCGGATGGCAGCGAGTATTTCGTCGCCGCGCAATTCGCTTCGCTTTCGAGGTCCGGCCGCACCATGTTGACGCCGTTGCCGACTTTGACGATGTATTCGGAGGCAAGCTGCTTGGCCTTGGGCAGTTCCGCGTAGGTGATCGTGCCGCGGTGTTCTGCCACGTAACCGACCCAGGTTTCCGTTCCTTTGGGAGCGGTGACAACGGTCACCGGCCCTTCGCCTTCCTGGCAGTCCGATTTCCGCGGCCAGACGAGATTCAGTTTTTCCGGTTCACGGCTCGACTGCAGCTGGGCCCAGCTCTTCTGGCTTTTCCCCGTGCAGGGAAGGGCTTCGGGGTTCAGCTGGTCCAGATAATGCTTGAACTGGTAGGTGACGCCTGAGAGGTCGTTGCGGACCACCCGGGTGATCGCCTGGTCGCAATCCCCGCCCGCTGCCTGGTCGGAGGCGGTAGAGAGCTGTCGCCAGTTGGTGAGCTGACCGGAGAACACCGCCTCGAGGTCGCTCTGGCTCACCTGCCCGACCACGCAGGCCGAGTGGGCGGGAAGCTGCGGCGGGTTGGCGACGATGGCAATCGCGGTCTGCGTCGCCGGCGCGACCACGAGATCGGAGATCAGCGCCGCCTTCATGTTGGCAAGCTGGGTCCCTGCTTCTCCAACCGGCCCCGCCGGGGGCTCGTCGGTGGCGATGAAAGCCCGGTTTTCGATGTGGAGTTTGCCGTCTTCGGCACCCCACTCCGCGAGCGCGCCACCGCTGCTGAACCCGTTGAACTGGACTTTCGGTTTACCGCCGCTGCCCTGGCTGCCGTTGCAGGCGGAGGCGGCGCCAGAGCCGTTGAACCCGGTTTCTTTGCTCCCGGTCCATGCCGACTGCGCCGTTTCCTGCAGGTGCGCCCCTTCGCCGACGATTTCGCCGCCGGAGCACTGTTTGCCGAGGGCGGAGGCGCCGGTGGCGTCCAGTGCTGAGATGGCGGTGAGCGAGAGGACGGCGCAGGCGAGCATGACGCTCCGGCGTCGGCCCGCATGTGGGCGTCCCCAATCGAGGTTGAACATGTTCTCTCCCGTTGTCAGGCACGAGACGTCGTGCCGGTGGCATCTCTCCGCCAAAATGCGCGGAGATGATCTAGTACTCAGGAGACTATGTTCAGCTTCGGACCCGTCGCCGGAGGGACTCAGGTGCGGGTCAGCCCGACGCGGCGGGCGAGCCATTGGGCGCCGACGGTGTCGGTGAGGCCGTGGGCGACGATCGAGGCGATGATCGTGATCGCGGCGGTGTCGAAGATCAGCCCGCCGTTGCCGACGTTCGACTTGAGGACGAAGAGGGCGAAGAGCATCGAGGCGACGCCCTTGGGGCCGAACCAGGCCATGAAGTGCTTCTCCGACCTCGGGATGCCGGTGCGGATGAAGGACAGCATCACCGCCGCGGGGCGGGCGAGGAAGAGGGCGAACGCGACGAAGACGACCAGCGGCGGCACACTGTGATGGAAGCCGGTCGCGTAGATCAGGGCGCCGAAGACGAAGAAGGTGAGGACCTGGAAGATCGCGCTGGCGTTCTCGGCGAACTCGACGAAGCCGTCGGGGACCTCGCGCTCGCTCGCCCCCATCGCGATCCCGCAGACGAAGGCGGCGATCAGCCCGTTGCCGATCGTCACTTCCGCCAGGCCGAAGGCGGCCAGGCCGAAGCCGACGGCATAGATTCCCTCGTAGCGCGGGGTGATGCCTCCGTTGGGCAGGCGGAAGTGGAGGCGCCCGGCGGCGACGCCGAGCAGTACGCCGATCCCGGCCCCGACTACCGCTTCGCCCAGCAGCTTCGCTGCTTCACTGCCGGCGTTGCCGCCCGGCGTCGCCAGCACCAGGAAGAAGAGGACGAAGGGCAGCGCCAGGCCGTCGTTGAGCCCGGACTCGAGGTTGAGCGTGTGGCGGACCTTGCTCGGCACCAGGCGCGACGTCACCACCGCCGAGGTGACGACCGGGTCGGTCGGCGAGAGCACCGCCGCCAGCAGGAACGCCTCGGCCCAGCTGAGCCCGGGGAACAGGGCCTTCGCCGCCAACCCCAGCAGGCCCATCGTGATCGGCATCGCGATCACCAGCGCCCGCGCCACCGGCCCCCAGTGCCGCCGCAGCAGCTCCCGCTCGACAAACATCCCGTCGCTGAACAGGGTCAGGATCAGCGCCAGCTCGACCAGCTCGACGACCGCCTTGTCGCTGACGTCAACCTGAACCACACCGGCCACCGCAAGCGCGAACCCGAGAACCACCGAGAGCACCGAGGCCGAAAGAACCGTCCCCTTGATCACTCCGGAGAGTGCAGCAACGACCGCGAGCAGCGCGCCGAAGACGAGAAGGGCCTGTCCGAAGTCGAGGCTCACGCTGGCTGATCAGGGTGCAAATTCACCACGCTGTGGGTGATTTTCACCCACGCCGTGGTGAATTTTGTTCCCCTACGCCGCCTGTTTCTGCCCGACCAGGCCGCGCTCGACCAGGAGCTCGGCGAGCTGGACGGCGTTGGTTGCGGCGCCCTTGCGGAGGTTGTCGGCGACGATCCAGAGGTCGAGGGCGCGCTCGTTGCCGGGGTCGCGGCGGATGCGGCCGACGAAGACGTCGTCCTTGCCGGTGGCCTCGATCGCCATCGGGTAGGCGCCTTCCGCCGGGTCGTCGACCACGGTCACGCCCGGCGCGGCTTCGAGCAGCTCGCGCGCCTGATCGGGATCGAGCGGCTCGCGGGTCTCCACGTTGACGGCCTCGGAGTGGCCGGTCACCACCGGCACGCGAATGCAGGTGGCGCTGACCTTGATCCCGGGGTCGCCGAGGATCTTGCGGGTCTCGTTCATCAGCTTGCGCTCCTCGTCGGTGTGGTCGTCCCCCGTGGCGAAGCTTCCCGCCTGGGCGAGGACGTTGAAGGCGATCTGGTGCGGGTAGACCCGCGGCTTGGGCATCTCGCTGCCGCTGACCGCGGCGCGCGCCTGTGCGCGCAGCTCGTCGATCGCCGACTTGCCGGTGCCGGAGACCGCCTGATAGGTGGAGATCACGAGTCGCTCGATCCCGGCCGCGTCGTAGAGCGGCTTCAGGGCGACGACCATCTGCATCGTCGAGCAGTTGGGGTTGGCGATGATCCCCTTGTGGCCGGTCAGGGCATCCGGGTTGACCTCGGAGACGACCAGCGGCACGTCGTCGTGCATGCGCCAGTAGCTGGTGTTGTCGACGACGGTCGCGCCCGCCTCGACCAGCTTCGGCGTCCACTCGGAGCTCACCGACCCGCCGGCGGAGGAGAGGACGATGTCGAGGCCCTGGATCGAGTCCTCGCCGACCGCCTGCACGCTCAGCGCTCCGCCCCGCCACTCGATCTCCTTGCCGGCCGAGCGCTCGGAGGCGAGCGGCCGCAGCTCGGCGATCGGGAAGTCGCGGTCGGCGAGCAGCTCGAGGATCGTCGTGCCGACCAGCCCCGTCGCGCCAAGCACCCCGACCCTGTATCCGTCGCCCGCCATCTCGATCCGAGTATGACCGACGGGCTAGCCGGCGACCGTCGGCCGGTGATCCGGACCGGTGGGGTCCTCGGGACGGATCGCGTCCTCGCCGAGGTCGAACGCCTTGTGGAGGACTTTGACGGCGTCGCCGACCCGGTCGGCGGAGATGACGCACGAGATCTTGATCGGCGAGGTGGAGATCATCTCGATGTTGATCCCTTCGTCGCCGAGGACGCGGAAGACCTTCGCTGCGACGCCCGGGTGCGAGCGCATGCCGGCGCCGACGATCGAGACCTTGCCGATGCGCTCGTCGGTGAGGACGTCGAGGGAGACGTCGCCGAGGGCGGCGATCGTGTCCTTCGCGGTCGGTAGGTCGGAGCGGTCGACGGTGAAGGAGAGGTCGGCGAGCTTGTCGTCGCCCACGGGCTCGTTCTGGATGATCACGTCGACGTTGACGTTGGCGTCGGCGAGGGCGCCGAAGATGCGGCCGGCGACCCCGGGCTCGTCGCGCAGCCCGGTCAGGGTTACGCGCGCCTCGGCGTCCGAGTGGGTGACTGCGGTTACGAACGGGTTCTCCATCGTCTCTTCCTCCGAGACGACGAGGGTACCGGGACCGTCCTCGAAGCTGCTGCGGCAGTGGATCCGGACGCCGTGGTTGCGGGCGTACTCGACCGAGCGCAGCTGCAGGACGCGGGCGCCGGAGGCGGCCATCTCGAGCATCTCCTCGAAGGAGAGGACGGGCAGCATGCGGGCGTCGGCGACGATCCGCGGGTCGGCGCTGTAGACGCCGGAGACGTCGGTGTAGATCTCGCAGACGCTGGCGCGCAGCGCCGCCGCCAGGGCGACCGCGGTCGTGTCGGACCCGCCGCGGCCGAGGGTGGTGACGTCGCGGCTCTCGGTCGAGACCCCCTGGAAGCCGGCGACGAGGACGATCCGGTCCTCTTCGAGCGCCGCGCTGATGCGATCGGCGCGGACGTCGATGATCCGCGCCTTGGTGTGGGAGGAGTCGGTGACGATCCCCGCCTGCGACCCGGTCAGCGAGATCGCCTCGTGGCCCATGTCGTGGATCGCCATCGCGCAGAGCGCACAGGAGATCCGCTCACCCGTCGAGAGCAGCATGTCCATCTCGCGGACGACGGGGCGGTCGGAGATCTCGTGCGCCTGGGCGACCAGTTCGTCGGTCGTCTTGCCGCGCGCGGAGAGCACGGCGACCACCCTGCTGCCGGCCTCCCGCGCGGCGACGATCCGCCCGGCGGCACGCTTGATCTGCTCGGCGCCGGCGACCGAGGTGCCGCCGAACTTCATCACGACGATGTCCGATCCGTCCCCGCTCATCGACTCCTGAGAATAGTCGGCTCTCACGGGCCGAACCGTCGAATCACAACCGCCGACGGGCCGAAAAGTCTCACCAGGAAGGACAGATAGGCCCGTCGGCCGGAGGGGGTGGACGTTTCGGCCCGTCGGACGGTTACTCGGCGGAGCCGCCGAGGTTGCCGAGCATCGCCTGTTCGGCCATCCGGATCAGGCCGAGGCCGCTGTGGGGCCGCATGTCGCTGCTGCGAACCCGGACATGGGAGCCGTGCGGGCCGACGACCTCGACGATCGTGCAGACGTCGCCGATCTCGCAGTCCTCGCCGTAGTCGTTCTCGATCGCCTCCATCTGTTCGGCGACGACCCGACCGACCTTGCTCTGGTCCAGCGACATCTGCTGCTCCTTCCTACTGGCGTTCTCGTGAGTGCGAGCGTTGACCTTAGGCGAATTCGAGATCGCACTTGCAGATATATCGAAGTGATATATAGTCGCGATACATGGAGCTGAGTCCGACCGCCTACGTGATCCTCGGCATGGTCCGCAAGGAACCGCGCTCGGGCTACGAGATCAAAGCCCTGGTCGACAACTCGACCCGTTTCTTCTGGGCGGCCAGCTACGGCCAGATCTACCCGGAGCTGAAACGGCTGGCGGAGGCGGGGCTGATCGTCGGCTCCGACTCCCCCACCGGCGGCCGCCGCCGCACCGTCTACGAGATCACCGCCGACGGCGAGGAGGAGCTGCGGGCCTGGCTGCGCCAGCCCCCGCAGACCTTCGAGACGCGCGACGAAGGCCTGCTGAAACTCTTCTTCGCCGGAGCGCTGCCGCGCGAGGAGGCGGTGCAGATCCTGCGCGCGATGCGCGCCCAGCGGCTCGCCGCCAACGCCCGGCTGCGCGAGATCGCGGAGATGAAAGGCGAGATGGAGCCGTTCCCGGAAGTCGTCCTCCGGGCGGGCCTCGAGTTCACCCAGTGGTTCGCGAGCTGGTGCGAGAGGATGGAGAAGGAGATCCTCGCCGCCCCCGAGGAAAGGAGCAGCTGATGTTCGACTCCCTGGCCCGTTTTGCCGACGGCAACGCGCGGCGGATCGGCCTCGTCGCGATCGGGTTCTTCCTCCTCGCCGGCGCGATCGGCGGCGGGGTCGCGAGCAAGCTCGACCCCTACGGCGCCGAAGACCCCGCGACCGAGACGGTGAAGGCGATGGACCGGCTTGAGGCTGCAGGGCTGCGGGTGCCGGCGGTGATCGCCGTGGTCGAGAACGCTCCGCTTCGCTCTCCCGCGACCCGCCGTCGGGTCGAGGCGCTGGAGGAGGAAGTGCGCGAACGCTCCGACGTCGCCTCGGTCAACGGCTACTACGACACCCACTCGCCCGCCTTCGCCTCCCGCGACGGGCGCTCGACCTACATCACGGTGGCCCTGAAGACGACCGAGGACAAGGCGGCGCAGGACACGGGCGCCGACATCGCCAAGCAGCTCTCGACCCACCCGGGCGTCCTCGTCGGCGGCCCGTCCGTCGCCCAGGAGCAGGTCAACAAGCAGGTCGAGAAGGACCTCCAGAAGGCCGAGATGATCGCCTTCCCGCTGCTCTTCCTGCTCTCGCTGCTCTTCTTCCGCAGCCTCGTCGCCTCGGTCCTGCCGCTGATGATCGGCGGCCTGGCGATCGTCGGCACCTTCCTCATCCTCCGCGTCGCCAGCGAATTCGCCTCGATCTCGATCTTCGCGCTGAACCTGACGACCGCGCTCGGGCTGGGGCTGGCGATCGACTACAGCCTCTTCATCGTCTCCCGCTACCGGGAGGAGATCGCCAAGGACGGGCCGGGGCTGGCGGCGATGCGGCGCGTGCTAGCCACCTCCGGGCGCACCGTCTTCTTCTCCTCGCTGACCGTCGCCGCGGCGCTCGCCTCGCTGCTGGTCTTCCCGCAGCGCTTCCTCTACTCGATGGGCCTCGGCGGCTCGCTGGTGGCGCTGTTCGCGGCGACGATCTCGCTGACCGTGCTGCCGGCGGTCCTCACCCTGCTCGGGACCAAGGTCAACGCCGGGGCGCCGAAGTTCCTCCAGCGCCGCGCGGAGGCCGACGCGCGGGCGGCGCAGGCGGGCTTCTGGTACCGGCTCTCGCGCTTCGTGATGCGGCGGCCGGTGCCCGTCGCAACGCTCAGCGCCGCCTTCCTGATCCTGCTCGGCCTGCCCTTCCTCGGAATCAAGTTCAACACCGTCGACCCGACCGTGCTGCCGAAGTCGGCCAGCGCGCGGCAGGCCTACGACACCGTCAGCGAACGGTTCCCGCCCTATCACGAGACCCCGATCTGGATCGACGTCGAAGGCGGCGGCTCGAAGGCTGCAACCGCGTTCGCGGCCGAGGTGCGCCGGGTTCCCGGCGTCGCCGAGGTGGCGCCGCCGCAGCCGCTCGCGCCGGGGGTGACCGCGCTGCAGGCGATCTCGGCCAACCCTTTCGCCTCCGACGCCAGCCAGACGACGGTGAGGGCGATCCGGGACCTGCCGACGCCGCGGGGCTCGACGGCGCTGGTCAGCGGCGCCACCGCCGACTTCGTCGACTTCCAGTCGAGCCTCGACCGACACCTGCCCTACGCGCTGGCGATCGTCGTCCTCGCGACGCTGGTGATCCTCTTCCTGATGACCGGCTCGGTGGTGCTGCCGGTCAAGTCGCTGCTGATGAACTTCCTCAACCTCAGCGCCGTCTTCGGCCTGCTGGTGCTGATCTTCCAGGACGGCCGGCTCGAAGGGTTCCTCGACTACTCGAGCCCCGGGGCGATCGAGCAGACGATGCCGATCCTCCTCTTCGCCGTCGCCTTCGGCCTCTCCACGGACTACGCGGTGTTCCTGCTCTCGCGGATCAAGGAGGCGCGCGACAACGGGGCATCCGACTCGGAGTCGGTGGCGATCGGGCTGGAGCGGACGGGACGCATCGTCACCGCGGCGGCGCTGCTCTTCGCCGTCGCGATGTTCGCCTTCGCCACCTCGAGGATCATCTTCATCAAGGAGAACGGGGTCGGCACGGCGCTGGCGGTGCTGATCGACGCCAGCATCATCCGGGCGCTGCTGGTGCCGTCGCTGATGGAGCTGCTCGGCAAGTGGAACTGGTGGGCGCCTGCCCCCCTGCGGCGGCTGCACGAACGCTGGGGGATCGGCGAGTCCGGCCCCGTCCCCGACCCCCGATAGCGAGCTGCATCGACTCTTCCACCTGCTGGGCGGAAATCTGATGCAGTTCGGGTGTGGGCGAGAAAGAGCCACTGAAGCCAGACCCGAATCCGGCGCAACTCGTCGACGCCAGTCGCCGCACCTATCTGGCCGGCGAGCGGACGCAGCTCGCCTGGTGGCGGACGGGGCTGACGGCGATGGCGGTCGCGCTCGGGGTCGGCCGCGTCGTGCCGGAGCTGAGCAACACCTCGTCGAGCTGGCCCTACGTCATCGCCGGCGTCGGCTTCGCCCTCTGGGGGATCTTCGCCCTGGGCTACGGCACCGTCAACCGCAACGCGATGGAAAAGGCGCTGCGTGAAGGTCGCTTCCACGAAGCCGCCTCCTGGCCGCTGGTCGCCCTCACCACCACCGCCATCGCCCTCGGCCTCCTCACCGCGCTGCTGATCCTGCTCGACTAGGGCCGTCTCAGCCGGTCGTGCTGAACATTTCTTCGTCGAAGCCGACCACCAACGGCTCGGCGGCATAGCCGATCCTCTGGAGCCCGAGGAATTCCTCGATCGAGACCAGCAGCGAGTAGTGGTCGAAGTACTCTTCCGTCGACGTCCCGGGTTCGATGTAGGGCGAGAGCAGGACCGCCCCGACTTTGCCGCCGCCTCCTTTCTCCTTCACGAGACCGGTCGGCTGTTCTTCGGTTTCCGGCGGCAGGTTCGGGTAGACCGGGAAGAGGCAGCAGGCGCTGACGTCCGGCTCTTCTCCGCCCTGGCGTGCCTGGGCGGAGGTGATCACGATCAGGCCGCCGTCTTTGTAGGCGAACGATTCCTGGATTTCGGGGACGATCGTCTTGAGGAATTCTTCGCTCGCCACCGGCCCGGTCAGCCCGCCTTCCTCGCACGGTTGTTCGGCGCCGCTGTGGCAGGCGTCGGGAGCGATGTAGGCGACCGCGGGGAACTCCTTCGCTTCGCCCTGTAGGTCTTTGGTCAGCTCCGGCAGGCCCACGTCCGCTTTGGCGCATGCCCTGCCGTCGATGATCGAGTGGAAATAGACGAAGGGGTTGCGCCAGGTGACGTAACCGTCGGCGGTGGTCGTCTGGTGGTTGGGGTCGGGACCGCCGAGCGCCGGGTGACGGCAGCTCGCCGGTTGCCCGACGGCCGGCCCGTCCTCCGAACCTTCGACGTAGGCCTTCCAGGTCAATTTCCGTTCTTCCAGCTGGCCCGGCAGGGTCTCGGTCGTCGCCGGATAGACGCAGCCGTTGCCTTCGACCTGCCCTTCGGTGTCTTCGGTCCCCGGCGAGACGTCGGTGTAGTTGGGGCAGTCGGCCTGGGTTTCGGGCGTCGGGCCCTGGCCGCTGATCAGCGCAATCGTGTTCGCCAGCTCACCTTTGGCTACGGCGTAGTAGTTGGGGACGAGCTCGCCTTTGGCCGGAAGTTCTTTGCTCAGGTATGGGGCCTGGGAGGTGGCGCCGAAGGTTTCTTCGTAGCTGTTTTCGCCGAGCATGATCACGAACACGTGGTTGATTTCCGGCAGCCCCGTGGGTATTTCCTCGTTGACCGGCGGCCCCGCAGGCGGTTCGGGTTCGCTTGGCAGCGGTTCTTCGACCACAGCTTCTTCTTCCGGAATCGGCGCCGGCGCCGCGGGCGCCGATTCTTCGGTCGCTTCTTCGGGTTCCGGTTCGACCGGAGCCTCGGCGACGGGTTCTTCCTCGGCCGCTGGCGGTTCTTCGAAGAGGATCGTCGCGAGGCCGGCGCTCTGGGCGAGTTCGTTGGTGGCGGAGCCGATCGCCACCCCCAAAGCCAGCATCCCGATCACCGCAGCCGCCGCCGCGCGTGGCGATGGCATGAAGTCGGAGCGTTCGTAGGGCCAGCCTTTCTTCCCTCCCGCCTTCTCGTCGCCTGCCGCCTTCGCAGCGACGGGGGCCTTTATCACCGGGATGCGCCCGGTGGCGAACTTCTTTACACGGCCGATCTGGGCGGCGATCGCCGCCGGCAGCGAGCCGAGCCTGGTTCCGCAGCGAAGGCAATAGCGCTGGTCGAGGACCCGGGGGGCCCCGCACTCGGGGCATTTTCTGCCACGGCCGAGGCCTCGGCGCTGGTCCTCGCTCGAATCAGGCACGTGCGCGCTCAATTCTCAAGCGTCGGGCAACGAAGTTGTGAAGATTTGGAGTACGACCCGGGCATAAGCAAGGGCGGCCCTTTCACAACTCTTCAACATATTCGCGGGTCGCTCCGGTTGAAATGGCCATGTGACTGCTCCGGCAGACGGTCCGACTGCGCTTCCGCGGCGCCGGCCGGCCGACCCCAGCCAACCCACCCCCCTAACGCCGCCGACTCCGGTGCCCGACGAAGCGCCCACCCAGGGCTTCTCCGGCGCGCCGATCCCACCGGCGGGACGGTCACCGCACCCCCCCGAGATGCACAACCCGCTCGCGAACAGCGGCGACAACTGTCCCAGCTGCGGCGCCACCCTGGCCCCCGATCAGCGCTACTGCCTCAACTGCGGCCGGCGCCGCGGCGACCCCCGCCTGCCTTTCATGGACGCGGTCGTCTTCATGGAGTCTTCGAGACGCCGGCCGCAGGATCAAGCGCAGGCGGCGGCTGGGCCGCCGCCTGCGCCCGACCGCCGTCCCCTGCTGTCTGCAAACGCCTCCCTCGTCGCCGGCGTGGCGACGCTGATCCTGGCGATCGGCGTCGGCGTCCTGATCGGCCGCTCGGGCGACAGCGGCTCGAGCAACGCCGGCAACGCTGCGCCCCAGATCCTCACGATCCCCAGCGGTAGCGGCACGGCGGGTTCCACCACCGAAACGCCCAAGGGCAAAGCCAAGACCAGCGCCGGCGGTGGCAGCGGCAAGCCCAAATCTGCGGCCAAGCAGAAGGCCGAAAAGAAGCTCGAAACCGGCAGCAGCGGCGCGACGAAGGCGACCGAAGAAGCCTATCCCACGGCTCCCGGCGTGAAGCTCGCCGAACCCGAACAGAAGATCGGCGGCAAGTGCGACCCGAGCGCGGCCGGCTGCGGCAAGAACGGCAAGTTCGAAGGGACCTTCTTCGAATGAGGCTCACCGATCGCTTTCGGCGCAGCCCCTCGCAGGCCGCCAGCCAGCCGGCGCCGTCCAGCAACGGCAGCCAGCCGCCCTCGCTCAACTCCGCCTACGGCGAAGAGCTCATCGTCGACCTCCAGCGGCGGCGCGAGCAGCTGGTCGCCCGGGTCGCGGAGCTGCAATGGGATCTCGGCGGACTCGTCTACGAGATGATCGTCCGCAACAGCATCGACGTCGACGTGATCGTCAAGCGCGGGGTGCCGCTGCAGGACGCGGACGCGGAACTGGCCGAGGTGGAACGGATCCTGCGCATGGAGGAGACCGGCACCGCCGGCGTCTGCGGCACCTGCGGCGCTCCCCACTCCAGCGGCGCCACCTACTGCTGGCAGTGCGGCAAACCCCTCCTCGCTCAAGTTTCGGGCGACGAGATTCTCAAGCGCTGAGGGGGAGCCGGTGGGGGTCAGGGCGACGCCCGAGCCCAGCTGCTCCCCCCTTCGGACAGCTACTCGACTTTGAGCCGTCCAGAAGTGCGCGAGGGGCAGGGGTCCCTCTTACCCGAACCGTCCGGAGACGTAGTCACGAGTCCGCGGGTCCCGCGGGTCGGCGAAGATCCTCTCGGTCTCGTCGACCTCGATCAGCGAGCCGACGGGTTTCTCGCCGCCGGTCTCGAGGCTGAAGAACGCCGTGCGGTCGGCGACGCGGGCGGCCTGCTGCATGTTGTGAGTGACGATCACGATCGTGAAGCGTCCTTTGAGGCTGTGCATCAGCTCCTCGATCGCGCCGGTCGCGATCGGGTCAAGCGCCGAGGCGGGCTCGTCGAGCAGCAGCACGTCGGGCTCGATGGCGATCGCGCGGGCGATGCAGAGTCGCTGCTGCTGCCCCCCGGAGAGGCCGAGGGCGCTGTCCTTGAGCCGGTCTTTCACCTCGTCCCAGAGCGCGGCGCCGCGCAGCGCCCCCTCGACCCGCTCGTCGAGCCCATGCCGCAGGCCGAGGTTGCGCGGCGCCCAGGCGACGTTGTCGAAGATCGACTTCGGGAACGGGTTCGGTTTCTGGAAGACCATCCCGATCCGCCGCCGCACCTCGACTCGGTCGACGTTGGAGCCGTAGATGTCGTGGCCGTGGTAGAGGACCTGGCCCTCGATCCGGAAGCCCGAAACGGCGTCGTTCATCCGGTTGAGGCTGCGCAGGAAGGTCGTCTTGCCGCAGCCCGAGGGGCCGATCAGAGCGGTGATCTGGCCCCGACGGATGCCGAGCGTCACTCCCGCCAGCGCCTGCTTGGCGCCGTAGAAGATCGAGACCTGTTGGGCGTCGAAGACCAGCTCGGGCGCGAGCTGGGGCCGCATCTCCACGGTCGTTTCGGTGAGGCCGGCGGGAACGTTGCTCTGGACGCGGACCCGCGAGGGGACCTGGGGCTGCGCGTCGCGGGCGAGGTCGTCGGCATCGGCGAGGTCGAAGCGGCTGTTCATGAGCTCAACTTTCGTTTGCTGCGCGCCAGCAGCGCCCGGGCGCCGAGGCTGGCGAGGAGGATGAAGGACACGAGTAGCAGCGACATTCCCCAGGCTTCGTTGAAGCCTTCGGAGTTGCCTTCTTCGGAGAGTTTGTAGATCCAGGTGGGGACGTTCGGCATCGCTTCGAACGGGTTCAGCACGAAGGACTTACCGTCGAAGTTCGAGCTGGCCAGGATCAGGGGCGCGGTCTCGCCGGCGGCGCGGGCGACGGCGAGGACCGTGGAGGTGACGATGCCGCCGAGCGCGGTCGGGAGCACCACCGTCAGCACCGAGCGCCAGCGGGCGACCCCGAGCGCATCGGAGGCTTCGCGCAGGCTGCCCGGCACCAGCTGCAGCACCTCCTGCGAGCCGCGGGCGATCAGCGGCAACTCGATGATCGCCAGCGCGACGGCGCCGGCGAAGCCCGACTGCTGCTTGTGGTCGACGAGGAGGGCGAAGACGAAGAGGCCGAGGATGATCGAGGGAAGGCCGTTGAGGAGATCGAGCACCAGCTTCAACGGGCGAGCGACCCTGGCGGAGCTGTACTCGGTCAGGAGAAGCGCGATCAGCACCCCGATCGGCATCGCCATCAGGGTTGCGATCAGCGCGATCTCCAACGTTCCCAGCAGCATCGGACCGACCCCGGTCGGGGCGGCCGTGAAGATGAAGTCGAGGCTGATCTTCTTCGCCCCGCGGATGACCACGCTGTAGATGACGAGGGCGAGGGCGGCGACCGCGAGCACCGCCGCCGCCGTGGCCGCGATCTCGGCCACGCGGCTGACGAGCTGGCGCCGCCGCAGGTTCCCGCTCGGCGTGAGCGGTGCCATCGGGTCCGGAACCGAGGCGGGGCTCACCGCGCCACCGCCCCCGCGTAGCCGAAGCGGCGCCCGATCCACTGGGCGAGCAGATTGGCGGCGATCCCGATCACGAGCAGCATCACGCCGCAGTAATAGAGCGAGGCTTTGTGCAGCTCGGTCAGGGCTCCTGGGAACTGCAGCGCGATCTGGGCCGCGAGCGTGTTGCCGGTTTCGAAAAGCGAGTTCTTGATTTCGAAGCCCGCGCCGATCACCTGTGAGACCGCGATCGCCTCGCCCAGCGCCCGGCCGAGGCCGAGGATCGAGGCGGCGATCACGCCGGAGGAGGTGGTCGGCAGAACGATCCCCCGCACCACCTCCCAGCGGGTGGCGCCGAGCGCGGCGGCTCCGTCCTGGAGCTCCGGCGGCACCGACTGGAAGAGGTCGCGCGAGATCGAGGCGATGATCGGGATCACCATCAGGGTCAGGATCAGGCCGGCGGTGAAGAAGCTGAGACCGGTGGTCTGCGGGTCGCCGAAGATCGGGATGAAGCCGAAGGCTCCGTGGAGGAAAGGCTCGATGTGTTCGTGCACGAAGGGGGCGAGGACGAGCAGGCCCCAGAAACCGAGGATGACGCTGGGGATCGCCGCCAGCAGCTCGACCAGGGGCCCGATGACGCTGCGCACGTGGCCCGGCGCCAGAAGCGTCAGGAAGAGGCCGATCGCGACCGCGATCGGGGCCCCCAGCAGCAGCGCGAAGGCCGAGGTGACGGCGGTCCCGAACAGCAGCACTCCGGCCCCGAACTCGCCGAAGTTCGGCTGCCAGGTCGTTTCGTAGACGAAGCCGATGCCGAATTTCGAGATTGCCGGCGAGGCGCCGTGGATGATCTGGTAGCCGACGAGGACGATGGCAGCGGCGGCGATCAGCGCCGCCAGGACGCAGATTCCGAACAACATGCGGTCGCCCAGTTGATCGGCGCGCTTACGCAGCGGGCTGACCCGGTGGCCATGACCGGCTTCCCGAACCGCGGTGGAGGCGGCAACGCTCATCGAACGGCCAGCCTAGGAAGTCGTGGTCACGCTCTTGTAACCCTTTTGTTACTTCCGTCTTTCACGGGATTGACACACTTTCGTGATCCTTTCCGGACAGGCTTGCGCCGTCAAAACCACCCTGGAAAGGAATCCGCAATTGCAACGCACTAGGTTGCTCGTACTGCTGCTCGCGGCGCTCGCGTCGGTGGGGGCCATGGCGTCGGTGACGGCGAGCTCGGCCTCTGCTGCCGGCCTCACGGGCGCCGGGTCCACGCTGGTCGCCCCGCTGATGAACAACTGGATCGCCACCTTCGAAGTCAAAGAAGGCATCCCCGTCAAGTACTCCTCGGTCGGCTCCGGCACCGGCATCGCCCAGATCACCGCTCGCACGGTCGACTTCGGCGCTTCCGACGCCCCGCTGACCCCGGAACAGGGCACTGCCTGCAACGGTTGCGTCCAGATCCCATGGGCACTCTCGGCTGTCGGGATCGGGTTCAACGTCCCCGGCGTGAAGAAGCTGAACCTGACCGGCAAGCTCCTCGCCGGCATCTACTTCGGCAAGATCACCAAGTGGAACGACCCGAAGATCAAGAAGATCAACCCAAGCGCGAAGCTGCCCGGGCTGACCATCACCCCGGTCTTCCGCAGCGACGGCTCCGGTGACACCTACGCATACACCAACTACCTGTCGAAGATCAGCCCCGCCTGGAAGAGCGAAGTCGGGTACGCGACCACGGTCGGCTTCAAAGCCGGCGTCGGCGCCAAAGGCAACGCGGGCGTCACCGCGACGGTGACGAAAACCCCTGGTGCCATCGGGTACATCTCGGCCTACTACCTGATCGCCGCCGGCGTCCACGCCGCCGCGATCCAGAACAACGCCGGGAACTACGAGCTCCCGAACATACCGAACATCTCGAGCGCGGCTTCAACGGTCAAGCAGCTGGGCCCGAGCAATGCGACCAGCATCACCAACCCCCCGAAGAAAGCGACGATCGCCTACCCGATCTCGACCTTCACGTACGCGATCATCCCGCATGACGCGAAGCAGAAGGGGTTCCTGCAGCAGTTCGCCAACTACTGCCTGACGATCGGCCAGAAATACGGCGCCGCGCTCGATTTCGCGCCGCTGCCGAAGGTCGTCCAGCAGGCCGGGTTGCAGGCAGTCGCCTCGCTCTAGTTGGTCTGTGCCCGCGCCGCCTAGGCGAAAGCCTGGGCGGCGCGGCGGCGCAGGTCCGAGTTGAGCATCCCGGTCACTTCGCTGGGAACGCTGCCCGCCGAGGGGACGGCGGCGCCGATCAGGCCGTCGGCGCGGAAGCCGTAGAGCGGAGCGACGAAACCGAGCTCGCGGATCTTGCGGACGAGGCGGACGGCGCTCTGCGTGTCGGCGCCGGGCCCGCAGAGGACGATCGCGGTCGGGTCCAGGGCGCCGAGGGCGCGGTCGAGACGCTCGTCGCCGAGCTCGTTGGAGAGGACGAGGACGCGGAAGCCGGCCCGGCGCAGGGCGAGGTCGAGGGCCTGGGTGTAGACCTCCTCGGCGTCCTGGCCGTGGCTGGAGTCGAGCAGGAGGATGCCGGCCGGGCGCGCGGCGGCGGAGGCTAAGCGGCGGGCGCCGTGCAGCCAGCCGGTGGCCCAGCGGGCGGCGAACTCGAGCTCGGCCTCGCTCTCGGGATCGGCGGCGAGCTTGTCGATCGCCGGCAGCAGCAGCTCCTCGACGGTGCGCTCGAGCGAGCGCAGGGCGAGGCTCTCCTCGACCGCGCGGTCGGCGGCGGCCTCGTCGAAGCTCTCGAAGGCGGTCAGGAGGCTGCCGTCGCTGGCGGGCGCCGCCTGGCGCTGGCGCGCCAGCTCGATCGCCGAGGAGATGTTGCCGGTCTCGGCCAGGGCGTCGCGCAGGGCCTGCAGCTCGACCAGCTCGTAGTTGCGGTGGTTGCCGACGGTCCGCTTCGGCGTCGGGTAGCCGTAGCGGCGCTCCCAGCTGCGCAAGGTGTTGGGGCTCACGCCGAGGACTTCGGCGGCGGCGTTGGTGCGGATTCCTGGCATCGGATCAGAAGGTCGAACGGGTTGCTGTGCGGGCCTTTTCGCGGCCGGAGGCGATTCTCCCACCCCAACTCCGGGTTTACACCGGTTATCGACAGATTTCGCAGAAACTGTTAGCGATCTTGCAAGGCGCCGACGCCCACAGGCTGGCCGACTGCCCGCGCTCGCCACATCGCCGCGTCCGCCTTGTGCAGAAGTTCTTCGGCCTCGGCGCCGTGGTCGGGGCAGGCGACGACGCCGGCCGAGATGCAGATCCGCAGCCCCCCCGCGCGCTCGAGCTCGTCGAGCTGACCGAGCAGCCGCTCGCACATCTGCACGCCTTCGACGGTGCCGATGTTCGGGGCGAGCACGCAGATCGCCTGCTCCTCGAGCCGGAACGCTTCGTCGACGATGCGGATGCTGTCGCGAAGAGCGGCGCCGAGGATCGAAAGGACCGTCTCTTGGCCGCCGGCGATGTCGCCGGGTTTGGTCCCTGGCCCCGAGGCGTCGAAGACCGCCAGTCCAAACGGGTGCCCATATCGACGATTCGTCTCCAGCAACTGTTCCAGTCGCCGCCGCATGTGACCTGAGCGATAGAGGCTCGGCAATGCTTCCGGCAGCGCTTGGGGAGCCATGGGGATGCCCTCCGGAGCCTCCCCGCTGTTGCTCCGGAGGGCATCCCCATGGCTCCCCCCAGACGCCTGCGCGGCATCGACGGCCGCAGCCGTCACCGAGCCGAACTCGCCGGCCAGGCGCTGGGCGGCTTCGGCGAAATGCGCTCCATTGGTTCCAATCTCCTCGTGCAAGCTACTCAGGAGATCGGCGTGCATTGCCGAGACCTTGAGGGCGAGCCTCCCGGCGAACGAGTGCGAATCTTCCTCAACGTCGGTTTTCCGCCGCTCCGGCACGGACGGACCTTGGCGAAAGCGGCGGACGCCGGATCGTCGAATTGCCGCTAATTGCGAGCTGACGTGCGTCCAGGACGAATGTCCGGAGGCCGCTTATTCCAGGCTTCTTCGCCCGGACAGCGCCTTGCCGAGGGTGACCTCGTCGGCGTGCTCGAGATCGGCCCCGACCGGCAGGCCGGAGGCCAGGCGGGTCACCTCCACCTGGCCCCGCAGCATGTCGGCGATGTGCAGCGCGGTCGCCTCGCCGGTGGTGGTCGGGTTGGTGGCGAGCACGACCTCGCTCACCCCGCCCCGCTCGACCCGGCGCCGCAGCTCCCCGATCTTCAGATCCTCGGCGTCGACGCCGTCGATCGGCGAGAGCGCCCCGCCGAGCACGTGGTAGAGGCCGCGGTATTCGTGGGTGCGCTCGATCGGGATCACGTCGGCCGGCTCCTCGACCACGCAGATCGTCGAGCGGTCGCGGTTCTGGTCGGCGCAGATCCGGCACAGCGGGCCCTCGGCGAGGTTGAAGCACTCCTCGCAGAGGCCGACCTTCTCCTTCACTTC
This sequence comes from Solirubrobacterales bacterium, assembly GCA_035760065.1. Classification (GTDB taxonomy): domain Bacteria; phylum Actinomycetota; class Thermoleophilia; order Solirubrobacterales; family 70-9; genus VAYN01. Next base: position 19,197 of record DASTTQ010000065.1, read on the forward strand.
GCGGATCGCGTCGCCGAGCGCGAAGGCCTCCTCGTCGGGCGCCCGCAGCAGGTGGAAGGCGAGGCGCTCCGCCGTGCGCCGGCCGATGCCGGGTAGGCGCGAGAGCTCGGCGACGAGGCGCGCGAGCGGTGCCGGGCCCTCGCTCAACCGAGCATGCCCCCGAGGCCACCGAGGTCGGCGCCGGCGATGCCGCCCATCTTCGAGGTCGCCAGCTCCTGGGCGGCGCGCAATCCCTCGTTGACGGCGGCCTGGACCATCTCCTGCAGCAGCTCCGCCTCCTCGGGATCGATCGCCTCGGGATCGATGACGATCTCGCGCAGGGTCAGGTCGCCGCCCATCTTCACCTTGACCATGCCGCCGCCGGCGCTGGCCTCGACGACCTCGTCCTTCAGCTTCTCCTGCGCTTCCATCATGTCGGCCTGCATCTGCTGCGCCTGTTTCATCAGGGCGTTGATGTCGAAGCCCCCCGGTCCGCCTCCTCGTGCCACTAACTGACCTCCTCCGCGTCGAACTCGCTCTTCAGCCGCTCCAGCAGCTCTGCCTCGTCGATCTCCTCGCTCCCCGGCGCCGGCGTATCCGGAGCCGCCTCCCCGTCCAGCAGCACATAGCTGGGCTTCAGCGACTGACCGACCACCGCCTCGAAGGCCGCGGCAACGGCATCGCGCCGCTCCGGTTCCTCCGCCTTCTTCTTGTTGAAGCGCTGGTCGGCAGGGAACGCGATCTGAAGACCGCCCTCGATCGCCACCGGCCTCGCGCCCTCGAACGTCGCCGCCAGCGCCGGGGCGGTCTCCCCCAGCTTCTGAAGCACGGCGGGCCAGGCTTGCTGGATCTCCCCAAGGCTGATGTCCTGCGGGTCGGTAGACGATGCGTCTCGGCCAGCGGGTCCTGTCACGGCAGGGGACCCCCCATGTCTTCCGGTAGCTAAAGCTTCCTCAGACATGGTCCCCCCTACCGTGCCACCCGCTGGGGGGTCGGGATCGGCAGACGCTTCAGGCTCGGGCGCCTGAGCTGCTTCGGCCTCTTCCTCCTCGGCCGGTGGAGGATCGTTAGCTGGTGCGGCGGCTGCCGTGGGTGACGTCGTAGGGGGGACCGTCCCCTGCGTAGTTGCAGGGGACGGTGGGTCCCCTGCGGCGGCAGGACCCGCGGCCCGAGCGCCGCCAGTTAGCTGGCTCTCGAGCCTCTCAAGCCGCCTCAGCAATCCCGCAGTGTCCGGATCGAGATCCGGACGCGCCGCCTTGAGGAGAGCTATCTCTACAGCTAGGCGAGCGTCGTCACCCTCGCGAACGGCGGTGAGCGCGTCCGCCAGCTCGTCGATGGTCCGCAGCAGGTTCGCCGGCTCGATCGCAGCTGCCTGGGACTGCATCCGGGACGTGTCGGTGGCGGTGACCACGAAGGTCGCGGGGACTTCGCCGGTGGTCTGAACGATCAGGAGGTGGCGGAGGTGGGCGAGGAGGTCGCGGGCGAACTGGGAGGGGTCGCGGCCGGAGCGGGCCATCTTCTCGACCCCGAGCAGGACTCCCTTCGGGTCCTCGGCGACAACCGCGTCGACCGCGTCGAAGAGGAGGTCCGCGTCGGCGGCGCCGAGCATCTCCAGGACGTCCTTCAACTGGACTTGCTCGCCGCCGAAGGCAACTAATTGATCGAGGGTGCCGAGGGCGTCGCGGAAGCTGCCCTGCGCGGAGCGGGCGATCATCGAGACCGCCCCCTCGTCGACCTCGATCGACTCCGCCGCGGCGACCCGGTTCAGCACCTCGGAGATCTGCTCCAGCGAGGGGCGCTGGAAGTCGAAGCGCTGGCAGCGGTCGGCGATCGTCGCCATCACCTTGTGCGACTCGGTGGTGGCGAGGACGAAGACGGTGTTCGGCGGCGGCTCCTCGAGCGTCTTCAGGAAGGCGTTCCAGGCCTCTTTGGTCAGCATGTGCGCCTCGTCGAGGATGTAGACCTTCCAATGGCCGCCGGCCGGAGCGTAGGCGACCCGCTCGCGCAGGTCGCGGACGTCGTCGACGGAGCGGTTCGAGGCGGCGTCCATCTCGATCACGTCGACCGAGGTGCCGGCGGCGATCGTCAGGCAGGACTCGCACTCGCCGCAAGGGGTGACGGTCGGGCCGCCGCGCTCGCAGTTCAGCGAGCGCGCCAGGATCTTCGCCATCGAGGTCTTGCCGGTCCCGCGCGAGCCGACGAAGAGGTAGGCGTGGTGGACCTTCCCCCGCTCGACCGCGTTGCGCAGGGTGCGGACGACGTGGGTCTGCCCCACGACCTCGTCGAAGGACCCGGGACGGTGGCGGCGGTAGAGGGAAGTCGACTCGCTCATCGGCTCTCGGGCCAGTGTATCCACGCCCCCTCGGCTCCCCCGACGGACGTGTCTGACTTGATGCCCCCTATATGGGGGCTGAAGTCAGACACCCCCGGCAAGGGCGGCAGCGATACGGTGCCGCCCTTGCCGAAGGGGGCCCGCAACTGGCTTACGCCCGCCGCCTGGGTCGCCGGGATCTCGGCGCTGCTGCTGCTCGTCTTCCCGGTCGGCTTCCCCAACTACGACACGATCTACGCTCTGGTCTGGGGCCGGGAACTAGCGCACGGGGCGGGTCCCGACTACGGGGCGGCGCTGCCGCCGACGCCGCACCCGCTGGCCGACCTGCTGGGGCTGGTGACGGCCCCGATCGGCGACGGCGCGATCACGGTGACGATGATCGTCGCCTACGTTTCACTCGCCCTCTGCGGCTACCTCGTCTACCGGCTGGGGGCGCTTTGGTTCGACCGCTGGATCGGCATCGTCGCCGCCGCGATCGTCCTCACCCGCGCCCCCTTCCTCTCCAACGGCCTGCGGGCCTACATCGACCTTCCCTTCATCGCCCTCTGCCTCGGCGCCCTGACGATCGAGGCCAAACGCCCCCGCGCCGGCTGGCCTGTCCTAGCTCTGTTAGCCCTAGCCGGCCTACTCCGCCCCGAGGCCTGGGGCTTCTCGATCGCCTACCTCATCTACCTATCTCTTGACCCGGAGAAGCTGAA
>DASTTQ010000066.1:0-36076 GCA_035760065.1 Solirubrobacterales bacterium
TCGACTTCCAGGCGACCCGGCCGACGATCACGCTCAGCGAAGGCCAGGCCCGCCGCATCGAGTGGCCGCAGAACGACCTCCTCGCCGCGCGCCTGCCGGGCGCCGACCACGACCTCGTGCTGCTCGACGGCACCGAGCCGAACCTGCGCTGGCGCACCTTCTCGGAGACGATCGCCACCGCCGCCGACGCCCTCGGGGTGGAGATGATCGTCACCCTCGGCGCCCTGATCGCCGAGGTCTCCCACACCCTGCCCGTGCCGATCACCGGCCTGGCCTCCGACGAGGACCTGGTCGAGGAACTCGAGCTGGAGCGCTCCAGCTACGAGGGCCCGACCGGGATCGTCGGGGTCGTCCACGACCTCTGCCGCCGCAACGGCCTCGCCTCGGCCTCGCTCTGGGCGGCGGTGCCCCACTACGTGGCCGCGGTCCCGAACCCGAAGGCCGCGCTGGCGCTGCTGCGCCGGCTCGAGGGCCTGACCGGGATCGCCGTCGAGGCCGCCGAGCTGGAGGAGGAAACCGCCGACTACGAGGAGCAGATCGGCCGCGCCGTCGCCGCCAACCCCGAGATCGAGGAGCTGGTCCAGCGGATCGAGGCCGAACAGAGCGAGCTGCTCGAAGGCGAGGGCGAGCTCCCCTCCGCCGACACCCTCGCCCGCGACTTCCAGCGCTTCCTCCGCCAACGCGGCGACGACAAGAGCTAGCTGGCTTCGCCATTACCTCTGGCCGGGGGGAGGGTGGGGCACCCTCCTACCTTCGCTGGGCTTTTCGCCTGAAGCGATTTCCAGCAGTCCTACAAGGCTGCAGGTGCGAAAAGCCAACGCCGCTTGTACGGAGGGCGCCCCACCCTCCTACCAGCTCAGCTTGGCCCTGCGCTGACAAGGGTGATGAAGCTCGGCGGGGTCAGTGGGAGGGGGCGAGGTACCCGTCGTACGAGCGGCGTTAGCTATTCGCCCAAGAGCTCGACCTCAGACGGCCTCGTTCGCTTCAGGCGAATAGCCCAGCGAAGGTAGACGGGTACCTCGCCCCCTCACGGCGAGAATTCGAAGCAAAGGTCAAGCTTCCGCCGCGGGGCAGATGAGGCGGTAGTCGCACCAGCTGCAGACGTCGGGGGAGGGGCGGGGCTCGAAGTCTTGGCTGAGGATGCCCTCGCCGACCTGGAGGACGGTGCGCTCTACTCGCTCGGCGTCGTCGGGGCGGGTCGGCGCCGGCACCTTCTCGGCGTCGAGCACATAGTAGTAGCTGCCGGTGGCGGCCTCGATGCCCCAGGCCTCGCGCGCGGCCATCCGGTAGAGCGCCAGCTGCAAGTCGCTGTCGAGGTCGGCTTCGCTCTTGCGCTCGCCGGTCTTGTAGTCGATCAGCTCGTAGCCGCCGTCGGGGAGGCGGTCGACCCGGTCGACGCGGCCGCGGACGTGGTGGTCGCCGACCTTGAAGTCGAACTTCTTCTCCAGCCAGACGGGTTCGCCCTCCGAGAGCCGCTCGCGCTCCCAGTAGAGCCGCAGCGCCTCCCGCGCCCGGTCGCGGAACTGCAGCTCGTCGTCGGAGTTGCCGAACCCCGTCCGCCGCCAGCCCTGCTCGAAGAGCCGGTTCAGCACCCGCAGCCCTTCGTCCTCGTTCGCCGGCGGTTCTTTGTGGAAGCGCTCGAGGACGTTGTGGAAGAGGATCCCGAAGCGCTGGTTGATCGTCGGCTCCTGGGGGATGCCGAAGACGCGGGCGAACTTGTACTTCAGCGGGCAGGTGAGGTAGAGCGAGAGGTCCGAGGCCGAGAGGCTGAGCATGCCGTCGCCGCGTCGCGGCAGGAAAGCGGCCAGCGAGGGCTCCTCGCGCGCGGCCACCAGCTCCAGCCGCCGCCCCCGCTCGCGCTCGGAGTCGAGCAGGTAGGAGTCGAGCGCCGAGGCGTCGAGCTCGGCCTGCTGCTCGGGCGTCGCTACCTGCCGCAGCAGCCCGTTCACCGCCTCGATCGCCTCCGCGGTCGGCTCGTCCCCCGGGCGCTGCGCCAGCGCCGCGAGCTTCAGCAGCTCCAGGTAGCGGGCGATCGCGCGGTTGACGTCGATCGCGGTGTCGAGCCGCGGCTCGGACAGCTCGCGTCCCGCCCGCCAGGAGGCCTCCAGCACCTGCTCGCGCAGCGCCCGGTAGGTCGCGTGCAGCCCCTCGGCCGGGCCGAACAGCTCCTCCTCGTGGACCTCCTCCTCGCCGCCGGCCGCCGCCAGCGCGCGCTCGTAGTAGGCCGATGGTCGCGTCGCCTCGCCGCCCGGGCCGCGCTCTACCCGCGAGAGCACCAGCCCGCTGCGCGCCGGCCATCCCATCCGCTCCCAGCCGGCCTCCTCCTCGAGGCCGAGCACGAGGACGTGATCGAAGCCGAGCCCCTTGACCGCCGCGGCCGCCATGCCGCGCACCGCCCCCGGCGCCGGCGGCTCCTCGGCGCCCTCGGCTTCCACCCCCGCCTCGGCGACGGCGCTGAGGTAGGCGACGAAGCCGCGGGTCGAGCCGTGCGGTTCGCGCCGCGTCCAGGCGGTCGCCAGCTCGGCCAGCCGCGAGAGCCCGAGCAGCCGCTCGGCAACCTCGGGCTGGGCGGCGAAGAGGCGCTGGCGGCGCAGCCCGATCTGCTCGATCAGCCGTCGCACGAAGACGTCGGCGCGGCGTTCCTCCATCGTCTTCGCCGCAGCCCCGTAGAGCTTGAGGAAGGCCTGGATCCGCTCCCGCGCCTCGGGCTGGAACTGGGGGCTGTCGAGCGCCGCTTCGCAGGCGGCGACCATGTCCTGCTTGCGCCGCCGCGCGATCGTCGTCAGCCGCGCCAGGTCCCCCGAGCGCAGCTCGACCGGCGGCCGGGTCAGCGCCCGCGCCGCCGCCGCCGAGTCGTCGGGATTGGCGAGCGCCCGCAGCCAGGCGATCGTGTCGCGGACCTCGGGCCGCTGGAACAGCGCCGTCGGCCCGAAGAGGTGGAAGGGGATGCCGCGCTCCTCCATCGCCGCGGCGACCGCGCCGCCGCTCCGTGCCGGGTCGGCGACGAGGATGCACACCTCCTCCGGCGCGGTGCCGCCGGCGATCAGGTGCTCGACCGCGCGGGCGGCCGCCTGCGCCTGCGCCCGCTCGTTGGCGCACCGCCAGAAGCCGAGCTGGGGATCGCGGAAGCGCTCCTCGAGCACGATCCGCTCGCCGTCGGGAAAGAGGCCGCGGTACCGGACCTCGGCCTCGCCCCCCTCGGCCGCGAGGACCTGATTCGGGTTGTCGGCGGCGAGGGACTCGACCACCGCCAGCTGCGCCGGGCTCGCCTCCTCCAGCTCGTCGACCATGAGGAAGCGCCAGCGCTCGGCGATTTGCCGCCGCACGTCGGGACGCTCGACCAGGAGGCAGTCGAGGGCGAGGAAGACGTCGCCGCGGTCGAGGCTCCCGCAGGCGGCGAGGACGCGGTCGTGGGTGGAGTAGAACTCGGCGAACTCCTGCTCGCGGCGGATCGCCTCGCGACCGGCCTCGTCCTCGGCGCCGGCCGCCTGGGCTCGCTCCGACAGCGTGGTCGGCCCCACCCGTTCGGCCTTCAGCGCGTCGATTCGCGCCAGCAGCTGCGCCAGCAGGCCGGCCGGGTTGCCGCGGATCTCGTGGCGGCGCAGCGGCAGCTCGTCGAGCCTTTCCAGCATCATCGCCAGTCGCTCGGCCCGGCCGAGGACGTCGAAGAAGGGGTCGAGCCCCGCCTCCTCGGGGTACTCGCGCAGGATGCGCTCGCCGATCGCGTCCCAGCTGCCGACCCAGAGCTCCTCGAAGGAGCCTTCGACCAGCGCCTCGCAGCGCTCGCGCAGGCGGCCGGCGGTGGTGCGGCCGCCCGCTATCAGGAGCACTTCCTCCGGCCGGGTGCCGCTGGCGACGAGGTGGGCGAGCCGCCGCGCCAGCAGCTCGGTCTTGCCGGTCCCGGGCGGACCGCTGACCAGCAGCGGGCCGTCGCGGTGCTCGACCGCACGCTGCCGGTCCGAAGCGGCGGTCTCCAGCGTGGGGCGGTCCTCGGCCATCGCCTCAAAGCTAGCCGCTCCGTAGCATGAGGTCGATGGACGTCCTCTCCGCCGACTGGCCGGCGATCTGCCGTCGCATCGTCGCCGCCCAGCGCCCGATCTTCGAGCGGGCGAAGACGCGCGAGCAGCGCAGCGTCTACCAAGGCGTCGGCGAGGGGGGCGACCGCGCTCTGGTCATCGACCGCCGCGCCGAGGACGTCGTCTTCGCCGAGCTCGAGCGGCTGGCCGCGGAAGGCGCCTCCTTCCTCGCCGTTTCCGAGGAGCGCGGCGAAGTCTCCTTCGGCGGTGGCGGGCATCGGGTCGTGATCGATCCGATCGACGGCTCGCTGAACGCGCGCCGGACGATCCCCTCCTTCGCGGTCTCGATCGCCGTCTCCTCGGGCCCTTCAATGGCCGACGTCGAGCTCGGCTTCGTCCACGACTTCGGCGCCGAGGAGGAGTTCCTCGCCCGCCGCGGAGAGGGGGCGTGGCTGAACGGCGCTCCGACCCGGGTCGCCCCCGCAGCCGAGCGGCTCGAGGTGGTCGGGGTCGAGTCGGCCGAGCCGGAGTGGTCGCTGGCGCCGCTGGCGGTGCTGAGCGGCAAGGTCTTCCGCCTCCGGGTGGTCGGGGCGATCGCGATCTCCGCCGCCTACGTCGGCGCCGGCCGCTTCGACGCGATGCTGAGCCTGCGACCCTGCCGCTCGGTCGACGCTGCGGCGGCGCAGCTGATCGCCCGCGAGGCCGGAGGTTTCGTCGCCTTCGGCGACGGGGAGGTGTCAGAGGCGATGCTAGACCTCGAGTCGCGCTACCCGATGGCCGCGGCGAGCAGCGAGAGCGGGTTGGCGACGGTGCGCTCGGCGCAGCTGGCCACCGCGGTCTAACGCCCGAATAACCGCCCCGTAACCAGCTCCGCGAAGAGGTTTAAGAACGTGTGTTCGCTGGAACATATGTTCGCTACACTCGGGGCACTCCCCCCGAGGTCCCCAAAATCCAAGACTGAAGAGGTGTTTTCTTCGATGGCAGAGACGAAAGACAACGGCAGCCAAGCGAAAACCCAGGCCAAGCGCGCCACTACCGAAGCGAAAAAATCTGCGGCGAAAACCGCGTCCGCTTCTAAACGCGCCGCCACCAAGACCGCTGCCGCCGAGAAGAACCAGGTCCAGACCGCGGTCGAGTCCGCCGTCGACTTCCCCGTCGGCGCCGTGCTCACCGTCAGCGACCGGCTCTCCGACCTGGTCGAGCCCTGGACCGACCGGAGCAAGGCCGAGCGGCAGATCAAGAGCTACCGCAGCTCGCTGCGCAAATCGCTGAAGCGGACCGAGCGCCGCGGCACCACCGCCCGCCGCCGGGCGATCAGCGAGGCGCGCAAGACCCGCAACCAGGTCGAGCGCGAGGCGCGTCGCCGGGTCGGCACGGTAACCGACCAGATCGCGGCCCTGCGCTAGTCGTCAGCGACCGGTAACCGTGACCGGGCGGGAGCAGGCGGGCTCATACGGCCAGCCCTCCCGCCCGTTCACGCAGGCGCGGAACTGGAAGCGGACGCCGCGACTGTCGTCGTCGCTGAAGCGGTAGGCGTAGCGGAAGCGACCGCGGGCGTCGGCTTCCACCGTGCGGAACTCGCTCCATTCGGCTCCTGGATAGCGGAACTGGAGCTCGACCGGCAGTCCCTGCTTCGGGCCCGCGATGCCGCTCGTCCCGACGTCGCCGCTGAAGACGATCGGGGCGCCACCGACCTTCGCCGTCGTCGCCGAAACGCCCAGCCTGATCGCGGCGAGGACGCCGAGGTGGACGCTTCGGGTCCTCGCCCGCGTGAGCGTGCGGCTGCCGGCGAAGGAGGCGGTGACATCGCGGCTCGGACCCGGCGCCAGAGACAGCACGAAGGTGCCGTCGGCGGCGGTGCGCACCAGGGTCGTCCGCTGCTGCGGCAGCGCCCCTGCGGCGAAGGTCTCCGTCACTGCGACCCCGAGCCCGCCCAGCCCGTTGCCGTCGGCGCCGAGCAAGCGGCCGCCGAACCGTACGCCGCGACCGAAGGGGACGGTCCGCGCCGCAGGGCGGGCGTCGAACCCGGTGACTCGTCGGCGGTGGCAGCGGCGCCCGTCCCGGGTACGGCGGCAGCGCTGCCAAACCAGCTCCCGGCCGCCGAACCCGTCTTCCAGGCCGACCGGCTGCTTGAGCGGATTCGCCAGCACCATCGCACCGCCGCTGGCGCGCTTGCCGCTGCTCGCCGCATTGCCGGCGCGGTCGTAGCCGGTGGCGAGGAATTCGTAGCTCCCCGGCGGGTAGGAGTCGGAGTCCCAGTGGGCGACGAGCCGGTCTCCGACCACGCGCGTTGCCAGCTCCTCGAACCGGCCATGGCTGCCCGCCGGTCGCAGCTGGATCGTGCCGCGCTCGTCGCTTGGCCCGGAGAGGGGATCGGCGACGGTCGCTTCGATCCGCTCGGGTTCGGCCGGGTCCTGGCGGATCGCGAAGCTCACCCGCGGCGACGCTTCGTCGATGCGGATAGTGGCGGCGAGCGCGGGGTCGCTGACGTTGCCGGCGGCGTCGCGGGCGAAGCAGGCGACCCGGTGGACGCCGCTGCCGGCCACCCACGTGGAAACGGTGTCGCCCGAGGCGAGGGCCGGGGCGCCGCCGTCGACGGCAATGGCGGTGAAGGGCCCGTCCGGGCCGGCGGCCGCCATCCCCGAGAGCGGGTCGCTCGCGACGGCGCTCACATGGACCGGCCCGCTGCTCCAGCCGTTCGGCACCCCCTGGAGGGACGGCTGCGGCGACGTCCCGTCGACCCGCAAGGGAACGCTGGCGACCGGGGAGGCAACCCCCGAGCCCGAGACGGCGACGACGCGGGCGTAGGTGGTGCCCTCCGGCAGCGGGCCGAGGTCGATCCGGTCGTCGCCGATGCCGCCCGCCAGGTCGGTCTCGGCGAGCGTGCAGAGGCTCGGGTCCGCGCAGGGCGTGCCGCCGCTGCCTTCGTCTATCGAGATCGCGTAGCCCCGGATGCCGGAGACCGGCAGCGGGCCCGGAGGATGCCCGATCTCCAACGGTGCGCCGTCGCGGCCGGTGAGCCAGCTCTCGAGCGCGACGGGAGCGGGCGGTCGAGGCGCCGCGTCGTCGAAGCGCAGGGTCGCGTAGGCCGGCGGGCCCATCTGCCCGGCGGCGTCTTCGAGCCAGGCTTCGACCGTGTAGGCGCCCGGCGTCGAGGGCACCCTCAGCGCGCCGATCACGGAGGCTTTCGTGCTGCGGACCGGGCCGTCGATCAGGGTGCCTTCGGGGTCGTAGAGCCGGTAGAGGACCGCGCGAGCGGAGGGCGGCGGTGCCGGCGCCTGTTGCCACGTGAGGCGAAACACGTTGCCCGGGTGCCAGTTCGCCTCGCCGCCTTCCACCTCGAGGTTCGTCATCCGCAGCGGTTCGGCGCCCGCGGCCGCGCTCGGAAGGGCGCAGGCGGCGGCGAGCGCCAGCAGCAATGGCGCTTTTGCAAACCATCGGTTGACAAACTCGCCTAGCTTGACGCGGCTCACGGGCCGAACTCCCCGGCCGGGTCGCCGCCCCCTTCGGGAGCGGGCGCGGCGACCGGTTCGGGCGCCGGTTCCGGCGGCGGCGCGTATTCCACGGCGCCGCTGGTGGCCGCTGCTTCGCTTTCGTGTGCCGGTTCGACCGGCGCCGTTTCGGGAGGCGGTTGGTGCTGGGCCGGAGCGGGGGAGGGCTGCGGCTTAGGTTCCGCCGCCGGCGCCGGTTCGTAGTCCACCGTCTTCGCGCGGGGCCCCTCCGCGGCCGATGCCTGCCGCTCGAGTTGCGGCGGCTGGGAGCGCTCGGCGCCCAGGCCGAGGGGCGCCGGCACCAAGCCGCCGGCGACGCAGGCAGCGGCGCCGCCGGCGGTGCCGATGCAGACGGCGGCGACCTTGGCCAGCGTCGCCACTCCCGCCCCGCTCGCGCCGCCGCCGGAGGCGACCTGGGCGACGGCATCTGCCTTGCCGCCGGCGAAGCGGGCGGCGAGGTCGCTGACGGCGTCGTGCGCGCGCTCGAGCAGCGAGCGGTGGAGAGGGAGGACGGGCGCCAGCGCGCCGGCCGCCGCCGGGGCGGCCCGGTAGGCGCGGACGGTGGCGCGGCAGTGGGCGCAGGCCCGCAGGTGCTCGCGCAGGACGGCCGCCTCCTCCGCGCCGGCCTCGCCGTCGCAGAACGCGGAGATCAGCGGTCGCATCTCGGCGCAGCGCCGGCCGTCCTCGCTTCGCGAGACGATGCTGCGGAAGCGCTCGCGTCCCTCCGCCAGGCAGCGGTTGATCTTGGTGCGGGACCAGGAGGTGATCTCGCCGATCTCGGCGTAGGAGTAGCCCTCGGCCAGCAGGGTGAGCGCGCGCAGCTCCTGGGGCTTCAACGCCTGCAGCGCCTCGCGACTGCGGGCGATGGTCTCCCGTCGCTCGAGCCGCTCGGCCGGCCCGGCAGATCCGGACGGCAGCAGCGAGACCCAGTCGTCGGCACCCGCTCCGCCCTCGACAGGGCCGCCGAGGGTCCGTTCGCGGTCGCGGCGGATCGCCATCGCCTCATGCTTGACCACGGTCTGCGTCCACTTGACGAGTTCGCGGGCGTCGCCGCTCGGCGCCTTGCGCAGCAGGATCTCCAGTCCGCGCTGGAGCGCGTCCTCGGCGTCGTCCTCGCAGAGCGAGTGGCGTCGCGCGGTCCGGCGCAATGCCGTCTCGTTCCGCGCGTAAGTCTCCACAGCCGCCCGCCTGCGCGCGGCGCCGTCGCCTCCCTCCCGCCGCGGGCCCTCCCGCTCCGGACTGACACTCTTCACCGCTTCAGCTCTCCCTGCCGTTTTGTCGTTCTGCATCGGACACTGGCAGCGTGAGGTACGAAGGGCACCGATCTCTCCCCCCGCCTGGACGGATCTCGCAGCGGGGAAAAGCGGAAATTGCAGGCGCCTCCGGAGATACGTCCACCCCGCGGCGGATCGTTAGGATCGCGCCATGAGCACTTGCGTAGTCACCGGCGGCGCCGGCTTCCTCGGGTCCCACCTCTGCGAGCGGCTGCTCGGGGACGGGCACCGGGTGATCTGCATCGACAACCTCGAGACGGGGTCGTTGGAGAACATCGCCCACATCCGTGACGATGCGTTCGAGTTCCGCAACATCGACATCACGGAGAAGGTCGAGATCCCAGAGGACGTCGACTTCGTCTACCACCTCGCCTCGCCGGCGAGCCCGATCGACTACCTGCGGCTGCCGCTGCACACGCTCAAGGTCGGCTCCTACGGGACGCACCACATGCTCGGCGTCGCCAAGTTCAAGCGCGCCCGCTTCCTGATCGCCTCGACCAGCGAGGTCTACGGCGACCCGCAGGTCCATCCCCAGCAGGAGGACTACTGGGGCCACGTCAACCCGATCGGTCCGCGCGGCGTCTACGACGAGGCCAAGCGCTACGCCGAGGCGCTGACGATGGCCTACCACCGCCAGCAGGGGGTCGACACGGCGATCGTCCGCATCTTCAACACCTACGGGCCGCGGATGCGCGCCCACGACGGCCGCGCGATCCCGACCTTCCTGCGCCAGGCGCTGCAGGACCGCCCGCTGACCGTCTTCGGCGACGGCAGCCAGACCCGCAGCTTCTGCTACGTCGACGACCTGATCGACGGCATCGTTCGCCTCGCCGAGTCGGACGTGCACATGCCGGTCAACGTCGGCAACCCGAACGAGTTCACCCTGCTGGAGCTGGCGAAGGCCGTGATCGAGGTGACCGAGTCCCGCTCGGAGATCGTCTACGAGGCGCTGCCGACCGACGACCCGCAGCAGCGGCGGCCCGACATCGGCCGCGCCCGCGACCTGCTCGGCTGGGAACCGACGATCCAGCTGGCCGAGGGCCTGCGCCGGACGATCGACCAGGCCGGCGTCGAGCGCCTCGTCGGCGCCTCGGACTAGTCCGCGGGCACGAGAAGGGCGGCCCGCAGGCCGCCCCTCGCGTGCACAGCGAACTTCTTCGGGTTACTGCGTCTGGGCGGTGAAGGAGAAGTTGCCCAGCGGGTCGTTTTCCTTGATTTCGTTTTTCGCGACCGCTTCGCCGGCTTCTTTCGCGGCGGCTTTGCCGGCTGCGTCGGCCTGTTCGTCGGTTGCGCCTTCTTCTTTCGCTTTTTTGAACACTGCCGCGTAGGTCCCGCCTTCGACGTAGGCCTTGTAGACCTGGACGAAGCCGTTGAGGACTTCGGCGGCCACCGGCTGCAGCGTCGCGCTCGCGTTCTGGACCGTGACTTTGCGGTTGACCGGGTCGCTGACCACAGTGGCGCCGGTGAGGCTCAGGTTGGCGATCGAGCTGCGCCCGAGGGCACCGAGTTTGAGCGGGAACTTTCCACTGCCCGCTGGCGATTCGGCGTTCGATTCCGCCGTCACTTCGACCGACACGGTGTGGGCCGAGAGATCAGTCCAGAAGTTGGCCAGCGTGATTTCGGTTTCGATGAATTTGCCTTCTGGCAGCGGAAGTTTCTGCCTCAGCTTCACGCCGCCGCTCGAGTTGACGACGCCCGCGGTCGCGGCCGGAGCGATGTTGCCGCCGCTGATCGGGAATTCGAACGTGGTCGGGCCCTTGGTGGCGGTCGGGGCGATCGTTTCGATGTTGACTTCCACGTCTTTCAGCTTTTTCAGCAGTTCGACGTTGGCGTCGTAGACGATGTTGTTGGCGGGCAGCAACGTGACCGTAGCCGGCTGCTCTTCGCCCTTGGAGCTGGCGATCAGCTTGTTGCCGAGGAACGGCTTCGGCTTGCCCTTCGCGTAGCCGGTCTTCTTGTTCAGCTGCTTCGCCGCCGCGCCGGTCAGCTTCAGCTTCTTCACCGTCAGTGAAACACCGAAGCCGGAGCGCGTGAACGACGAGCCGCCGAGCGAGGCGAGCTTCACCTTCTTGCCGGACACCTTTCCGGTAAGGGATTTCTTGGTGGTGTCGATGACGAGGGCCTTGACCGTGGCCGACTTCTTGCCGGCCTTGAACTTGAGACCGCCGCCGAGGGTGAGGGTCCCGGCTCCGGTGGTCGGGTCCATCGAGCCGCCGGTGACCGTGAAGGTCGCCTTCTGGCCCTTGAGCTTTGCGGGGGAGATCTTCTGAACCTTGATCCCGAAGGTCTTCAGATAGTTGGTGAAGCTCTTCTTCAAGGTGACGGTGGCAGAGCCGCTCGCGACCGGGTCGGGCGCGGCAGAGGCGAAGGGAGCGAACGCCAGCAGCGCGAACAGCGCAGCCGCCGCGAGAGCGGCGGTGAGCTTCGTCCCCCGAGCCATCCGTGGCTGGGTTCCTTCAGTCATGTGATTCCTCCGTGGTTGCCGCCCCCTGCTGTCCCCGTTGGCGACTTACGGCAGATCGTTTGCTGTGTGAGCAGGTTATTCCCGCTCCCGTTGCATTTACAACCCTGTCGCAGGACGGATGTTCCGGTGCCGCAATATCCTGCGGAAGATGACGACGACCGACGGCTCCGGCGCCCCGGAGACCCACCGCACGATCGCGCCGCTGGTCGGGCCCGACGACGAGCGCGTCTTCACCGACTCCGGGATCGAGATCGAGCCCCTCTACGACGAGGGGGACGTCGCGCCTGGGCTGGAGGAGCGGCTCGGCGAGCCGGGGCAGCCACCGTTCACCCGCGGCATCCACGAGGGGATGTACCGGGACCGGCTCTGGACGATGCGCCAGTACGCCGGCTTCGCCTCGCCGGAGGACACCAACGAGCGCTACCGCTACCTGATCGAGCACGGCTCGACCGGGCTCTCGATGGCCTTCGACCTGCCGACCCAGCTCGGCCGCGACTCCGACGATCCGCTCTGCAACGGCGAGGTCGGCCGCACCGGGGTGCCGATCGACACGATCGAGGACATGCGGATCTGCTTCGACCAGATCCCCCTCGACGGCGTTTCCACCTCGATGACGATCAACGCCCCGGCGGCGATCCTGCTGCTGCTCTACGAGCTGGTCGGCGAGGAGCAGGGGGTGCCATCCGAACAGCTGCGCGGCACCGTCCAGAACGACGTGCTGAAGGAGTACATGGCCCGCGGCAACTACATCTACCCGCCCGAGCCGACGATGCGCCTGACCACCGACATCTTCGAGTACTGCCGCGAGAGAGTGCCGAAATGGAACACGATCTCGATCTCCGGCTACCACATCCGCGAGAAGGGCTGCTCGGCGGTGCAGGAGGTCGCCTTCACGCTCTCCAACGCGATCGCCTACGTCGAAGCGGCGCTGGAGCGAGGGTTGAAGATCGACGAGTTCGCGCCCCGACTGGCCTTCTTCTTCAACGGCCACAACAACGTCTTCCAGGAGATCGCCAAGTTCCGGGCGGTGCGGCGGATGTGGGCGAAGATCGTCGGCGAGCGCTTCGGGGCCGAGAACCCGAAATCGCAGCAGATCCGCTTCCACACCCAGACCGGCGGGGTGACGCTGCAGGCCCAGCAGCCCGAGGTCAACATCATCCGGGTCGCCCTGCAGGGCTTCGCCGCCGTCTGCGGCGGCACCCAGTCGCTGCACACCAACGGCTTCGACGAGGCGCTGGCGCTGCCGACCGAGCGCTCGGCCCGGATCGCCCTGCGCACCCAGCAGGTGATCGCGTATGAGTCGGGCGCCGCCGACACCGTCGACCCCTTTGCCGGCTCCTACTTCGTCGAGTCGCTGACCGACGAGATCGAGGCGCGCGCCTGGGAGCTGATGGACAAGGTCGAAGAGCTCGGCGGCTCGGTCGAGGCGCTGGAGTTCATGCAGCGCGAGATCGAGGAGTCGGCGCTGAGCTACCACGAGCGCTACAAGAGCGGCCAGGACATCATCGTCGGGGTCAACAAGTTCGTCACCGACCAGGTCGACGACGTCGACATCCTCAAGGTCGACCCCGAGGCTGAGCAGCGCCAGCTGACCCGCCTCGCGGCCTTCAAGGAGAACCGCGACCGGGCCGAGGTCGAGGCCAAGCTCGAGTCCCTGCGCGACGTCGCCCGCGGCGACGGCAACCTCCTCCACCCGATCCGCGCCGCCCTCAAAGCCGAAGCCTCGATCGGCGAGGTCTGCGGCGCCATGCGCGAGGTCTTCGGCGAATACAAGGGCGGGGCGTTCTTTTAGACGCTGGGCGCCGCCGCGTATCCGCGCGCCCAGGACCCACGTGGCACTGCGCATGCCGGCGTCCTCGGGAGCCCGAATAGCGCTGCTATTCGGGCTCCCTGCGTCCTTGGCCTGCTTGGCCACGTGTGCCCTGGATCACGCGTCTACACGACGTCGACCAGCTAAAGGATTTGGCTGGAAGAGACAGAACCGGAAGCCAATGATCGAGGTCTCGAGGACGTTGATGAAGTCAGAGCCCGAGCTGGCGGAGCTGGTGGAGAGCGTCGAAGGGCTCGAGGTGACGATGGCCGAGAAGGGCTTCGGCACGCGGGTCGAGCTGCGCGCCTCGGAGGAGTCCGGCCTGGCCGAGGCCGACCTCGAAGCGGTACTCGACCGGCTCGCCGAGCCGCAGCGGCGCCCATTCAGCTGAGCCCTTTGCCTCCCCTGGGAACGCGCTGGACCCGCCGCAAATAGAATGCCGCGGCCCGTCCCGAGTCTGTCCGGACGGCCCGACGAGATGCGCGAGCGCAACCCCGAAACCCACGAGGAGAAGCTTTCTTACCTGCGCGAGCTGCGCGAGGCGGCGATCCACTCCGCCTCCGAGGCGGCGGTCGAGAAGCAGCACGCGAAGGGGAAGCTGACCGCCCGCGAGCGGATCGAGAAGCTTCTCGACCCCGGCTCCTTCGAGGAGCTCGACACCTTCGTCCGCCACCGCACCTACGACTTCGAGATGCAGAAGAACCGGCCTTGGGGCGACGCCGTCGTCACCGGGCACGGGACGATCGACGGCCGCACGGTCTTCGTCTTCTCGCAGGACTTCACCGTCTTCGGCGGCAGCCTCGGCGAGGTGATGGCGGAGAAGATGTGCAAGGTGATGGACCTGGCGGCGCAGGTCGGGGCGCCGGTGATCGGCATCAACGACTCCGGCGGCGCGCGGATCCAGGAGGGCGTGGTCTCGCTCGGCGCCTACGGCGACGTCTTCGTCCGCAACGTCCGGTGCTCGGGCGTGATCCCGCAGATCAGCCTGATCATGGGCCCCTGCGCCGGCGGCGCCGTCTACTCGCCGGCGATGACCGACTTCATCTTCATGGTCAAGGAGACCTCGCACATGTTCATCACCGGCCCGGAAGTGATCAAGACCGTGACCGGCGAGGAAGTCGAGTTCGAGGAGCTCGGCGGGGCGATGAGCCACAACTCGAAGTCGGGGGTCGCGCACTTCGCCTCCGAGGACGAGGAGAGCTGCCTCGAGGACGTGCGCTACCTGATGAGCTTCCTGCCCTCGAACAACCTCGAGGCGCCGCCGCGATTCGAGCCGAGCGACGACCCCGAGCGCGAAGACGAGGAGCTGGACACGCTCGTCCCGGACGATCCGCAGAAGCCCTACGACATGCGCGACGTGATCGCCCGCGTCGTCGACGACGAGGAGTTCTTCGAGGTCCACGAGCACTTCGCGAAGAACATCGTCTGCGGCTTCTCCCGCCTCGACGGCTATCCGGTCGGCATCGTCGGCAACCAGCCGGCCTTCCTCGCCGGCGTGCTCGACATCGAGGCCTCCGAGAAGGCTGCCCGGTTCGTGCGCACCTGCGATTGCTACAACATCCCGATCCTCACCTTCACCGACGTCCCCGGCTTCCTCCCGGGCACGGACCAGGAGTGGAACGGGATCATCCGCCACGGCGCCAAGCTGCTCTACGCCTTCACCGAGGCGACGGTGCCGAAGCTCACCGTCGTCACCCGCAAGGCCTACGGCGGCGCCTACGACGTGATGAACTCGAAGCACATGCTGGCCGATTACAACGTCGCCTGGCCGACGGCGGAGGTCGCGGTGATGGGCCCCGAGGGCGCCGTCAACATCATCTACCGCAAAGACATCGCCAGCTCGCCGACCCCCGACGAGCGCCGCCAGAAACTGATCGACGACTACAAGGCCCACTTCGCCAACCCCTACTCGGCGGCCGAGCGCGGCTACATCGACGACGTCATCGAGCCCCGCCAGACCCGCCCGAAGCTGATCCGCGCCCTGCGCATGCTGCAGACCAAGCGCGTCGACCAGCCGAAGCGCAAGCACGGCAACATTCCGCTCTAAGCGGAATCGCCGCTCCCAACCCGGACTCGAGGGGGGAGAGAGTAGGTGAGCTGTTCCTTATGCCTGTATGGCAGGGAAAAGGAACAGGCGAGGGGAGATTTGGGGCGCGGTGGGCCGGATCGCTGGGCGGCAGCACGGAGTCGTCTCCCGCGATCAGTTGCGAGAGGCTGGGCTCACCAAGGCGGCAATCGAGCAGGGAATAGCTACGGGAAGGCTCTACCCGTTGTTCCGATCGACCTTCGGGGTGGGCCATCCTAGGACGAGTCGGAATAGCCGCCTTACCGCCGCAACTCTCGCGTGTGGAGATGGCACCGTCGTGTCGCACGGGACTGCCGCTGCGCTACTCGGTCTGTGGCGGTTCTGGCCTGCCGAAATCGAAGTAATCGCTCCGGTCGAATCAGGGCGGAAGTTCCGGGGGATCAGGCGGCGATTCGTACCGCCCCCGCCAGCCGAGCAAGTCACGCGCAAGATGGGAATTCCCTGCACGACGCCATCGCGCACGATCATCGACGTCGCACGGTTAGCCGGTCCCAAGTTGCTGGCCGATACCGTCGAGCAGGCGGCTGTCCTTGAAATCCTGAACGTGCTCGAGATCGACGACATCCTCCTCGAAAGTCGCCGTCGCGGAATCAAGAAACTGAACGGGGTTCTCGAACCCTGGCGCCGGTACTCACCTCGGGTTCGCGTGCGGAGCCGAATGGAGGCGAAGATGTTGCCGTTGCTGACCCACCACTATCTGCCGATCCCGGAGTGCAACGTGAAGCTGCGGATCGGGGGTGAGATCTTCGAGGTGGACTTCCTCTGGCGCGATCAGAAAGTGGTGGTTGAAACCGATGGTGGGCGGTTCCACGACAATCCCGTCGCGCGGGCCCGCGACGGGCACCGGAACAGGGTGCTGGCGCGGGCGGGCTACCGGGTCCCGCGAATCGGCTGGGACGAGCTGCGCGACGAACCGGACCGCGCCATCGCCGAGATCCGCCACTTCCTCACCTCGCCAGTTGTTCCTTAAGCTCGTATGGCATGCAAAAGGAACAACTAACCCGAGCGGCCTGGTTTTCGCCTGTTCCTTTTGCCTGTATAACCCGCAAAAGGAACAACTTGCGTGGGCGCCTATGGCACCGCGGTGGCCTCGGTCTCGACGCCGCCGCCCTCGAAGCCGCCGCCGGCCCCTCTGCCGGGGGCGCCGGTCTCTTCGCCGCCGAGGCGGTGGGCTAGGTAGACGGGGATGATCGAGATCAGGATCGTCAGGACGGCGACGGCGTTGACGATCGGCAGTTCGTGGGGGCGGAAGAGGTTGGAGAAGATCCAGATCGGGAGGGTCTGTTCCCCGGCCCCGATCGTGAAGTTGGTGACGATGATCTCGTCGAAGGAGAGGGCGAAGGCGAGCAGGCCGCCGGCGATCAGGGCGCTTTTCATCCCCGGGAAGGTGACGAAGCGGAAGGTCTGCCAGGTGTGGGCGCCGAGGTCGGCCGAGGCTTCCTCGTAGGAGCCCGAGAGGCGGCGCAGGCGGGCGACGGCGTTGTTGTAGACGACCACGATGCAGAAGGTCGCGTGGCCGACGATCACGGTGAAGAGGCTGAGCGGCACGTTCAGCACCTGGGTGAAGGTGTTGCTGATCGCGACGCCGGTGACGATCCCGGGCAGGGCGATCGGCAGGATCACCAGGAAGGAGATCGTCTCGCGGCCGAAGAAGCGGTGGCGCGCCACGGCCAGCGAGGCCAGCGTCCCCAGCGTGAGGGCGATCGCGGTCGCGGCGATCCCTGCCTTGACCGAGGTGAAGAACGCTTCCCGCGCCGATTCGCTGTTGAACGCATCGTGGAACCAGTGGGTGGTGAAGCTCGGCGGCGGCCAGGCGAGGATCTTGCTCGAGTTGAAGGCGTAGACGAAGATCGCGACCAGCGGGACGTAGATGAACGCCAGCCCCGCCCCGACGGCGATCCGCAGCAGCGCTTGTGCGCGTCGCGACAGTCTCATCAGACGTGCTCGAAGGCGCCGAGCTTCCGGGCGACCAGCAGGTAGGCGATCATCACCACGATCGGGACGAGCGCCAGGGCCGCCGCCAGCGGCTGGTTGTTGGCGATGTTGTTGAAGATGACGTTGCCGATGAACTGCTCGTTGGAGACGAGGCGCGGGGTGATGTAGTCGCCTAGCGTCAGCGAGAAGGTGAAGATCGAGCCGGCGACGACGGCCGGGAAGCTGAGCGGCAGGATCACCCGGCGGAAGGTGGTGAAAGGGGAGGCGCCGAGGTCCTCGGAGGCGCTGATCAGCGAGTCCGGGATCCGCTCCAGGCCGGCGTAGATCGGCAGGATCATGTACGGCAGCCAGAGGTAGCTGAAGACCAGCCAGACCGCGGTCATCCCGTAGCCCGGGGTGTCGAGGCCTATCGGGCTGAGCACCCAGTGCAGAGGCCCGTCGGAGGAGAGGATCGTGCGCCAGGCGTAGACCTTGACCAGGTAGCTCGACCAGAGCGGCAGCAGGATGCCGACCACGAGCAGCGCCTTGCCGCGCCGGCTTGCCAGCTTGGCCATGTAGAAGGCGATCGGGAAGGCGATGACCGCGTCGGTGAGCGTCACCAGCAGGGCGGTGCGGACGGTCCGCCAGACGATTTCCCGGTAGACCGGTTCGTTGAAGAGGGTTTCGAAGTTTTCGAGGGTGTAGTTCTTGACGACCAGCCCGCTCAGCGGGTCGACCGACCAGAAGGCCGAGACGAGAAGGATCGCCAGCGAGCCCAGGTAGCCGATCACCAACCAGCCGACCGGGCCGGCCAGCAGCGCCCCTACTTGCAAGCGCGGGCGGCCCTGGAAGAGGCCGGCGAGCCGATGACCCGCCGACCTCCTCTCCAGGACCGCTTCAGATGCCACGGATCAGACCCGCCGGGCTAGCCCTTGATGGACGTCCAGGCCTTCACCCATTCGTTGTAGTCCATGCAGTCTTCTTCGCCGTTGCCGCAGTCTGCGAGCGGGGTCTCCCAGTAGTAGACCCGCTTCCAGAAAGCCGGTTCTTCCGCGTGGTATTCGGCGCAGAAGTTCGGGTTCTTGGTTTCTTCGCAGGCCTTTTCCTGCGCCGGCGCCTCGCCGAAGTATTCGGCGACCTCGGCGTTGACCTTCGGTTCGATGATCCAGTTCATCCACTCGTACATGCAGTTGGGATGCTTGGCGTTCTTGGCGATCATCCAGGTGTCCGACCAGCCGGTCGCACCCTCCTTCGGCAGGAAGCCCTGGCTCGCCGGGCTGGCGGCGACCGGCACGCCTTCTTCCTTCAACGCGAAGTACTGGTACTGCCAGGTGGTCCCGACGGTGTTGTCGCCGTTGGCGAAGCCGGAGATCTGCTTTGCCGCTTCGCCCCAGTATTCGCCGACGTTCGGCTGCTGTTCCTTCAGCAGTTCGACCGCCGCGTCGAACTGTTCTTCGTTCAGCTCGTAGGGGTTTTCGATCCCCAGGCTATTTTCGTGGTACTTGAGGTAGACGGCCGCTTCGGCGATCGACATCGGATCGTCGTACTGGCTGATCTTGCCCTTGTATTTCGCCGCGACCTTCGGGTCCATCGTCACGTTCCAGGAGGTCGGCGCCGGCTTCACGTCGTTGGCGTTCCACATCAGCAGGTTGGCGCCGCGGCCGTGCGGGATGCCGTAGTTGACGCCTTCGAAGGTGTTGTACGGCTGGTCCTTGAGGTCGCTGAAGACCGTCTTGTAGTTGGGGACGAGGTCGGTATTGACCGGGGCGACGTAGCCGGCGGCCACGAGGCGGGCGGTCGCGTTGCCCGAGGCCGAGACGCCGTCGTACTGGCCGGTGCTCATCAGTTTCACCATTTCGTCGGAGGTGCCGGCTTCCTTGTCGTTGACCTTGCAGCCGGTCTTCTGTTCGAACGGCTTGCTCCATTCATTTTCGACGTAGCCGGCCCAGGAGATCAGGCTGACTTCCCCCTCGCCCTTGCCGAGCTTCTGCAGCGCTTCTTCGTTGCCGCCGCTGGTGCTGGTGCTCGAGCCGCCGCAGCCGGCGAGGACGAGCATGAACGCGACCAGGCCGGCGAGAACCAGCCACGCCGTGCGGGCGGGATCGCCTTCCCTACTGCTCATGGTGCTACCTCCTGTTTCGCTTTCTTCCCGCCGACGGCGGCCGCGTGCTCGGGTCGCCACCCGACTAGGACCTCGTTTCCCTGCCCGGGCAGCGCGCCCGAGGACGCGCTCTCCACGTTCTGCCTGACCAGCTGGAGCGTCTCCCCGCGGTCCAGCTGGATGGTGAAGCGGGTAACCGGCCCGGCGTAGGAGACGTCGAGCACCCGGCCGCCCTCGGTGTGGAGGCCGTCTGCCGCGGCGTCCGGCTCGAGCAGCTCGATCTTCTCCGGGCGGATCGTCATCTTCTCGCCGTCGCGCTCGATCAGGTTGGAAACGCCGACGAAGCCGGCGACGAACTCGTTCGCCGGGTGCTCGTAGAGCTCCAGCGGCGCGCTCACCTGCTCGATCCGGCCGTCGCTGAAGACGGCGATCCGGTCGCTCATCGTCAGCGCCTCGTCCTGGTCGTGGGTGACGTAGACGAAGGTGATCCCGACCTCGCCCTGGATCGTCTTCAGCTCGCTCTGCATCTCCTCGCGCAGCTTCAGATCCAGCGCGCCGAGCGGCTCGTCGAGGAGCAGGACCTTGGGCCGGTTGACGATCGCCCGGGCGAGCGCGACGCGCTGCCGCTGGCCGCCGGAGAGCTCGGTCGGCTTGCGCTTCTCGTAGCCGGGCAGGCGGACCATCTCCAGCGCCTCTCCGCGCCGCTTGCGTCGCTCGGCCTTGCCGGCCCCGGCGACCCGCATCCCGTACTCGACGTTGTCGCCGACGCTCATGTGCGGGAAGAGGGCGTAGTCCTGGAAGACCGTGTTGACCGCCCGGCCATACGGCGGCACGCCGCTGACATCCTCGCCCGCCAGCTCGATCGTCCCGCTCGTCGGGTCCTCGAAGCCGGCGATCATCCGCAGCGTCGTCGTCTTGCCCGAGCCCGACGGCCCCAGCATCGTGAAGAACTCCCCCTGGGCGATCTCCAGGTCGATCCCGGCAACCGCCGTCACCTCGCCGTACTTCTTGGCGAGGCCGGACAGGCGGACGTCTGGAGCTGCAGCGGCCATGCCTCTGAAGTTATCCGGAGCGGTGCGGAAAGCAAGGACAAAGCGGCCCGGGTGGCTTAGCCGGGTTGTACTACGAGGCGGGGTGGTGGGGAGGGAGCCGGTGACCCCCTTCACTCAACTTGCTGGGGTGGATCGTGGTCTGTCGGTCCGAGATCGCTCCTGCCCCAGAAGTACAGGCCGTTCAGGGGGTCACCGGCTCCCTCCGCTCGCGGACCGACAGCTGCGGCCCCACCCAAAGAAGTTGAGAGAGGGGGTGTACCGACCCCTCCCGACCGCCACGCTTCTCTAGCTAATAACCGGCCGGGTGGCGCGCGACGAAGCCGGCGTTGTCGAGCAGTTCGGCGTGCCAGCGAGGGCCGGTTTCGCCTGCTTCGTCACCGGCGGTGTCCCAGCGGTAGCCGGCGATTTCGGCGTAGGCGTGGCCGCCGTTGGCGTAGACGGTGATCCAGCGGCCTTCGCCTTCTTCGCCCCAGTGCTCCATCGGGCCGGAGGGGAGGGGGCTTTCGATGAAGTTGCCGCCGTGGAGGGCGAAGGAAACGGAGCCCGAGCAGTCGTAGCCGCGGTCCCACCAGCGCGCGTGGCCGCCGCCCCAGACGTACGGTTTGCTGCGGATCTTGTTCGCCGCGGCGATCACGGCCTTGACCCGGGGCGGAGCGCTCGCGGGCGGCACCAGCATGCCGTTGGAGAGCAGCTTCGCTTTCGCGGTCGGCGTGCAGATGTCGATTTCGGCGGGGGAGAGACCGCCGCCTTCGCAACGCGCGAAGGCGCTGCCCGGGGCGATCAGAGCGGTGGCGCATAGAGCAAACGCCAAAGCCAGCCCAGCCAACCTGAAATTGTGAAGCAAACCGATTCTCCTTCGTCGGCCTACGGGGTTAGCTGTCGGGCTGGCGCGAAAGGAGCTTGCGCCCCCGCCTGCTTGGCGGGCTCGCCCCGGAAACTTGGTTCCCCCGTTCCCCATGCGCCCTAGGCGCCAGGGATTCGGCGTTCCGGTTATCGAACGCGGGCAGTGTAGACGATTACACGGCGCCATGGCTTACAAAACGCAAATATTTAGAGAAAGATCCCGCACCCATCGGGGTTCTGTTCGACGCGCGGGCTGGTAGCTTGCGCCCTGGGATGAACCTTTCGGGCCGGAAAACGCTGCTCACGGGCGCCACCGGAGGCCTAGGAAGGGCGATCGCCAAGGCGATGGCCGAGCGGGGGGCGGAGCTGATCCTGAGCGCTCGCAGCCGCGAGGCGCTGGAGGAGCTCGCCGCCGAGCTCTCCGGCGACGGCCACCGGGTCCTACCTGCCGACCTCGCCGAGCCCGACGCCGCCGAGCGCCTCGCCGCAGAAGCCGCCGGCACCGAGATCCTCGTCGCCAACGCCGGCCTGCCCGGGGCGGGGAAGGTGGACGAGTTCAGCGCCGAGGAGCTGAAGCGCGCCCTGCGCGTCAACCTGGAGGCCCCGATGCTGCTCGCCCGCGCCCTCTACCCGGCGATGCTGGAGGCGGGCTCGGGCCACCTCGTCTTCGTCGCCTCGCTCTCCGGCAAGGCCGCCAGCCCCCGCTCGTCGATCTACAACGCGACCAAGTTCGGCCTCCGCGGCTTCGCCCTGGGCCTCCGCGCCGACCTCGGCCCCAAGGGCATCGGCGTTTCCCTGGTCTCCCCGGGCTTCATCCGCGAAGCCGGCATGTTCGCCGACGCCGGAGTCAAGCCCCCACCCGGCATGGGGACGTCATCCCCGGAGCAGGTCGGAGCCGCCACCGTCAAGGCAATCGAGCGCAACAAGGTAGAGGTAACCGTCGCCCCTCTGCCGCAGCGGGCCGGTGCGCACCTGGCTCTGATGAGCCCAGCCCTGGGCGTCAAAGCCCAGAGCGGTTCGGCCGGCCAGAAGGCCGCCAAAGCCGTCGCCGAAGGCCACTCAGCCGACAAGCGCTGAATCAGGCAGCTGGAGCAGGCGAAGCGAGTTCCCCAAGCGCTTCAGTGGCCGGTCCGGGGGTCCCTCGAGCGGGCGGATACTCAAATCGTCGGCCTAATTAGCCCGACGATTGTCGGAGCGAGGGACCCCCGGACCGGCCCCCGCAATTGCCTAGGATGAATACGTGAGCAGCGATTCCTTCGGCGCCCGTTCGACCCTCCAAGTCGGAGGCGAGGACTACGAGATCTTCCGCCTCGACGCGCTCCAGGACCGCTTCGACGTCGCCCGCCTGCCCTACTCGATCAAGGTCCTGCTGGAGAACGTGCTGCGGCTCGAGGACGGCACCTCGGTCGGCCCCGAGGACGTCGAGGCGATCGCCGCCTGGGACGCCGCCGCCGCGCCCAGCGCCGAGATCCCCTTCCAGCCTGCCCGCGTCCTCATGCAGGATTTCACCGGCGTCCCCGCGGTCGTCGACCTGGCGGCGATGCGCGACGCGATGGAGGAGATCGGCGGCGACCCGGCGGCGATCAACCCGCTGGTCGACGTCGACCTGGTGATCGACCACTCGGTCCAGGTCGACGCCTTCGGCAACGAGCGCGCCTTCGCGGTCAACGCCGAGCACGACTTCGAGCGCAACCGCGAGCGCTACTCGTTCCTCAAGTGGGGACAGCACTCCTTCGACAACTTCCGCGTCGTCCCGCCGGCCACCGGCATCTGCCACCAGGTCAACCTCGAGTACCTGGCCCAGGTCGTCTACAGCCGCGAGAGCGACGGGACCCTGCAGGCCTACCCCGACACGCTGGTCGGCACCGACTCGCACACGACGATGGTCAACGGGCTCGGCGTCCTCGGCTGGGGCGTCGGCGGGATCGAGGCCGAGGCGGCGATGCTGGGGCAGCCGATCTCGATGCTGCTGCCGCAGGTCGTCGGCTTCAAGCTCAGCGGCGAGCTGCCCGAGGGGGCGACCGCGACCGACCTCGTCCTCACCGTCACCGAGATGCTGCGCGAGCGCGGCGTCGTCTCCAAATTCGTCGAGTTCTTCGGCGCTGGGCTGCCGACCCTCGGCCTCGCCGACCGCGCCACCCTCGGCAACATGTCGCCGGAGTTCGGCTCGACCTGCGCGATCTTCCCGGTCGACGCGGAGACCCTGCGCTACCTCGACCTCACGGGCCGCCCGACCGAGACGATCGAGCTGGTCGACGCCTACGCCCGCGAGCAGGGCATGTTCCACCACGAGTCCAGCCCGGACCCGGTCTTCTCCGACCTGCTCGACCTCGACCTCGGCGACGTCGTCCCCAGCCTCGCCGGCCCGAAACGGCCGCAGGACCGGGTGCCGCTCTCCGAGGCCAAGGAGGCCTTCCTCGAGGCGATGGGGGAGTTCGACCCCGAGGCCGCCGAGCAGATGGGCAACGGCCGCGACGAGGCGATCGAGGAGTCCTTCCCCGCCTCCGACCCGCCGGCCGAGGACCACGACGACGAGCGCGGCCGGCCGCGGCCCGCGGTCAGCGGCACCGCGACCGCGCCGGTCAGGACCGGCGACGCGATCGAGGTCACCCTCGAGGACGGCACCGCCTTCAAGCTCGACCACGGCCGCGTCGTCATCGCCGCGATCACCAGCTGCACCAACACCTCCAACCCGAGCGTGATGATCGGCGCCGGCCTGCTCGCCCGCAACGCGGTCCAGCGCGGCCTGGAGCGCAAGCCCTGGGTGAAGACCTCGCTGGCGCCCGGCTCGACCGTCGTCACCGACTACCTCGATCGGGCCGGGCTGACCGAGTACCTCGACGCGCTCCAGTTCAACCTCGTCGGCTACGGCTGCACCACCTGCATCGGCAACTCCGGGCCGCTGGCGCCGGCGATCTCGGCGGCGGTCGCCGAGAAGGACCTGGCGGTCTGTGCGGTCCTCTCCGGCAACCGCAACTTCGAGGGCCGGATCAACCAGGACGTCAAGGCCAACTACCTGGCCAGCCCGCCGCTGGTGGTCGCCTACGCGCTCGCCGGGCGGATGGACATCGACCTGGAGGACGAGCCGCTGGGCGAGGGACAGGATGGCGAGCCCATTTTCCTGCGCGATATCTGGCCCAGCGCCGAGGAGGTCAAGCAGGTGGTCGGCAGCTCGGTGCAGGCGGAGATGTACGAGCGCAACTACGCCGAGGTCTTCGCCGGCGACGAGACGTGGAACGCGGTCGACGTCCCCGCCGGCGACCGCTACACCTGGCCCGACTCCACCTACGTGCGCCGCCCCAGCTTCTTCGAGGCGATGCCGGCCGAGGCCCCCGGGGTCGAGCCGATCGCCCGCGCCCGCGCCCTGGCGCTGCTCGGCGACTCGATCACGACCGACCACATCTCTCCCGCCGGGGCGATCAAACGCGACAGCCCGGCCGGGCGCTGGCTGACCGGGCAGGGCGTCGAGGTCGAGGACTTCAACTCCTACGGATCCCGGCGCGGCAACCACGAGGTGATGATCCGCGGCACCTTCGCCAACATCCGCCTCCGCAACCAGCTGGTCGAGAAGGCCGGCGGCTACACCCGCCACTTCCCCGGCGGCGAGGAGACGACGATCTACGACGCCGCCATGCAGTACGCGAGCGAAGACGTGCCCCTCGTCGTATTGGCCGGGAAGGAGTACGGCTCGGGCTCCTCCCGCGACTGGGCCGCGAAGGGGACGAAGCTGCTCGGCGTCCGCGCCGTGATCGCCGAGAGCTTCGAGCGCATCCACCGCTCCAACCTGATCGGGATGGGGGTGCTGCCGCTGCAGTTCGCCGAGGGCGAGAGCGCCGCCTCCCTCGGGCTCACCGGTGAGGAGACCTTCGACGTCGGCGACCTCGAGGACGGCCGGGCGAAGACGGTGACGATCGCCGCCCGCGCCGACGACGGCGCCGAGACCAGCTTCGAGGCAACCGTACGGCTCGACACCCCGAACGAGATCGCCTACTTCCGCAACGGCGGCATCCTCCAAACCGTCCTGCGCAACCTCAGATAAGCCGTTTCAGGTGTGTTCTGGCGAGGTCCGGACCAAGCCAGGCAAGGACGCAGGAAGCCCGAATAGCAGCGCTATTCGGGCGCCCGAGGACGCCGCATGGCGCAGTGTCCGGGCCCGCCAGAACACACCTGAAGGCGCAGCGGGGCCGCGGGAGGCAGGGGGGTCCGCGCGACCCACACTGCACCTGCGCGTCGGTAGCCAGGGAGGGATGCCGACGCGGCCGTTCCCCCTGGCGGGACTGCCCTGAGGAACAGTCAGGGTCTAGCTATACCGGCTCGTACCAGCACGGTCAAGCGTGATCGAGCGTTTTAGCCACGTTCCGGAGCCGATTCCGCCGCGGCTTCCTGAGAACCCGGGTGTACGGCGATCCCCCAGCCCTTGCGCTCGATCAACTCGATCCCGATCACGCTCCCCACCGGCCCGACGGGGGTGAGGGTGGCGGCGAGCAGGGTGTAGGGCGCCTCCTTGCGGATGCAGGCGATCCAGATCACCACGCAGAGGGCGACGAAGCCGAGTCCGTGCGCCCAGCCGAAGAGCATCGTCTCGGTTTCGAACCCCGGCAGCAGCCAGAAGGCGATCAGGGCGCTGAAGATCGCCAGCTCGATATAGGAGAGCAGCTTGACCCGGGCGAACAGCTCGCCCGGGACGGGCTTTTCGAACGGCCGGCGCGCCACGACTCAGCTGCCGGGTGTGAGCGCGGTGAGGACGATCCGCTCCTGCTCGCGCGCGTGCGCCCCGGAGTAGCCCTCGCCCGGGCTGGCCCGGCCCTGGCGGCCGACGTAGGTGAGGACTACTCCCTCGGGGAGGACGTCGGGCATGCGCCGGGACATCACCTTCCAGGCGCCCATGTTGCGCGGCTCCTCCTGCACCCAGGCGATCTCCTTCAGGTTCGGGTAGGTGGCGATCACCCGCTCCAGCTGTTCCTTGGCGAAGGGGTAGAGGACCTCGACCCGGGCGATCGCGACGTCCTCTGCCGGCTCGCGCCGGTCGCTGTCGTCCATGTCGAAGTAGACCTTGCCGGTGCAGAGCACCAGGCGCTCGACCTTCTCCTTGCGGTCGGCCGCGGTCGGGTCGTCGAGGATGAACTGCAGTTCGCCCTCGGCCAGTTCGTCGAGGCTGGTGGCGGCGCGCTCGAGCCGCAGCAGCCCCTTCGGGGTGAAGACGATCAGCGGCCGTGGCTTCTTGATCAGCGCCTGGCGGCGCAGCAGGTGGAAGTACTGGGCGGCGGTGGTCGGGTTGGCGATGCGGATGTTGCCCTCGGCGCCGAGGGCGAGGAAGCGCTCGATCCGGGCGCTCGAGTGCTCCGGGCCGGAGCCCTCGTAGCCGTGCGGCAGCAGCAGCGTCAGCCTGCTGGTCTGCCCCCACTTCGACTCGCCGGAGACGATGAAGCTGTCGATGATCACCTGCGCCGCGTTGGCGAAGTCGCCGAACTGCGCCTCCCAGAGGACGAGCGAGCTGGGGCTCGCCGCCGAGTAGCCGTACTCGAAGCCCAGGCAGGCGATCTCCGAGAGCGGGCTGTTGTAGAGCTCGAACGGGGCGGCGGCGTCCTCGAGGTGCTGCATCGGCGCGTACTTGAGCCCGGTGTTCTCGTCGTGGAGCACGAGGTGGCGATGCGAGAAGGTGCCGCGCTCGGTGTCCTGGCCGGTGAGGCGGATGTGGACCCCGTCGGTCAGGAGCGAGGCGAAGGCGAGCGCCTCGGCCTGGCCGAAGTCGATCCCGCCGTGCTCGAGCGCCTCGGTCCGGCGCGCCAAGGGCCGGCGCAGCTTGCGGTGGACGTTGAAGCCCTCCGGCGTCTTCAGCAGCGCCGCGTTCAGCGAGCGCAGCTTGCCGGCCTCGACCGCGGTGTGGACGGGCGGGCTGGCGGTGCGGTCGAGCAGTTCGCCGGTGCTGGTGGTGGCGCCGGTGACGGTCGGGTCCTCGTACTCGCCCGCCTCCATCTTCTCCCGCAGCCCTTTCAGCGCCCGGGACATCTCGCTGTGGCGCTCGTCGGAGAGCCGGCCGACCTCCTCGGCGGAGACCGTCCCCTCCGCGATCAGCTCCTCGGCGTAGATCTCGGAGACCGGCGGGTGCGACTTGATCTTTGCCGCCATCGTCGGCTGCGTGTAGGCCGGCTCGTCGGTCTCGTTGTGGCCGTAGCGGCGGTAGCCGATCACGTCGATGACGATGTCGCGGCACCAGCGCTCGCGGTAGGCCATCGCCAGCCGCACCGCAGAGACGCAGGCCTCGACGTCGTCGGCGTTGACGTGGATGATCGGCACGTTGAAGCCCTTCGCCATGTCGGCCGCGTACGGGGTGGAGCGCGCCTCGTCGGGGTCGGTGGTGAAGCCGACCTGGTTGTTCTGGATCAGGTGGATGGTGCCGCCGGTGGTGTAGCCGGGCAGCGACTGCAGGTTGAGCGTCTCGGCGACCACGCCCTGCGCCGGGAAGGCGGCGTCGCCGTGCAGCAGCACCGGCACCGCCCGCTTCAGGTCGTGGCTGAGATCGGGGCCGTCGAAGTCGGACTGGAGGAAGCGGGTGCCGCCGGTGACCACCGGGTTGACGAACTCGAGGTGGCTCGGGTTCGGGTAGAGGCGGACCGAGATCTGCTCGCCGTCCGCCGTTTCGCAGACGCCGCGATGGCCGTAGTGGTACTTGACGTCGCCGGTGCCGCCGTGGGGGATCGCGGCGACCGCCTTCACCGCCTCGATCTGCTTCGAGCCCTCGAACTCGGCGAGGATCGACTCGACCGGGCGACCGAGGTTGTGGGCGAGGACGCTGAGCCGGCCGCGGTGGGCCATCCCGAAGACGACCTCCTCGGCGCTGGCCCGCTGCGCCAGGGTGACGGCTTCGTCGAGCATCGGCACGATCACGTCGAGCCCCTCGATCGAGAACATCTTCTGCCCCAAATACGTTTTCTCGAGGAAGCGCTCGAACTGGAAGACCTCGATCAGCCGGTTCAGCAGGCGCTTCTTCTCCTCCTCGCCGAGCGGCTGGCGGTGGGCGCCGGTCTCGATCATTTCCCGCAGCCAGATCCGCTGCTGGTGGGAGGAGAGGTGCTCTACCTGGTAGCCGATCGTGCCGCAGTAGACGTCGCGCATCCGCGGCAGCGCCTCCAGCAGGGTCTCGCCGGGGACGCCGATCCGCAGGATCGAGGCCGGGATCTTCGCCATCAGCTCCGGGGTGAGGTTGACGTTCTCGGGCTGAAGCGCCGGGTCGCCCTTGGGCTCGGAGCCGAGCGGGTCGAGCTGGGCGGCGAGGTGCCCGTGGGTGCGGTAGGCCTTCAGCAGCGAGGTCGCCGCCTGAACCCCCTGCAGCAGTTCTTCGTCGATCTGGCCGGGGGCGGTGGCCACCTCGGCGCTCGGCGCGGCGGCGCCCAGCGGCGGCGCCGAGGCGGAGGCCGGGTGGGCCTTGGTGACCGCCGAGGGGTCGAACTCGAGATCGCGGGCGACCGACTCGTAGAACTCGTCCTCGCCCTGCAGCAGCTGCTCGACCCGGCGCAGGAAGGCGCCCGACTCGGCGCCCTGGATGACCCGGTGGTCGTAGGTCGAGGTCAGCGTCATCACTTTCGAGACGCCGAGCTGCTTCAGCCGTTCCGGCGAGGCGTGGCGCCACTCCGGCGGGTAGGCGATCGAGCCGGTGGCGATGATCGCGCTCTGGCCGGAGAGCAGGCGGGGGACCGAGGCGACGGTGCCGATCCCGCCCGGGTTGGTGAGGCTGACGTTGGTGCCCTGGAAGTCGTCGGCGGAGAGCTTGTTCTCGCGGGTCTTCGCGATCAGCTCCTCGTAGCGGGTGTGGAAGCCGTGGAAGTCGAGCCCCTCGGCGCCCTTGATCGCCGGGACCATGAGGCTGTGGGAGCCGTCCTTTTTCTCGACGTCGACGGCGATCCCGAGGTTGACCGGGTTGCCCTCGATCGCGAACGGCTTGCCGTCGCGCATCTCGAAGACCCGGGTCAGCACCGGGAAGTCCTTGCTCGCCTGCACGATCGCCCAGGCGACCAGGTGCGTGAAGGAGACCTTCAGCCCCCGCTCGTTCAGCACCGCATTGATCGCCTTCCGCTTCGCATCCAGCGTGTCCACGGCGATCGTCCGGAACGAGGTGGCGGTGGGCACCTCCTTCGACTCGTCCATCGCCGAGGCCAACATCGCCGCAGCCCCGCGCAGCTGCTTCGCCTCACCCTGAGCCGGGGCGACCGCGCCATTGCCGCCTCCGTCAGCCGCCAGTACGTCTTCTTTGGTCACCTTGGCGCCCGGTCCCGAACCCCTGACCGAAGCAAGATCGACGCCGGTAGCTTCCGCAACCCGCCGCGCCAGCGGCGTAGCTCTCACATCAGCGGCCCCGTTGCCTGACTCGACCGTGGTGCCGGCGGCAGTTTCAGCGGCATCTCCCGCGGGTGGCGACGATGCGGGACCCCCGCCACCGGGCGGGGGGGTCGCATCGGAGACAGGACCCGCGGGCCGAGCGCCCTGTCCCTCGCCGGATCCCTCCCCCGCTTCCATCTCGGCCAACGGAGCCCCCACAGGAACCTCGTCGTCCACCTGTGCCACAAGTTTCGTGATCACCCCGTCCATCGGCGCCGGCACCTCGGCGTCGACCTTGTCCGTCGACACCTCGACGATCGTGTCGCCTTCCTTGACGGCGTCGCCCTCGGCGACGTGCCACTCGAGAACGATGCCCTCGGTCACCGACTCGCCCATCTCGGGCATCGGAATCTGCACGGTGGCCGTCTCTGGCATCTGTTGTTCGCAGTCTAAGGAAAGAGGTTTATCGGCAGCTCAAGGGAGATACCCTGCAAGTCAATGAGCTATTTCGTCACCGGCGCCACCGGATTCATCGGCCGCAACCTGGTCGAGAAACTGCTGCAGCGCGAGGGCACCGTCTACGCGCTGGTGCGGGCCGGCTCGCGCGGCCGCCTCGAGGAGCTGCGTACCGGCCTCGGCGCCGACGGGGCGCGGATCGTCCCGGTCACCGGCGACCTCTCCCAGCCCGGGCTCGGCGTCTCCGAGGAGGACCTGGTGGCGATGCGGGGGGAGATCGACCACTTCTTCCACCTGGCGGCGGTCTACGACCTCACCGCCGACGCCGAGAGGCAGGAGGTGGCGAACGTCGGGGGGACGCGCCACGCGATCGAGCTGGCCGGCGCGCTCGAGGCGGGCTGCTTTCACCTCGTCAGCTCGATCGCCGTCGCCGGTCTCTACAAGGGGACCTGGACCGAGGAGATGTTCGAGGAGGCCGAACGCCTCGACAACAATCCCTACTTCCGCACCAAGCACGAGTCCGAGCGGCTGGTCCGCGACGAGTGCCAGCGGCCCTGGCGGGTCTACCGGCCGGGGGTCGTGGTCGGCGACTCGCGCACCGGGGAGATCGACAAGATCGACGGCCCCTACTACTTCTTCAAGAGCCTGCAGCGGCTGCGGCGGGTGCTGCCGGCGTGGCTGCCGACGGTCGGGGTCGAGGGCGGCGAGATCAACATCGTTCCCGTCGACTACGTCGCCGCGGCGATCGACCACATCGCCCACAAGCCGCGGCTGAACGGGCGGGCCTTCCACCTCACCGACCCCAACCCGCACACCGCGGGCGAGGTGATCAACCTCTTCGCCAAGGCGGCCGACGCGCCGCAGATGGCGGTACGGCTGGACACCGACGTGACCGAGCCGGCGACGGGCGCGGTGCGGACGGCGCTGAAGCTCCTCCCGCCGGCCGGGCGCGCCGCCAAGCTGGCGCTGAGCCAGCTCGGCCTGCCGCCCGAGGTCCTCACCTACGTCGACTACCCGACCAGCTTCGACTCGACCCAGGCGCAGAAGGCGCTGAAAGGGTCGGGGATCGAGGTGCCGCCGCTGGAGAGCTACGCGGCGCGGGTCTGGGACTACTGGGAGCGCAACCTCGACCCCGACCTGTTCAAGGACCGCTCGCTCTCGGCGGCGGTGCGGGGCAAGATCGTGCTGATCACCGGCGCCTCTTCGGGGATCGGCAAAGCGACCGCGGTCAAGGTCGCCGACGCGGGGGCGACGGTGCTGCTGGTCGCCCGCTCGCTCGACAAGCTGGAGGCGACCAAGGACGAGATCGCCGCCGCCGGCGGCACCGCCCACGTCCACCAGTGCGACCTCTCCGACATGGACGACATCGAGCGGATGGCCGAGGAGGTGCTGGCCTACCACGGCCACGTCGACATCCTCGTCAACAACGCCGGCCGCTCGATCCGGCGCTCGATCGCCCTCTCCTACGACCGCTTCCACGACTTCGAGCGCACGATCCAGCTCAACTACCTGGGGTCGGTGCGGCTGATCCTGGCCCTGCTGCCGGCGATGCGGGCGCGCAAGGGCGGCCACATCATCAACATCAGCTCGATCGGGACCCAGACCAACCCGCCGCGCTTCTCCGCCTACGTGGCCTCGAAGGCGGCGCTGGACGCGTTCGGCCGGGTGATCGCCTCCGAGGTGGTCGACGACAACGTCCACATCACGACGATCCACATGCCGCTGGTGCGGACCCCGATGATCGCGCCGACGCGGATGTACGACATGTTCCCGGCGATCACGCCCGAGGAGGCGGCGGAGATGATCGCCAAGGCGATGATCCGGCGGCCGAAGAAGGTCGCGACCCGCCTCGGCACCTTCGGCGAGCTGATGTACATGGTGGCGCCGAAAGCGAGCGACTCGATCCTCAACACGGCGTACAAGCTGTTCCCGGATTCGCAGGCGGCGAAGGGGAAGAAGGACGAGGCGCGCGACAAGGCACCCTCGACCGAGGCGATCGCCTTCGCGCATCTGATGAAAGGCGTCCACTGGTAGCTGCCCTGGTGGGCCCTGCGACGCGTGTAGGTTGAGCTGATGGCTGGGCGGCGGCTCAAGCACTGGGGTTGGGGTTATGAGGACCAGGCGCCTTCGGCCACGCAGCTGAGGGAGGCGGCGGAAGGGATCCGGCACCGGTTCGGGTTCGGGGGCGAGGTGGAGAGGCCGGTGCCGTTGGAGCGGGTCGAGCTTCGGGAGTCGCGGCTGAAGCGGCCGGAGGGCTTCGGGGATCTGTTCTCCGATGGGAAGTACGAGCGGGTTTCCCACGCGCTGGGGAAGGCATACCGGGATGTGGTGCGGGGCTTCTACGGGAAGTTCGAGAACCCGCCGGATCTGGTGGCGTTCCCGCGCGACGAGTCGGAGATCGAGGCGGTGCTGAGCTGGGCCGAGGCCGAGGGGGCGGCGGTGATCCCGTTCGGCGGTGGGACGAGCGTCGTCGGCGGGGTGGAGCCGCGGGTGGGGGAGCGGCCGGTGGTCTCGCTGGACCTGCGGCGGCTCGACCGGGTGCTCGAGGTCGACCCGAGGTCGCTGGCGGCGCGGATCCAGGCGGGGGCGACCGGGCCGGGGCTCGAGGACCAGCTCCGCGAGCACGGCTTGACTCTGCGCCACTTCCCGCAGTCCTTCGAGTACTCGACCCTGGGCGGCTGGGTCGCCACCCGGGCCGGCGGCCACTTCGCGACGCTCGAGACCCACATCGACGACCTCGTCGAGTCGGTGCGGGCGATCACCCCGCGGGGGACCTGGGAGAGCCGGCGCCTGCCGGCCTCCGGGGCCGGTCCCTCGCCGGACCGGATGCTGGTCGGCTCCGAGGGCATCCTCGGCGTGATCGCCGAGGCATGGGTGCGGGTCCGTCCCCGGCCCGAGTTCAAGGCCTCGGTGAGCGTCTCGTTCGACCACTTCGGCGCCGCGGCCGAGGCCGTCCGCGAGATCGCCCAGTCCGGCCTCCACCCCGCGAACTGCCGCCTCCTCGACGCCGAGGAGGCCGGCTTCACCGGCGCCGGCGACGGCCGGAGCCACCTGCTCCTCCTGGGGTTCGAGTCCGCGAGCTACCCCGTAGACGTCCCAATGAACCAGGCGCTGGAAGTAGCCCGAGCCCACGCTGGCACCCCCGGCGCCATCCGCACCACCGCCCCCACGGGCCGAAAGGACCAACTTTCTTCGCCGACGGGCCGAAAAGACTCATATACGGAGACAAATCGTCCCGTCGGCGGTGGGGATTCGACGGATCGGCCCGTCGATGCTTGGCGCGGTGCGTTCCTGCTCGCTCCGTACCTGCGGGATACCTTCGTCGCCTGCGGCGTCCTCTCGGAGACCTTCGAGACGGCGATCACCTGGGACCGCTTCGCCGATTTCCACGCGACGGTGATGGAGACCGCTCGCCGCGCCGTTTCCGAGTCAAGCGGCGTCCCCGCCGACGGCCCCGGCTCGCCCCGCGTCAGCTGTCGCTTCACCCACGTCTACCCCGATGGCGTCGCGCCCTACTTCACCGTCCTCTCCCCGGCGATCCGCGGCGGCGAGGTCGAGCAGTGGGACGAGGTCAAGGCCGCCGCCTCCGAGGCGATCCTCGACGCCGGCGGCACGATCACCCACCACCACGCCGTCGGCCGCGACCACCGCCCCTGGTACGACCGCCAGCGCCCCGCCCCCTTCGCCGCCGCCCTCCGCGCCGCCAAGGCCGAGCTCGACCCTGCGGGCATGCTCAACCCCGGCGTCCTCATCGATCCCTGACTACCCTTTGTCAATGCCACCCGCAAAGCGGAAGATAGGCTCGCAGCAGAAGGACCCCTGGCGGGCGAACGAGGAAGCCCGTCGCCGCCGCCTACGTGAAGACGCAAGACGGCCCATGGCGGTCAACCTCGCCGAAGGCCTTGCGTTGAGTGAATTCCTCTCCACCTTCACCGGAAGCGCCGAAACCCAAGAGGAACAGCTTGAGGCGTTTCGCGCCGCCCAAGCCGAGGACGCGGGCGAGGATTGACCCTTCCCGGCGCTACCCTTCTGCGACTCGAATTCCCGGTCGGGTAGCTGTTAGGCGTGCCCGAGCCGCGCCCCTCGATGGAAACGATCACCTCCGAACAGCCCACCGTGCCGGCCGAGCCGCAACAGCCGAGCGAGCCCGAGACCGAGCCGATCGTGCCGCGGCGCTCGCCGCTGCGGGCGGCGGTCAAGCTCGGACGCCCGAAAGAGTGGATCAAAAACGTCTTCGTCTTCGCCGGGCTGCTCTTCTCCGGCAAGTTCAACCAGGGACACGACGTCTTCGAGGCGGTCGTCACCTTCGTCGCCTTCTGCCTGATCTCCAGCGCCGGCTACTACGTCAACGACCTGCTCGACGTCGAGCTCGACCGCAGGCACCCGAAGAAGCGCTTCCGCCCGCTCGCCGCGGGTGAGATCTCCGAGCGCGCGGCGATGACGATCGCGCCCGGCCTCGCCGCCGTCGCGATCGCGATCGCCTTCACCGTCAACTGGCAGGTCGGGCTGATGGTCGTCGGCTACGGCGTCGCCCAGATCGCCTACAGCCTCGGCCTCAAGCAGATCGTCATCGTCGACGTGCTGACGCTGGCGGGCCTCTTCATCCTCCGGGTCGCCGCCGGCGCCAGTGCCGTCGATGCCCACGCCTCCGAGTGGCTGCTGCTCTGCACCGGCATGCTCGCCGCCTTCCTCGGCTTCACCAAGCGCCGCCAGGAGGCGGTCTCCGAGCTGCACGAAGGCACCTCGACCCGGCCCGTCCTCGAGCACTACTCGCTGCCCTTCCTCGACCAGATGGTCTCGATGGTCACCACCGGCACCGTGATCAGCTACGCGATCTACACCGTCAACTCGCCGCTGATCGGCAGCCAGATGATGCTCACCATCCCACCCGCGGTCTACGGCATCTTCCGCTACCTCTACCTGATCTACGACCGCAACGACGACCGCTCGATGTCCGGGATCATCGCCGGCGACCGCGGCATCCAGGGCGCCCTCGTCGCCTTCGCCGTGATCGCCTTCCTGCTGCTCTACGTGTTCAACTAGAGCGCGACTCCGAGATCGCGGGGGCCATAGCCCCCTGTCGGAGCTAGCCGAGCTCGACCTCGGGTCCGCCGCCCTCCATCAGGTAGAAGCGGCTGCGCGCCAGCTCCTCGCCGTTGATCTGGACCACGGCGGCGTGGGGGCCGGGCGTGGCGAACGTGGCGGTGGCGGCTATGGACATGACCAGGCGCTGCTCCTGGCCCTGGGGGAGGCCGGGGGGTCGGCCGGTCTCGAAGTTGGCGGTGAGGCCCTCGCCGAGCTCGATGCCGTCGGGGTCCTGGACGGAGACGACCAGCTCGTGGGGGTCGTTGGTCTCGTGCCAGGCGACGTCGATGCCGAGGCCGATCGAGAAGGACCACTCGTGGGGCAGCTCGGGGAGGCGGAGGACGTTCCAGCCGCCGCCGGTCAGGTAGAGCTTGCCGTTGACGGCCTCGCTGTGGTCGCAGAGGAGGAGGAAGCCGATCTCCATCGTCGCTAGGCCTCCGGTCCTTCGCCCTCGGCGTATGGGGTCACGGGCAGGTCGGAGCGGAGCTCGACCTTGCCGCCCCTGCTGAACTGGAGGTCGATCGTCTCGTTCTTGCGGTAGGTGCCGAACAGGCCCAGGTACATCGCCAGCCAGCGCCCGGTCCCGACCTTCTCCTTGACGATCGGACGGTCGAAGACGATCTCCCTCGCTTCGATCCGGTAGCTCTCCGGGCTCTGCTCGATCCCGTTGATGAAGACGGTGAACGGCGGTTCCGCCCCGGCCGGCAGCCTCACCCGCTCGCCGGCGGCGTAGCTGCCCTTCGGGATCTCGGTCTCGGTCTTGCTCATCGTTCCTCCGCCTGCAAAGTCTCGCGCACCAGGTCGAACGGCGTGTCGTGGCCGCTCGGGTCGAGCTCCTCGCGCACCATCCCGCCCCTGAACGGCATGAACGTGCCGTCGCCGCGCACGTCGATCCCCGCCGTCGCCCTGCGGAGGAGCCCACGCCCGCTCAGTTGCAGCCGCGCGTGGACCTGGTCGCCGGAGTCGTAGTCGCGCAGCGAGCGCACCGGCCGCACCGGACCCTCACTCCGGATCGCCAGCGCTCGCTCCCGCATCTTTTCAACTGCCTCATCGAGGTCGTCGAACTGCTCATGCTCCACGTCGGATCCATGGCGGACGGTCAGTTTCCAGGGACGGGACATGAGAGCCAGCGTATGCGGTGGCGGGGGGCCTGGGTACCCCTCCCCAG
>DASTTQ010000067.1:0-22727 GCA_035760065.1 Solirubrobacterales bacterium
TACCCCTCCCCAGACACTCAACCACGAGCCATTGGCGAGTGGTGTCTGGGGAGGGGTACCCAGGCCCCCTCACACCTTCACCGTCGTTCTCTACGCCCCGCGCCGCGGCCGCTTCGGCCGCCGCGCCGGCGGTCCGGTGATTTTTTCCGGACCCTCACGGCTCTCGACCGGCACATACTCCAGCTCCCGGGCACCGGTGTAGATCTGACGCGGCCGGGCGATTTTCTTCTCCGGGTCTTCCTGCATCTCCATCCACTGGGCGACCCAGCCGGCGGTCCGGGGAATGGCGAAGATGACCGTGAACATGTCGGTCGGGATCCCCATCGCCTCGTAGATGATCCCCGAGTAGAAGTCGACGTTCGGGTAGAGCTTGCGCGAGGTGAAGTACTCGTCGTCGAGGGCCAGTTTCTCCAGCTCGCGGGCGATCTCGACCAGCGGGTTGTACTCGGTCGCCTCGAAGACTTCGTCCATGTGCTGCTGGATGATCCGCGCCCGCGGGTCGTAGTTCTTGTAGACCCGGTGGCCGAAGCCCATCAGCTTCTCCTCGCGCCGCTTCACCCGCTCGAGGAAGTCGGGGATGTTCTCCGGCGAGTCGATCCGCCGCAGCATCCGCAGCACCGCCTCGTTGGCGCCGCCGTGCAGCGGCCCGTAGAGCGCCGCCACCCCCGCGGCCACCGCCGAGTAGGGGTCGACGTCCGAGGAGCCGACCCCGCGCACCGCGTTCGTCGAGCAGTTCTGTTCGTGGTCGGCGTGGAGGATGAAGAGGACGTCGAGCGCCTTCGCCAGCGCCGGCTTCGGGATGTGCCGGTCTTCGGTCTTCTTGAAGACCATCGAGAGGAAGTTCTCGGCGTAGTTGAGCTCGTTGTCCGGATAGACGTAGGGCAGGCCCATGTTGTGGCGGTAGGAGAAGGCGGCGAGGGTCGGCACCTTGGCGATCAGCCGCACCGCCGCCATGTAGCGCTCTTCCGGGTCGCCGATCTGCTTCGCGTCCGGGTAGAAGGTCGAGAGCGCGCCGACGCCCGCGAGCAGCATCCCCATCGGGTGGGCGTCGTAGCGGAAGCCCTCGAAGAAGTGCTTGAGGTCCTCGTGGACGAAGGTGTGGTGGGTGATGTCGTAGACCCAGCGGTCGAGCTGGGGCGCGGTCGGCAGCTCGCCGAAGATCAGCAGGTAGGCGACCTCGAGGAAGCTCGATTTCTCGCAGAGCTGCTCGATCGAGTAGCCGCGGTGTTCGAGGATCCCGGCGGCGCCGTCGATGTAGGTGACCGAGGAGCGGCAGGAGGCGGTGTTGGTGAAGGCGGGGTCGTAGGCCAGCATCCCGAATTCGTCCTCGTCGACTTTGATCTGGCGCAGGTCCATCGCCCGCACGGTGCCGTCGGAGATCGGCAGCTCGTAGGTCTTGCCGGTGCGGTTGTCGGTGACGGTCAGCGAGTCCTTGCCGCTGCTGCCCGAACCATCGGAGGCATTGGCGACGCGGGCGTTCTGGTCCTGCGTCTGCTGCTCGGTGGCCATCGCCCCTCCTTCGAAGACTGGGTCTGCGGAGCGACGAAGTCTAGGGGGTGCGAGCCACCGGGCTCTCGAACTGCGTCATCCCCCGCAGGTGCTCGAAGCGCTCGTCGATCTCCTCGCGGGTAAGCCGCGCCACTCGCTCGGTCCCGAACTCCTCGACGTTGAAGGAGGCGAGCACGGTGCCGTAGCCCATCGCCCGGCGCAGCTCGGCGTCGTGCAGCTCCCCCCCGACGCTGTCGAGGTAGCCGAAGAAGCCGCCGGCGAAGCTGTCGCCGGCCCCGGTCGGGTCGCGCACGTCCTCGAGCGGGAAGCCCGGCAGGGCGAAGAAGCCCTCGCCGGTGAAGAGCGCGGCGCCGTACTCGCCCTGCTTGGCGATCACAGCCCGCGGACCCATGTCCATCACCGCCCGCGCCGCCCGGGCGAGGTTCGACTCGCCGGTCAGCTGGCGGATCTCGGCGTCGTTGACGACCAGGCAGTCGACCTCGGCGATCGCCGCGCTGAGCGAGTCCTTGGCGGTCTCGATCCAGAGGTTCATCGAGTCGAGGCCGCTGAGGCGCGCCTCGCACTGGGCGCGGACCTGGCGCTGCAGCTCGGGCTGGATGTTGGCGAGGAAGAGCGTGTCTGCCGCCTGCGAGGCCGCCGAGAGCTTCGGCTCGAACTCGGCGAAGACGCCGAGCTGCGTGTCCTCGGTATGGGCGACGTTGAGGTCGTACTCGTAACGACCGCGCCAGAAGAAGCTCTGGCCGCCCTCGACCCGCTCGATGTCCTCGGTGACGATCCCGCGGGACTCGAGCACCGCGAACTGCTCGGCGCCGAAGTCGTCGCCGACGGGGCCGACCGGCCGCACCTCGGTGAAGAAGCTGGCGGCGAGGGAGAAATGCACGGCGGCGCCGCCGAGCATGCGGTCGCGCTCCCCGAACGGGGTCTTCACCGCGTCGAACGCGATCGATCCGACGACCGTGAGCGCCATCGGCGGAGCGTATAGGGAGTCGGGTGTGCCTCGGCGGCGCAACAGCGGGGAGGCGCCGGCGAGGCACACCCGACTCCCTCTCCACTGCCGACTATGGTTCGCCGCCGTGAAGGCGATCCAAATCGAGGAGTTCGGCGGGCCCGAGGTGCTCCAGCACGTCGAGCTGCCGGACCCCAGCCCGAAGCTGGGCGAGATCGTCGTCAACGTGAAGCGCAGCGGCGTCAACTTCGCCGACACCCACGCCTCCCGCAACGACTACCTCGCCGAGCAGACCCTGCCGCTCGTCCCCGGCACCGAGATCGCCGGCCAGACCAACGACGGCCGCCGCGTCGCCGCCCTCACCGGCAGCGGCGGCTACGCCGAGAAGATCGCGGTCCCTCAGGCGCAGCTGATCGAGCTGCCGCCCGGGGTCGAGTACGACCAGGCCGCCGGCGGTCTGCTGCAGGGGCTGACGGCGATGGCGCTGGTCCACCGCTGCGCCCGGGTCGAGCCGGGGGAGACGATCGTCGTCGAGGCCGCCGCCGGCGGCACCGGCACCCTCGCGGTGCAGCTGGCGAAGCGGGCCGGCGCGAACGTGATCGGCCTCGCCTCGAGCGCGGAGAAGCGCGCGCTGGTCGGCCGCCTCGGCGCCGACGCGACCGTCGACTCCCGCGCCGAGGACCTCGGCGCGCGGATCCGCGAGGCCAACGACGGCAAGCGCGTCGATGCCGTCCTGCACATGAGCGGCGGCGAGGCCTTCGACGCCGAGCTCGGGGTTCTCGCCCCGCTGGGGCGGATGGTCGTCTTCGGGATCGCCTCCCGCGAGCAGCGCCAGATCTCGACCGCCTCGCTGCTGCGCGGCTCGAAGTCGGTGATCGGCTTCTGGCTCGCCCACCTGCTGATGCGCCAAGACCTCCTGGGCCCGATGATCCAAGAGCTTCTCGCGGCGATCGCCGCAGGTGAGCTGACGGTTACGATCGGGGAGGTCTATCCGCTCTCCGAGGCGGCGCGGGCGCACGAAGACCTGATCGCCCGCCGCACGACCGGCAAGCTCCTCCTCGACCCCAGCAAGTGATCTCCTCCTAAGGACCGCGCGCCAAGTGACCGCCTTCAAAGACCTCGGCCTCTCGCCCGACATCCAGCAGGCGCTGGACGAGCTCGGCTACGAGGACCCGACGCCGATCCAGGAGCAGGCGATCCCGGAGCTGCTCGCCGGCCACGACGTGATCGGCCAGGCGCAGACCGGGACCGGCAAGACCGCCGCCTTCGGCCTGCCGCTGCTGCAGTACCTCGACCCGGAGGACGACGAGGTGCAGGCGATCGTCCTCACCCCGACCCGCGAGCTCTGCATCCAGGTGACGCAGGCGCTGCGCTCCTACGCCGAGCACCTGCCGATCGAGATCGTCGCCGTCTTCGGCGGCGCCCCGATCCGCTCGCAGCAGTCGCAGCTGCGCTCCGGCGCCCACGTCGTCGTCGCCACCGTCGGGCGGATGATGGACCTGATGTCGCGCCGCTCGCTGGTCCTCACCGCGGCCCGCTACGTGGTCCTCGACGAGGCCGACGAGATGCTCGACCTCGGCTTCATCGAGGACGTCGAGAAGATCCTGCGGATGTGCCCGAGCGGGCGCCAGACGGCGCTCTTCTCGGCGACGATGCCGCCGCCGATCCAGAAGCTCGCCGAGGGCTACATGT
Organism: Solirubrobacterales bacterium; assembly: GCA_035760065.1. GTDB lineage: Bacteria > Actinomycetota > Thermoleophilia > Solirubrobacterales > 70-9 > VAYN01. Next base: position 4,148 of record DASTTQ010000067.1, read on the forward strand.
ACGACCCGACGACGATCAGCATCACCCCTAAGGAACTGACGGTCGACGCGATCCAGCAGGCCTACGTCGAGGTCCCGGCCAAGCGGAAGGCGGAGCGGCTGGTCGAGCTGCTGAAGACCGAAGAACCCGAGCAGGCGATCATCTTCACCCGGACCAAAATCGGCGCCTCGAAGCTGGAGAGGACGCTGAAGGACAAAGGGCTCGACGTGAAGGCGCTCCACGGCGACCTCAGCCAGGGGGTCCGCGACGGGGTGATGATCTCCTTCAAGGACCACCGGGTGCGGCTGCTGGTGGCGACCGACATCGCCGCCCGCGGGCTCGACGTCGAGCACGTCACCCACGTCATCAACTACGACGTGCCGAACAGCTCGGAGACCTACGTGCACCGGATCGGGCGCACCGGCCGGGTCGGCCGCACCGGCCGCGCGATCACCTTCGTCACGCCGGACCAGCGCGACGAGATCGGCCGCATCGAGCGCGACGTCAACACCACGATCGGCGAGTGGGAGACCCCCGAGGAGCGGCTCGAGCACGCGCCGCGGCCGCGGCGCCGGGAGCGCGAGCGCGGCGAGCGGCGCGAGCGGCGACCTGGGGCGGCCGCGAAAGGCAATGGCAGCGGCGACGAGGAGTCGAAGGCCAAGACCGTGAAGCTCTTCGTCAACCGGGGCGAGCGCAGCGGCATCGACGAGGAGGACCTCCGCTGGGCCCTTCGCGAGGGCGCCGTCCTCCCCGACGAGGCCGTCCACGACGTCCGCGTCCTGCACCGCTTCTCCTTCGTCGAGGTCGACCCCGACGAGGCCGAGCGCACCGTCGAATTCCTCGACGGCACCAAGCTCAAGGGCAAAGAGATCCGGCTCGAGATCGCCAAGAGCTGAGTCCGCCCGAATCGAACGGCCGGCTCGGGGTATTTAGGAGAGATGCGGCTCTGGTACGCGTTTCCGCTTCTTTGCCTCCTTGCTGCCTTCTCCTTGTCCGGTAGCGCGGCAGCTGCGGACACGACGCCCACCTGCGCCGAAGGGCCGACCACGGTCGAGGGGACCACCTACGGCACGCCATGCTCGGACACGATCGTCGCCCCCGCGGGCGTCGAAGACGTCAAGGGAGGCGGGGGTAACGACACGATCGTGCCGGCGCCGATCACCGCCTCCGCGCCGTGCCCCGAAAGCTGCCTCTTCCTCGGCGTCGGCAGCCAGACCTTCGAAGGGGGCCCGGGGGACGACGTGGTCTTCGGCGAGCGCGGCAACGACATCCTCCGCGGCGGCGGCGGCAACGACCAGCTCTTCGGCGGCATCGGCGACGATCTCTTGGAAGGCGGCCCGGGGAACGACCGCCTCTCGGGCGGCTTCGGCGCCGACTCGATCGACGGCCAGGAAGGCGACGACTACGTCCGCGGCGACGGCACGATCGACCGCATCTACGACACCGGCGGCGGCACCGACACGCTCAGCTTCTCGACCGGGATCACTCCCGGATTCAACGACCCCGTTTCGGTCGCGAACTTCCCGCCGGCCGGCGGCGAGCGCGGCCTCGAGCTGGAACTCGGAGTCGGGGGCGAAAACGCGGACAACGGCGTGGCCCCGAACGGCGGCGGCGTCGACGAAGTCGAAGTCGGCGCTTTCGAGACGATCGTCGGCACCCCCTTCTCCGACCGCATCGTCGGCACCACGGCGGCGGAGACGATCTACGGCGGCGGCGGGGCGGATGCGCTGGAAGGGGGCGGCGGCGCGGACACCCTCGTCGGCGGCGCCGACGGCGACTACTGTCAGGGCAGCGGCGCCACCACGTCCGGCTGTGAGGCGGGCATCGCGATTCGCGAAACCGGCAAGGTCAGCGTCGGCTTCATGACGCCTCCGGAAGCGACTCCCTATGCGCAGCTCTACCTAGTCGGGAGCAGCGGCAACGACAGTGTCACCGCTGCCTACCAGCCGGGCCCGCCCGAGAGCGTCAGCTTCAAGTTGACCGCCGGCACCTTCGAAACCCCGAGCGGCGGCGGCTGCTCCGTCAGCTCCACCGAAGCGACCTGCACGCCGAGCGTGCCCCTCGACTCAGTGGTAGTCGCCGGCATGAACGGCACCGATGTGATCAAGGCGGAAACCTTCCCCGCCACGGTCGGGCTGGTGATGACCGGCGGCGAAGGGAGCGACACGGTGACCGGAGGCCAGGAAAGCGAGGACGCGATCGCCGACGGTCCCGGAAGCGGCAGCGACGTCCTCAGCGCTCTCGGTCGCGACGACGTCCTCTTCCACAACGGCGGCGCCGACCAGCTGCTTGGCGGCGACGGCAACGATCTCTTCCTCTCCAATTCCATTTGCGACGGGCAAGCGATTCAGGGCGGAAGCGGGCGCAACAACGCCTCCTGGACGAAATTCGGCGAAGGGGTCGAGGTGAACCTCGAATCCGGCGTCGCGGGCAGGCTCGCCGCCGGGAGCACTCCCGAATGCGGAGTGGAAACGCCGGATTCCCTGCAGGAAGTGCAGGATCTAGAGGGGTCCCGTTTCGGCGATTCCTTCTATGGGGACGGCGGGATGAACCAGCTCCTCGGGCACCTCGGCGGCGATAGCTACTTCGCCGGCGCCGGGGAAGACTCGATCCTCGCCAACTCCGGCGATTCCGACCCGACGGTCGATTGCGGCGCCGACGCCGATACCGCGCTGATCGACTTTCCGCCTTTCGTCGACGGGCCGCCGGTCGAATGCGAGCAGGTGATCGAAGCCGCTCCCAACAGCTTCCGGATTCCGACCCAACTGCCGCCGCCACCGCTGGCCGAAGGAACCTCTCCGGTCACCAAGCCCCCGGTCGTCAAGCCACCGCGCGACCGCCGGTCGCCGCAGACCCGGCTCACGTCGCATCCGCCCGCCCTTCTCTTCGCGCACAGGAAATGGCGCCAGGTCGCCTTCCGCTTCGCCTCCAGCGAGGCCGGCTCGAGCTTCCGCTGCAAGCTCGACGCCAAGCCGTACATGGCCTGCACGTCACCCCGCCGCTACCACGTCAAGATCGGCCGCCACGCCTTCCGCGTCTTCGCGATCGACGACGCCGGCAACCGCGACCGCACCCCGGTCCTGCTCAGGTTCCGGGTGCGCTCCCGCTAGCCGCTCCGGACTTCGGTCCCTCAGAGGGGACCAAATCTCGGAGTCGCTACGCCGTCAGCGCGCCGATCGTCTCCAGCAGCCGGTCGAAGTCGATCGGCTTGGTGATGTAGGCGTCGATCGCGAGGTCGGTGGGGGCGTCGGTGTCGCCGGCGCTCTGGTGGGCGCTGACGATCAGGGCCGGGATGTCGTGGCCACCGGCGCGGAGCTCGCGCAGGGCGTCGATGCCGGACTTGCGCGGCATCATCGCGTCGAGGAGGAGCAGGTCGGGCAGCCCGCTGCTCGCGACCGCGTCGAGCACCTCCTGCCCGTCGGCGGCGGTGACGACCGCGTGGCCGGCCATCTCCAGCCGCGTCCGCATCAGCAGCAGGATCGTCTCCGAGTCGTCGGCGACGAGGATCCGCGCCATCAGCTCGCCTCCGCCGGGGCCCGTCCCGGGCCGCCCTCGACCGGGGCGCCGGTGGCGACCGGCAGCCGCACGCGGAAGGTCGAGCCCTGGCCCGGCGTCGACTCGGCGACGATGCTGCCGCCGTGGAGCTCGACCAGCGATTTCGAGATCGCCAGGCCGAGGCCGGTGCCGCCCACCCGCTGGGTCAACCCGGCGTCGCCGCGGGTGAAGCGCTCGAAGATCCGCCCGAGCTGGTCGGCGGGGATTCCTGGTCCGTTGTCGCTCACGCTGATCTCCACCTCGGCACCGGCCGCCCGCGCCGCGATCGCGATGGACGCACCTTCGGGCGAATACTCATGCGCATTGGTAAGCAGGTTCACGAGAATTTGGCGAATCCTGTCCGGCTCGACGTTGATCGGCGGCAGGCCGGGTTCCACGTCTTCGCTGAGGTTCTGGCTGGCGGCCTCCGTCTGAGCGCGCATCGTACGGGCCACGTCCTCGATCAGCGGCGCGACCTCCGTCGGCTGCGGACGGATGGCCAGGCGCCCGGCATCCGAACGCGCAAGGTCGAGGAGGTCGTTGAGCAGCCGGACCAGGTGGCGGCAGTTGTCGAGGATGATTTCGACCGTTTCGCGCTGCCGCGGCGTCAGCGAGTCCTTGTCGAGCATCAGCAGCTCGGCGAAGCCCTGGACAGAGGTCAGCGGGCTGCGCAGCTCGTGCGAGGCGGTGAGCACGAACTCGTCTTTGAGCCGGTCGAGTTCGTCGCGCCGTCCCTCCTCGATCTCCAGCTCCCGCGCCATCTCGTTGAAGGCGGCGCCGAGGGTCGCCGTCTCCGAGAGCCCGCCGACCTCGACCCGGACGCTGCGGTCGCCGGTGGCGAGGCGCCGGGCTCCCTCGACCAGCTCCTCCAGCGGCCTCCGCATCGAGGAGATCAGGCCGCTGAAGAGGAGCAGGGCTCCGGTCAGGCCGGCGATCAGGCCGGCGGCGACGAGCAGGGCGGTGTCCCGGGTCTGGCCGGAGATGTCGTCGCGCAGTTCGGCGCGGTGCTGCTGTTCGCGGGCGACCGTGGCCCGGGCGGGCTTGCCGCCGCTGCCCCGGACGATCCGTTCGCGGGCGACCATCTCCACCTGGTAGGAACGGGCGATCGCGTCCTCGAAGTCCTGCCGCTGCTGGATGAAGCGGGCGACGCCGATCACCGCCATCGCGGTGAGCACGGCAAAGCCGACCGCGAACCCGATCCGCAGCCGGTTGGCGAGCGACGGGCTCAGGCGTCGACGGGTTCGTGAATATGCTTGCGCCCCTATGGGGAACGAGGCTACCGACGCAGACGGAACCGTTCAGGCCCCGGACGGGATCGACAAGAAACCGCTCGAAGCCTGGTTCGGCGAGAACGTGCCGGGAGTCGAGCTGCCGCTCGGCTTCGAGCGGATCGCCGGGGGCCACTCGAACCTCACGTATCGTGTCACCGACGCCTCCGGCGTGACGTGGGCGCTGCGGCGGCCGCCGCTCGGCAAGCGGCTCGGCTCCGCCCACGACATGGCGCGTGAGCACAAGGTCGTCTCGGCGCTGGGCGGGACCTCGGTGCCGGTGGCGCCGGTGGTCGGTCTCTGCGAGGACGAGGCCGTCAACGGCGCCCCCTTCTACGTGATGGAGTTCGTCGAGGGACCCGTCCTGCGCGGCCTCGCCGAGGCGGATCTCTTTCCCGACGAGGGGGACCGGCGGGCGATCGGCGAGCGCGTCGCCGACACGCTGGCGCAGATCCACGCCGTCGACCCCGACGCGGTCGGCCTCGGCGACCTCGGCAAGAAGGAGGACTACGTCGCCCGCCAGCTGCACCGCTGGCAGGGGCAGTGGGAGAAGTCGAAGACCCGCGAGCTGGAGCCGATCGACCGCGTCCACGCGGCGCTCTCGGCGCGCATCCCCGAGCAGGGGCCGGCGACGATCGTCCACGGCGACTACCGCCTCGACAACATGATCCTCACGGACTCGGGCGAGGTTGCCGCGGTCGTCGACTGGGAGCTGTGCACCCTCGGCGACCCCCTGGCCGACGTCGGCCTGCTGATGGCCTACTGGCCCGAGCGCGGCGAGAGCACCCTCGCCCTCGGCATGCCCGCCAACCTCGCCCCCGGCTTTCCCACCCGCGAGGAGATCAAGGCCCGCTACGCCGAGCGCAGCGGCCGCGACCTCTCCGACCTCGACTTCTACGTCGCCCTCGGCTACTGGAAGCTGGCGATCATCCTCGAGGGCGTCTACGCCCGCTACATCGCCGGCGGCTACGGCAAGGTCGACGAGGGCGTCCACGCCTTCGCCCGGCTTGTGGAGCGGTTGGCGGGCGAGGCGGAGCGGGTCGAGCGGGAGGGAGTCCGGTCCTAGCCGAAAATCGGCCTTGACATTGCGCCCGCCGGCTTGACAGTGTTAGTTGGGAATTCCTGAGTTTCCTCTGCACCTCCTCGGGGGAGTCTCGCCACAAATCCATCGAAGGGAGAGCCTCGTGAAACATCTCCGCAAGCGGCTCACGTATGCAAACGTGATGTCGTCCATCGCAGTCTTCTTCGTGCTCGGCGGCGCCGCCTTTGCCGCGATCAAACTGCCGGCCAACAGCGTCGGGACCAAGCAGCTGAAGAACAACGCAGTCACCTCTCCAAAGGTCAAGGACGGCTCGCTGCTGGGCTCTGACTTCAAAGCCGGCCAGTTGCCGGCCGGTCCGCAGGGCGCCCAAGGTCCCCAAGGTCCCCAAGGTCCGCAGGGCCCGGCGGGATCGGCCAAAGCGTGGGCGGTGGTTTACGCGGCCGGGAACCTTGTGAAGGGCTTCAACATTCAGAGCGTGACGAAAGTCGGAACCGGCCTTTACTGCATTACGGTCGGTGGCGGCATCAACACGACCAATTCGGCGGCGCTGGCGGTGCCCGACTGGTCTGACGTCGCCGTGGCCAACGGTGACAGCGTCCAGGTTGTCTCGGAGCAAGCGTTCAACAGCTGTTCACCGAACACTCAGTTCCAGGTTCGCACCCTGAACAGCAGTAACGCGTCCAAGGACGACGGCTTCGACTTCATGGTGCCCTAGCTAGTCGGTCATCTGCTCGGAAAGTCTGAGCTTCTTTGAGAGGGCGGCTCTCGAGCCGCCCTCTCTCGTGTACGCCCTCGGCGTGATTGCCTGTTGGCAGCGTCCCACCCGGATTGAAAAGGTCGGCTGACTTTGCGGTTGCTCAGTGGCCGCGGATTGCACCCCCGTCTTCGATATGAAGGGAGACTCTCTGTCAGGAAGATTCGTCAACGGCTCACGTACGCAAACGTGACGTCGTCCATCGCAGTCTTTTGGTGATCGGAGGGACGACCGCGTTCGCCGCCCTGGTCCGCAGGCGATCAGCCCAGCCCGACCGAAATGGCACCGAACAGGTTTGTGCTGAGCGTGTCGTCTACGACCAGAGCGCCGCGAGGGGTAGCGCGGAGAGGCGATCGCCTAGGGGGAGCTGGGTCGGGCCGAGGTGCAGGAGGAAGCCGCTGCGAAAGGGGTCGCCGAGTTTGTCCCGGAGCAGTTTCAGGCCCGAGGCATCGCGCGGGCGAGGGGTGGCGGTGGCCTTGACCTCGATCCCGACCAGGTCGCCGTTGGCGCGTTCGATGACGAGATCCACCTCGTTGCCCGGCTGATCGCGGTAGTGGTGGAACGAGAGCTCGGGGGCGAGATCGCTTGCACTCGCCTGCCGCATCAGCTCGGTGACGGCGAAGGTCTCGAAGACGCTGCCGGCAAGCCCACCGTCCTCCGCCAGCTTTTTCGCATCGGCTCCGATCAGGGCGCAGAGCATCCCCGTGTCGGCGACGTGAAGCTTGGCGCTGCGGACCACCCGATGGCCGAGGTTCGCGTGCCATGCCGGCAGCTGGATCAGCAGGAACAGCTGCTCGAGCGCGTGAAGGTGGTTCCCCACGGTCTTATGGTCGATGCCCAGCTCGCCGCCGATCGCGGAGAGGTTGGTGAGCGCCGCCGATCGTGCCGCTGCAAGACGGAGGACGCGCGACGATGCCGCCGGGTCACGCACGGAACCGAGTTCCTCCACCTCACGTCCGAGGAGGGAGTCGACGTAGCTTGCGAAGAAGCGCCGTCGCCTGGCGGTGGATGCTTCGAGGGCCTCGGGGAATCCACCGGCGACCACTCGCTCGGCATATTCGCCTCGGCCGACAGGGGCGTCCTCCACCGTCACGTCCTCACCTGAGAACGCCTTCTCGAGAAAGCTCGGAGCGCGTTTGGCCACCTCGCCTTGAGACAACGGCCACAGTGTCATGTAATCGACTCGACCGGGGAGCGCGTCGGCGATCCGGGGGTGCGTGAGCACGTTGGCCGAACCGGTGAGCAGGAATCGACCGGGGCTCGGGTCGAGGTCGACCACCTGCTTGATCGCAAGCAGGAGGTCGGGGGCGCGCTGGACCTCGTCGATGGCCAAGCGCTCATGGCTTGCGAGGAGAGCAGTCGGATCTTCTCGGGCAAGTTCACGCGTCACCCGATCGTCGAGCGTCACGTAATGCGCGGGATGATCAAGCTCCGCCACCGAGCGCACAAGGGTGCTCTTTCCCGCCTGCCGCGGACCGAGCAGGCCGACAACGCGGGAATCTCGAAGCGCTTTGACTAGGTTCGGACGTATATGGCGCGGGAGGATTGGCTGCACGACCTGGGATCGTAGCGCCTACAAATTGGGATTACAAGCTGTACGAATTAGGATTAGACTTTATACAGATTGGGATTTCGCTGGACGACCGGCGGATCGTGCTCACACCATCCGCGTCGCGTGCCGGGGCTCGAGGTTGCCTTCGGCTTCGGCCTCGGCCCGTTTGGCCCAGCGGTTGAGCTCGCGGCGGGCGAGGACCATTTTGTGGACCTCGTCGGGGCCGTCGGCCAGGCGGAGCATGCGGGAGAAGCGCCACATGACGGCGAGCGGGGTGTCGTCGGTCATGCCGAGGGAGCCGTGGATCTGGATCGCGCGGTCGAGGACGTCCATCACCATGTTGGCGGCGACGACCTTGATCGCGGAGATCGCCTGGCGGGCGGCGCGCTTGCCCTCGGTGTCCATCTTCCAGGCCGCATAGAGGGTGAGGAGGCGGGCCTGGTCGATCTCCATCCGCGAGGCGGCGATCGACTCCTGGACGAACTGCTTGTCGCCGAGCGGACCGCCGAAGGCGCTGCGCTCGTTGGCGCGGCGGCACATCATCTCGTGCGCCCGCTCGGCGGTCCCGATCGCGCGCATGCAGTGGTGGATGCGCCCCGGCCCGAGCCGGTCCTGGGCGATCGCGAAGCCGGCGCCGCGCTCGCCGAGCAGGTTCCCCTTCGGCACCCGGCAGCCTTCGTAGCGGATCTCGCAGTGGCCGGGGCCGCCGTCGTGCCCCATCACCGAGATCGGTCGCACCAGGTTGAAGCCGGGCGTGTCGGTGGGGACGCAGATCATCGAGGCGCGCCCGTAAGGCGGGGCGTCGGGGTCGGTGACGACCATCGCGATCGCCAGGTCGGCGCCGACGGCGCCGCTGGTGAACCACTTGTGGCCGTCGATCACCCACTCGTCGCCGTCGAGGACCCCGCGCGCTTGCAGCAGCGTCGGATCCGAACCGGAGACCTCCGGCTCGGTCATCGAGAAGCAGGAGCGGATCCGGCCCTCGAGCAGCGGCTCCAGCCAGCGCTCGCGCTGCTCGGGGGTGCCGTGCTCGGCGAGGATCTCCATGTTGCCCGTGTCCGGGGCCGAGCAGTTGAAGGCCATCGGCGCCGCCATCGGGCTGCGGCCCATCTCCTCGCAGAGCAGGCCGTACTCCCAGTTGGTCAGCCCGGGGCCGAAGCGCTCGTCGGGCATGAAGAGGTTCCACAGCCCCTCGGCCTTCGCCTTCTCGCGGACCGCGGTCAGGTTCTGCGGGTAGGGCACCCCCGGCCCGACCTCGGCGTCGAGCGCCTCCATGATCTCCCGCTCCTGCGGGTAGACCTCCGCGTCCATGAAGTCGAGGACGCGCTCGCGCAGCTGCGCGACCTCGGGGCTGGGGCTGAAATCCATCGGTTCCTCTCTCCTCGTCCGCTCGGTGAGCGGTGAACGCTAATCGATGCCCGCTCGGGAGCGGCGGCGGTAGCGGGCGAAGAGCTCGCCCTCCTCCTCCAGCAGCCAGGCGAGGTCGAGATCGATCACGCCCGGCAGCCGCCCCTCGACGATCCGCGGCCCCTCGCCGCCGCTCAGCTTCGGCGCGATCGTCAGGAAGAGGTCGTCGACCAGCCCGTCGGCCTGCATCTGCTCGTGCAGGTGGGGTCCGCCCTCCGAGAGCAGCGCGCGGACGCCGCGCTCGCGGCGCAGGTGTCGCATGGCGTCGTCGAGGTTGACCGCGCCGGGGTGGCGGACGACCTCGACCGCGCTCGCCGTCTGCGGCGGCTCGGTCTCCGAGGCGGTGAAGATCAGCACCTCGCCGCCTTCGGTGAAGAGGGGGGCCTCCCAGGGGAGGTCGAGGCGGCCGCTGACCAGGACCATCAGCGGCTCGCCGGGGAGGCCGTCGCGCCGGCGGCGCTCGCGGGTCTCCTCCTTGGAGACGAGGCGCCCGTAGCGCTCGGCCCGCATCGTGCCGGCGCCGATCATCACCGCCTCGAAGCGGCAGCGCAGGCCGGTCAGCATCGCCGTGTCGGCGTCGGACCCGATCGGGCCCGAGCGCCCTTCGATCGTCGCCCGGCCGTCGAGGGTGGCGACGAAGTTCATCGCCACCAGGGGCCGGTCCTCGCCTGCTTCCTCCCAGGGCCGGTAGGCCTCCAGCTGCTCGGAGACCGAAACGGGAGCAGGGTCAGGTAGGAGCCGCCGCATCGGCGCGAGGCTACCCCGTGTAGGTCTTAAGCGTCGGCGGACTCCTCGGTCCCCTTCGGGTCCGGCATCACAAAGAGCGCCGTCGCTGCAGTTGCCCGAATCGGCTCCTCGCCCGACTTGTTCCTGCGTTCTGCGCTTGCGGCCTGCTCTTCTAACACCAGTTCCAGAAGCTCGTCCATCGCCTTGCTCAGTCGCGCGAACCCCTTCGAATCGAGGAGTAGCGTCGTCCGGGTGAGGTTCCAATCCGGGCGGGAGTTGAAGGTGCCCCGCTTGATCGCCTCGGTCGCGTCTTCGATCAGGCGGTCCAAGCTGAAGGCGGAGAAAGCCTTCTGCACCTCGGGCGGCATCTGCTCCGCCTCGGCGGCGGAGAACAGGGGACGTTCGACCGCTTTGTAGAAGTGGGCGACGGCACCGCGCACCGGTTCCTCCTTGACCAGCTCGATCAAGCCGAGCTCGCTGAGAACCCGGACGTGGTAGCTGACGTTGCTCAGATCCTCATCGAGGGTTTCTGCCAGTTCTCGAGGGCTTGCTACCCGCTCGGATAGCAGCGTCAGGCATTCCGCTCGCACTCGGTGGCTCAACCCTTTGACCAGCTGCTCGTGAGCCGGCCGTCCGAAGACGATCTTTGACTCCTTTTGATCCTTATCTGGGGGGGCGTTTCTCTTGACCGTGCCCTTGCTCATACCGACTTCCTCCTCCTCTGTAGGCGATCTGCATCGGTACAGATTATTCCTCCATTTCTTAATCCGTAAATGCGCGGGTTCGTAAACCGCTGCAAACGTTCCCAGCAAAGGTCCGGGTCGCCTTGTCCCACCACCCCAAGGGAAAGGAGGTGAGGCAGGTGACCTTCAGCAAGAACGACCCGGTTTACCCGGCGATCTCAACCGGCAAGAGCCAGTAGGGGAGGGAAGGGGCGGGTTGCCACCATTGGCCCGCCCCCGTTCAACTCACCCGCCAGTATCGCCCGCCGCGCGGCGGACCTACGAGTAGTCGTGCCAGCCGGCGAACTCGCGGCCGGCGAACTTCTGCAGCTCGGCGACGTCCTCGGTGAAGCGGCCGCGGATCGTGTCGAAGAGGTCGTCGGGCAGCTCCGGCTTCGGCGCTGGCGGCTTCTCCGGATCGTGGACGACCTTCTCGACGACCCAGCGCATCGACTCGGGCAGGCGGTCGAAGTTGCGGTCGAAGGAGCGGAAGCCCGGCAGCTTGATCAGCTTCTCCATGAACTGGTATTTGTCGCCCTGCTTGGCGCTCGACTTCTCCCACTCGCGGTCGAACTGCTCGGAGGTGAAGGTCTCGTCGACGCCGGCGAAGGCGAAGGCCTTGCGCATCGTCTCCTCGCGTTCGGTCTGCAGCTCCTCCTGGGTGATGATCTCGATCTGCGAGCGGTCGAAGCGCTCGAGGTAGGGCTGCAGCTGCATCCAGTACTTGGAGCGGTTGGTGTAGGAGTTGTCGGGGTTGGAGAGGGCCTCGACCAGCTCGCCGGTCTCATACCCGGCGCCGGTGGCGTGGACCCAGTGCGAGAGGATCCGCTTGATCGGGTCGCGCACCATGTAGAGGAGGCGCGCGTCGGGGCAGCTCTGGCGGATTCGCTCGGCGACGCCCTCGAAGCGGGGGAGGTTCGTGTAGTGGGGCGAGGACTCGCCGCGGACCGCGAAGCGGTCGTCGAAGCGGCTCGCGTACCAGTCGAGGCCGAGGTCCCAGTTCAGCTCCTCGACGAAGAAGTTCAGCTCCTTCGGCTTCGACATCTGGATTTCCGGATGCAGGCCGAGGTAGTGGTGGATGCTCGTCGTCCCGCACTTGAGGCCGCCGACGATGATGAAGTTCGGCAGCTGCGCGTGGCGTTTGCGGCGGCGCCGCCGGCGGCTGTTGCGGTCGGCGGTGTAGCGCTCACGGGCACGGTCGCACATCGCCACGTCGGCGGGGTCGGGGGCGGCACTCTGGGGCAGGGTGTGCGTGTCGGGGTCCGGCACGAGCGTGGCTAGTCTAGCTGCGGGATGTTCTTCGCCGATCTCCAGGACAACTTCGAAGCGTTCTTCGAACGCAGCGCCGAATTCTTCCGGCATCTCTCCGAAGTCCACTGGACCGCTTTCGCAATCGCCCTCGGCTGCCTGCTGGGGATGCAGCTGGCGCGCGCCTGGGCCTGGCGCAACGTGCTCCGCGCTGCCTATCCGGACAAGCGCATCTCCTTCCTGCCGCTGGCCGCCGCCTACCTGGCGGGAGCCGGGATCAACGCGATCGTGCCCGCCCACGCCGGCGACGTGACCAAGGTCTTCCTCGTCAAGCGGCAGATCCCCGACTCCTCGTATCCGGCCGTCACCTCCTCGTTCCTGGTCCAGACCGTCTTCGACACCTCGGTCGGGGTCCTCGTGCTGCTCTACGCGATCACCCAGGGCCTGCTGCCGCCGCTGCCGCAGATCCCCGACCTGCCAGCCTTCGAGATCTCCTTCTGGGCCGACCACCCGAAGACGCTGCTGATCGTCACCGCGGCGCTGCTGCTGGCGATCGCGGTCGGCATCTACCTCCTCGCCCACCGGGTGCGGCGCTTCTGGGCCCGCGTCCGCCAGGGTCTCGTCATCCTCACCGAGCCGAACCGCTACCTGCGCGAGGTCGCCGCCTGGCAGGGGGTCGGCTGGCTCTTCCGCTTCGCCGCCTTCTGGTTCTTCCTCGAAGCCTTCGGGATCTCCGGCTCGGTCGGCAACGTGATGCTGGTGATGAGCGTGCAGGCGATCGCCAACATCATTCCCTTGACGCCGGGCGGCGCCGGCGCCCAGCAGGCGCTCCTGGTCGCGACCCTCAGCGGCCCCTCGCGCACCGCCGTCCTCTCCTTCTCGGTAGGAACCCAGATCGCGATGGCGGCCTGGTCCGTGGTCCTCGGCTTCGCCGCGATCCTGCTGGTGTTCCGCACCACGGATTGGCGTGGGTTGATCCGGCAGGCGCAAGAGGACGCCGAGAGCGAGAAGGCAGCGCAAGCGGCCACCCCGCCTTGAGGGCTAGGCGCTTTTGCAAACCAGCGGTTGACAAAGTCGCCTATGGACGGGCGTCAGCTCGACCAGCCGGGGTAGCGGCCGGCCACGTGCCACTGCCAGGGCGGGCGCTCGGCGGCGGGGAACTCGTAGTGGTTGCGGCCGGGGAGGGTCTCGAGCGGGACCAGGGCCGGGTCGTCGCGCTCGAGGATTTCGACCCCGGCGGCCGCTTCGACGTCGGCCTCGGTTGCGCGGCGGACGACCCGGTCCCAGCCGATCGTCGGGCGGTACTCCCAGTAGACGATCTCGACGAAGCCGCTGGAGCGCCTGCGGTCGACCAGCTCGGTGAAGGCGGTGGTGCGGCGCCCCGAGGCGGTGAGGTGGGGGCCGGCGGCGACCGCGCAGCTTGCCGAGCGGCAGCGGCGGAAGTCGACCGGCATCAGCGGCAGGCCCGAGGGGCCGGGACGGGGTCGCGGGGCGGGGGCCAGCGCCCGCGTCAGGCGGGCGAGCGGCCAGCCGTAGGCGGGGACGAGCGGATGGTGGCGGCAGGCGTCGGGCAGCCGCGGCGCGCAGACGAGGCGCCGGCCGAGGGCGTCCCCCAGGCTCCTGCCGGCGTCGACCTTGCCTCCTGCGGCGACCGCGGCGATCGCCGCGGCCAGGAGCAGCGCGATCAGGGCCGCCAAGCCCGCCTGCTCGACGCTCGCCGACCCTCGCTCTCCCACCGTCCCCCTCATCGGCGGCGACGCTATGGCGCCGCCGCGCACGAGTGGCGCGCACGATGTGCCAATTCTCCCCCGGCGGTGTGCCCGTTCTGCTTACATGGAGGGCGATGGAGGGCTTCAACCTGTTCGGCGACCCGGAGGAGTTCCGCGCTCGGATGGAGGAGATATCCGAGCAGATGCAGTCCTCGCAGAAGGTCGCCTGGGCCGACAACGCGATCAAGCTCGCCGTCGAGATGACCGTCGCCTCGATCGGCCGCCTCGATCTCAGCGGCAGCGCCGACGAGCAGGCGATGCAGGTCCGCGACGCGATCCGCGTCCTCTTCCCCGAGGCTGTCACGCTGGTGCGTGAGGCGCGGGAAGGCCTCAGCTAAAGCAGCTGCAGCTCGATCGAGACGACCGCGCCGCGGCCGATCGGCGCGGCGAGCAGCTCGATCGGGATCGCCAGCACGAGTGCCGGGATCGCCCCGACGACGCTGACGACTGCGTCGATCCGCCGCTGCCAGGGCCGCTCGGCCGGCACCGCGGGCTGCCCTCTCAGGGCTCCGAGGGCGACGTTGTGGCCGAAGGTGACGCTGTTCAGCAGCGTCTGCCAGGTCGCCGCGAGGCTCGCGAGGGGTCGCCAGCGGCTCTTCTTCACCACCTGGTCGCGGCGGGCCGCCAGCCGCCGCACCGCCTCGACCGTGAACAGGTGGCCGGACTCGGGCCGCAACCCCGACCAGCCGGCGCCGCCGAGCGCGCAGGCGAAGCTCGCCCGGTTCTCGATCCTGAGGATCTCTCCGTCGCGGCGGCCGTCCAGGTCGCGCAGCGCGCTCTCGCCGTCGCCGGCCTCGCCGGCGACGGCGAGGCCGCAGCTCTCGCAACGGCGGACAGGGCCGCGCAGGCCGCGCCGCGCCGCGATCCAGCCGAAGAGCGGCTCGCCGCAGGCGGGGCAGGGCGGGTTCTCCGGCCCGGCTCCGGCCTCGAGCGGGACGACTGGGGTGGCCTCGGGGCGGTTCACGCTGGGATAGCGTACGCGCGTCCGGCTGAGCGAGATCGAGAGGGGCAGGCGATGGGAAAGCAGAGCGTGGTCGACTGGGAGAGGCGCCGGGCGCTGCCCGTCGCCCTGGCGACGCTAGCGGCGGTCGCCCTCCTGATCGTCTCCAACGCGGTCGCCCCGTCGAGCGGCGAAGGCGCCGCCGAAGCCCTGCGCTCGGTCGAGGAACACAAGGGCTCGATGACCCTGAGCGGCGTCATGCAGGCGATCGGCTTCCTGCTGCTGATGGCGCCGCTCTTCTACCTCTTCCGCGCGACGCGAGCGCGGAACCCGCAGGTGCGGCCGCAGATGGTCGGGCTGATCGTCGCCGGGTCGCTGTTCCTCGCCGTTTCCGCCGCGCTGACGATCGGCGCCCGCACCGACGCCGCCGACCAGTTCGTCGGCGGCGAAGCGAAGTCGACCCTCTCGGCGGCGGAAGCGAAGGAAAAGTGCCAATCCGACCGCAAGGGCGAAGGCGCCAAGGAATTCGCCGAAGAATTCGAACCGGCCACGGGCGAAACGCCGCTCGCCGCCTGCGAAAAGCAGAAGAGCGAAGACGACGAAGCCGAAAACGCTCTCGGCGAAGCCTCGCTCGCCCCGCTCGTCTCCGGGCTCGGGTTGGCCGGCGCCCTCGCCTTCGTCGTCTCCTTCTTCTACACCGGCCTGTGGGCGATGAGGACCGGCCTGCTGACCCGCTTCTGGGGCTCGCTGGGGATGGTCGTCGGGATCACCTTCCTGCTCGGCCCGCTCTTCCTCCTCGCCCTCGTCTGGCTGGTCTACTTCGCCTTCCTGCTGTTCGGCGTCGTTCCGGGCGGCAAACCCCCCGCCTGGGAGGCGGGGGAGGCGGTCCCCTGGCCGACTCCGGGCGAGCGGGCCGCGGCCGAACTGGAACCCGGCGAGGGCACCGAAGAGAGCGCCGGCGGCGCGGCCGCGGGCACGCCGCCGGATGCCGAGCGCCGCAAGCGCAAGCAGCGCGAGTAGCCGCGGCGCCGTAACCTTCTGGCATCAGTCGACCGGTCAGCAATTCCCCCGGCAGCGGGCAGGGAGCGGCGGCGCCCCCCGACGGGCAGCGGCTCGTGCCGCTCGGCGCCCGCTACCTGCTGGCGGCGGTGTTCGCGGTCGGGCTGGGCCTGCTGGCCCCCCTGGTCGTCGGCGACTTCTCCAAGCGCCAGGCGCTGATTCTCGGCTTGGCGGAGGCGGCCTGCCTGGTCGCCGTCGCGACCGGGATCGTGCTCCTCGTCCGCCGGCTGCGGGCGAGCCACGAGGCGCTCTGGGCGCTGGCCCGCCGCGACGAGCTGACCGGGGTCGGCAACTACCGGGCCCTGCACGAGCGGCTGGGGGCGGAGATCGCCCGCCATCAACGGCACGGGCGCGAGTTCGCGCTGATCCTGCTCGACCTCGACGGCTTCAAGGCGATCAACGAGCGTCACGGGCACCTGGAGGGCGACCGGCTGCTGGCCGAGATCGGCACTTCCCTCGGCAGGGAGACCCGCGGCGAAGACGCGGTCTTCCGCCAGGGCGGCGACGAGTTCGCGGTGATCGTCCCCGAGGTGAACGCGGAAGAGGCCGAGGAAGTGGCGAAGCGGCTGCGGGGGCGGGTCGAGCGGCGCGGCTTCGGCAGCGACGAGCGGCGGCCGGTGACGGCGCGGGCGGGGTACGCGATGTACCCGGCGGACGGGCGGACCGTCGACGAGCTGCTGACAGTCGCCGACGACGACCTGCTCGCGGCGAAGGCCGGCTCGCGGGCGGAGGGCGCGGTTTAGGCCTGCCTTCTCAGGCCCGCGGCGCGGGCGGCGCCGCCATCAGCTCGACCCGGTGGCGGCCGGGGGCGGTCGCCCAGGCGCGCGGGCTGCCCCAGTGCTCGCGCCGCCGCTCGGCGGCGAAGCCGGCGGCTTGGAGCCGCCGCAAGGCCTCCTCGAAGTCGGGGACGACGACGGCGAGGTGCCCGGCCTGCGGGACGAGCGGGTCATCGCGGGGCATCAGGTGGATCTGGGTCCCGTCCTGCTCGAGCCAGGTGTACTCGCGCAGCGCCTCCGGCGGTTCCACCCGCTCGAACCCGAGCAGCTCGAAGAAGCCGACGGTGGCCTCGATGTCCGCGGGCGCAACCTCGATCCCGACGTGGTGGAGCACGTCGAAGAATTTACAGAGACGATTCAGTTACGTAACATATTGTCTGCGCTACAGTGGCGAGATGGAGGCAGCGGTCGCGGAGAAGGAGGCGGGGATGGCGGAATGGAACGACGGCCGGCTCGACGACTTGAGCGAACGGGTCGGTCGCATCGAGACGAAGATGGACGCGGGGTTCGAGCGGGTGCATAAGGAGATCCAAGGTCTCAATGGCCAGTTCTACGCCCTCCAGCGAACCATCGTGCAAATGGGCGCCGTCGTGATCGCAGCCCTGATCGGGTTGATCGCAACCATGATCGGCCTAATCGTCACTCAGATCTGAAGATCAGCGAAAGGAGAGAAAATGGACGCGAACGAAGACGCTTCAAGGGTCTGGGTGACTGGATCACTGAAGTATCTCGATGGGTGAGGAATGACCTTGGCCGCTTGGAAAATCGGATCGATCGGGTCGATCAGAGGCTCGAAGAGAGGATGGATCGGAAGTTCGCATACCTCGAAGAGAGGATTAACCGTCGCTAGAACACGAGCGAGACCAGGGCGCCGACGATCACGATCGCGGTCGACCAGGTGATCGTCTCGGCGACGATGCGGTTGTCGAGGCCGTAAGCGTGGGAGACGACGAGGGCGTTGATGCCGGTCGGCATCGCCGACATCAAGCGGTAGGCCGAGGGCAGGTCGATCAGCGGCGCCGAGAGCAGCATCAGCAGGGCGGGGGCGAGGGCGAGGCGGCCGCCGGTGGCGAGCGCGACCGGCCTGGTCATCGGCGGCGGCAGGGGGAGCTCACCCTGCTCGGCCCCCTCGGCGAGGGTGGCGCCGACGGCGAAGAAGCCGAGCGGGAGGATCGCCACGGCGAGGACCTGGGAGGCGTCGACGAGAGCCTGGGGCGCGAGGGCGTCGGGCGCGAGCAGGCCCAGAATGGCCGCGTAGAGGGGCGGGTTCCGCGTGAAGAAGGTCCGCACCCGCTCCCGCATTCCCTCCCCCGCTCTGGTCCCGAAGGCGGCGGCGACCCCGAACGCCCCGACCATCAGCGTCGGCCCGCCGACCAGGACGTCGAACAGCACCCCGGTAGAGAGATGGTCCCGCCCGAGCAGCGCCACCGTCAGCGGGTAGCCGAGGTAGGTGGTATTGGCGACGATCGCCGCACAGATCACCGCCCCCGTCTGCGGGCGCCCCAGCCGCAGCAGCCGCGAGGCCACGAACCAGACCACCGTCCCCACCAGCGCCATGTTCACCAGCCCGATCCCGATCCCCACCCCGTTGTCAACACTGATCGACGCCGCCGCCAGGTTGAAGAAGATCACCGGCGGCACCAGCACGTAGAGCATCACCAGCAGCAGCCTGCGCGCCAGCCGGACAGCCTCCCGCGGCCGTCTTACCTCCGCCCACACTCCGGTTCCGGCACCGGCCACCATCAAAACCAACGTCAAGAGGACGCCCATCCCGCGGCAGTCTGACCACTGTCAGAGGAGGGCG
>DASTTQ010000068.1:0-49709 GCA_035760065.1 Solirubrobacterales bacterium
CTGGGTCATGCGGCTCCTCTCTTTGTTTGGCGACGTTGAGACTGAGCCGCAACGCGGACGACCCCTGCCGGCCGGCAGGGGTCGTCGCACTTCAAGCGTCTATGGGCCCCGCGGGTGTCGCGAGGACTTGGGGTTAGTTCAGCTTAGGCGGCTTTGCCGCCAGCAGCTATGCGAGCTGCTTTTGCCTTCTTGCGGGCGCCCGTGTTCTTGTGGAGGGCGCCCTTCTGCACGGCCTTGTCAACCTTCGAGACCAGCTCGCGCTGCTCGCCGGCGACCGCGTCGGCGTCACCGCCCTCGACCGCGGCTTCGAGCCGGCGGAAGTGGGTCTTGACCGTGCTCGTCAGCAGCCGGTTCTCGGTGCGCTCGCGCTCGCTGCGCAGTATCCGCTTCTTCTGTGAGGCTATGTTGGCCATGTCAAGTACCCGAGCAGGCGCCTTGCCGGCTCCGGGCGGCCGCCGACTATAGCGGCTGAACCCGTTTCAGTCGCCCCCGAACCGGAATCGACAACCAGCTTGGAGACGCCCAGGGCACCGCAAACCCCCGACCCCGACGAGCCGGCGATCAACGCCGACGTCGGCGTCTGGGAGGCGGAGGCCTTCGAACCGGGGGAGGAATTCACCCGCGAGCCTGCCGCGGGCCCGCAGGGGGGGCGGATCGCCCGCTCGACCGCGTTCTTCTCGATCGCCACCGCCGCCTCGCGCGTCGCCGGCCTCGCTCGCGAAGTCGTCGCCGCCGGCTACTACGGGATCAGCGGCCCGATGTCGGCGTTCACGATCGCCTTCCAGGTCCCGAACCTGATCCGGGCGCTGTTCGCCGACGCGGCGCTGCAGCCGGCCTTCGTCCCGGTGTTCACGGAACTGATCGGCAGGAAGGCCTACAAGGAGGCCTTCCGCCTCGCCTCGACGCTGCTGCTGCTGGTGACGATGATCCTGGGAGCGCTGACGGCGCTCTTCGTGCTCCTGGCGCCGCTGATCATGCCGGTCTTCGCACCGGGCTTCGAAGGCGAGATCCTCGACCTCACCGTCGCCCTCTCGCAGGTGCTGTTCCCGATCCTGATCCTGCTCGGGATCAGCGGCATCGTCGTCGGCATCCTCAACAGCTACGACCGCTTCGGCGCCTTCGCGATCTCGCCGCTCTTCTGGAACCTGACGATCATCCTCGTCCTCGTCGTCCTGGAGCCGCTCTTCCACGGCCGCGACCGGATCTACGCCTACGCGATCGCGATCCTCGTCGGCACCCTGGTGCAGCTGCTGATCCCCGCCTGGGACCTCCGCCACACGCCCTACCGCTTCAGCTTCAGCCTCGACTGGCGCCATCCGGGGGTGCGGCGGGTCTTCCTGCTGATGCTGCCGGTGACGATCAGCCTCGGCCTGATCAACTTCAACAACCTGATCAACAGCTTCTTCGGCAGCCTCGTCTCCCACCAGGCGCCGGCGGCGATCGACAAAGCCTTCCGCATCTACCAGCTGCCGCAGGGGGTCTTCTCGGTGGCGATCGCGACCGTGCTCTTCCCGACCTTGGCGCGCTTCGCCAACGCCGGTGAGGTCGACAACCTGCGGGCGACGATGGCGAACGGGATGCGCCAGATCCTCTTCGTCCTCGTGCCGGCGGCGGCCGCGATCCTGGCGCTCTCTGACCCGATGATCCGGCTCGTCTACCAGCGTGGGGAATTCAACCCGGCCGAGACGACGGTGGTGGCGACGGCGCTCTTCTGGTTCGCCTTCTCGCTGCCGACCAACGGGCTCTACCTGCTGCAGACGCGGACCTTCTTCAGCCTGCAGAGGCCCTGGCAGGCGACGGCGTTGGCGACCATCGACCTCGTCGTCTCGACGCTGGCGGCGCTGGTCCTGTACTCGCCTTTCGGGGTGGGCGGGATCGTCGCCGGCACGGGGATCGGGACCACCGTCGCCGTGGTCGCCCAGGCGGTGATCCTGCGGCGCAAGTTCGGCGGGCTCGAGCTGCGGCGGCTGACCTCGACCACGGTGCGGATCACGATCGCCGCGGCGGCGCTGGCGGGGGTCGGCTGGCTCGTCTGGGACATTCTCGACCAGGCGCTCGGGCGCGGGCTCGCCGGGCAGATCGTTTCCCTGGGAACGGGGCTGGCTGTCGGCGGTCTGGTCTACGTGGCCGTGGCCAAGGTGCTCCGGGTCGAGGAGCTCGAGCAGATGACGCGCCTGCTGCGGCGGCGGCGAGGCTAGACGCTCCGCTTCGTGCTCGGGCCTGGTCGCTATCTGCTGGGGGTCGCCGAGATCCTCCTCCTGGTCGGTTCAGTCGGGCTGGG
The DNA here is from genome assembly GCA_035760065.1 of Solirubrobacterales bacterium. Taxonomy (GTDB): domain Bacteria; phylum Actinomycetota; class Thermoleophilia; order Solirubrobacterales; family 70-9; genus VAYN01. The sequence goes on from DASTTQ010000068.1 coordinate 2,282, forward strand.
CGGGGGGGCGTTGCGCAGGTGGCTGCTGCCTCGATTCGATCGGGCGCCTGCGGCGCTGGCGACGGCGGTGATCGCGCTGGCGCTGCTGATCTGGTGCGCCGAGCTGCTGGGCAGCTTCGGCGTGTGGGAGCCGGTGCCGTATCTGGTCCTCGTTGCGATAGTCGGGACCGGGCTGTGGAAGTTCACGCCGGGGCGAGAGGGCGTCGGGAGGTCCTCTCCAGACACTCAACAGCGAGCCACGGGCGAGCTGTGTCTGGAGAGGGCCTCCCGCCGCCCTCCTCTCACCCTGATCGCACTTCTGATCGCCGCGATCGCAGTGATCCATTTCGCCGCAGGGGTGAAGATCCGGCTCTCGACCGGTATGACCGGGTTCGACAGCACCTGGTACCACGGGCCGTTCGCGGCTGGGTTCTTCCAGAGCGGCGACACGTGGTCGCTGCACTTCATCGCCCCCCAGTTCCTCGCCTGGTTCTACCCGGCCAACAGCGAAATCCTCCACGCGGTGGGGATGCTGGCTTTCGGCAGGGACATCCTCTCGCCGCTGCTGAACCTCGGCTGGTTCGTGGGCTGTCTTCTCGCCTGCTGGTGCATCGGCCGCCCGTTCCGGATGGCGCCGTGGTCGCTGGCGCTCGGAGCGGTCGCGCTCAGCGTGCCCGCGCTGGCCGATCAAGCAGGCGAGGCGAGGAACGACATCGTCGGCATCTTCTTCCTGTTAGCTGCTGTGGCGATTGCATTGAACGTGTGGAGCGGCGAAAGAGCGCTGGCAGGGGAGGGGCTGGGTAGAGAGGGCGAGGGTGCCGGCGCTGGCGCTTACCTAGTCGTCGGCCTAGCAGCAGGCCTGGCGGCCGGGACCAAGCTCAACTTCCTGCTTCCCGCGACGGTGCTCGTCGTCGGCCTGGTTCTCGTCGCACCGCGCGGCAATCGTCGGCGAGCGCTTGCCGTTTCATCGCTGGCCGCCCTCGCAGGCGGCGGCTACTGGTACCTGCGCAACCTCGTCCACACCGGCAACCCGTGGCCCTGGATCCACCACCTCGGCCCGATCGACCTGCCGGCGCCCGAGCAGGCCCTAGGCGGCCGCGAAGCCCACAGCGTCCTCGGCTACCTCACCGACGGCAGCGTCTGGTCGAACTGGTTCTTCCCCGGCCTCCACCAAGCCCTCTGGTTCCTCTGGCCGCTCCTAATCGCCGCCGCCATCGCGGGCCTCCTCCTGGCCCTGGCGGCCCCTGTCCGCCGACGGGCCGAAAAGTCGCCCCCCCTCCGCCGACGGGCCGAAAAGTCCACCGGGAAAGGACAAATCGGCCCGTCGCTCGGTGGGATTGAACGGATCGGCCCGTCGGCGGGGGCGTTGGCTGTGGCGGGCGCGGTGGGGCTGGCCTCGGCGGTGGCGTGGCTCGTGGCGCCGACGTCCGCTTCCGGCCCGGATGGCATGCCGCGCGGGTTCGAGTCCGGCCTTCGCTACCTCACCCCAGCTCTCATCCTCGGCTTGGCTCTGCTGCCGACCATGCCACCTCTGCGGCCTCGGTTTGAGGGCAAGGGGCACCCCTCGAGCGGGCGGATACTCAAAACGCCGAGCCAATTGGCTCGGCGTTTGTCCGAGCGAGGGGTGCCCCTTGCCCTCCTCGCCATGCTCCTCCTCGCCATCGCCGTCGGCTACCCGATCCAGCGCCACTACCTGGAGAGCCGCTACACGGCCCCGACCTTCACCGCCCCCGGCCTCAACGCCGCCTTCGCCTGGGCCCGCGACATCAGCGACTCCCGCATCGCCACCACCAGCACCCGCCAGTACCCCCTCTACGGCACCGACCTCTCCAACGAAGTCCAGTACCTGGGCCTAGAGCGACCCCACGGCGGCTTCGAAGCCCCGACCACCTGTCGCCGATACCTCCGCCTCCTGAACGAAGGCCACTACGACTACGCCATAGCCACCAAGGACCGTCTCGAACAAGGCAAGCCCCCGTATCCACCTCTCGCCAAGTGGCTAGACCACGCCGGAGCCCACCTCATCTTGAAAACGCCGCCGACGGTCGTCTTCGAGCTGCCGAAAACGCTGAATCCATCGGCGTGTAGATGACCAAGCCCCTCCGGCGGGTGGCACGGTAGGGGGGACCATGTCTGAGGAAGCTTTGGCTACCGGAAGACATGGGGGGTCCCCTGCCGTGACAGGACCCGCCGGCCGAGCGCCCCCGTCCCTCATACTGCTCCCCCGCCGATGGATCACATCCGCAACTTCAGCATCATCGCCCACATAGACCACGGCAAGTCGACCCTGGCCGACCGCATCCTCGAGCTGACCGGCGCCGTCGACCCGGCGAAAATGCAGGCACAGCTGCTCGACTCGATGGACCTCGAGCGCGAGCGCGGGATCACGATCAAGGCGCAGGCGGTGCGCGTCGAGTACAGGGCCGAGAACGGCGAGGCCTACCACCTGCACCTGATCGACACGCCGGGGCACGTCGACTTCTCCTATGAGGTCTCGCGCAGCCTCGCCGCCTGCGAGGGCGCGCTGCTTGTGGTCGACGCCGCCCAGGGGGTCGAGGCGCAGACGGTCGCCAACACCTACCTGGCGATCGAGAACGGGCTCGAGCTGATCCCGGTGATCAACAAGGTTGACCTGCCGGGCGCCGAGCCGGAGCGCGTCGCCGCGGAGATCGCCGACCTGCTCGGCGGCGACCCCTCCGAAGCGCTCTGGATCTCGGCCAAGACCGGGCAGGGCGTGACCGAGGTGCTGGAGGCGATCGTCGAGCGGATTCCGCCGCCCGTGGGCAAACCCGGATCCCCGCCGCGGGCGCTGATCTTCGACTCCGAGTTCGATCCCTACCGCGGCGTGATCGCCTACGTGCGGATGGTCGACGGCGCCTTCCGCAAGCACGAGCCGATCCTGGCGATGCAGAACGGCACGCAGGCCGACATCGACGACCTCGGCTTCTTCCGCCCGGCGATGACCGCGGTCGACGGCATGGACGCGGGCGACGTCGGCTACCTGATCACCGGGATCAAGGACGTGACCAAGCTGCGGGTCGGCGACACGCTCACCTCGCAGGCGAACCCGGCGACCGAGCCGCTCGAGGGCTACCGGGAGGTCCGCCCGATGGTCTTCTGCGGCCTCTTCCCGATCGACACCGACCGCTACGAAGACCTCCGCGACGCGCTCGAGAAGCTCTCGCTCAACGACGCCGCCCTCTCCTGGGAGCCGGAGACCTCCGAGGCGCTCGGCTTCGGCTTCCGCTGCGGCTTCCTCGGCCTCCTCCACATGGAGATCGTGCGCGAGCGGCTGGAGCGCGAGTACGACCTCGACCTGCTGGCGACGACCCCGAACGTCCGCTACATGGTCAACCTCACCAACGGGGAGGCGGTGGAGGTGCACAGCCCGACCGAGCTGCCGGACCCCGGCACGATCGAGACGATCGAAGAGCCCTACATCCGCGCCACGATCATCTGCCCGAAAGAGCAGGTCGGCGCCGTGATGGAGCTCTGCCAGCAGCGCCGCGGCACCCACGTCGACATGCACTACCTCAGTCCGCAGCGGGTGCAGATCCGCTACGACCTGCCGCTGGCCGAAATCGTCCTCGACTTCTTCGACCTCCTCAAGTCATCCACTCGCGGCTACGCCTCGCTCGACTACGAGCCGATCGGCAACCGCGTCTCCGACCTGGTCAAGGTCGACATCCTGCTCGCCGGCGAGAAGGTCGACGCCCTCTCGATCATCGTCTTCCGCGACTTCGCCTACGACCAGGGCAAGCGCCTGGTCGGCCGGCTGCGCAAGACGATTCCGCGCCAGCTCTTCGACGTGCCGGTGCAGGCGGCGGTCGGCTCCAACATCCTCGCCCGCGAGACGGTCAAGGCCCTGCGCAAGGACGTCACCGCGAAGCTCTACGGCGGCGACGTCACCCGCAAGAACAAGCTGCTGAAGAAGCAGAAAGCGGGGAAGAAACGGATGAAGGCGGTCGGGCGGGTGGAAGTGCCCCAAGAGGCGTTCCTGGCGGTGCTCGAGATCGACGAGTAGCCCCTCCTTCTGCATCGTTTCCACCCTTTTCCTCGCTGGGGCAGGGACAAGGGTGGAAACGATGCGGCGACTGCTGGTTGTTCGGCCAGTTAGAGTGCCGCGCCATGGCACTCAAGACCGACGCAGTTGGGAAGGAATGGCCGTCCACCACCTATCAGGTGGGGCGGGAGAAGATTCGGGAGTACGCGAACGCGCTGGGGATCGACAATCCCGTCCACCTCGACGTCGAGGCGGCGCGGGAGGCGGGCTTCCGCGACGTGGTGGCGCCGCCGATGTTCGCCGTCGTCTACAGCAGCCCGGCGATGGCGCCGGCGATGTTCGACCCGGACGTGGCGATGAACTTCGCGGCGATGGTCCACGGCGGCCAGCAGTTCGAGTGGGACGAGCCTGCCTGCTCGGGCGACGAGATCACGACGACCGCCAGGTGCGTGTCGATCGAGGAGAGGGACGGCAAAGGCTTCTACGTGTTCGAGACCAACTCGGTCAACCAGGACGGCGCCCAGGTCGTGCGCGGCACCTGGACGCTGATCGTGAGGGGGGTTTGAGATGGCTGATCTGAACGTCGGAGACCAGGTCCCGGAGCTGCGGGTGACGCCGGACAAGTACCTGCCGCACCGCTACGCCGGCGCCTCGGGCGACTTCAACCCGATCCACATCGACGACGAGTTCGCGAAAGCGGTCGGGCTGCCGCGCAACATCCTCCACGGCCTCTACTCGATGGGCCTGATGGCGAGGGCCAACGCGGCGCTCGCCGGCGGCGACCCGCGGGCGCTGAAGCGCCTCTCGGTGCAGATGCGCGGGATGGGCATGCCCGAGCAGGAGATCGTCGTCACCGGCACGGTCAAGTCGGTCGACGGCGACAGGATCGTGGTCGACACCGTCGCCGCCCAGGGCGAGACCCAGATCATCAAGAACGCCGAGGCGGAAATCGAGATCTAGCGCGGGAGGGGGGAGGGGCCGGGCGTCCCTCTTCACTCGCATCCTTTGAGGGGCGCAGCCGGTCGTCCGCGCTGCGGCTGCTGCAAAGTTGCGCAAAACGTTCAGAGGGACGCCCGGCCCATCCCTGGTCCGCGCTCGCGATTCCTAAGATGTTGGGGTGCTCTCTCAGCGACAGGAGCTGATCCTGCGGTTGGTGGTCGAGTCCCATCTCGACTCGGCTCGTCCCGTGCCCTCGAAGGAGGTGGCGGAGCGGAGCGAGGTCGCGTGGGGGGCGTCGACCGTGCGGGCGGAGCTGGCGGCGTTGGAGGCGGCCGGGTACCTGACGCATCCGCACACCTCCGCCGGCCGAGTTCCGACCGACGCCGGCTACCGCCGCTACGTCGACTCGATGCTCCAGTCGGGCGCGATGCCGGCCGGGCCAGGCGTCGAGCTGGAGCTCTCGCGGCTGCGGCGCGAGGTCGACACCGCGATGCGGGAGACGACGACGGCGCTGGCCGAAGTCACCGACCTGGTGGCGATGGCGACGGCGCCGGAGCCGAGCCTGACGGCGACGATCCACCGGGTCGAGGTGCTGCAGCTCCAGCCGAACAAGGTCGTCGTCATCGCGATCGCCTCGAGCGGCGACGTCACCCGCCGCGTCTTCGAGTTCGGCAGGGCGGTCGACAGCGGCCTCGTCGAGTGGGCCTCGAGCTACCTCAACGAGTCGCTTTCCGGCCTGGGCGTCGGCGCGCGGATGATCGAGAGCCGCCTCGCCGACCCGGCGCTGAGCGGCGTCGAGGCCGAGTTCATCGCCACCCTCGGCACCGCGTTCACCGACTTCGTCGCCGAGGGCGATCTCTACCTCGAGGGAACCTCGCGGCTCCTCTCCGAAGCCCACCTCCCGGACCTGCCCCACGCCGACGAGCTGATGACCGCGCTCGAGCGGCGGGCCGAGGTGCTGCAGATGCTGCGCTCCTCGCTCGACCGGCGCTCGGTCTTCTTCTGGATCGGGAACGAGAACCCGCAGCCGGCGCTGCGCTCGGCCAGCGTGATCGGCGCCAACTACGGGCTGCCGCACCGCAACCTCGGGGCGGTCGGCGTGGTAGGGCCGCTGCGGATGGACTACGCGACCGCGATCGCCTCCGTCCGTCTCGCCGCCCGAGAGCTCTCCCGCTACTTCGAGTCCGTTTACGGCGACTAGACGATGCCACGCGACTACTACGAGGTCCTCGGGGTCGCTCGCGACGCGACCGAGACCGAGATCAAGAAGGCGTTCCGCGGCCTGGCGCGGGAGCTGCACCCCGACGTCAACGGCCACGATCCCGAGGCCGAAGCGAAGTTCAAAGAGGCTGCCGAGGCCTACGAGGTGCTCTCCGACTCCGAGCGCCGGCGCACCTACGACGCCTACGGCCAGGAGGGCCTGCGCTCGGGCGGCTTCGATCCCGGCGCCGGCTTCGGCTCGATCGACGACATCCTCCAGGCCTTCTTCGGCTCCGGGTTCGGTTTCGGCGGCGGGCGCCGAGCTGCGGCGGGCGGGGACATCGCGGTCGAGGTGGAGATCGAGCTGGCCGAGGTGGCCACCGGGGTGCGGCGTGAGGTCACCTACGACGTCGTCGACGCCTGCGAGCACTGCCACGGCAACGGGGCGGAGCCGGGGACGCCGATCTCGACCTGCGAGCGCTGCGGCGGCAGCGGTGAGCTGCGGGCGGTGACGCGAACCCCGTTCGGGCAGATGGTCCGCGCCGCCGCCTGCGAGCGCTGCGGCGGCGCCGGCAAAGTTCCCGAGACCCCGTGCGAGGTCTGCGGCGGCAGCGGCCGCACCCGCCAGAGCCGGACCAGCGCGGTAGAGGTCCCAGCCGGGATCGAAGACGGCCAGCGGATGAGGATCTCCGGGGCCGGACATGCCGGCGAGCCGGGAGCATCCGCAGGTGACCTCTACGTCGAGATCCGCGTCGCCGAGGACGAGCGCTTCGAGCGCGACGGCACCGACCTGATCAGCACCGTCTCGATCCCCGCCACCGAGGCGATGCTGGGAACGACGGTGACCGTCCCGACGCTGGAGGGCGAGGAGGAGATCGACGTGGAGCCGGGAACGCAGCCCGGCCACCAGTACGTGCTGAAGGGGGCTGGTCTGCCGCGGCTCTCCGGCCGACGCCGCGGCAACCAGCGCATCCTGCTCGAAGTCTTCGTCCCGACGAACCTCAGCGAGGAGCAGCTCGAGCTCGCCCAGCGCCTCGACGGCACGCTCGAGGAAGGCAACCTCGCTCCGCAGCACGGCGAGGGCCTGTTCGGCCGCGTGCGGCGGGCCTTCGGTTGAGGGACGGCCTTTGATCCGCCTCGCGGTCCGCTGTGCCCCGGAACTGGCGGACCTCGTCCTCGCCGAGCTGACGGTGCTGGCTCCGAACGGGGTCGAGGAGGAGCGCGGCCCGGGCTATGTCGAGTACGCGATCTACGGGGGCGAGGGCGAGCTGCCGGAGCTGGGCGACCTCGACGCCGCCGTCGCGGGTGGGCGGATCGAGGTCAGCTCGACCGAGGTCCCCGATGACTGGGCCGACCGCTGGCGCGACTTCCACAAGCCGCTCCTCGTCGCCGACCGGCTCTGGCTGCGCCCCTCATGGGAGCCGCCGCGCGAAGGCGCGATCGACGTCGTCGTCGACCCCGGCCAGGCCTTCGGCACCGGCGCCCACCCGACCACGCGCCTCTGCCTCGAGCTCCTCTGCGAGTTGGAGCCGGGCGAGGAGCTGGTCGACCTGGGGACCGGTTCGGGCGTCCTCGCCATAGCTGCTTCCAAGCTCGGCTGGACTCCGATCCGCGCCTACGACCACGAGCCGGCGGCGCTGGAGGCAGCGGCGGCCAACGCAGCTGCCAACGACGTCGAGCTCCAGCTGGAGAGCATGAACCTGCGCGAACGACTTCCTGCCCTCGCACCGACCGTCGTAGCCAACATGACCTCCCCGATTCTCAGGGCCGTCGCCTCCCAGCTCGAGGCGCCCCGGACCATGGTCTGCTCAGGGCTCTTACCAAGTGAGGTCGATGAGATCGCTGTGGCGTTCAGCGCCAGCGGGTTAGAAGAGGCGGAGCGTCGCCAGGAGGGCGACTGGGCGGCGCTGCTGCTCCGTCGCTCGTGAGAGGTAGGGTTCCGTGCCGATGGCAGTTGCTGACATCACCGGCTACAGCGTCGGTCTCTTCATCCACATCCTGGCGGTGGTCCTGGCTTTCGGCCCGACTTTCGCCTACGGGATCATCTTCTCGATCATGCCGGAGCACCCGCGCGCGGCGCCGGCGCTGTTCGATGCGATCCGCAAGGTCGACAACTACCTCGTCAACCCAGGGACGCTCGTCGTCCTGCTGGCTGGCATCTACCTGATGGCCGACGGTCACTGGGACGGCAGCGAAGCCTTCATCGCCGTCGGCTTCGTCGCGATCGTCGCCCTGATGGGACTCCAGCACGCGTTCTTCCGGCCGCAGGGGCTGAAGGCCCAGGAGCTGGCGGAACGCGACCTCAAAGCCGGTGACAGCTTCAGCGCCGAATTCGAAGAGATTGCCCGGCGCCTGGGCACGGTGGGCCCGGTTGCCGGGCTGATCGTCGTGGTCACGATCTTCTTCATGACCGTCAAGCCGTAGCTTCCAGTCATCGCTGAGAATCGCCTCAGTCCGGCACAGCCGGTGGGAATGTTCGACTCGGGGGTGGGTGGGCTCACCGTCCTCCACGAGTGCCTGGTCTCGCTGCCGCAGGAGGACTTCCTCTACCTCGGCGACACGGCGACGTTCCCCTACGGCGACAAGGACCCGGCGGAGCTGCGCCGGCGGATCGGCCGCATCGCCGAGCTGCTGCTCGACCGCGGCGCCAAGCTGCTGGTGATCGCCTGCAACACCGCGACCTCGATCGGCGAGGAGGTGGCGCGCGAGGTCGCGGCCGAGCGCGGGGTGGAGGTGGTGCCGGTGGTCGAGCCGCAGGCCGAGATCGCCGCGGCGATTACCGCCAACGCCAAGGTCGGCGTGCTGGCGACCCCGAACACGGTCGAGAGCGGTGCCTACCGGCGGGCGCTGGAAGCGGTCGGCCGCGGCCTCGACGTGGTCGAGGTCGCCGCTCCTGACCTCGCCCCCTTCATCCAGGACGGCTCGCTCTTCGACGAGGACACGATGACGATGGCCCGTTCCTACTGCGCGCCGCTCATGGAGGCCGAAGTCGACACCCTGATCCTCGGCTGCACCCACTACCCGCTGGTGGCGCCGATGCTCCAGCGCATCCTCGGCCGCGACGTGCGCCTGGTCAGCGGCGGCCACGCCGTCGCCGCCGCGGTCCAGCGGACCCTGGAGAGATCGGGGCTGGCGCGCGAGCCGGAGGGGGAGGGGACCTACGACTTCCTCTGCACCGGCGACCCCGACGCCTTCCACGCGATCGGCACCCGCTTCCTGCAGATGCCCCTAGGCGACGTCGAGCTGGTCGAGATCCCCCCGAATTGACAGTCCCGGCAGGAAGTCGGGGCGGAAATTTTGCTTTCTGCGCGCCACCCGTGCGCTTTGTCCCGTCACGCTGCTCCCATGCCTGCACTGATGACCTCCGGCAATACCGTATATACTCGTCCTGTGGCCAAGGTGATGATCTCCATTCCCGACAAGCTGCTGGAGCGCCTGGACAGCCAGGCTCGCTCCAACCACGAGACCCGAAGCGGGTTCCTGCAGCGCCTTGTCGAGCGGGAGCTCGCGGGGGGGAGCGCTCGTCGCCGCAAGGAGTTCGAAGACCTCCTCGGCCCACCCGTGGATCTCGGTGGCGATGCCGCGAAGCTGATCCGCGAAGACCGCGAATCCCACTGAGGTGCTTCTCCTCGACGCAAGCGTGTGGGTTGCGGCCAAGGACCGAGGCGACAGGTACTTCGAGTCGGCTCGTGTCCTTGCGGTCTCGCCTGACGTTCCGGTCGCTGCTCTGGACCTGACTCTCTACGAGGTCGCGAATGCCCTCGGGGTCCGCCGTGGGCGCACCGAGGAGGCGGCATCGCTTTGCCGGCTGATTGGCCGGAGGTGTGGCGGGGATCTCCTGCAGGCCGATCTCGACCTGGTCGAGTCGTCCCTGGAGTTGGCTCGGCACCACGGTCTCACCGCCCACGACGCCGCCTACGTGGCTGCCGCCCAGCGGACCGGCTGGACCCTGGTGAGCGCCGATATCGCCGACCTCGTCTCGAAGGGGTTGGCTGTGACGCCCGATGCCGCCGACTACCCTTAAGGCGATGAGCGTTCTCGAGCAGGTCCAAGATGACGTCAAGACCGCGATGAAGGCGCGCGACCGCGAGCGCGCCGCAGCGCTGCGGCTGGTCGTCGACGTGCTGCAGCAGGACGCGAAGCTGGGCAAGGGCGACGAGGTCGCGGTGCTGCAGCGGGAGCACAAGAAGCGGGTCGAGGCGGCCGAGGCCTACGAGGGCGCGGGCCGGGCCGACCGGGCAGCCGCCGAGCGCTTCGAGGCGGAGCTGATCGAGGGCTACCTGCCCCAGCAGCTTTCCGACGAGGAGCTGGCGGCGCTGGTCACGGAAGCGGTCGAGGAGACCGGTGCGACCGAGCAACGGCAGATGGGCCAGGTGATGTCGGCGCTGATGCCGAAGGTCGCCGGCAGGGCAGACGGCAAGCGGGTTAGCGCCGCGGTGCGGCAGCAGCTGGGTTGATCGGGTTGGTAAGGACTTGGCGCGCAGGCAGCTGACCCTCGACAACGCCGTTGCCGCGGAACTGGCCGGCTCCGAGGACAGCGTGCTGCGGGCGCTGCGCGGTCGCCTCGACGCCGACGTCCATCTGCGCGGCAACGTGCTGACGCTGGAGGGCGCTCCCGACGACGTCGCCGCCGCGGCCACGGTCGTCGACGAGATGGTCGAGCTGATCGAGCAGGGTCACGACGTAGCTCCGGGAACGATCGAAGCGGTGACCGGCGCCCTCGACGCCGAAGAGAGCCCGGCGGAGATCCTCGACGACGTCGTCTGGCGCCACCGCAACACCAAGGTGGCGCCGAAAACGCTGAACCAGAAGCGCTACGTCGACTCGATCCGCCGCCACACGATCACTTTCGGGATCGGCCCGGCGGGGACCGGCAAGACGTTTCTCGCGGTGGCGATGGCCGCCGCGGCGCTGACCGAACGCAAGGTGCAGCGGATCATCCTCACCCGGCCGGCGGTCGAGGCCGGCGAGCGGCTCGGCTTCCTCCCCGGGGACATCCAGGCCAAGGTGGACCCCTACCTGCGGCCGCTCTTCGACGCTCTCTTCGACATGCTCGACCCCGACCGGGTCAACGGCTACTTCGAACGCAACGTGATCGAGGTGGCGCCGCTGGCGTTCATGCGGGGCCGCACCCTGAACGACTCCTTCGTGATCCTCGACGAGGCCCAGAACACGAGCCCGGAGCAGATGAAGATGTTCCTCACCCGGCTCGGCTTCAACTCGCGGATGGTTGTGACCGGCGACGTCACCCAGATCGACCTGCCCCAGGACCAGCGGTCGGGTCTGATCGCCGTCAGCGACATCCTCGAGGACGTCCAGGACATCTCCTTCGTCCGCTTCGGCGGCGAGGACGTCGTCCGCCACAAGCTCGTCCAGCGGATCGTCGCCGCCTACGACGCCCATGGCGCCCGCGAGCGCGAGGCGCGCGCCGAACACGGGCCGACCCCTCGTTCGTGACGGTAGACCTGAGCGACGTTCCCGCCGAGCTGCGCGATGCCGTCGGCGCCGCGCTCGCGGCTGCCGGGGTCGAGGAGGGGCATCTCGCGGTGGAGATCGTCGGCGAGGAGCGCATGCGCGGGCTCAACCGCGAGCATCGGGGGAAGGATGCGCCGACCGACGTGCTCGCCTTCCCGGTCGACGGGGCGGGTCCCGTGCCTGGCCCGCGCGAGCTCGGCGACGTCGCGATCTGCCCCGAGCGCTGCTCGGACGTCCCCGAGGCCGCCGTCCACGGCGTCCTCCACCTCTGCGGCTACGACCACGAGACCGACGGCGGCGAGATGCTGGCGCTGCAGGCGCGCGTGCTCGCCGGGCTGCGATGACCCGCGCCGGGTTCGTCGGGCTCGCCGGCCGCCCCAACGTCGGCAAGTCGACCCTGGTCAACGCGATCGTCGGCTCCCATGTCGCGATCGTCTCCAGCCGTCCGCAGACGACGAGGCGCGCGATCCGCGGCGTCGCCACCGACCTGGAGAAGGAACGCCAGCTGGTTCTCGTCGACCTGCCGGGGGTGCAGCGGCCGCGCGACGTCCTCACCGAGCGGATGCAGGGCCGGGTCGAGCGCGAGCTCGCCGACTCCGACGTCGTCCTCTTCGTCCTCAACGGCGAGGAGGGGGTGGGCCCAGGGGACCGCTTCATCGTTCGGGCGCTGCTCGGCGCCGGCGCCAGCCTGCCGGTGCTCTGCGTCGTCAACAAGGCCGATCGGCTCGGCCCGAACGAGCTGGTGCCGGTGCTCGCCGAGGCGGCGGAGCTCGAGGGAGTCGACGAGGTGTTCCCGGTCAGCGCTCGCACCGGGGAGGGAATGGAGGCGCTGCTCGAGCGGCTCGGCGGGCTTCTTCCCGAGGGCCCGTACATGTACCCGCCCGAGGACCGCAGCGACCAGTCGAGCGAGCTGCTGCTCGCGGAGCTGATCCGCGAGCAGGTCCTCAACCGCACCCGGCAGGAGGTCCCGCACTCGGTCGAGGTCTCGGTACTCGAAATCGAGCCGCAGGGGGATGGGCTGATCGCGGTCCGCGCCGAGATCTGGGCCGAGACCGAGTCCCAGAAGGGAATCCTGATCGGCAGGAACGGGGCGAAGATCGGCGAGATCGGCGCCGCCGCTCGTCGCTCACTGGAGGCCGAGCTGGCCGCCAAGGTCTTCCTCGACCTCCAGGTCCGCGTCCGCAAGCACTGGCGCCGCGACGAGGACCTGCTCGACCGCCTCGGCATCGACTAACCAGGCGACCTTTACGATTCCCCGATGTTTCCCGAAATCGAATTCGACCAGCAGGGGCTGGTGGCGTGCGTCGTCCAGGACTTCGCCTCCGGCGAGGTGCTGATGCTCGCCTACATGAGCCCGCAGTCCCTGGAAACGACGTTGGAGACCGGCGATCTGCATTTCCACAGCCGCTCGCGCGACGAGCTCTGGAAGAAGGGGGAAACCTCGGGAAACTTCATGCACCTCCGCCAGCTTCGCTACGACTGCGACGGCGACGCCCTGGTGGCGCTGGTCGATCCCGCCGGCCCGGCCTGCCATACCGGGCAGCGCAGCTGCTTCTACCGCGAGGTGCTGGGATCGGCCTCGCCGCGCAAGGACGCGCCGCCGGCCGACGGCGAGCCGTCCCCGGTCACCTACGAAGCGCTGCCGTCGCTCGAGCGGACGATCCGCGACCGCTCGCTGCAGCGGCCCGACGGGAGCTACACGGTCAAGCTGCTCGACGACCGCGAGCTGATCGGCGCCAAGGTCGAGGAGGAGGCGGAGGAGGTCGTCCGCGCCGTCCGCGACGAGAGCGATGAGCGGGTGGCCGAAGAGGCGGCCGACGTCCTCTACCACCTCAGCGTCCTGCTGGCCTCGCGCGGGGTCTCCCAGGCGAAGGTGATGGAGGTGCTGAATGCGCGTAGCGGCTGACTCGGAGATCCGCCTGGAGCCGAGCCTGGAGGAGGCGCGCGAGCTCGCCCGCGAGGGCAATGTCATTCCCGTCCGCGCCCGCTTCGTCGACGACTGCGAGACGCCGGTCTCGGCCTTCCTCAAGCTGCGGGCAGGCGAGCCGGAGGGGGCGCCCTGCTTCCTGCTCGAGTCGGCCGAGCAGGGCCAGGTCGGCCGCTACTCCTTCGTCGGCCTGCGACCGCGGGCGCTGCTGCGCTGGAGCGAGGGCACGCTCTCGGAGTGGAATGGCGAGCAGGTCGCGGCCGACGAGCCTCCGAGCCGTAGCGAGCCCGCCCCCGACCCCTACGCGGCGGTGGCGGCGCGGATGCGCGAGTACCGGCCGGCGGCGGTCGCAGACCTGCCGCCGTTCGCCGGCGGTGCCGTCGGCGTCTTCGCCTACGACCTGGTGCGGACGGTGGAGCCACTGGGGGAGCCCAATCCCGACCCGCTCGGCATCCCCGACCTGGCGCTGATGGTCACCGACGCGATGCTGGTCTTCGACCACCTCCGCCACGAGCTGACGATCCTCGCCTGCGCCTTCGTCGAGGGCGGCGAGAGCTTCGACCTTGCCTACGAACGCGCCGCGGCGACGATCGCCGAGATGCGCGAGCGCCTGCGCGGGCCCGTGCCCTTGCCGGAGCACCCGGCCGTCAGCGAGCCGCCGCGGTTCGAGTCGAACATGGCGCGCGAGGAGTTCGAAGCCGCGGTGGCGCGGATCGTCGAGTACGTCCACGCCGGCGACGCCTTCCAGGTCGTCCCCTCGCAGCGCTTCTCGGCCCCGGCGCCGGTCGAGCCGTTCTCCGTCTACCGCGGCCTGCGAGCGGTCAACCCGTCCCCCTACATGTACTTCCTCGAGTTCGGCGACTTCCAGATCGCCGGGGCCTCGCCGGAGCCGCTGGTCAAGGTGATCGGCGACCGGGTCGAGACCCGGCCGATCGCCGGCACCTACCCGCGCGGGGCCAGCGAGGACGAGGACCGCCAGCTCGCCGAGAGGTTGAAGAACGACCCCAAGGAGCGGGCCGAGCACGTGATGCTGGTCGACCTCGGCCGCAACGACCTCGGCCGCGTCTGCGAGTACGGCAGCGTCAAGGTCGACGAGCTGATGGTGGTCGAGACCTACTCGCACGTCCTCCACATCGTCAGCCAGGTCTCGGGCAAGCTCAAAGACGGCGTCAGCGCCCTCGACGTGCTGCGCTCGGCGTTGCCGGCCGGCACCCTCTCCGGGGCGCCGAAGGTGCGGGCGATGCAGATCATCGACGAGCTCGAGCCGGTCAAGCGGGGCGGCTACGGCGGTGCCGTCGGCTATCTCTCGTGGAACGGCGACCTCGACACCGCGATCCACATCCGCACCGTCGTCTGCAGGGACGGGCAGCTGCACGTGCAGGCCGGCGGCGGCACCGTCGCCGACGCCAGGCCCGAGTACGAGTGGAACGAGTCGGTGAACAAGGCGCGCGCCGTCTTCCGCGCCGTCGAGGTCGCCTGCGAACAGCCGGACTGGGCTTAGGGTGGGCCGAGATGCGCGTGCTCGTGATCGACAACTACGACTCCTTCACCTACAACCTCGTCCAGTACCTGGGCGAGCTCGGCGCCGAGGTCGAAGTCGTCCGCAACGACAAGGCGACGGTCGAGGAGCTGCTGGCGCGCAAACCCGACCGCCTCGTCGTATCCCCGGGTCCCTGCACGCCGGCCGAGGCGGGGATCTCGGGCGAGGCGATCCGCGCCTTCGGCGAAGCCGGGATCCCGGTGCTCGGCGTCTGCCTCGGCCACCAGGCGATGGTCGAGGCATTCGGCGGCCGCGTCGTCCAAGGCGAGCCGATCCACGGCAAGGAGGGCGAGGTGGAGCACGACGGCAGGTCCATCTACGCCGGGCTGCCGAGCCCGATGGTGGCCGGCCGCTACCACTCGCTCGTCGCAGATCCGGACCTGCCCGACGTGCTGGAGTTGAGCGCGAAGCTCGGCGACGTGGTGATGGGCGCGCGGCACCGCGAGCTGCCGGTCGAGGGGGTCCAGTTCCACCCCGAGTCGGTCCTCACCCCGCAGGGCAAGCACCTGCTGGCCAACTTCATCGAGGGCGGTCGTAGTTGACACCGCTTGGCGGAAAGAAATGCGACCGCGGGAGCCTGCGGTGCCTAACGACGTAGTCAGCCGCGCGATCGACGCCGTCTGCGCCGGCGACCACCTCACCGCCGACCACGCCTCGGCGGTGCTCAGCGAGATCATGGAGGGGCGGGCCGACCCGATCCAGACCGGCGCCTTCCTGATCGCCCTGCGGGCGAAGGGGGAGACGGTCCCAGAGCTGGTCGGGCTGGCGCGGACGATGCGCAGCCTGGCAGCGCCGGTCCCGACCAGGCGCCACGACCTTGTCGACACCTGCGGCACCGGTGGCGGCCCCTCGACCTTCAACGTCTCGACCGCCGCGGCGCTGGTCGCATCCGGCGCCGGCTGCGCCATCGCCAAGCACGGCAACCGCTCCAACACCAGCAGGTGCGGCTCCGCCGACCTGCTGGAGGCGCTCGGGGTCAACATCGAGATCGAGCCCGAGCAGGTCGGGCGCTGCATCGACGAGATCGGCTTCGGCTTCATGTTCGCGCCCCGCCACCACGCGGCGATGGCGCACGTCATACCCGCCCGCAAAGCGCTCGGCGTGCGGACGATCTTCAACTTCCTCGGCCCGCTCACGAATCCCGCCGGCGCCGACCGCCAGCTGCTGGGCGTCGCCGACCGCCACTATCAGGAGACGATCGCCGAGGCGCTGGTCAGCCTCGGCAGCGAGCGCGCCCTGGTCGTCTCCGCCGAGGACGGGCTCGACGAGCTCTCGCTGGGCGCCCGCACGCGGGTGATCGAGGTGGCCGACGACCGCACCTCCGAGTGGTTCGCCGAGCCCGGCCAGTTCGGGCTGGCCCCGGCGGACCTCGACAGCGTCGCCGGCGGCGGCCCGGAGGAGAACGCGGCGATCGTGCGGCGCGTGCTGGCCGGAGAGCCGGGTCCCCACCGCGACCTGGTGGTGCTCAACGCCGGCGCGGCGATCTACGTCGGCGGCCTCGCCGCCGAACTCGACGAAGGCGTCGCCAAGGCCGCGGAGGCGATCGACTCGGACGCGGCAGCAGAGGTGCTGGAGAGGCTGATCGCGGCAACGGCCGCCCCGGCCGTCTAGGCTTTCCAGGTTCAGTGGGAATGATGGACCAGCTCATCGCGGGGGCCCGGGAGGGGGTCGAGGCGCGGCGCGCCGAGCTCTCCCAGGCCGATCTGGAGGCGCGGCTCTCGGGCAGGGAGGACCGTCCCTTCAGTGAGGCGCTGACCCGGCCGGGCCTGTCGCTGATCGCCGAGTTCAAGCGCCGCTCGCCGAGCGCCGGGGCGCTGGCGCCCGAGACCGTCGACGTCACCGCCCAGGTGGCCGCCTACGAGCGGGGGGGAGCCGCGGCTCTCTCCGTCCTCACCGACGAGCCCCACTTCGGCGGCTCGCTGGCCGACCTGCGCGCCGCCCGTGCCGCCTGCGGGCTGCCGATCATCCGCAAGGACTTCATCGTCGACCCCTACCAGCTCTACGAGGCGGCTGTGAACGGCGCCGACGCGGCGCTGCTGATCGTCGCCGCCCTCGAGGACGGGGCGCTGCGCTCGCTGCACCAGGAGGCGCGGGCGATCGACCTCGACTGCCTGGTCGAGGTCCACGACGGCGAGGAGCTGGAGCGGGCGCTGGAGGCCGGCGCCGACGTGATCGGGATCAACAACCGCAGCCTCGACGACATGAGCGTCGACGTCTCCACCACCTACGAGCTGATGCCCGACGTGCCGGCGGGCAAGACCGTGGTCGCCGAGAGCGGCATCTCCAGCCGCGACGAGCTCGAGGAACTCGACCGGGTCGGGGTGGACGCGGTCCTCATCGGCGGCGCCCTGATGGCCGCAGCGGACCCCGAGGAGAAGGTCCGCGAGCTGACCGGGACGGACGAAAGCACCCGCGAACACCTGGTCTGAGCGCTGCACCCGCTAATTTAGAAAAAATTTGAAGATCGTTTAGGGATCGGTCACGGCCCTGGGCGATTCTCCAGCTCATGCCCGAACCGAACTCAAAGCTCCGCAGCCCGTTCTTCTCCGCCCTGATCGGCGGCCTCGTCGTCGCCGTCCTCGGCCTGGTTGCGATCGCGGCCGGCCTGGTCGATTCCGGCGGCGGCTCGACGACCACCGTCGCCTCGCCCCTGAGCGCGCCGGTCGACGCGAAGGAAGAAAAGAACACCAACGTCGTCAACCAGATCTACAAGGCCGACGGCGAGGGTGTCGCCTTCATCGAATCGCAGCTCGAACCGCAGGAAAGCGAATTCTTCAACCCGTTCGGCGAACCCGAACAGGAATCAGGCGGGACCGCAACCGGCTCGGGCTTCGTGATCGACGGCGAAGGCCACATCCTCACCAACAACCACGTGATCGAAGGCGCCCAGACGGTCGAGGTGAAACTCGGCGAATCGGAAAGGAAATACGAAGCCGAAGTCGTCGGCACCGACCCCGGCACGGACATCGCCCTGCTCGAGGTGGAAGCGCCGGCCAAGGAACTGCACCCCCTGACCCTCGGCCATTCCGGGGAAGTCGAAGTCGGCGACCCGGTGGTCGCGATCGGCAACCCGTTCGGCCTCGACCGCACCGTCACCAGCGGCATCGTCTCGGCGCTGCAGCGGCAGATCCAGGCGCCCAACGGGTTCTCGATCAACCACGTGATCCAGACCGACGCCGCGATCAACCCCGGCAACTCGGGCGGCCCGCTGATCGACTCCCAGGGCGAGGTGATCGGGATCAACTCCCAGATCGCCACCGGTGGCGGAGGGAACGGCAACGTCGGCATCGGCTTCGCCATTCCGATCGACACGATCCGCGCCGAGATCAAGCAGCTCGAGACCAAGGGCGAAGTCGAACACGCCTTCCTCGGGATCACCGGCGGCACGATCACCCCGGAACTGTCCAAGGCGGTCAACCTGCCGGTGGACGAAGGCGTGATCGTCCAGACCGTGGTCAAGGGCGGCCCCGCCGACAAGGCCGGCATCGAAGGCGGCAACACGGCGGCGACGATCAACGGCGCGGAAGTCCGCCTCGGCGGCGACATCATCACCGAAGCGAACGGCAAGAAGCTGAAGACGATGGAAGAGCTGGTCGAAGTCATCCAGGACTCGCAGCCGGGCGACACGCTCGAGCTGAAGATCCTCCGAGGCGGTAACGAAAAGACCGCCAACGTCACCCTGGGGACGCAGCCGAAGAAAGCGGAATAGGCCGAGGTCAGCGAGCGGGGATGGGGTGGGGCACCCTCCTCACTCGCATCCTTTGAGGGGCGTGGGCTTTCGTCCGCTGCTCGCAGTTGCAAAGTTGCGCAAAACGTTCGGAGGGCGCCCCACCCCCTCCTTGTCGCTCGGCTTCCGTAGTCTGGAAGCGTGCGTGTCAAGTTCTGCGGGATCACCAATTTGGACGATGCGGCTGAGGCTGTGCGGCTCGGTGCTTGGGCTGTCGGGCTGATCCATTTCCATGGGAGCCCGAGGAAGGTCGAGCCGGGGGTCGCAGCTGAGGTTGCTGCTGCTTTTCGGCGCAAGTGCGAGGTCGTGGGGGTTTTCGTCAATCCGACCCTGGACGAGGTCGCGCGGGCGGTCGAGGACGAGGGGTTGACGATGGTTCAGCTGAACGGGGCCGAGGGCGCCTCCTTCTGCGCCGAGGTGGCGCGCCGCACCGGGCTCAAGGTCGCCAAGGCGATTCACGTCGCCAGCGCCGCCGACGTCCACGCCGCCGAGGCCTTCCGTACCGACTTCCACCTCTTCGACCGGCGCGGCAAGGGGATGTGGGGCGGGACCGGCGAGAGCTTCGACTGGGATCTGCTGCGCGACCACCGCTCCGAGGTGCCGGCGGTCCTCGCCGGCGGGCTGCGACCCGGGAACGTCGCCGAAGCCGTGGGGATCGTCCACCCCTACGCGGTCGACGTCGCAAGCGGGGTCGAGCTCGAGCCCGGGCGCAAGGACCACGCCGCGATGGCCGCCTTCTTCGAGGCCGCCAACTCCGTTCCCGCCAAGGCATGAATGCGATCGAGACCAGGTTCGGCCCCTACGGGGGGCGCTACGTGCCGGAGACGCTGATCCCGGCGCTCGACGAGCTGACCGCCGCCTGGGCCGAGGCGCGCGAGGACGCCGAGTTCATGGCCCGGCTCGACCAGCTGCGGCGCGACTTCATCGGCCGCCCGACCCCGCTCTACCCGGCCGAACGGCTCTCCGAGCGGGTCGGCTCGCGGGTCTACCTGAAGCGCGAGGACCTCGCCCACACCGGCTCCCACAAGATCAACAACGCCCTCGGCCAGACGCTGCTGGCCGCGCGGATGGGCAAGCCGCGGGTGATCGCCGAGACCGGCGCCGGTCAGCACGGCGTGGCGACGGCGACCGCCTGCGCGCTGCTCGGCCTCGAATGCGTCGTCTACATGGGCACCGAGGACATCCGCCGCCAGGCGCCCAACGTCGAGCGGATGCGGCTGCTCGGCGCCGAGGTGGCGCCGGTCGAGGCCGGCGCGCGGACCCTGAAGGAGGCGGTCAGCGCCGCGATCCGCGACTGGGTCGCCAACGTCGCCACCACCCACTACGTGATCGGCTCCGCCGTCGGTCCCGCGCCATACCCGGCGCTGGTCCGCGACCTGCAGCGGGTGATCGGCGAGGAGGCGCGCGAGCAGGCGCTCGCGGCCGAGGGCTCGCTTCCCGCGCGGGTGATCGCCTGCGTCGGCGGCGGCTCCAACTCGATCGGCATCTTCACCCCCTTCATCGATGACGCCGGGGTGGCGCTGGTCGGCGTCGAGGCGGCGGGGGAGGGGCTCGCCAGCCGCCGCCACGGCGCCTCGCTGCAGGCGGGGACGACGGGTGTCCTCCACGGCTCGCTCTCCTCGGTCATCGCCGACGAGGAGGGGCAGATCCTCGAGGCCCACTCGATCTCGGCCGGCCTCGACTACCCGGGCGTCGGGCCCGAGCACGCCTATCTGCGGGATCGCGGTCGTGCGACCTACGTCGGCGTCACCGACGAGCAGGCGCTGGCCGCGTTCCAAGAGCTCTCCCGCCTCGAGGGGATCATCCCGGCCTTGGAGTCCTCGCACGCGATCGCCTGGCTGCTGGAGAACCCCGGGGAGGACGGATTCGACGTTCTTTGCCTTTCGGGTCGGGGCGACAAGGACATGGCCGAGGCTACGGCTCGTCTGAAACCGCCGAATGAGGTCTTGCCGTGAGCGCTGCGGGGGGGAGCCGGGGGAGTCTCGGCGGACAACAGCGGGGAGGGTCCGGCGAGACTCCCCCGGCTCCCCAGGCGGCCGGCGAGGAGCGGATTACGGCGGCCTTCGCCCTCGCTCGAGAAGATGGGCGGGCGGCTCTGATGCCGTACATGATGGCCGGGTTCCCTGATCGGGAGACGGGGCTGGCGGTGGCCGAGGCTTTCGTCGATGCCGGGGCGGATTTGATTGAGCTGGGGGTGCCGTTTTCGGATCCGTTGGCGGATGGACCGGCTATTCATGCTGCAGCTACGAAGGCCCTTGAGGCAGGCGCGACGCTGGCGACGGCGTTGGAGGTCTGTCAGGCGGTCGGTGAGCGGGTTCCGGTCGTCTTTATGGCCTACGCGAACATGGTGCTCGCGCACGGTGGGGCTACCGAGTTCGCCCGTTTGGCTCGCGCCGCTGGCGCTGCCGGGGTGATCGTGCCTGATTTGCCGCTGGACGAGGCGGGGGAGGTGCGGGAGGCGTTCGCAGCCGAGGGGCTGGCATTGGTGCCGCTGCTGGCGCCGACCACGCCGGCCGAGCGGCGGCGGCAGATCTGCGAGGCCGCCAAGGGCTTCGTCTACGTCGTCTCCACCGTCGGCACCACCGGCGAGCGCAACGAGGTGCCGCCGGCGCTGGCCGAGCTGGTCGCGGCGACCAAGGCCGAGGCACATACGCCGGTCGCCGTCGGCTTCGGGATCGGCACCCCCGAGCAGGCCGCCCAGGTCGGCGAGATCGCCGACGGCGTGATCATCGGCAGTCGCCTCGTCCGCGCCGCCGGCGAGGGCGAGTCGCCGCAAGCGGCCGCCGACGCCGTCGCCTCCTTCCTGGGCGAGACCCGCGAAGCCCTCGCCGCCGGCCGTCCCACCGGAACGATCCAATAGGATGCGGCGCGACATGGGCATGGTCGTAACCCTCTTCCTCGCGATCGCTGCGATGACCACCGCTTACGCCTGGCTCGGCCAGGGCGGCGGCGTCGCGGGCCTGATCTTCTTCGGCGTGCTGTTGATCGGCGCCGTGGTCCGGATCGCGCAGCCCCAGAAGTCCTAGCCGCGCGCCGGGGGGTTCGAAGCCGCCCCTCAGGTGAAGAAGCGCTTCGCGATCTCCAGCATCGCCAGGTCGACGTACTTGACGTGGACCGCATCCGCCAGCGGCACCGAGGTCATCTGGTTGCCGCGGATCGCGGCCATCCGCCCGAATTCGCCGGCTTTCGCCATCTCGTAGGCTTTGGCGCCGTAGAGGGTGGCGAGGATGCGGTCGGTCGAGGTCGGGGTGCCGCCCCGCTGGACGTGGCCGAGGACGGTGACCCGGGTCTCGTAGCCGGTCAGGCGCTCCAGCTCGGTCGCCACCGCCGCCCCGATCCCGCCGAGGCGCGGATAGCCGTACTCGTCGCTCTCCTTGATCGGCTGGATCAGCCGTTCCTCGCCGCTGGCGAAGGCAAGCTTGGCGCCCTCGGCGACGACGATGATCGAGAAGTCCTTGCCGCGATCGTGGCGGCGGGTGACGTCGGCACACATCTCCTCCACGGTGGTCGTCTGCTCGGGGATGACGATGCAGTCGGCGCCGCCGGCGATTCCCGCGTAGGCGGCGATCCAGCCGGTATTGCGGCCCATCACCTCGACGACCATGATCCGGTCGTGCGACTGGGCGGTGGTGTGGAGGCGGTCGATCGCGTCGGTGACGATCTGCACGGCGGTGTCGAAGCCGAAGGTGAAGTCGGTGCCGGCGACGTCGTTGTCGATCGTCTTCGGCACGCCGACCAGCGGCAGGCCGTGCTCGGCGTGGAGCTGGCGCGTGATCTCCATCGTGTGCTCGCCGCCGATCGCGACGACCGCGTCGAGCCGCTGCTGCTCGAAGCCGGCCGCCACCTCCTCGACGGCGCCCTCGCGGATCGGCTCGAAGCTCGAGGTGCTGAGGATCGTCCCCCCCTGGTGGAGGATGCCGGTGACCCGGGGCATCTCGAGCGGCAGGTAGTCGCCCTCGGCGAGGCCGCGATAGCCGCGCCGGATCCCGATCACCTCGTCCCCCTGCTGCATCGCCGAGCGGGCGACGGCGCGAATCGCCGCATTCAAGCCCGGGCAGTCCCCTCCAGCGGTCAAGACACCGATGCGCATCGCGCCCAAGTTTATGATCGCTTCCGTGCGGCGCCTCCCGAGTATCTGTGCGATCGTCCTGCCGACGGTCGCCGCCGCGATCGCCGCGGGGTGTGGCGAAGGGGAAGCGGCGAACGGGGCCGTCGTCTCCGTCTACGTGGCGGCACCGCTCTGCCGGGAGGCGCAGGCGGAGCTGGCGCGCGCAGGCGGGGACGCCGGAGACCTGAAGGTGCGGGCCATCTGCCTCGCCGACACCCAGGTCCGGAGCGGCGCCGATCTCGCCTCCGCCGGCGCCAACGCCCGCCGTGCCACCGAGGACTCGGCCTCGGTGGCATTCCTCGAAGCTCCCGGCCCGGCCGCCCGGTTCACCGGGTCGATCGTCGATGCCGCCAAGATCGCCTGGATCGAAACCAGCTCGGGCTCTGCCGTGATGCAGCGAGTCCTGGAAGCCCTCGAAGGGCGGGGCTCTTCGTCGCCCCGCAGTGCGGTCCTAGACCAGCTCGGCTAGCGCCTCGTCGAGATCGGGGTGCTTGAACCGGTACCCAAGCTCCTGGGTGCGCTTGGGGATCGCACGCTGGCCGCCGCGGAGGATCCGGCCGAACTCACGTCCGAATTTGAGGTCGAGGACGAACCCCGGGACCGGCGCGATCGCCGGGCGGTTGACGGCCCGCCCCAGCGCCTTCGAGAGCTCCCTGTTGGTCACCGGGTTGGGCGAGGTCGCGTTGACGACGCCGCTCACCCGCTCCTCGTCGAGGGCCCAGAGCAGGATCCCGACCTCGTCGTCGATGTCGATCCAGGAGACATACTGCCCGCCTCCGGCCAGCGGGCCGCCGACACCGAGCTTGAACGGCGTCAGCAGCTCTTTCAGCATCCCGCCCCGGGGCGTCAGCACCTGGCCGGTCCGGACGATCACCAGGCGGACGTCGCCCCCGTCGAGCTCGTGCGCCGCCGCCTCCCAGGCCTGCGTCACCTCCGAGTCGAAGCCGGCGCCGGGGCCGGCGCTCTCGCCGAGGACCTCGTCGCCGCGGTCGCCGTAGTAGCCGACCGCCGACTGGCTGACCAGCACCTTCGGCGGCTGCTGCAGCGCCCTGATCGCCTGCACCAGGTTGTGGGTCCCCTGGCGGCGCGTCTCCATGATCTTCTGCTTCGCGACGTCGGTCCAGCGCTGGTCGATCCGCTCCCCGACCAGGTTGACGACGCCCTCGACGCCTTCGAAGGCGACCGGATCCGGCCGTTCCAGCGTCGGCTCCCACCTGTGCCAGGCGACGCGGGGGTTGCTGCGGCGGGCGCGGCCGGGGTCGCGGCTGAGGCCGACCACGTCGTCGCCGCGGGCGAACAGCGCGTCACACAGAGCCGAGCCGATCAGGCCGCTGGCTCCGGTAACGAGGACCCGCACTAGCTTCCGTCCACCGTGGCGAAGGTCCCGGTCTCCTCGTTGAGCCGGGCGATGCCGTCGCGCTTGGCCTCCTCGACCACCGCTTCGGCCACCTTCGGCGCCACTTCGCGGTTGAAGACGCTGGGGATGATGTAGTCCTCGGCGAGGTCGGCCTCGGATACCGCCATCGCGATCCCTTTGGCTGCGGCCAGCTTCATCTCCTCGGTGATGCTGGGGGCGCCGGCGTCGAGGGCGCCGCGGAAGACGCCGGGGAAGGCGAGCACGTTGTTGATCTGGTTCGGGTAGTCGGAGCGGCCGGTGGCCATGATCCGCACGTGGGGGGCGGCGTCCTCGGGCATCACCTCGGGCGTGGGGTTTGCCATCGCGAAGACGATCGCGTCGTCGTTCATCTTCGCCAGCGACTCGGCCTGGATGATCCCGGGGCCGGAGAGGCCGATGAAGAGGTCCATGCCCTCGATCGCGTCGTCGGGGCTGCCGCTCACCTTGTCCGGGTTGAAGCTCTCCGCGAACCAGCGCTTGGTCGCGTTCATCTCGCCCGACTCGTAGTCCTCGCGCTCGGTCGAGAGCGCCCCTTTGCGGTCGCAGCCGACGATGTGACTGACCCCCGCTTCCTGCATCATCTTC
The DNA here is from genome assembly GCA_035760065.1 of Solirubrobacterales bacterium. Classification (GTDB taxonomy): domain Bacteria; phylum Actinomycetota; class Thermoleophilia; order Solirubrobacterales; family 70-9; genus VAYN01. The sequence goes on from DASTTQ010000068.1 coordinate 27,161, forward strand.
GTCACCGCTACCCCCGCGGCGCCGAGGCCGACCACCAGCACCCGCAGCTGCTCGATCGGCTTGCCGGTGATCTTCAGCGCGTTGAAGAGCGCCGCCATCGTCACGATCGCGGTGCCGTGCTGGTCGTCGTGGAAGACGGGGATGTCGAGCGACTCCTTGAGCCGCTCCTCGATCTCGAAGCAGCGCGGGGCGGAGATGTCCTCGAGGTTGATGCCGCCGAAGGTGGGCGCCATCAGCTCGACCGCGCGGACGATCTCGTCGGCGTCCTGGGTGTCGAGGCAGATCGGGAATGCGTCGACCCCGGCGAACTCTTTGAAGAGCATGCACTTGCCCTCCATCACAGGCATCGCCGCCTCGGGGCCGATGTTGCCGAGGCCGAGCACGGCGCTGCCGTCGGAGACGACCGCGACCGTGTTCTTCTTGATCGTGTACTCGAAGGCTTTGCCGCGTTCGGCGTGGATGTCCATGCAGACGCGGGCGACGCCGGGCGTGTAGGCCATCGAGAGGTCGTCGCGCGTCTTCAGCGGGTACTTGTTGCGCTGCTCGATCTTGCCGCCGCGGTGCATCTGCATCGTCCGGTCGACGTAGTCGAGGACGCGGGCGCCGCGGGTCGAGCCGATCGCCCGCAGGATCTTCTCCCAGTGGTCGCGGTCGGCGGCGTCGATCGTGAACTCGCGCACCCGTTTGCCCTCGGGTCCGGCGCCCGGCACGAGGTCGACCCCCTGCAGCTGCCCGCCCGCCTCGGCGATCGCCGCGGTCAGCCGCCCGAGCGGCTCCTGGCGCGCGTCGAGCTCGACGCGGATCGTGACGCTGTACTGGGCGCTGACGGCCATGAGCGGCTATCGAATCAGATTCGGTCCCTCGGCTCGTCCTCAGCCGCTACCAGTGACAAAAACAGCGGGGTAAGGGGGGCGAGTTTAAGGCCCTGTCGACTTAGTGGACATATGGGCCACAAAAGCGACACCGTCGATTCCCGAATCGCCGATATTGCCGCGCGGCAGCACGGAGTCATTACGTTGCCGCAACTCGAAGACGCGGGAGTGACGCGCGAGGCCGCCTGCAAGCGAGCGAAGCGAGGGCGCCTGCACCGCCTCCACCGCGGCGTCTACGCGGTCGGGCACAGCGCTCCGAGCCACCACCGGCGCTGGATGGCCGCGGTGCTCGCTTGCGGCGATGGCGCTGTCCTCAGTCACCACTCTGCCGCGGCGCTATGGGAGCTTCTGCGCCCGATCGACGGACCCATTCACGTCTCCGTCCCAACCACCTCAGGCCTCAAGCAACGCCGAGGGATCCACTTGCATCGCTGCCCCGCGCTCGCTGGTCCCCCGTCCTCGCCCCCCTCACCTGCAATCAGAGGGGGGCGAGGACGGGGGACCATCACCACCCGCCGCCACAACATCCCCACCACCACGATCCAACGCACGATCGACGATCTCGAGGACACGATCGCGCCGTACCTCCTCCGCCGCGCCAAGCGCCAAGCCGAGCACAAAGGCGTACACCTCGAAGGCGTCGAGTCGAATCGCCTGCGTTCGGACCTCGAGCAAGCCTTCCTCGCCCTCTTCCTCGAACACCGCTTCCCGCACCCCGAGACCAACATCAAGCTGGGCCGCCACGAGGTCGACTTCCTCTGGCGCGAGCGGCGCCTCGTGGTCGAAGCCGACAGCTTCCTCTACCACCGCGGCTCGATCTCCTTCGAGTCCGACTATGCCCGCGACCTCGACCTGCGCCAGCGGGGCTTCACCGTTCTCCGCTTCACGGACAGCCAGATCGAAGAAGAGCCCGGGCGCGTCGTCGACGACGTCGCCCGGGCCCTGGCCGATGGAGCGTCTGGTCTAAGCGCTCAGTAGCGGGCGAAAGGATCGACGTAGACGTCGTCGACCTGCCAGTCGCCGCTTACCGCCGTCAGGCGGAGCTGGACCGATTCGGTGCCGGCCACGGTCGCCAGGCCGAAGCTCGCGGCGAGGGGCTGGGTGGGGGCCCATTCGTCCCGGCTGCCGCCGACGGTGCGGGTGTGGGTCACGTCGAGCTCGGGATAGACGAAGTCGACCCGCAGACGCGAACCGGGCTCGCCGCCGTTCGTCGCCATCGCCCGGAAGAAGGGCGTTTCCCGCGAGAAGCAGATCACCGGGCTGGTGGCGGAGCTCCCCTCGGGGAGCGACAGCGACTGCGTGTCGCCGGCCCCGTTCAGGAACGCCGACTCGTTGCCGGCCCCGACCGAGGCGCCTTCCTCGAGCGACCACCCGGTGCCGCCCGCCTCGAAACCGCCGTCGGGGCCGAGCACGTAGGAACGCGGGTCGTGCCACGGCGAGAAGACTTCCTCGCCCTTTTCGTACGCGCAGGCCTGGGCCGACGCGGCAAAGAATGCGGTCGCGAGAAGAGCGCTCGCGGCGACGGTGACAATGGTGCGGATCGATTTCACCTCAACCTCCCTCTGACCTGCAACTGCCCGGTTGGACACCGAGCCTTTCCCTGGCTAGATGCCGAATGTGACAAGCTGATCGGGATTCACGTTGCATTTCTTAAGTAGGTTGGACTAGGCGTCTACTTACTTTTGAGTCGTTGAGCGACATGCGCGTCACCGCCAACCCCGCTTCCAAGACCGAGCAGCTCTACGCCCGCGGGCGTACCCGCGCCCGCGCCCGCGCCGAAGGGCGCGAGCGCCGGGTCGAGTACGGGACCGCGATCTCCTTCCTCGTCGTGGCACTGGCGATGGCGCTGCTGCTCTCCTCGCCACGCTCGCTGCACGGCGCTGACGTGGCCCTGCTGATGGTCGCCTACGTGGTCGCCTGCCGCGCCCGGTTCGACATCGCCGACGGCTACACGGTGCCGACCGAGCTGGTCCTGGTGCCGATGCTCTTCCTGCTGCCGACTCCGGCCGTGCCGCTGGTCGTCAGCGCCAGCTGGGCGCTCGGCCGGCTCACCGACCACTTCGCCGGCGCGATCAGCGTCCGCCGCGCCTTCCACGTCTTCGCCGACTGCTGGCATGCGGTCGGCCCGGCTCTGGTGCTCGTCGTCGCCGGAGCGCAGACCTTCTCCTGGGACAACTGGCCGATCTACCTCCTCGCGCTGCTCGCCCAGTTCGCCTTCGACTTCGCCGCCGCCGCCACCCGGGCCTGGCTGATCGACGGCACGCCGCCGGCGGCGGTGGGGCGGATGATCGCCCCGGTGTACGCGCTCGACGCGGCCTTGGCTCCGGTCGGCCTGCTCGCCGCCGTCGCCGCCCTGCAGATCGGCACCGGCATGGTCCTGCTGGTGATCCCGCTGGCGGCGGTGCTCGCCGTTCTCTCTCGCGAGCGGCAGGCGCGGGTCGACCAGGCGCTCGCCCTCAGCGCGGCCTACCAGGGGACGGCGATGCTGCTCGGCGACATGGTCGAGATCGACGACGCCTACACCGGCAGTCACAGCCGCGAGGTGGTCTCCCTGGCGCTCGGCGTCAGCGACGCGCTCGACCTCACCCCAAAGCAGCGGCGCGACGTCGAGTTCGCCGCCCTCCTGCACGACATCGGCAAGATCACGGTGCCGAAGGAGGTGATCAACAAGCCCGGCCCGCTCGACGAGTCCGAGTGGGCGATCGTCCGCGCCCACACCACCGAAGGCGAGCGGATGCTGAAGCGGATCGGCGGCGTCCTCGCCGACGTCGGCAGGATCATCCGCTCCTCGCACGAGCGCTTCGACGGCAGCGGCTACCCGGACGGCCTCGCCGGCGAGGAGATCCCGATCGAGGCCCGGATCGTCACCGCCTGCGACGCCTTCAGCGCGATGACGACGACCCGCTCCTACCGCAAGGCGATGAGCACCGAGGTGGCCCTCGCCGAGCTGCGCGCCTGCGCCGGCAGCCAGTTCGACCCCGAGGTCGTCGACGTCCTCGTCGAGTTGATCGAGTCGGGCGAGGCCTGATCTGCCGCCGCGGGGCCGCGCCTCGTAGAGTGACCGCCCGATGGCGGACGCGCCCCAGCTCTTCCTGATCGACGGCAACAGCCTCGCCTACCGTGCCTTCTTCGCCCTGCCGGAGTCGATCGGGACCAGCGACGGGCGGCCGACCAACGCGATCTACGGCCTCGCCTCGATGCTGGTGAAGATCATCGACGAGCACCACCCGCAGGGGGTGGTCGTGGCCTGGGACGCCGGCTGGAGCGGTCGCGAGCAGACCTACGACCTCTACAAGGCTCAGCGGAAACCGCGCCCCGACCTGCTGCGCGAGCAGTGGCCGCACCTGATGCCGCTTGTCGAGGCCTTCGGCTACACGAACATCAGGGTCGAGGGCTACGAGGCCGACGACGTGATCGCCTCGCTGGTCAGGCAGGCCCGCGAGCAGGGGATCGAGGTGATGGTCGTGACCGGCGACCGCGACGCCTACCAGCTGGTCGCCGACGGCGTGCGGGTGATGAGCACCTCGCGCGGGATCACCGAGACGAAGATCTACGACCGCGAGGCGGTGGAAGAGCGCTACGGGGTGCCGCCGGAGCTGATCTGCGACCTGATGGGGCTGCGCGGCGACACCTCCGACAACATCCCCGGCGTCCCCGGGATCGGCGAGAAGACCGCGACCCAGCTGCTGCAGCAGTTCGGCTCCTTGGAGGGCGTGCTGGAAAACGTCGAGGAGGTCTCCGGCGCCAAACGCAAGCAGAACCTGACCGAGCACGCCGAGGACGCGCGTCTGTCCAAGCAGCTGGCGACCCTGCAGTACGACATCGAGACCGGCGTCGACCTCGAGGCGGCGATGTCGAGCGAGCCCGACCGCGGCGCCCTGCGGGACTTCATGCGCGAGTTCGAGCTGCGGGCGGTTATGGAGCGGCTGGAAGAAGCGCTGCCCGAGGGCGCCAGCGTGCCCGGCCGCAAGGTCGAGACCGAGCTCGAGGTCGAGGCGGTCGAGGGAGAGCCGAAGGACCTCGGCGACGGCCCGGTGGCGCTGGCGCTCGCCGGCGAGCGCTGGGCGGCGGCCGAAGAGGGGCGCATCCTCGCCGGCTCCAGCTCGCTCGGGGACCTCGCCGCCGCCCTCGACGGCAAGCGCTTCGCAGCCCACGACGCCAAGTCGCTCGGCGGCGGCCGTCACGGGCTGCTTGCAGTGGCGGCGCGGGAGGGGGTCGAGCCCGTCCTCGACCACGACACGATGGTCGCCGCCTACCTGCTGGAGCCGCAGCGCCGCACCTACGACCTGGTCGAGCTCGCCGCCGACGCCGGGATCGGCCTCGCGGACGGCGCTGCCGCCGGGAAGCCCGAGGAGGACGACGGGCAGCTGGCGCTCGGAGAGGAGCTGGAGGCCGGGCTCGAGCCCGCCGAGGAAGCGCGCCTCGTCGCCGCCCTCGCGGCCGTGCAGGCGCCGCGGATCGATGAGCTGGGACTGAAGCGGCTGCTGCACGACGTCGAGCTGCCCCTGGTCGACGTGCTGGCCGCGATGGAACGCGAGGGCCTGAAGCTCGACGCCGAGCGGCTCGCCGAGGTCGGCGCCGGCTTCGGCGAGCGCATCGCCGCTCTCGAAGAAGAGATCTTCGAGCTGGCCGAGGAGGAGTTCACGATCGGCTCGCCGCAGCAGGTCGGCCGCATCCTCTTCGAGAAGCTGGAGCTGACGAAGAAACGCCGCGGTAAGACCGGCTTCTCGACCGACGCCCGCGTCCTCGCCCAGATCCGCGACGAGCACCCGATCGTCGAGAAGATCGAGTCCTGGCGCGAGCTGACGAAGCTGAAGAGCACCTACCTCGACACGCTGCCGGAGCTGATCGACCCGGAGACCGGCCGCGTCCACACCACCTTCAACCAGACCGCGACGACCACCGGCCGCCTCTCCAGCACCAACCCGAACCTGCAGAACATCCCGATCCGGACCGAGATCGGCCGCCCGGTGCGCGCCTGCTTCGTCGCCGAGGAGGGCGCCCGCCTGCTCTCCGCCGACTACAGCCAGGTCGAGCTCCGCGTCCTCGCCCACGTCGCCGACGAGGAGGTCCTGAAAGACGTCTTCCGCAAGGGCGAAGACGTCCACGCCGCGACCGCCGCCGAGGTCTTCGAGATCGAGCGCGACGAAGTCGACGTCGGCCAGCGCTCGAAGGCGAAGATGGTCAACTTCGGGATCGTCTACGGGCTGACCGGGTTCGGTCTCGCCGACCGGCTCAACATCCCGCGCAAGGAGGGGGAGGAATTCGTCGCCCGCTACCTCGAGCGCTTCCCCGCGGTGCGCGCCTTCCGCGAGGAGGTGATCGAGCGCGCCCAGGAGGAGGGTTACGTAACGACGCTGATGGGACGCCGCCGGGCGATTCCCGAGCTGCGCTCCGGCAACCCCAACACCCGCCGCCTCGGCGAGCGGCTCGCGGTCAACACCGTGATCCAGGGCACCGCCGCCGACATCATCAAGGTGGCGATGGTGCGCTGTCAGAAGGCCCTGAAGGAAGCCGGGGGAGAGACCCGCCTGGTCCTCCAGATCCACGACGAGCTCCTCTTCGAGGGCCCGCCCGGGGAGATGGAGGCGGCGGCCGAGCTGGTGAGGCGCGAGATGTGCGCCGCCTACCCGCTCGAGCCGCCGCTGGAGGTCGACGTCGGCGTCGGAACCGACTGGCTCGATGCCAAGTAGCCGCTCCGACGCCGAAGCTGTCCCTGCCTAGGCGTCTTTGCCCGACAGCTCGACCTTGTCGAAGGTCGCCTGGCCGTTGGCGACCTTCAGCTCCGCCTCCTGGACGACTGCGCCGGGGGTGAGGTCGGCGCTGGTGCAGTTGCTTTCGCCGCTGCCGGGGCCGGAGCCGTCCTCGCCGCCCTGTTCTTCGCCCCCGTTGTCGTCGCCGGGCTCTACCTGACTTTCTTCGCCGCCGTTGCCGTCACCGGCCTCGACTTCTTCGCCGCCGTTGCCGTCACCGGCCTCGACTTCTTCGCCGTCGTTGCCGTCGCTGCTGGCGGAGGCGCCGGAGTTGTCGTCGCACTTGATCTCGGTTTCTTCGTCGACGAGGCCGCTGACGGTTTCGCCGCCGAAGAGGTCGATCGCGAGTTTGCCGGTTTCCTGGTCGAAGGAGACGATCGTGCCGGCGTTGTCTTCGCCGTCCATTACGCCGTCGTCGTTGGAATCGGCGTCGCGCGGGTTGTCGCCGGCGAGGAACTCGGCGCGGTTGCGCAACTTGTCGCCGTCCTGGTTCTTCTGCGCCTGGTTGACCTTGAGCGAGAGGTGGTGGCTCTTCTCCCACTTGTCCGGGATGCGGTCGTGGTTGCGGTCCTTGGCGGCCGCCAGGCTGGGCATGGCCAGGAGCGCGAGCGCCCCGAGCGCCAGCGCGAACCAGGTCATGCCGAGGCGGGCTCGCCGTCCTTTGTCGTGGGTCATGCCTTTTCCTCCTAGTTCGAGGTTGAACAACTGGTCGGGCCTAGAACCCGAGGCCGCCGCGAAGATCACGTCGCTACGGGCTCCCGTCTGATTCGCTCGAGCTCAAGGTCGTGGTGCTGGTCGAGCCGTCGCCGCTCGAGCCGCTGGAAGCGACGTCGGAGCCGCTGCCGTCCGTAGAGGTCGAGTCGCCCCCGTCGCTGCTTTCGCTCAGGGCCGGTTCGCTCGTCGGATCGCTCTCGACGTCGCCGCTGCCCGACCCCGAGCTGCCTCCGTCACCGCTGCTGACGTCGTTGCTTCCCGAGCCGCCGGAGATGCCGCCGCCGTCACCGGAACCGCCCGACGAGCCGTCGGAGCTGCCGCCGTCACCGCCGCCGCCGCCGTGCCGATCGCCCGAGCCCGAGGAGTCGTCACCGCCGGAGCCGCCAGATTCCTCGGACCCCGACCGTACGGAGCCGCCACGGGAGCCCGAGGGCCCGGGGCCGCCCCCCGAGCCACCGGAGCCGCTTTGGGCGCCGGTGCCGTCGTCGAGGGAGCCGCTGCCGCCGTGCCCGCCGCGCTGGCCGGAGTCGCCACTTCCGTTTTCACCGCCCGCGCCACGGCTCTTGTCTGCGCTCGAGCCGCTGTCCGCGGTCGAAGCCTCGCTTCTCGCCTGCCCTTGCTTCCCGGCGACGAGGGGAGCCGCCTCGGCGGCTTCCGGTCCTGGCCTGTCGCCGCGGCGGTGCTCTATCGCCACCCCGGCGCCGACGGTCCCGGCGATCAGCACCGTCGCCACCCCGACCTTGAGCGCGCCGACGCCGAGGCCGCCGGCCGCCATTTCGCCGCCGTGCTCGGACAGCGTCCGCAGCACCGGCAGCGGGATCAGCAGTCCCATGCCCTCGCGCAGCGCCGCCCGGGCGCGGTAGATCGCCTGCCTCGCCGCGCCGCCGCTGACGCCGAGCGCGGCCGCGATCTCCTCGTGGCCGAGGCCTTCCAGCTCGCGCATCACCAGCGCCGCGCGCTGCGGCTCGGGCAGCGCCCCCAGGCGCTCCATCAGGTCGCGCAGCTCCTCGCGCGACTCCACCTCGGCGGCGGCGCTGCGGGCGCCCGGCGTCCGCTCGGAGAGCTCCTCGGCCGCCGGCGCCCGGTCGCGAAGGTCGTTCAGCGCCGTGTTGCGGACGACCCGGTAGAGCCAGGGCCGCAGTTCGATCTCCGCCTCCGAACCGCGCAGTGCGCGCAGCGCCTTCGAGAAGGCGTCCTGGGTGACGTCCTCCGAGCGACCGCCGACGATCCCGGCGGCGAAGCGGTCGAGCGGCTTGCGGTAGCGTCGCACGATCTCCTCGAAGGCCGCGTCGTAGCCGTCGCGGACGAGCTCGACGAGGCGCCGGTCGGGCTGGGCGCGCAGCGCCGGGCCGAGGAAGACCCGGGAGGCGAAGAGCTCTGCAGGCGGCGGGGGCATCGACTGGTCTTGTAGATCGGACGAGCGGTCGTATTGCGTTACTGATAAGAGAGCGACGAGGTTCAACGTCGCCTCCATCTCAAACACATGTCCGGACCGAAGATCACGCGAGGAAGCGAAGAAATCCGTGGATAGGGGCGTCGCCGTCCTCCTCACCGCCGCCGCGGGCGGGCTGATCGCCGCGCAGGCCCCGATCAACGCGGGCCTGGGCAGGGCCACCGGCAGCATGCCTGCCGCCCTCGTCTCCTTCTCGGTCGGGACCGTGGCGCTGGCCGCGGTCGTCGTCCTCAGCGGCAAGGCGGGCGGCCTCTCCTCGACCTTCGACGTCAGCTGGTACTACCTCCTCGGCGGCTTCCTCGGCGCCCTCTACGTCCTCAACGCGCTGATCGCGGTCAGCGTGATCGGCGCCGGCGGGGTTGCCGCGGCCACCGTCTTCGGTCAGCTCACGGCCTCGGTCGTGATCGACCGGCTGGGCCTATTCGGCCTCGACCAGGTCCCGCTCTCGCCCGAGCGGATCCTCGGCGTCGCCCTGCTGCTGGCCGGCACCGTCCTCGTGGTCCGCTGAGCCGGCCCGGCTCGAGCCCGCGTACTCGGGCGGGGCGATTCGCAGGTAGTGCCCGAAGGACCAGTCGACGAAGCGCTTCGACCCCATCAGCCTGATCGCCGGCCCGAGCAGCCGCGGCGGCACCCGCGGGATCAGCCTCTGCACCCGCAGCATCCACCTGAACTTCCACTCGTGCGAGTCGTGGAAGGAGGCGTAATTCGATTCCGCCTCGGCGCGGCCCTGGCGCCCCTCGACCACGCCTCGCAGCTCGCGGCCGAGGGCGATCCCGAAGTAGAGGGCGGTTCGGATCCCCTCCGCGCTCAGCGGCAGGCAGTGCCCGGCCGAGTCGCCGACGAAGAAGACGCCGCCCTCGGTCGCCCGGCGCAGCTTGTGGGGGATCCAGTTCCCCTGGTACTCGTTCGGCTCCTTGCCGAGGTCCCTGGTCAGCTCCACCGTCGTCTCCTTGACGTGGAAGCGGGGATCGAAGGAGCCGATCCCGATCCGCAGCTCGTCCCGGGCGGGGAACGACCAGCCGTACCCGGCGGGCACGTACTTGCGGTCGATCCAGATCGCCAGGTCCTCCGATTCCCCGCCGGGGTGCACCTCGAGACCGCGCGAGAGCGGAGCGTCGGGCGGCTGGTAGCCGTCGCCGTTGGCGAGCATCCTTCGCCAGCCGAGCGCGTCGACGACGAGCGGCGCCGAAACGACGCCGCGGTCGGTATCGACGGCGACCCGGCCGTCGCCGTTCTGCGCCCGCCCGTCGACCTTCGCGGTCTCGAAGGTTGCGTCGCAGTCGCGCCAGAGGAGCTGGCAGAGCTCGCGGTAGTCGAAGGTCGAGAAGGTCCAGGGAAGCCGGTAGCGGGCGTCGCCGTGGGGGGTGTGCATGACCAGCGTGTCGAAGCGCTGGCGCTCCGCGTCCATCAGGCCCAGGCGCCGGAGCCACTCGGTGGGGATGCCGCAGGCGGAGGTCTGGCGCTCGCCGATCTCGTAGCGGTCGACGACCAGGACGTCGGCTCCCGAGCCGGCCAGCTCGCGCGCGACCGCCAGCCCGGCGAAGCTCGCCCCGCAGACGAGCACGTCGCGATCCCCGTCCAGCGGCGTACGTTCGTTGCCCCGCTTGGTGGCTCGGACCGGCATTGCGCCGGATTCTGCCATCATTCGCGCCCGTGTCCGCGACCGAGACCATGACGCCTGCGCCCAGCGCCAGCCCTGTCGAGGGTTCCGGCGGCCTCCTCCTCAACGTCGACGGCAAGATCGTCCCGAACTACGCGGCGACGATGGTGTCCTTCGAGGAGGGTGACGTCGTCAAAGGCAAGGTCGTCCGCATCGACAAAGACGAGGTGCTGGTCGACATCGGCTACAAGGCCGAGGGCGTGATCCCGTCGGGCGAGCTCTCGATCCGCAAGTCGGTCGATCCGCACGAAGAGGTCGAGCTCGGCGAGGAGATCGACGCCCTGGTCCTCACCAAGGAGGACTCCGAGGGACGCCTGATCCTCTCCAAGAAGCGCGCCCGCTTCGAGAAAGCCTGGCGCCGGATCGAGGTCGCCGCCGACTCGGGCGAACCGGTGGAAGGCAACGTGATCGAGGTGGTCAAGGGCGGTTTGATCCTCGACCTCGGGGTGCGCGGCTTCCTGCCCGCCTCGCTGGTCGACATCCGCCGCGTCCACAACCTCGACGAGTTCATGGGCCAGACGCTCGAATGCAAAGTGATCGAGCTCAACCGCAGCCGCAACAACGTCGTCCTCTCGCGGCGCGCCGTGCTCGAGGAGGAGCGCAAAGAGGTGCGCGAGCAGATCCTCGGCCGCCTCGAGCCGGGCCAGGTCGTCGAAGGCAAGATCTCCAACATCGTCGACTTCGGCGCCTTCGTCGACCTCGACGGGATCGACGGCCTGATCCACATCTCCGAGCTTTCCTGGAGCCACGTCAACCACCCGTCCGAAGTCGTTTCGATCGGCGACGACGTGCGGATCAAAGTCCTCGACATCGATCGCGACCGTCAGCGCATCTCCCTCGGTCTGAAGCAGACCCAGGAGGACCCGTGGCAGCGGGTGATCAGCACCCATCGCGGCGGCGACGTGCTGGAGGGGACCGTGACCAAGGTCGTCGCCTTCGGCGCCTTCGTCGAAATCCTGCCGGGGGTCGAGGGCCTGGTCCACATCTCCGAGCTCGCCGACCATCACGTCGAGAACCCGAGCGAAGTGGTCGAGCCGGGGTCGAAGCTGAACGTCAAGATCCTCGAGATCGACGAAGAGCGGCGGCGGCTGTCGCTCAGCATCAAGCGGGTCGAGGGGCAGAACATGGCCATGGCCGACCTCGGGGAACAGATCGCTCAGGCTTCGGACGCCTCGGGTGAGGCTGAGGACGAGGGTCCGGATGCCGAGGTCTCCGAGGAGGTGGCAGTTGAGGAGGCGCCGGTCGCCGAGGTCTCCGAGAACGGGGAGGATGCTGGGGAGCATCAGGCGGGGGAAGCGGTGCAGGAACGGCCGGATTCGCCTGACGACGCCGACGAGGCTGCCGGCGAGGACGCGCAGACGGGCGAGTCTGAGCAGGACTGAGCGGCGCCCGTGGCGCCGCTGAAGATCGGCCTCACCGGCGGTATCGCGGCGGGGAAGTCGGAGGCGCTGAAGGCGTTTGCGCGGCTTGGGGCGGCCACCCTCTCCAGCGACGCGGTCGTCCACGAACTGCTGGAAAGCCCGGGGCTGAGAGAGCGCCTGGTCGCCCAATGGGGCCGCGAGGTGGCTCCCGACGGCGTCGTCGACCGCACCAGGATCGGCGAGATCGTCTTCGCCGACCCCGAGCAGCTGAGCTGGCTGGAGGAGCAGATCCACCCGCTGGTGCGGGAGCGGACCGCCGCCTGGCTGAGGTCGCTGCCCGAGGAGACCGAGGTGGCGGTGGTCGAGGTTCCGCTGCTGTTCGAGGCCGGCAGCCACGAGGTCTTCGACACCACCGTCGCCGTGGTCAGCGCCGACGAGGTGCGCCGCGAGCGCGCCGCCGCCCGCGGCCACGCGCTGGTCGACGAGCGCGAGGCGCGGCAGCTGACCCAGCTGGAGAAGGCCGAGCGGGCCGAGCACGTGGTCGAGAACGACGGCTCGGTGGAGGACCTCGAGCGGGCCCTGTCCGCCCTGCTCGCAAGGCTGCGGACATGAGGAAAAAGGTGCGAGCCCGCCGCCGCCGCGCCGTCTGGGGCGGGGTCGCTGTGCTGGCCGGGCTCGGCGCTGCCTACCTGATCGCCAGCGGCACCTTCGACCACGCGATCAAGGAGCTGACCCTGCCGCTCCACCACGAGGACGTGATCCGCCAGCAGTCGAAGGAAAAGGGGGTGGACGCGGCGCTGATCGCCGCCGTCATCTACTCGGAGTCGAAGTTCTCAGACCAGGAATCGAGTGCCGGCGCCCGCGGGCTTATGCAGATCACCCCGGAAGCGGCGAAGTTCATCGAGAAACGCAGCGGCGGCACCACCTTCACGCTCGACGACCTCTCGGACCCCGAAATCAACATCCGCTACGGGACCTTCCTGCTGAGGGAACTGCTCGACCGCTATGAAGGGGACGAGGCGGCGGCGCTTGCCGCCTACAACGCCGGCCCTGGCAACGCCGACAAGTGGGGTGGGGCGGACCTCAAGGTGGAGGACATTCCCTTCCCCGAAACCCGCGCCTACGTCGAAGAGGTGCTCGAGAAGCAGGGGGAATACCGGCATAAGTACGCAAAGGAGCTGGGCTATTAACGGCGCGCCGAGACCTCGCGTCGCCGCCCTCGCCCTCGCGGTCGGGGTGGTGCTCGCCGACTCCTCGATCGTCGTCCTGGCGCTGCCGCAGATCTACCGGGAGCTGAACACCAGCGTCTCGGGGGTCACCTGGGTCCTGGTCTCCTTCAACCTGGTGATGGCTCTGGCGGCGGTGCCGGCGGCGCTGGTCGCACGCCGGGTCGGGCCGGGACGAGCGGCGGCGGTGGGGCTGGCGGTCTTCGCCGGCGCCGGCCTTGCCTGCGGCCTCTCCGACACCCTCTCGACCCTGATCCTCGCCCGCTGCGTGCAGGCGCTGGGCGGGGCGGCTGCGGTGACCGCGGCGCTGGAGCTGCTGCCGGCGACGGTCGGCTCCGAGCGGCGGGCGGCGACGGTCTGGGCGGCGGCGGGGGCGACCGGAGCCGCGCTCGGCCCGGCGCTCGGCGGGCTCCTCACCGAGCTCGTCTCCTGGCAGTCGATCTTCCTCCTGCAGGTGCCGGTGGCCCTGGCGGCGGCGGTGCCGATCCTGGCTGTCGCCAGGCACGAGGCGGCGACCGGGGTCATCGGACCCGAGCTGCGCCGCACCGGCCGCCCGCACCTCTGGGCGAACCTCGCCCTGGCGATGGTCTCGGCGGCGATCGCCGCGGCCCTCTTCCTCCTGGTGCTGCTGCTGATCGAAGGTTGGCGCCTGAGCCCGATCGAGGCGGCGATCGTGGTCTCGGTGATGCCGCTGGCCGCCGTCGTCGGCAGCAGGCTGCCCGAGCAGGTGGCCGAGGCCCGCCCGCGGGCAGCGGCAGGCGCGATCCTCGTCTCCGGCGGCCTCGGCGGCCTCGCCTTCCTGCCGAAGGCGACGATCGCGCTGACGATCCCGCCGCAGATCCTCGTCGGCGTCGGCCTCTCCCTGGTCCTCTCGGCGCTGACCGAGACCGCCCTCGGCGGCCGCGCCCCGCAGGCGATCCACGGCGGCTGGACGATCTCGGCCCGCCACGCCGGGGTGGTGATCGGACTGCTGGCGCTGACGCCGATCTTCACCGCCGACATCGACCAGCAGCGCCACGACGCGATCGAAGCCGGCACCGCGGTGATCCTCGACTCGGCGGTCAACCCGCTGACGAAGCTCAGCCTGGCGGAGAAGGTCAGCGAACGGCTCGAAGAAGAGCGCGGCAAGGTGCCGACGATCGGCCCCGCGTTCGAACCGCTGCCCGAAGACCCGGCCGAGCGAGCCGAAGTCGAGCAGCTGCGCAGCGAACTGCAGGACCAGCTCGATCGCGGCGCCACCCACGCCTTCAGCACCTCCTTCATCCTCGCGGCGCTGCTGGGTCTGATCGCGCTGTTCCCGATCGCGCTCTCGAAAGAGGTGGAGCTGTGAGGGGCCGGACGCTGGTGATCGGCGCGATCGTCGCCTCGCTGGTCCTGGTCGGCGCCTACCTGGCGGCCGGCGGCTCGTCTTACGAACCGGAGAAGGTGCAGAACCCCTGCAGCCCGCGCCCCTGGAGCAACCCGCAGAGCCTCGGCGAAATCGCCAACCAGTTCACGACCTCGGCGCTCGACGGCGCCGCCTGCCGCCTCGGCGTCTCACGGGAGGCCCTGGCGCGTGCGCTGGCTACCCCGGAGGCACGAAAGCGCTTCGCCAAGAAGTACGGGATCACCGACGCGAAAATCGCCAAGGCGATCCGCGCCGGGCTGATCCGGGCCGTCGACGACGCCGAAGAAGCCGGCGCCCTCAGCCCGATCCTCGCCGTCCCCCTGCGCGCCACCCTCCGCAACATCCCCCTCGAACAAGCAATCGAACTGATCCAAAACGCAAAATCCCTCCTCAGCAACGTAGAAGGATTCCTCGGACCCGCCTCGGGCATCATCGAAAGATTCCTGCCGTAAGGGGACGGGCATACGTCCCCTAGCCCGGCTCAGTGATCTTGTAGTCCCGCGCCTTCGGGTCCCAGGCGATTCCTGCGCAGAGCGCTTCCGGGGTGGTCCCGAGCGCCACCGCCAGCTTGACCATCGTCCCCAGCCGCGGTTCCCGCCCTCCACGCTCGAGCAGCGAGATCTCGGTGCGGTGCACCTCGATGCGTTCGGCCAGCTCTTCCTGGGAGATCCCGGCGGTTTCGCGGGCGCGGCGGAGGTTTACGGCGAAGCGATCGCGTTTGTCCATTGCCTGCACTCTATTCGCTACCGGCGAGTCGCCTGCCAGACCCAGAGCATCGCGAGGGGCTGGAGCGGCAGCCGCGCCCACAGCGCCCAGCGGGGGAACCGGCGCATGTCGAGGCCGCGAACCTGCTCGGGGTTGACCGCCATGTGGATGTTGGCCGGGAAGACCGCGACCAGCAGCGCCAGCAGCCACCAGCGTCCGAGACGGCGCGAGGCGGGGTGGAGGACCATCGCCGCGCCGGCCAGCTCGGCATAGCCGCTGACCTCCACCGCCTCCTTCTTGCGGGACTCGATCGCGGGCGGCACGATCGCTTCGAAGAAGCGCGGGCGCAGGAAGTGCATCGTCCCGGTGAAGGAGAAGAGCGCGGCGACGCCGATGCGTGAAAGCTTCATCCGCCGCAGTCTCCCATTTCGCTGTTCCTTTTGGTCGCTATACAGCCATAAGGAACAGGCGAATGTGACTCCCCGCTATTTTCACCCCCGTGCCCGATTTCAAGCTGAACCCCGCCTACTCGCCGACGGCGGACCAGCCGAAGGCGATTGCCGGGCTGGCCGAGGGGCTGCGCGGGGGCGATCGCTTCCAGACCCTGCTCGGCGCGACCGGGACCGGCAAGACCTTCACGATGGCGGCGACGATCGCCGAGGTGCAGCGGCCCTCGCTGGTGATCGCGCACAACAAGACGCTGGCCGCGCAACTCTGCAACGAGTTCCGCGAGTTCTTCCCGGAGAACTCGGTCGAGTACTTCGTTTCCTACTACGACTACTACCAGCCCGAGGCCTACGTCCCGGCCCAGGACCTCTACATCGAGAAGGACAGCTCGATCAACGACGAGATCGACCGCCTGCGCCACGCCGCCACCGCGGCGCTGTTCGCCCGCCGCGACGTGATCATCGTCGCCTCGGTCTCCTGCATCTACGGGATCGGCTCGCCCCAGGTCTACAACGAAAAAATGCAGCTGTTCAAGGTCGGCGAGGAAATCGACCGCGATGACGTCCTGCGCAAGTTGGTGAAGATGCAGTATCAGCGCAACGACCAGGTGCTCGGGCGTGGCGCCTTCCGGGTCCGCGGCGAGGTGCTGGAGATCATGCCCTCCTACGCCGAGTCGGCCTACCGGATCTCCCTCTTCGGCGACGAGATCGAGGGGATCCAGCACTTCGACCCGCTCACTGGCGAGGTGCTCGACGTGATCGACCACGTCTCGGTCTGGCCGGCCTCGCACTACGTGACGAAAGACGAGACGGTCGACCGCGCCGTCGAAGAGATCCGCGCCGAACTCGAAAAGCGCACCGGCGAGCTGGAGGCCGAGGGCAAGCAGCTCGAGGCCCACCGGCTGCGCCAGCGGACTATGTACGACCTCGAGATGATCAAGGAGCTCGGCTTCACCTCGGGAATCGAGAACTACTCGCGCATCCTCGACGGCCGCCCGCCGGGGAGTCCGCCGCACACCCTGATCGACTACTTCCCCGACGACTTCGTCGTCTTCGTCGACGAGTCCCACCAGACGATCCCGCAGATCGGCGGCATGTTCGAGGGGGACCGCTCGCGCAAGACGACCCTGGTCGACTACGGCTTCCGCCTGCCCTCGGCGATCGACAACCGGCCGCTCAAGTTCGAGGAGTTCCTCGAACGGGTCAAGCAGCTGGTGATGGTCTCGGCAACGCCGGGGCCGTTCGAGAAGGCGGAATCGACCCGCACGGTCGAGCAGATCGTCCGCCCGACCGGGATCATCGACCCGGAAATCGAGCTGCGCGCGACGAAGAACCAGATCGACGACCTGATGAACGAAGTGAAGCGGGTGGCCGAGCGCGGCGACCGCACCCTGGTCACGACGCTGACCAAGAAGATGGCCGAGGACCTGACCGCCTACCTGCTCGAGTACGGGGTGAAGGTGCGCTACCTGCATTCCGAGGTGGACACGCTGGAGCGGATCCAGATCATCCGCGACCTGCGGCTTGGCGAGTACGACGTCCTTGTCGGCGTCAACCTGCTGCGCGAGGGTCTCGACCTGCCCGAGGTCTCGCTGGTGGCGATCCTCGACGCCGACAAGGAGGGCTTCCTGCGCGGCGAGACCAGCCTCGTGCAGACGATCGGCCGGGCGGCGCGCAACGTCAACGGGCGGGTGCTGATGTACGCCGACAAGGAGACCGCGGCGATGCGGGCGGCGATGCGCGAGACCGACCGCCGCCGGGCGATCCAGCTCGCTTACAACAAGGAGCACGGGATCACTCCGGAGACCGTGCGCAAGGGGATCTCCGAGATGTCGGACTTCCTCGCGATGGAGGACCGGGCGCCGCGCAAACGGCGGCGCAAACGGGCGGAGGAGTTCGCCTCGCCGGAGGAGCTCGAGAAGACGATCGTGGCGCTCGAGGAGGAGATGCTGGCCGCCGCCGACGACCTGCGCTTCGAGGAGGCGGGGCGGATCCGCGACGAGCTGCGTGAGCTGCGCCGCGATCTCGACGGGATGACCGCGGGGGCGTAGCCCCTAAACCTCTTTGCACAAGTTGTCATCCTTGAGGAGACTCCTGGGGTTTCCTTCCGCGCGTCGCGATCTAAGCTCGAAATATGTCCGTCCAAGTGGGCGAGGAAACGTTCGATGAGTGCGTGGTGCAGCGTTCTCATGAGCTCCCGGTAGTGGTCGATTTCTGGGCCGACTGGTGCGGCCCCTGCAAGGCGCTGAGCCCGGAGCTGGAGGCGGCGGCTGCTGCGAGGCAGGGGAAGGTGGAGCTGGTCAAGGTCGACGTCGACGCCAACCAGCGGCTGGCGGCGCTGTTCGGGGTGCAGGGAATCCCGGCGGTGAAGGCGTTCCGGGACGGCGAGGTGGTCGACGAGTTCACCGGCGTCCTGCCGCCGGCCAAAGTCGGGGCGTTCTTCGACAGGCTCGCTCCCTCGCGCGTGGACGACCTGTTCGCGGCGGGCGACGAGCTTTCGCTGCGCGAGGCGAGCGAATTGGAGCCCAACCGAGCGGACGTCGCCGTCGCCCTGGCCAAGGCGCGGCTCGCGCGCGGCGCCGAAGACGAGGCGCTCGACGCGGTTGCCCAGCACGAAGCCGACTTCGGCGCCGCCGGCATCGCCGCCCGCGTCCACCTCAACGGAGCCGGAATCGCCCGCGACGCCTTCGCCGCCCTCGACCGGGGCGACCGCGCAGCGGCCCTGGACGGCCTGATCGAGGAGCTGGCCAAGCTCCCGGGAGAGAGTCAGGGTGCCGACGGCGTGGCGGAAGAAGTCGACGGCTTCGGCCCCGAGATCGGCCCAGCCGAGCGCCGCGACCTGCTTCGCCGCGCCGCCGTCGGGATCCTCAGCGAAATCGAGCCCGGCGACCCCACCGCCCGCGCCTACCGCCGCAAGCTCGCCGCCATCCTGGGCTGACGCGACCGCGGTCGTATTTCTTGCCGTTATCCGACTTGATTTACGACCGCCGGTCGCTGGGCGGCCAGTTCTTGTCGGCGTCGCCAGAGGAGCTTCTGGAGACGCCGGCCGAACTCCTCCGGTTCACGTTCGAGACGGCGGGCCGTCACTCGAATCGCCTCGATGCCCGCCAGCTTCAGGTCCTCTATCCGGAGTGGGTCTCGCTCGAATGCAGCTCGCGTGCGGTGGGTTCCCCAACCGTCGACTTCGAGGGCGAACCGCTCCGCTTCCCAATATGCGTCGAGCTCGTACTTGTCGACAAATACGTTGATTTTCGGCCGCGACAGTCCTGCCTGCTTCGCCATGGCGAGGACCAGGCGTTCCGAGCGCGCCCGCGTGAACGCGGGTTCCCGGTAGATCTCCAGGGCCTGGGTCAGGGGTTCGCGTCCTCGATGCCCACCCGCGCGAAGCAGAAGGGCATCGATGGCATCGAGGTCGAGTAGATCCATCCGCTCTGCTTTCTCGACCAACCCGTCGATCTTCCGCCGACGACTTCCGGCGACATCGAGCAGCGTTCGGGCTATCGATGTGACCGGAATGCGACTGATGCCGGTTCGGTCTTCGGGCTCCAGGATCGTGGAGTGGTGGATTCGAACGCCGCTTCGGTTGTGTCCCCGCTGCGGGATTGTGACGTGGGGCTCTGCCGGGCATCCCGGAGAGAGCCTCCAGAGCCAAGCGCTCGATTCGTGACTGAGGAGGGCTCCATGACCACAGGCCAGAACCGCAGCCAGGCAACGACCGTGCGGTGGCGGCTCTGGATGCCCCACCGCGTATGTCCCTCGAAAGAGGCGATAGAGCCGCCCCGACCGAATCGCCCTGGCGATCGCAGCATCGGAATATCCGAGCCCGACCATCTGCGCATGGGTGACAACGCCGTACTGATTCCCTGCAAGCGTTCCCAGCGCCGTGTGCTGTCGCACTTCTTGCCGCATGCCGTAGATAAGGGCGACAGCGAGGTAGATTCTCCCCCCTTAAGTAGCGAGGTCGTATTTTCCGCCGCTAGGCGGCAACAATTACGACCTCGATGGGAACGGGCTTCCGCCGGGAACATCTGTTCGCCTGCGTAGAATCGAGGTGAGTGGCCGCCTCTGACCGCATCGTCATCTCCGGCGCCCGGGAGCACAACCTCAAGGACATCGACTTAGAGCTGCCCCGGGACGCGCTGATCGTCATCACCGGGCTGTCCGGGTCCGGGAAGTCGAGCCTTGCCTTCGACACGATCTACGCCGAGGGCCAGCGGCGCTACGTGGAGTCGCTGTCGGCCTACGCGCGGCAGTTCCTCGGGCTGATGGAGAAGCCCGACGTCGACTCGATCGAGGGGCTCTCGCCGGCGATCTCGATCGACCAGAAGACGACCTCGCGCAACCCGCGCTCGACGGTTGGGACCGTGACCGAGATCTACGACTACCTGCGGCTGCTGTGGGCGCGGATCGGCACCCCGCACTGCCCCGAGTGCGGGGACGAGATCACCGGCCAGACGCAAGAGCAGATCGTCGACCGGCTGATGACGCTGGCGGACGGAACCAAATTCATGGTGATGGCGCCGATCGTCCGCGGCCGCAAAGGCGAGTACGGGAAATTGCTCGAGCAGATGCGGCTCGAGGGCTACTCGCGGGCCAAGATCGACGGCGAGCTGCGGCGCCTCGACGAGAAGATCGAGCTCGACAAGAAGTACAAACACGACGTCGCGATCGTCGTCGACCGCCTGGTGATGAAGACGGATCTGCGGCGGCGCCTCTCGGAGTCGGTGGAAGCCGCGTCGGGCCTGGCGGCCGGCCTGGTCGAAGTCGAGCTCCTCGACGGTCCATCCGGCGGCAAGCCCGCCGATGGCGGACGCGAAGCGGAGCACATCGGCGGAAACATGCTGTTCAGCGAGCAGTTCGCCTGCCTCAACTGCGGCACCTCGATCCCCGAGCTGGAGCCGCGGATCTTCTCCTTCAACTCGCCGCACGGCGCCTGCGACCGCTGCCACGGGCTCGGCTTCCAGCGGGTGATCGACCCCGAGCTCGTTGTCCCAGACCCGACGCTCTCGCTGGCCGAGGGGGCGCTGCAGCCGTGGAACCGCGGCATCACCGCCTACTGGAAGCGGCTCGTCGCCGCCGTCGCCCAGGCCTACGACGTCGACGCCGACAAGCCCTGGTCGAAGTTGAAGCAGGCCGAGAAAGAGATCTTCCTCTACGGCACCGGCGAGGAGCGCCACCAGGTCAGCTACACCAACCGCTTCGGCCGCCGGCGCTCCTACAAGGTCCGCTTCGAGGGGATCGTCAACAACCTGCAGCGGCGCTACGAGGAGACCGATTCCGAGTCGAACCGCGAGCGGATCGAGGGCTACATGGCCGAGCAGCCCTGCCCCGCCTGCAAGGGCGCGCGGCTGCGGCCGGAGAGCCTCGCGGTCAAGGTCGGCGGCCTCAGCATCGCCGAGTACAGCGACCTCTCCGCCCACGCCGCCGCCGAGTGGATCCGCAAGCTGGAGATGACCGAGACCGAGCGGGCGATTGCGCGGCTGATCGTGCGCGAGATCACCGAGCGGCTCTCCTTCCTCGAGAACGTCGGCATCGGCTACCTCTCGCTGGCCCGCTCGGCCCGCACGCTCTCCGGCGGCGAGGCGCAGCGGATCCGGCTCGCGACCCAGATCGGCTCGCACCTGGTCGGGGTGATGTACGTGCTCGACGAGCCCTCGATCGGCCTGCACCAGCGCGACAACGAGAAGCTGATCGCGACGCTCGACCGGCTGCGCGACCTCGGCAACACGGTGATCGTCGTCGAGCACGACGAGGGGACGATGCTGGCCGCCGACCACCTGGTCGACCTCGGCCCCGGGGCGGGCGAGCACGGCGGCCACGTGATCGCCGCCGGCACCCCGAAGGAGGTCGCCGGCAACGCGAGCTCGCTGACCGGCCAGTACCTCTCCGGCAAGCGCCGGATCGAGGTGCCGGAGGAGCGGCGGGAGCCGACCGGCACGCTGGTCGTCCGCGGCGCCCGCGAACACAACCTCAAGGACGTCGACGTGATGATCCCGCTCGGGGTCTTCTGCTGCGTCACCGGCGTCTCGGGCTCGGGCAAGTCGACGCTGGTCAACGAGACCCTGCACCACGCGGTCGCCAACCGCCTGCACCAGGCGAAGCTGCGCCCCGGCGCCCACGACGGCATCGACGGCCTCGGCCAGATCGACAAGATCATCAACATCGACCAGTCGCCGATCGGCCGCACCCCGCGCTCCAACCCGGCCACCTACACCGGCGTCTTCGACCACATCCGGGCGCTCTTCACGCAGACGCAGGAGGCGCGGGCGCGGGGCTACAAGCCCGGCCGCTTCAGCTTCAACGTCAAGGGCGGCCGCTGCGAGGTCTGCAAGGGCGACGGCCAGATCAAGATCGAGATGCACTTCCTGCCCGACGTCTACGTCCCCTGCGAGCAGTGCCACGGCAAGCGCTACAACCGCGAGACGCTCGAGGTCCGCTTCAAGGGCAAGAACATCGCCGACGTGCTGGAGATGTCGGTCGAGGAGGCCGTGCAGTTCTTCGAGAACGTGCCGAAGATCGCCCGCCGCCTGCGCACCCTCAACGACGTCGGCCTCGGCTACATCCGCCTCGGCCAGGCGGCGACGACGCTCTCCGGCGGCGAGGCGCAGCGGGTGAAGCTGGCGACCGAGCTCTCGAAGGTCGCGACCGGCGACACGCTCTACATCCTCGACGAGCCGACCACCGGCCTCCACTTCGCCGACGTGCAGCGGCTGCTCGACGTGCTCGGCCGCCTGGTCGACGCCGGCAACACCGTGGTCGTGATCGAGCACAACCTCGACGTCATCAAGACCGCCGACTGGGTGATCGACCTCGGGCCCGAAGGCGGCGACGGCGGCGGCGAAATCGTCGCCTGGGGCCCGCCGGAAGACATCGTCAAGGCGCCGCGCAGCTACACCGGCAAATTCCTCGCACCGGTCCTGAAGCGCAAGATGAAGGCCAAGGGCGCGTCGGAAGCGGCGGAGTAGCGAGATC
>DASTTQ010000069.1:0-3683 GCA_035760065.1 Solirubrobacterales bacterium
GTCACGCTTCCGTCACACAGAGCGGTCCGAATCGCCCCACCGTGCGCGCCACACGCGCGCTCCTCCTCGGCAGGATCGGGGGATGCCCACCGAGTCCGTCGGAGAGTCCGATATACGGACACTGAGACAGACTCGCCGGGAGGAGCGGGCGATCGGTGAGTTGGCGGATCGGCAGTACGGGGTGGTTTCGCGAGATCAGCTGCTTCGGCTCGGCTTCGAAGCGGGGGCGATCGGCCGGCGGATTCGGGCGGGATGGCTTCGCCCGCTCCATCCAGGCATCTACGCGGTAGGTCACCGGGTCCTCCCGAAGCAGGGCTGGTGGCGGGCCGCAGTGCTTGCCTCGGGCGCCGATGCACTGCTGAGCCACCGCACGGCGGCGGCGCTCTGGGGACTGCGCGGCTACTCGGGCGGGCAGATTCACGTGACCGTCCCGCACAAGAGCACCTCTACCAAGCGGATCCGCAGGCACTTCTCTCACGTGCCTTCAGACGAGCGCGAGGTAGAGGAGGGGATGCCGGTGACTTCAGTCAACCGGACGATCTTCGACCTCGCCTCTACCGAGGACCTCGACGCGTTGGTCGCGATGATCAAGGAGGCGGAATTCCTCAGGCGCTACGACCGGCTCACCCTCTGGGACCTCTTGGAGCGCTACCCGGGGAAACGAGGCTCGCGGAAGGTGCAGCTTGCCTTGCAACGCATCACCGAAGAGCCGACGGGACGCAAGCGCAGCAAGCTGGAGGAACGATTCGCGCCCTTTCTGCGCCGGCACAACCTGCCCTTACCCCGCTTCAACGACTGGATTGATCTACCCCCGATAAAACGGAGTCGCGGTTCTGGAGTCCAAGCGGTTTCGGGCCGACTGCCACTGGCCGAACCACCGCCTGATCGTCGAGCTGGACGGCTGGCAGGGGCACTCCACCCGCTCTGCCTTCCAGGACGATCGCGCCCGCGACCGAGTACTCCACGTCGCCGGCTACTCGGTCATCCACCTCACCTGGAACCAGCTGGACTCCGAACCGGAGGAGATCGCCTCTGACCTTCGCTCGATGCTGCTGGAGATAGAGAGATAGAAGAAGAACGTCGGAGCCGTGGCCGCACCCACCTCTACCTGCCGAAGTGGAGGTGGGTGTGGCCACGGCCCTATGCTGCCGCCGAATGCACCACCCGCGCCGTCCCACGCCAGGGCTGATCCGCCGGCGTAGAGCGCCCGCCCTTGGCTTCCTTCTCATGACCGCAGCCGCCGCCATCTACCTCGCTCTCGCCGCAGCCTTCTTCGCGCCGGCGGACCAGCACGGAGCGAGGCTCGTCCCACTCACGATTCACAGCCAGGCGGTCTGGCGGAAACTCGGCGTAAGCGTCGTCTTACCGGCCAAGACGAAGCCGCGTGGCAGGCGACCGCTGCTCGTCTTCCTCCACGGCCGCGGCGGCTCTGACGTGACGTTCGCCTCCAACGAGGCTGTATTCGAGGGCGTGGCGCAGCTGGGCCGCAAAGCGCCGGTGATCGCCTTCCCCGACGGCGGCGTCCACAGCTATTGGCACGACCGCAACGACGGCGCCTGGGGTCGCTACGTGAGTTGCGATCGGGGTCTTCCGCTGTAACCGGTCCAGCACTTCCAGAGCGCCTCGGTCAGGGGTCCGGTACCCCTCCCCGCGGCTTGTACTTTTTCGGCGTCCACATCCGCGGACCGACAGCCCACGCCCCACCGAAAGAAGTTGAGCGGGGAGGGGTACCGGACCCCCTCCCCGCCCGCGTCTCTCAGAAGTGGACGATCGGGATGATCAGGATGGCGACGATGTTCGCGACCTTGATCATCGGGTTGATCGCCGGTCCGGCGGTGTCCTTGTAGGGGTCGCCGACCGTGTCGCCGGTCACCGAGGCGGCGTGGGCCTCGGAGCCCTTGCCGCCGTGGGCGCCGTCCTCGATCAGCTTCTTCGCGTTGTCCCAGGCACCGCCGCCGGCGGTCATCGAGATCGCCATGAAGAGGCCGACCACGATCACCCCGATCAGCAGGCCGCCGAGCGCGTCGACGCTGAGCAGGCCGACGATCACCGGCACGACGATCGGGATCAGCGCCGGCAGGATCATCTCTTTCTGCGCCGCCAGGGTGACGATGCTGACCGTGTGCCCGTACTCGGGCTTTTCGGTCCCCTCCATGATCCCGGGATGATCACGGAACTGCTGGCGGACCTGCTCGACCACCTGTCCGCCGGCACGGCCGACGGCCTCGATCGCGAGGGCGGAGAACAGGTAGACCATCATCCCGCCGATGATCAGCCCGATCAGGACATCGGGGCTGGTCAGGTGGAAGAGGCCGTTGAGGTCGTACCCGGAGGGGGCCTCTTCGGCCAGTTCGCTGCGGAAGGCGGCGAACAGCACCAGCGCCGCCAGGGCGGCGGAGCCGATCGCATAGCCCTTGGTTACGGCCTTGGTCGTGTTGCCGACCGCGTCGAGCGGGTCGGTGACGTTGCGGACGTCCTCCGGCAGCTCCGCCATCTCGGCGATGCCGCCGGCGTTGTCGGTGATCGGACCGAAGGCGTCCAGAGCGACGATCAGGCCGCAGAGCGAGAGCTGGGCGACGACGGCGATGCCGATGCCGTAGATGCCGGCGAGCTCGTTGGCGCCGAGGATCGCGAAGGCGATCACCAGCGCCGGCGCGGCGGTCGACTGGAAGCCCTGGGCGAGGCCCTGGATGATGTTCGTCGCGTGCCCGGTCTCCGATGCCTGGGCGATCGTCCTCACCGGCCGGAACCGGGTCGACGTATAAAATTCGGTAATCCCGAACAGCAGCGCAGTCACCGCGACGCCGATCACGGCGCAGAGCCAGAGGTCGCCGACGCTGACGGCCTTGGCGGCGGTGTCGGCGAAGCCGAGCCGCAGCGGATCGCTCATCAGCCAGTCGGTGATCGGGTAGAAGGCGGCGACCGAGATGATCCCGGAGATCAGCAGCCCGGTGTAGAGCGCGCCCTCGACCCGGTCCGATTTGGTCCGCACGCAGAGGGCGCCGATGATCGAGGCGACGATCGCCACGCCACCCAGGACCAGCGGGTAGATCGCGACCTCGCGGGCGTATTCGCCGGTGAAGGTGAGGACGCCGAGGAGCATCACCGCCACCGTCGTGACCGCGTAGGTCTCGAACAGGTCGGCGGCCATGCCGGCGCAGTCGCCGACGTTGTCGCCGACGTTGTCGGCGATCACAGCCGGGTTGCGCGGGTCGTCCTCCGGGATCCCGGCTTCGATCTTGCCGACGAGGTCGGCGCCGACGTCCGCCGCCTTCGTGAAGATGCCGCCACCGAGACGGGCGAAAACGGAGATGAGGGAGCCTCCGAACGCGAGCCCGACGAGGTCGTTGATCGCCGAGGTCGGCGAGTTGCCGAGCGCTCCCGTCAGGAACCAGTAGTAGCCCGTGACGCCGAAGAGCCCGAGGCCGACGACGAGCAGGCCCGTCACCGAGCCGGCCCGGAACGCGACTTTGAAGGCGGGGTTGACGCCCTCGCGGGCGGCCTCGGCTGTGCGCAGGTTGGAGCGCACGGCCACGTTCATGCCGATGAAGCCCGCGGCGGCCGAGAGCGCGGCGCCGATCAAGAACCCGAAGGCGGTGCCCCAGCCGAGCTGGTGGTAGAAGCCGAGCACGAGGAACGGGACGACAGCCACCGCTGCGATCGTCGTGTACTGCTTGCGCAGG
>DASTTQ010000070.1:0-32517 GCA_035760065.1 Solirubrobacterales bacterium
ACTCAACCGCGAGCCATGGCGAGCGGTGTCTGGAGGGGGTGACCCCGCCCTCCCCCCTAGAACAATGCGCTGCCCGCGTGACTGGCGAACTCGACCAGCGGCTGGGGGATCACGCCGAAGAAGACGGTCGCTGCCGCCGCCAGGACTGCCGGTCCGACGAGGTACCAGCGCCGCCCCGCCTCAGGATCGACCGGATCCGCCTCGGGGGAAGCTCCCGCTATCGCCGGGGCACCTCCCGGCACGGTCTCGCGCTCGGGGGCCATCCACATCGCCGCCACCACCCGCAGGTAATAGGCGAGGGAGATCATCGTCCCGACCGCGATGAAGACCGCGAGCCAGGTGTAGTCGCCTTCGACCAAGGCCTCGATCAGGTAGAGCTTGCCGATGAAGCCCGCGGTCGCCGGCAGGCCGGCCAGGGCCAGCATCGAGATCGTCAGCGGCCAGGCCAGCGCCGGCCGCTCGGCGCCGAGGCCGCGGATGGCGCGGATGTCGTCGCCGAAGACGGTTTCGCGCTCGCGGGCGACGATGACGCTGAAGGCGGCGAGGTTCATGAAGGCGTAGGCGGCGAGGTAGAAGACCAGGGAGCTCGTCCCCGCCTCGGAGAAGACGACGACCCCGCCGAGCATGTAGCCGGCCTGGGCGACGCCCGACCATCCCATCAGCCGCTTCAGCGAGTCCTGGCCCAGCGCGCCGACGTTGCCGACGACGATCGAGATCGCCGCCAGGGCCGCCAGCGCCGGCTGCCAGGAGTCGAGCTGGGAGCCGAGGGCGACGTCGAAGAAGCGGACGAAGACTGCGAAGGCCGCGGCCTTGGTCGCCACCGCCATGAAGCCGGTGATCGGGGTCGGGGCGCCCTGGTAGACGTCGGGCGTCCACTGGTGGAAGGGGGCGATCGAGGTCTTGAAGGCGAGCCCGACCGCCGCCATCGCGATCCCGATCAGGATCAGCGGGTCGCCGTCGAGGCCGTTGTGGGCGATCCCGGCGGCGATCCCCGCGAAGCCGGTCGAGCCGGTGCCGCCGTAGAGGAAGGCCATCCCGTAGAGCAGCGTCGCCGAGCCGATCGAGCCGACGATCAGGTACTTCAGCCCCGACTCGAGCGAGCCCTCGCGCCGCAGGTTGGTGGCGCAGAGGATGTAGAGCGGGATCGAGAGCGTCTCCAGGGCGACGAAGAAGCTGACGAGGTTGGTCGCCTGCGCGAGCAGGACCATCCCCAGCACCGAGCCGAGCAGGAGCGAGTGGTACTCGCCCGATCCCGCTTCCTCGCTCGCCCGCTCGCCGACCGAGAGGACGACGCAGAAGGCTGCGGTGAGGATCGCGATCAGCGCGATCGAGATCGCCAGGTCGTCGAGCCGCAGGGCGCCGGTGATCAGCGACCGCGGGTCGTTCCAGTGCCAGATCAGCAGCCCGGCGGTCGCGCCGAGGGTGATCAGCGTGAGCACCGGCGCCCAGCGCCTGGTCGGCTTGAAGACGGCGCTCAGCAGGACGACGCAGACCCCGACCGTCAGCGCGATCAGCGGCGAAATCCCCGCGTAGTCGATATGCGGCTCGTTGAAGCTCAAGGCGCCGCCGTTTCTTCGATGTCGACGGGCCGATTTGACTCTCCATAGACGACATTTCGTCCCGTCGGCTGCGCGTTTTCGACATTTCGGCCCGTCGGGCGCCCGGTGCCCGCGAGTTGGGCTGCCGATGGCCGGCCACCGATGACCCCGGCCACGGTCTGCTGGACGGTCGGGTCGGTGCGCTTGAGGATCAGCTGGGGGTAGAGGGCCAGGGCGAGGATGCAGAGCACCAGCGGCGCCAGGACGAGGGCGTCGCGCGGGCCGATCTCGCGCGAGAGCGGGCCCCCGGGCTCGCGGTTGTGCATCGTCCCCTGGTAGAGGCGCAGCGCGTAGTAGGCCGACATCGCCACCCCCGTGATCGCGATGAAGGCGAAGACGATCTTGGCCTGGAAGAGGCCGTTGAGGATGTAGAACTCGCCGACGAAGTTGGCCGAGCCCGGCATTGCCAGGGTCGCCAGGGCGACGATCAGGAACAGCGCCGCCAGGACCGGCGCCCGGAAGGCCAGGCCGCCCATCTCGCGCAGGTCCTCGCTGCCCGAGCGCTCGACCAGGATCGCGACGATGATGAAGATCGGCGCCACGACCAGGCCGTGGTTGACCATCTGCAGGACCGCCCCGTCGGAGCCGTCGGCGCGCAGGGCGAAGATCCCGGCGGTGATGAAGCCGAGCTGCGCCACCGAGGAGTAGCCGGCGATCAGCCGCACGTTGGTCTGGGTGAAGGCCATCACCGAGCCGTAGAGGATCGAGGCCAGGGCGATGATCAGGATGATCTCCTGGAATTCCACCGTCGCTTCGGGGAACAGCGGCAGCACGATCCGCAGGAAGCCGTAGGCGCCGACCTTGGCCAGCACCCCGGAGAAGACCGCCAGCGAGGGCAGCGGCGCCGCCCGGTAGGCGTCGGGCATCCAGCCGTGCAGGAGGAAGGCCGGCATCTTGACCAGGAAGGCGGCGGCGAAGAACCAGAAGATCCAGCGCTGGCTGCCGAGCGAGAGGCCGTGCTGCTGCAGCGCCTGGATCGAGAAGGTGACGTGGCCGCCGTCGGCGGAGATGATCGCGGTCGCGATCGCCGCCACCAACATCAGCAGCGAGCCGATCAGGGTGTAGACGATCATCTTCAGCGTCGCCGCGGAGGCGGTCGGTCCGCCTTCGGCGGTGCGGTCCTGGCCCCAGGCGCCGAAGAGGAAGTAGAACGGCACCAGCATGAGGTCGAAGAAGAGGACGAAGAGCAGGAGGTCCTGCGCGAGGAACGAGCCCAGCGTCGCGGTCTCGGCCAGCAGCATCAGGAGGAAGAAGGTCTTCGGTCGCTCCTGCTCGCGGAAGGTGGCGAAGGCGACGCCGCCGGTCCACAGCACCGCGGTCAGCAGCACCAGGAAGAGGTTGAGCCCGTCGAGCCCGAGGCTGTAGTCGACGCCGAGCCCCGAGATCCACGGCGTGTCGACCGCGTACTGGAGGCCGGAGTCGCCACCGTCGAAGCCGGCGACCATGCCGATCGCGACGCCGAGGGTGATGACGGTGCCGAGCACCGCCCACCAGCCGACCGCCCGCTTCGGCAGAAACAGGCCGACGAGACCGAAAGCCAGCGGGGTCCAGAGGAGGACGTTGATCATCGCTTCGCCCTCCTCATGAGCTCGAGATCAGGAAGTAGAGGGCGAGCCCGGCGAAGCCGGCGATCAGCAGCAGCGCGTAGCTGCGGACGAAGCCGTTCTGGACGGCGCGGACGACGCCGCTGGTCCCGCGCACCGTCTCCTCGGTGCCGGTGACGAGCCCGTCGACGACGAAGGGCTCGAAGACGCGGTTGGCGAAGCGGCCGATCGCCTGCGCCGGGCGGACGACGAGGAAGTCGATTGCCTCATCGAAGTACCACTTGTTGAAGAGGAAGGTGTGGAGGCCACTGAGGCGCGCTTCCAGCCGCCGCGGCGCCTCGGGGTTGGCGACGTAGAGGTAGTGCGCGACCCAGATCCCGGCCAGCGAGATCGCGGCGCCGATCCCGAGCCCGATCCAGCTCCACTCGGTCGAAGGGTGGATCGCCGCCAGCGGCGAGTCGGCGAAGACCGGGTCGAGCCAGTTGGCGACGACGTTGTCGACCCCCGGCACCTGGACCAGGCCGCCGACCAGGGCGAGGAAGGCGAGGACGCCCATCGCCACCCGCATCGGCGTCGAAGACTCGGCGATGTGGTGCTCGGGGCCGGGGAAGCCGACGTCGGTGTCCTCCTCCTCGCCGGTCGCCGGGTTGAAGGGGTGGGCGTGGTGGACGTGGCCGGTCTCGATCAGCTCCTGCGCCTCCGGGCCGGGCTCGCCCTGGAGCACCCGGAAGATCAGGCGGAACGTGTAGATCGCCGTGAGGAACGCGCCGAAGTAGCCAAGAACAACGAAGATGAGATACATCCCGCCCCGGGCCCCCGCGTAGGCGAGGATCTCATCCTTGGAGAAGAAGCCCGAGGTGAGCGGGAAGGCGGCGAGGGCGAGGCCGCCGCAGAGCATCGTGATCGAGGTGAAGCGCATCGCCCTGCCGAAGCCGCTCATTCGGTCGATGTTCTGCTCGTTCGCCATCGCGGCGATGATCGAGCCGGCCGCCATGAACAGCAGCGCCTTGAAGAAGGCGTGGGTCATCAGGTGGAACATCCCGGCCCCGTAGGCGCCGATCGAGACGCCGACGACCATGTAGCCGATCTGGCTCATCGTCGAGTAGGCGATCGCCCGCTTCAGGTCGGTCATCACCAGCGCGATCGTCGCCGCCACCAGCAGCGTCGCCAGGCCGACGAAGGCGGCGACGTCGGCGGCGGTCGGGGCGAGGACGAAGAGGGCGTGGGTGCGGGCGATCAGGTAGACGCCGGCGGTCACCATCGTCGCCGCGTGGATCAACGAGGAGACCGGGGTCGGGCCCTCCATCGCGTCCGGCAGCCAGGTGTGGAGCGGCAGCTGGGCGGACTTGGCGAAGGCGCCGACGAGCAGCAGCAGGCAGATCGCGGTCACCGTCCACTGGTTGGTGTGGAAGACCTGCGGCGCTTTCGCGAACACCGTCCCGTAGTCGAAGCTGCCGAGTTCGCGGAAGATCAGGAGGGCGGCGAGGACGAGGCCGATGTCGCCGACGACGTTGATCACGAAGGCCTTCATCCCCGCCCTGGTCGCGGTCTCGCGCCGGTACCAGAAGCTGATCAGCGCGTAGGAGGCGAAGCCGACGAAGGCCCAGCCGACGGTCAGCAGCACGAAGTTGCCCGCCAGGACCAGCAGCAGCATCGAGAAGACGAAGAAGTTGAGGTAGCTGAAGAAGCGGTGGTAGCCCTCGTCCGAGCGCATGTAGCCGAACGAGTAGAGGTGGATCAGGGTCGAGACGCCGGTGACGACGAGGACCATGAAGACCGAGAGCTGGTCGGTGAGGATCCCGAGCTTGATGTCGAGGCCGGCGACGCTGGCGTAGTCCCAGAGCGAGGAGGCGTGGTGGCGCGCGTCGGGGCTGTCGCCGAGCAGGCTGACGAGCGCGGCGACGCCGCAGGCGAAGGAGAGGGCGATCGAGGCGGTGCCGATCGCGCCGGCGGCTTTCGTGGGCAGCGCCTTGAAGCCGAGCGCGACGACGATCGACCCGAGCAGCGGGAAGAGCAGGACCAGCCAGCACCAGGCGGTGGCGCTCATCCGCGCAGCTCCCGCAGGTCGTCGACGTTGAGCGGCAGCTTGCGGCGGAAGATGGCGACGATCAGGCCGAGGCCGACGACGACCTCGCAGGCGGCGATCACCATCACGATCACCGCGAAGACCTGGCCCTGGCCGTTGCCGACCATGCGGCTGAAGGCGACGAGGGCGAGGTTGCCGGCGTTCAGCATCAGCTCCAGGCAGAGCAGGATGACGAGGGGCGAGCGGCGGATCAGGATGCCGAGGACGCCGGTGGCGAACAGGAGCGAGGACAGGACGATGTACCAGGAGATGTTCATGGGGACACGCTCCTGGCGTGGGGGGGCGCCGAGGTGGGGTCCTCAAAACGCTCGGCGGGAGCCTCGCTTGAGTGTTTTGAGGACCCCACCTCGGCGCCCAGGGCGGGCTCGCGCCGCGCCGCCAGGACGATGGCTCCCACGGCAGCTAGAAGGAGCAGGATCGAGCTGGCCTCGAAGGGGAGGAGGAACTTTTCGAGGAGGAGCCTTCCTATGGCAGCTGGGTTGCCGAAGCCGCTGCCTACTTCGGGGCCGTGGGTTTCGAGGGCCTTTAGGGCTGAGCCCAGGACGGCTATTGAGAGCTCGGTGAAGAGGGCGATGGCGAGGAGGGGGGCGAGGAGGCGTTGGCCGGGGATCGGCTCCCATGCCGACTCGCCGCCGCCTCCTACGTAGGCGACCACGAAGACGTAGAGGACCATCACGGCGCCGGCGTAGACGACCACCTGGGCGGCGGCGACGAAGGCCGAGGTGAGGAGGAGGAAGAGGGCCGCCAGGCTGAAGAGGTGGACGATCAGCGCCAGGACCGAGTAGAAGGGGTTGCGCATCGAGATCACGCCGATGGCGCCGCCGAGCGCGCCGATCGCCGCCAGGAAGAAGACGACCGCTTCCACTATTCCCCCTCGCTTTTCAGCGGCGTCCGCTCGACCGGCTCGGCGAGCAGCATCTCCTTGGTGAAGATCAGGTCGCGGCGGTCGTAGTCGGCCATCTCGTAGTCGTGCCCCATCGTGATCGCGTCGAAGGGGCAGGCGATCTCGCAGTAGCCGCAGAAGATGCAGCGCGACATGTTGATCTCGTAGACGGCGGCGTAGCGCTCGCCGGCCGAGACCCGCTCGCCGGGGATGTTCTCGGCGGCGACGACGCGGATGCAGTCGGCCGGGCAGGCGGCGGCGCAGAGCGAGCAGCCGACGCATTTCTCCAGCCCGGTGTCCTCGAACTTGTGGAGTTTGTGGCGGCCGCGGAAGCGCGGGTAGACCGGCGTCTTCTCCTCGGGGTACTGGATCGTCATCGGCCCCTCGATCAGCCGCGCCATCGTCGTCTTCAGCCCGCGCAGGGTCTCGCCGAAGGCGCGGTATACGCCGCCGACACCCCCCGGCTCAGGTCCGCGCTGGACCTCGACCACGTCGATCGAGTCGAGGTAGGAAGCCGAGCGCGGATCTATCCCCTCAGCGCTCATTCAGTTGTTCCTTTTGCTCGTATGACAGGCATAAGGAACAGGAGAAACGGCGTCGCTCACGTCACCACCACCAGGACCGCGGTGACGAGGACGTTCAGCGTCGCCAGCGGCAGCAGGACCTTCCAGCCGAGGGTCATCAGCTGGTCATATCGCAGACGCGGCAGCGTCGCCCGCACCCAGATGAACAGGAGGACGAGGCCGAGCATCTTCGCCAGCATCCAGATCGGGTCGAGGAAGCTCGGGCCCGGCCCCATCCAGCCGCCGAGGAACATCGCCGCGGCGATCCCGGAGACGACGAGGATCTCCATGTATTCGACCAGCAGGAAGGAGCCGAAGCGCATGCCGCCGTACTCGGTCATGAAGCCCTGGACCAGCTCGGCGTCGGCCTCGGGCATGTCGAAGGGGGTGCGGTTGGTCTCGGCGAAGCCGGCGAGCATGAAGATCAGGAAGCCGACGAGCTGGGGGACGACGAACCAGATGCCGCCCTGCGAGTGGACGATCGAGACCAGCGAGAGGGAGCCGCTCATCATGATCACGCCGAGCAGCGCCAGCCCCATCGAGACCTCGTAGGAGATCAGCTGGGCGGCCGAGCGCATCGCCCCGAGCAGGCTGTATTTCGAGCCCGAGGACCAGCCGCCGAGGAGGAGGCCGTAGAAGGCGATCGAGCCGACGGCGAAGAAGTAGAGGATGCCGATCGGGACGTCGATGCCGTAGAAGCCGACCCCGCCCTGGACGTCGCCCCAGGGGATGATCGCCAGCGAGAGCACGCCCGCCAGGACCGGCAGCAGCGGCCCGAGGATGAAGAGGACCGTGGTTGCGTTCTCGGGGCGGAACGACTCCTTGGAGATCAGCTTGCCGACGTCGGCGAGCGGCTGCAGGAGGCCGTACGGGCCGACGCGGTTGGGGCCGTAGCGGTGCTGGAAGCGGCCGATCAGCTTGCGCTCGAGCACGGTCAGCAGCGGCAGGATGCCGAAGATCACCGCGAAGATGACGATGCTCTTGACGATCATGATCCAGGTCGCTTCGACGAACTGGGTATCGGCGAGCGGCAGCATCAGGCGCTTACCTCGCTGAACTTCTCGATCTGGACCTGGACGGGACCGCCGTTCAGCAGCGCGTTGGCATTTCCGTCGGCGACGCCCTCGGCCAGGAAGACGACGCCGGCGGGTACTCGTTCCTTGATCTGCACCTGGGCCTCGACGGTCGAGCCGTCCTGGCTCACGCGAACGATTTCTCCGGTCTTCAGGCCCAGGCGCTCGGCATCTGCCGGGGAGACCTCTACCCGCTGCCGGGGGGTTAGGAACCTCAGGGGGGGGTTCAGCTCGGTTATCGGGCCGGCCCAGAGGTCTCGGTAGGTGCCGAGCGCTAGGGCACCCGAGCCTGGGTCGGCGGACGCCACTCGGCGTGGATCGGCGGGGCCGTCCGAGGGCGTGGTTCGCGCCTCGGGCTCAGTGTCCGGCGACCCAGGCTCGGGTGCCCTGCCGGGCTCGGGCACGTTGTCGGCAGCTGGGGTGTCCTGCCAACGGATGCCGCGGCCGCCGATGTCCGAGTCCTCGATGCCGGCGTAGAAGGAGACAGCTTCCGTGAGAGCTGCGAATGCGGTGGGTTGGGAGTCGATTCCCGTGACGAGACCTAGGTTGGCGGCCAGCTCCGAGAGGACGAGGATGTTGGGGCGGATGTCGCCGGGACGACCGGCTGAAGGCCGTACCCGCTGCAGTCGTCCGTCGGGGTGGGTGACGGTGCCGTCTTTCTCGGCGTGGGTCTCGAGCGGGAAGACGACGTCGGCCTTGGCGGTCGTCGCGTTCTCGTGCATCGAGAAGCTGACTACGAAGTCGGCGGCGGTCAGGGCCTCTTCCCAGGCCGGGGTGTCGGGGAAGTCGCGGAGGGGGTCGGCGCCGAAGAGGATCAGGCCGCTCAGCTCGCCGGAGATCAGGGCGCTGCGGATCTCCTCGGTGCTCATGCCGCTGGCGGTCTCGGAGAGGCCCGGGCCGGCGTCGGGGAGGCAGCCGGCCTCGCGCAGGCCGCGGGCGTTGGCGGTGTCGGGGATCTCGAGGAGGCCGGAGTTGTCCTTGGCGGCGAGGCCGAGGGTGGCGGTTACGTCGAGGAGGGCCTTGACGGTGGCGTGGTCCTCGCGGCCGATCCGCTCGCCCCAGAGGACGACGACGCTCTCGGCGTCGCGCAGGACGGCGGCGACCTCGCTCTCGGGGGCTTCGTCGCCGTCGCGCAGCGCGCTCGCCAGGCCCATCAGGAACGAGGTCGCGCCGCCGGGCGCGTAACGGAAAACCGCCTCGGCGCCGCCGTCGAGGGCGGTCGGGCGCTCGGTCGCCACCACCAGCCTGGCGCCGTTGCGGCGGATCGCCTTGCGGACCCGCAGGTCGAGGATCGGCGAGCTGTGCAGCGGGTCGGTGCCGAGGACGAGGAGCGCGTCGGCCTCGTCGATGTCGCGCACCCGGGCGGAGACGTTCGGCTCGGCCAGCCGCCGCAGTACCTCGGCCTGTGGCCCCCGCGAGGGGCGCGAGTCGATGTGCGGCGACTCCAGCGCCTCGCGGAGGATCCGCTGGACCAGGTAACCCTCCTCGTTGGAGGCGTCGCCGACGATCGCCGCGACCTTGCCGTCGCCGACCCGCAGCAGCCCCTCGGCCGCCACCTTCAGCGCCTCGTCCCAGCTCGCCTCGCCGCCCTTCAGCCGCGGGCCGCGCACCCGCTCCGGCGCGTCGAACATCTCGAACCCGTAGCGGCCGCGGTCGCAGATCCAGCCGTCGTCGACCTCGGCGTTGTCGCGGGTCACGACCCGTTTCACCTTCTCGTCGCGGACGGTGAAGCTGACGTTGCACTGGCTCGGGCAGAGGGTGCAGACCGAGCCGGCGTGCTCGATGTCCCAGGGCCGGGCGCGGAAGCGGTAGGTGTAGCTGGTCAGCGCCCCGACCGGGCAGATGTCGGTGATGTTGCCGTGGAAGGGCGCCACGTAGGGGCGCTCGTCGAAGGTGCCGACGTAGGTGCGGTCGCCGCGCTCCAGCAGCTGCAGCTGCGCGTCCTCGGAGACCTCCTGGCTGAAGCGGACGCAGCGGTAGCAGAGGATGCAGCGCTCGCGGTCGATCGCGACCAGCGGCGAGAGCTCGATCGGCTTCTCGAAGTGCCGCTTTTCGTCGATCACCCGGCTCTTGCCGGGGCCCCAGCCGTAGGAGATGTCCTGCAGGGGGCATTCGCCGCCTTTGTCGCAGACCGGGCAGTCGAGCGGGTGGTTGACGAGCAGGAACTCGACCACCGCGCTCTGGGCGTGCTTGACCTGCTCGGTGCGGGTGTGGACGACCATCCCCTCGCGGACGGGCGTCGAGCAGGAGGTCTGCAGTTTCGGGATCCCCTCGATCTCGACCAGGCACATGCGGCAGGCGCCGACCGGGTCGCCGAGTTTCGGTTCGTAGCAGAAGAACGGGATCTCGACGTCGCCCTTGCGGGCCGCGTCGTGGAGCATCTCGCCCTCGATCGCCGCCACCTCGCGCCCGTCGATCGTGATCGTCACCTCGCGCCCGGTGCGGCTCATGCCGACGCTCCCAGGGTCTCAGGCGGCGCCTGGACGACGGCGTGCGGGTCGAGCACCAGCTCGGGGTCGGCCATCACCGCTTCGAACTCCTCGCGGAACTTGCGGACCATCGCCCCGACCGGCATCGCCATCGAGTCGCCCAGCACGCAGAGGCAGTTGCCGATGATGTTCTGCTGGACCGAGCTGACGATGTCGAGGTCCAGCGGCGTCGCCTCGCCGCGCACCATCCGCTCCAGCATCTTCACCGTCCAGTTGGTGCCCTCGCGGCAGGGGACGCACTTGCCGCAGGACTCGTGGTGGTAGAAGCGCGCCGTGCGCAGGGCGAGGTGCGGGATCGAGACGCGGTCGTCGGCGACGATGATCGAGCCCGAGCCGAGCATCGAGCCGGCCTCGGCCATCGCCTCGAAGCTGTAGGGCAGATCCAAACCCTCCTCGGCGGTCAGCACCGGGGACGACGACCCGCCGGGGAAGAAGGCCTTGACCTCGTGGCCGGGCTCGGGACCGCCGGCGAGGCCGTAGATCAGCTCGCGGGTCGGGATGCCGAGCTCGACCTCGTAGTTGCCGGGACGGCGGACGCCGCCGGAGACCGAAACGACCTTGGTCCCGGGCGACTGCTCGGTGCCGAAGCCGCGGAACCACCCGGCGCCGTGGCGGACGATGTGGGGGACGTTGGAGAGCGTCTCGACGTTGTTGATCAGCGTCGGCCCGCCGTAGAGGCCCTGGACCGCCGGGAAGGGCGGCTTCAGGCGCGGGTTGCCGCGCTTGCCCTCCAGCGCGTCGAGCAGCGCGGTCTCCTCGCCGCAGATGTAGGCGCCGGCGCCGCGGTGGACGACCAGCTCGAGGTCGCGGTGGCAGCCGAGGATGTTCGTCCCCAGGTAGCCCGCCTCGTAGGCTTCGGCGACCGCCCGGTCAAGGATCTCGGCCTGCTCCGCGTACTCGCCGCGGATGAAGACGAAGGCGTGGCCGGCGTCGGCGGCGAGCGCGGCGATCGCGATCCCCTCGATCAGCTGGTGGGGGTTGCGCTGCATCAGCTCGCGGTCCTTGAAGGCGCCCGGCTCGGACTCGTCGGCGTTGCAGCAGAGGTACTTCTGCATGTCGCCGCGCGGCAGGAAGGAGGCCTTCTTGCCCATCGAGAAGCCGGCGCCGCCGCGGCCCCGAAGGCCCGAGTCTTCGAGCTCCTGCAGGACCTCGTCCTGCTCCATGTCCCGGTAGGCGCGCTCCTGCGTCGAGTAGCCCCTGGCGAGCCGCTTGTAACCGTCGAGCGTCGCCAGCGCCGGGTCCTCGGCGTGCTCCAGCAGCACCCGCGTCTCCCCCGAATCAGCCATCGCCGCCTCCCCCGACGGGCCGATCAGTCCAATCCTCTCCGCCGACGGGCCGATCAGTCCCACCCGCCTGGACATTTCGTCCCGTCGGCGGATTGGGTTCGACTGATCGGCCCGTCGGCGAGGGGGTGTCGCCGGCGAGGGGGCGCTTGGCCAGCGCTCGCTCGGGGAGAACGGCTGCGCCGGCGCGGAGCTGCTCGATCGCCTTGCCGGCCTCGGCCGCCTCGAGCGGCCCGTAGTAGCGCTGGTCGATCGAGGCCATCGGGGCGATGTCGCAGGCGCCGAGGCACTCGAAGCCGGTGACGAAGAAGTCCTCGTCGCCCTCGGCGGCCGCCTTGAAGGCGTCGAGCAGGCGGTCGCCGCCGCGCATCCAGCAGCTGAGGTTGGTGCAGACCTCGATCCGGTGGCGGCCGACCGGCTCGGTGTGCAGGAGGTCGTAGAAGCTCGCCACCGACTCCAGGTAGGCGGGCGTCACCCGCATCACCGCGGCGGCCTGCCGGATCCCCTCCGGGGTGCACCAGCCGTACCGCTCCTGCACCGCCCACAGCGCCGGGATCGAGGCCGAGCGCCGATCCGGATACCGCCCCATCAGCTCTTCGATCCGCTCCCGCAGCTCGGACGGGCAGTTCACCTCATGAAGCTCAGGAATCTCCTCCGGCGAGCGGCCGGGGACCCGACCCTCGCGGACCGCGGCGTCGACGGGCAGGTTCGGGTTGACGGCGCCGGCACCGTCGACGGGACTCATCGATCAACACCCCCCAGGATCGGATCGAGCATCCCGAGCGAGGCGATCATGTCGGCGACGTAGCCGTCGACCGCCATGTCGCGGAAGGCCTGCAGGTTGACGAACGAGGGGTCGCGGAAGTGGACGCGGGCCGGCTTCGCCGAGCCGTCGGCGACGACGAAGCAGCCGAGCTCGCCGCGCGGGTGCTCGATCGAGTAGTAGACCTCGCCCGGCGGCACCCGGTAGCCCTCGGTGACCAGCTTGAAGTGGTGGATCAGCGACTCCATCGAGGTCGAGAGCTCCGAGCGCGGCGGCAGCACGTACTTGCGGTCCTCGGCGATGAAGGGGCCTTCGGGGAGGGCGTCGAGGCACTGCAGGACGATCTTCGAGGACTCGACCATCTCCGCCACCCGCACCCGGTAGCGGTCGTAGTTGTCGCCGACCGTGCCGACCGGGATCTTGAAGTCCATCTCGGGATAGGCGAGGTAGTCGAAGGCTTTGCGCAGATCCCAGGGGTCGCCGGCGGCGCGGAGCAACGGCCCGGTCACGCCCAGCTCCAGCAGCCGCTCGCGGGAGACGACACCGGTCCCTTTGGTCCGCGAGAGGAAGACCTCGTTGCGG
This sequence comes from Solirubrobacterales bacterium, assembly GCA_035760065.1. Classification (GTDB taxonomy): domain Bacteria; phylum Actinomycetota; class Thermoleophilia; order Solirubrobacterales; family 70-9; genus VAYN01. The sequence continues at coordinate 12,865 of DASTTQ010000070.1, forward strand.
TCGAGCAGGTCCTCGTACTGACCGACCCGGATCGGCATTTCCTCGGCGAAGGCGCGGCACTTGGCCTCGAAGCCGAGCGGGATGTCCTCGATCACGCCGCCGACCTGGAAGTAGCGGGTGTGCATCCGTTGCCCGGTCGCCATCTCGAAGAGGTCGAGGATCTTGTCGCGCTCGCGGAAGCAGTACCAGAGCATCGAGATCGCGCCGAGGTCGAGCGCGGTGGTGCCGAGCCAGACCAGGTGCGAGTGGATGCGGTTGAGCTCGAGGAAGAGCGTCCGCAGGTACCTGGCGCGGGGCGGGATCTCGAGGTCGACCAGCCGCTCGACCGCGCCGCAGAAGGCCTCCATCTGGAAGAAGTAGGAGACGTAGTCCATCCGCTCGACGAAGGGGATGACCTTCCAGTAGCTCTTGTCCTCGCAGGACTTTTCGATCCCGGTGTGGACGTAGCCGATCACCGGCCGCAGCTCCCGCACGACCTCGCCTTCGAGGTCGACCACCAGCCGCAGCACTCCGTGGGTAGCGGGATGGTGCGGCCCGACGTTGACCGTCATCACTTCCGTATCCCGCGTTCCGCTGTTCCTTTGCCCCGCTATCTCGGGCAAAGGAACAGCGGAAGCAGGGCTGTGCGCCTCAGTCATAGCGCTGCTCCGAATAGGTGAAGGTGACCGGCTCGCCGCCGACCGGGAAGTCGCGCCGCTGGGGCCAGCCGACGTAGTCGTCGGGCATCAGGATCCGCGTCAGATTGGGGTGGCCCCTAAACACGATCCCAAAGAAGTCGAAGACTTCCCGCTCCTGCGCCTCAGCCGTCGGGAACAGCTCGACGCAGGAGTCGATCTCAGGCAGCTCCTCGCCGTGGTCGGCCAGCATCGCTTTGACGCGGACGCGCTCTACGCGGTCGCGGTTGATCAGCTCGTAATGGACGCCGAAGCGCGGTTGAGCGGGCAGGTAGTCCGCTGCATGGAAGGAGGAGAGGAAGTCGTAGCGGTGGCCGGGCTGGTCCTTTAGCCAGCGCAGGACGTCGAGGACCCTGTCGAGGTCGACGATCAGCGCCGGCTGGGCGCGGTCGTAGGAGGTGGCGAGGACGGCGCCGGGGCAGTCGCGCTCGATTTCCCCCCGGATCAGCTCGAGTCCGGGAGCGTCAGGCAAGGGAGGGCTCCCCTGCGTCGCGTAGTGCTTCGACCGACTCGCGCGCTTCCTCGTAGGCGCGCGCCGCCTCGGGGCTCGGTTCGCTCCGCGGTCCGCCGCGCGCCCACTCCTCGGTCCCGTAGGCGTCGTAGCGGCGGCGCCAGCCCTGGTCGGCATTGCCCATGATCTTCCGCTGCAGCTTGGTGAAGCCGTAGAGGACCGCCTCCGGCCGCGGCGGGCAGCCGGGCACGTAGATGTCGACCGGCATGAACTTGTCGGCGCCCTGGACGACGGCGTAGTTGGCGAACATCCCCGCCGAGGAGGAGCAGGCGCCCATCGCCATCACCCACTTCGGCTCCAGCATCTGGTCGTAGAGGCGGCGGACGACCGGCGCCATCTTGATCGAGACCCGGCCCGAGAGGATGATCAGGTCGGCCTGCCGCGGCGAGGCGCGCAGCGCCTCGGCGCCGAAGCGGGCGAGGTCGTAGCGGGCGGTGACGATCGAGATCGGCGCCTCGATCGCGCAGCAGGCGAGGCCGAAGGTCAGCGGGAAGATCGAGTTTGCCCGCGCCCAGTTCTGGACCTTCTCGAAGGTCGTGGTGACGACTCGTTCTTCGACGTAGCGCTCGAGGTCCTCGCCCTCGAGGTCGCCGCGGAGCACGTCGCGCGCTTCCAGTTGCTTCTCGCGCAGGCTGCGGCGCTCTACCTCCAATCCAGGGCCCCCTTCCGCCAGACGTAGACGAAGGCGACGAGCAGGAGGACGACGAAGGTGACGAGCTCGCCGAGGACCAGCAGGCTGTCGGCTCCCTTCAGGATCACCCCGACCGGGTAGAGGAAGACGACCTCGATGTCGAAGAGGATGAAGAGCATCGCGACCAGGTAGAAGGTGACGCCGAAGCGCAGCCCCTTCGCGGGCTCGACCGGGATCCCGGACTCGTACGGCTCGCCCTGGCGGCGGCTCGCCGCAGTCGGCTTCGCAGGCTTCTTCGGGCCGACGAGATGGTTGACCAGCGCGAAGACGCCGCCGACCGTGAGGCCGAGGAAGGCGAAAACGAGGATCGGGAGGTAAGTCTTCAGCACGGGGAGGTCGGATCGTCTCTGGCGGGCCGCTCGTCGGGTCGGATACCCGCCGTCAGCCGCCGTAGCCCCTGTTATATACCGACTTTGTGACAACTTGCTACATAGTGCTTTTCCGCATCAGCAAGCCGAATCCCGACCCCTTTGGACGGGATTAGGACGTGGTCGGCCTCCACGTCGCCGTGGGCATCTGCCTGATCGCGCTGAACCTGGCCGCGGGCGTCGCCGGCGGCGTCGCCTGGTACCGCAATCGGCCCTCGATCCCCTTCTGGTACCTCCTGCGAGCGGCCCAGGTCTCGGTCTTCCTCCAGGCCCTGCTCGGCGGCCTCCTCGTCGTCACCAACCACGAGCCCAAGGAAGGTCTCCACTACCTCTACGGCATCCTGCCCCTCGTGGTCTCCTTCATCGCCGAGGGCGCCCGCGCCGACGCCGCCCAGCGCGAGGTCGGCGAAACCGACTACGAGAACCTCCCCCAGGCCGACCAGGAGGCCCTCGCCCTGGCAATCGTCCGCCGCGAGATGGGGATCATGGCCGTCAGCTGCTGGGTGATCTTCTTCCTGGCGTTGCGCGCAGCCGGAACGAGCGGGCTTTAGAACCGGCGGAGGAGAGAGTTTGCTTCGGTGGAGCCCTGACTCGGTGGAGTGATGCTCGACCACGCCGGCCTCGAGGCGGTCTGTCACCGCGGCGCTTAGGCGCCTGATCCAAGCGGTCGGTACTCGCCGCCGTGGAAGACGAGCGGGTCGCCCTCACGGGCCTCGAGGTCGCGCACTTCGCCGGTGACGATCACGTGGTCGCCGGCGGCGAGGACGTCGCGGAGGTCGCAGGCGATGAAGATGAGGGCGTCGTCGACGGCGGGGATGCCGTCGCGATCGGACCAGGCGACGCCGGACCACTTCTCGGCGACGGGGGCCTTGGTGGCGAAGGCGCGGGCGATCTGCTCCTGGCCCTCGTGGAGGACGCTGATGCCGAACGAGTCGGCGGCCTGGACGGCGAGCAGGGTGCGCGAGCCGCGGTCGAGGCAGGCGAGCATCATCATCGGCTCGATCGACAGGGAGCAGACCGCGTTGGCGGTCGCTCCGGCCGGGCCGTCGGGCCCGTCGGCGCTGACGATCGTCACCCCGGTGGGGAGCCCCGCCATGGCGGCTCGGAAGCTGGCTGGATCGGGCGGCGGCATCGTCAGAAGATCGGAATCGTCTCAGGACAATATGATGCGCGCCGCATGCGCCTCGCGCTCCTCATCGGAATGCTCGCCGCCGTCCTCGGGCTCACGGCCTGCGGGGGCTCGTTCGGCCAGGAAGGGATCGCCGTTTCCAAGGACGATCCCAACTACGACGGCGCCGAGCTCTTCGCCACCCACTGCTCGGGCTGCCACACGCTGAGCGCCGCCGGGACGCAGGGCACCGGCAACCGCGGCCAGCGCACGCAGGGGCCGAACCTGAACGGACGCACCGAGACCTACGAAACCGCCCTCTTCGCGATCCAGAACGGCGGCTTCTCGGGGGCGATCATGCCCCAGAACATCGTTGTCGGCAACCAGGCAACGGCGGTCGCCAAGTTCGTCGCCAAGTACGCCGGCGAAGACGCGGAATCCTCGCCCCGCCCGGGGCAGGAATCCCCCTGAGCAGTCACTAGGCTCAGAGCCCTCATGCTCGACCTGAAGGCGATCCGCTCCGACCCCGAGCGGGTCAAGGCCGCGCTGGCGCGGCGCGGCGCGGCCGAGCAGGTCGACCAGCTGCTGGCCCTCGACGCGCGCCGGCGCGAGCTGCTGCCGGAAGTCGAGAGCGCCCAGGCCGAGCGCAAGACGCTCTCCAAGCAGGTCGGCGAGCGCAAGCAGGCGGGCGAGGACGCCGAGGATCTGATCGCCGCGGTGGCTTCGCTGAAGGAGCGGGTCGAGGCGGCGAGGGGGGAGCTGGAGGAGGTGGAGGCGAAGCTGGCCGCGCTTGCGCCGCAGCTGCCCAACATCCCAGACCCCGACGCGCCGGAAGGCATGACCGAGGAGGATGCCGTCGTGCTGCGCGAGGTCGGCGAGCCGCCCGAGCTCGGCTTCGAGCCGCGCGACCACCTGGAGATCGGCACCGGGCTGGGGTTGATCGAGATGGAGAAGGCGGCCGAGCTCTCCGGCTCGCGCTTCGCTTACCTGAAGGGGGACCTGGTCCTGCTCGAGCTGGCGCTCGTCCGCTTTGCGATCGAGCTGGTCCGCGCCGAGGGTCACGAGCCTGTGGTTCCCCCGGTCCTGGTCCGCGAAGAGGCGCTGGAGGGGACCGGCTTCCTACCCGGCGACCGCGACCAGATCTACGAGATCCCCAAGGACGAGCTCTTCCTCACCGGCACCTCCGAGGTCGCCCTCGCCGGCCTGCACGCGGACGAGATCCTCGAAGCCGCCGAGCTGCCGCGCCGCTACTGCGCCTTCTCGACCTGCTTCCGCCGCGAGGCGGGAGCCGCCGGGCGCGACACCCGCGGCATCTTCCGCGTCCACCAGTTCGACAAGGTCGAGATGTTCTCGTTCGTCGAGCCCGACGCCTCGCAAGACGAGCACGAGCGCCTGCTGGCGATCGAGGAGCGGATCCTCGGCGAGCTCGAGCTGACCTACCGGGTCGTCAACGTCGCCGTCGGCGACCTCGGCGCGCCGGCGGCGAAGAAGTACGACTGCGAGGCCTGGATCCCGAGCCAGCGCCGCTACCGCGAGCTCACCTCCTGCTCCAACACGACCGACTACCAGGCCCGCCGGCTCGGCGCCCGGTACCGCCCCGAGGAGGGCGCCTCGCCGCAGGCGCTGCACACGCTGAACGGCACCGCCTGCGCGGTCGGCCGCACGATCATCGCCCTGATCGAGAACCGCCAGGAACGCGACGGGAGTTTCACGCTACCCAATTCTTTGCATCGGTACGGAGCGCCTGAAAGAATCGCGGCTCGATGAGCAGCACGGAGCGAGGGCTGTCATGAGCGCCGGAGTGCGAGATGCGAAACGGGTGGTCCTCTGCGACGACCACGAGATCGTCCGCGACGCGATCAAAGCCCGCATGGCGAATTCCAGCGTGGTCGAGATCGTCGGCGAGGCGAGCAACGGCCGCGACGTCGTCAACGTCGTCAAGGAGCTCGACCCCGACGTCCTCATCATCGACGTCGAGATGCCCAAGCGCGACGGGATCGAGGCGACCAAGGAGGTCCTCAAAGTCCGGCCGCGGACGAAAGTGATCATCTTCACCGCCCACGCCCAGCCCGACCTGCTGGCGCTGGCGCTGCGGGCCGGCGCCTCCGGCTACGTGTTGAAGTCGGCCCCGGCCGAGGACATCGCCAAGGCGGTCAAAGCGGTGACCGGCGGCGGCACCTTCCTCGGCGGCGACTTCGCCGGCGGCAAGCCGTCGGAGGTCGAGAAACTGCTCGACCTCTCGCCGCGCGAGCGGCAGATCCTCGAGCTGCTGGCCGAGGGCCTGCGGGTGAAAGAAATCGCCGACCGGTTGGACCTGAGCCCGGCGACCGTCCACACCCACGTGCGCAACGCGATCGCCAAGCTCGAGGTCGACACCCGCACCGAGGCCGTCGCCCTGGCGGTGCGGTTCAGCTACCTCGGCGCCGGCGGCGGCGCCCTCTAGCGCGGCGCCGCCGGGTCGCAGCTACTCCTTCTTCTCCAGCGTCAGAGCGCAGCCGTTGATGCAGTAGCGCTTGCCCCCGCGGTCGGCGGGGCCGTCGTCGAAGACGTGGCCGAGGTGGGCGTCGCAGTGCTTGCAGACGACCTCGCTGCGGCGCATGAAGAGGCTGTTGTCGGGACGCAGCTCGACGTGCTCGAGGTTGGCGGGCTCGGTGAAGCTGGGCCAGCCGGTGCCGGAGTCGAACTTGGTGTCGGAGGAGAACAGCTCGGTGCCGCAGCAGACGCAGCGGTACATGCCCTCCGCCTTCTCGTCCCAGTAGGGGCCGGTGAAGGCGCGCTCGGTGCCGGCCTTGCGGGTCACCTTGAACTGCTCCGGGGTCAGCTCGTCGCGCCACTCCTGCTCGGATTTCTGGACTTTCGTTGCCATCGGTCTCCTTTCTCTTGTGACTGACGTTACGCCTCGGGCATTACGAGCCCATGACGCCGGACGTGTCTGACTTCAGCCCCCCAAGGAGGGGCATGAAGTCAGACACCCCCTGGCGGACCTAGGATGCGGGCGTGTTCGCGGCTTTTTACGAGCGGGACGGGGATCTCTTTCGCGCTACGGAGCTGACGCGGGGGCCCTGGGACCCGGGGGCGCAGCACGCGGGCCCCCCGGCGGCGCTGCTCGGCTACGCGATGGAGGCGCTGCCCGACCACGAGGCGTTCCAGATCGGCCGGGTCACGGTGGAGATCCTGCGCTCGGTACCGATCGCGCCGGTGCGGGTGCAGGCGCGGGTGGCGCGGCCGGGGCGGCGGGTGCAGATGTTGGAGGCCGAGCTGAGCAGCGAGGACGGCGAGGCATTGATGCGTGCGCGCGCCTGGCGGATCCGGACGGCGGCGGTCGACGTGCCGCCCGAGGCGATCGTCGATGGCGACCCGCCGCCGCCGCCCGAGCGGGCCGCCGAGACCGAGTTCTTCCCCACCGGCCAGGAGCACGGCTACCACTCGGCGATGGAGGTGCGCTTCCTCTCGGGCGGCTTCGTCGAGCCCGGCCCGGCGACGGTCTGGCTGCGGATGCGCCAGCCGCTGGTCGCCGGCGAGGAGCCGACGCCGCTGCAGCGGGCGCTCGTCGTCGCCGACGTCGGCAACGGGGTCAGCGCCAGCCTCGACTTCCACCGCTTCCTCTTCATCAACGTCGACCTCACCCTGCAGCTCGAGCGCCCGCCCGAGGGCGAGTGGATCTGCATCGACGCGGTGACGCTGCCACAGCCCAGCGGCGTCGGCAGCTCCGATTCGGTCCTCTTCGACCGGCGCGGCCGGATCGGGCGCGCCCTGCAGACGTTGCTGATCGCCGAGCGTTAGCGACTTCCCGGCTCGACCGGGCGGTGTGCCCGGCGCAGCGTCGTCGCGATCGACAGCGCCGAGCAGACCGCGACCGCGGCGGCGAAGACGAAGGCGCCCTCGTAGCTGGTCAGGGCGACGACGAGGCCGGCGAGCGGCGCGCCCACGCCCACCCCGGCGTCGAAGAAGGCGGTGTAGGTGCCCATCGCCGCCCCGCGGGCAGCCTGCGAGACCCGCCCGACGGCGATCAGCATCAGTGAGGGGTTGAGCAGGGAGAAGCCGGCGCCCATCGCCATCCCGCCGACCATCGCCAGGACGAGGCTGGGCGAGAGCGCGATCAGCAGCAGGCCGCCCGCCTCGACCAGGACCGCGCCGATCGCGATCGGCGCCGGGCCGTAGCGGTCGGGCAGATGCCCCGCCAGCAGCCGCGCCAGCACGATCATCGCCGCGAAGGCGGCGAAGACGGTGGCGCCGTGGTCGACCCCGCGCGATTCGAGCAGGAGGACGATGAAGGCGGCGAGAGTCGCGTAGCCGACCGAGGCGAGCGCCACCGCGAACCCCGGCCGCACCGCCTCCGGCGCGATCAGCGGGTGCGGCTCGGCGTGGGCGAGCGGCCGGAAGGGTTCGGGCACGCGGACCGCGATCGCCGCGCCGGCCAGCGGCAGGGCGGCGGCGCAGATCCAAACCGTTTCGTAGCCCGACGCGTTGAGCAGCAGCTCGCCGAGCAGCGGCCCGACGCTGAGCCCGCCCCAGACCGCGAGCCCGTAGAGGCCGAGGATGCGGCCACGCCGCTGCGGCGGCGCCATGTCGACGATCCAGGCCGAGCCGGCGGTGTAGACGGCGCCCTCGCCGGCGCCGAGGACGAGGCGGGCGCCGATCAGGCCCTCGATGCCGAGGTGCGGCAGGTAGAGCAGACCGCTGAGCGAGACCAGCAGCGCCCCGACCACGACCGTCGGCCGCCGCCCCCGGGTGTCGGCGAGCCGGCCGGCGACCGGGCGCAGCAGCAGCCCCGTGACCGCGTAGGAGCCGATCACGACCCCGACCGCGAGGTCGCTCGAGCCGAGCTGGCCGTGGACGTAGCGGGGCAGGACCGGCAGCACCGAGCCGACCGCGATCAGGCCGAGGAAGGTGACCGCGAAGACCCCGGCGAAGCTCAGCCCGGGCCGCTGGTGGACGCCGTCCGCTGCGATCGCCTCGGCGCTCACGTCAGCAGGCCGGCGAGGTCCTCGAGCAGGAAATCGGGGGCCGGGCTGGCGGCCTCCGCTTCGGCCCGCGTGGTGGTGCCGCTGAGGACGAGGACCGTCTCCAGCCCGGCCCGGCGGCCGCCCTCGATGTCGGAGGTGATGCGGTCGCCGACCATCGCCACGCGGCCATTCCAGTGTTCCTTTTCCTCGCTATAGGGGGAAAAGGAACACCGCAACGCCTCCTTCGCCATCTCGAACAGGTGCGGTTCCGGCTTGCCGGCGATCGTCGCCCGCCGGCCGGAGGCGACTTCGACCGCGGCCAGCACCGCTCCCGTCCCGGGCAGCTCGCCGCCGGGGTAGGGCATCGTCGGGTCGTGGCTGGTGGCGAAGAGCCGGGCGCCGCGGTCGAGCGCGAACTTCGCCGTCTTCAGCTCCCCGTAGTCGAACCCGGGGTGGCCGGCGACGACGACGACGTCGGCCCGCTCCGCCTCCTCGCCCTCCAGCAGCCGCGTCCCCGTCGCCTCGACCATCTCCTTCAGCGCCGAGCGGCCGATCACGAAGGCGCTGCCGCCCTCGCCCGCGGCTTCGGCGGTCAGCCGCGCCACCACCACCCCGGCGGTGACGATCTGCCCGGCGCCGAGCTCGACTCCCAACCCCTGCAGCCGCTCCGCGTAGTCCTGTGGGCGCCGACCCGGGTTGTTGGTGACGAAGACGAGCCGCTTGCCCGCGGTCCGCAGCTCGCGCAGGGCCTCGACCGAGCCCGGCACCGTCTCGCCGCCGATCCAGACCACGCCGTCGAGGTCGATCAGGAGTCCGTCGAAGCGGTCGGCGAGGGGCACGGCCGCACCCTATTTGCCCCGCTCGATACCGTGCCGGTCAGTGAGCGTCAACGGACCAGTCGTCCTCGCCACCGACCTCCACCGCCGCTACGGCGAGGGCGCCGCCGCGGTGGACGCCCTCGACGGCGTCGGTACCGCCTTCGAGCGCGACCGCTTCACCGCGATCATGGGCCCGTCGGGCTCGGGCAAGTCCACCCTGATGCACATCCTCGCCGGCCTCGACAAGCCGACCTCCGGCACGGTCGAGCTCGACGGCGTCGACATCACCAAGCTCGACGATTCCGAGCTGACCCGGCTGCGCCGCGACAAGCTCGGCTTCGTCTTCCAGTTCTTCAACCTGCTGCCCGTGCTGACCGCGGAGGAGAACCTGGTGCTGCCGCTTTCGATCGCCGGCCGCAAGCCCGACCGGGACTGGCTCGAGACGCTGATCCGCACCGTCGGCCTCGAGGACCGCCGCACCCACCGCCCCGCCGAGCTCTCCGGCGGCCAGCAGCAGCGGGTCGCCGTCGCCCGCGCCCTGGTCACCAAGCCGGCCGTCGTCTTCGCCGACGAGCCGACCGGGAACCTCGACTCCAAGGCGAGCGAGGACGTGCTGCGGCTGCTGCGACAGGCGGTCGACGAGTTCGGCCAGACGGTGATCATGGTCAGTCACGACCCGGTCGCCGCCGCCCACGCCGATCGCCTCATCACGCTGCGCGACGGCAAGATCGTCAACGACGCCGCCCCCGGCTCGGCGGACGACGTCATCGAGCTGCAGAAGCGGCTTGACTAGCCTCGCCCTCAAGAGCCTCTGGGCACGGAAGGTGCGGGCCCTGACGACGACCTTCGCCGTGGTCCTCGGCGTCGCCTTCGTCGCCGGCTCCTACGTCCTCACCGACACGATCTTTGCCGCCTTCGACGAAATCTTCAACGAGTCGCTGAGCGGTACCAGCGTCGTCATCACCGCCCAGAACCCGGTCAAGCAGCAAAACGGCGAAACGCCGACGATCAGCGCCTCGCTCCTGCCGACCGTGCAGAGGACGCGGGGCGTGAGGCTGGCCGCCGGCGCGATCTTCACGCCCGGCGCCTTCTTCGACGCGAAAGGCGAGAAGATCGGCAACAAATTCGCGCCGAAGTTCATCTCCTCGCGGCTGCCCGATGGGCTGGAGTCGCTCAACTACGTCGAAGGGCACAAGCCGCGCGGCCCGCGCGAAGCCTCGATCGACAGGGCGGCGGCGGAAAACAGCGACCTGCACCTCGGCGAAACGATCGAGCTGATCGGCCAGGGCGCCGCCCGGAAGTTCCGCCTCGTCGGCTTCACCAAGCTCGGCAGCGCCTCCTTCGGCGGCGCCAGCATCGCCCAGGTGACGCTGCCGGTCGCCCAGCGCCTCACCCACAAGCGCGGCCGCTTCGACCAGATCTCGGTCGCCGCCGCCGGCGTCTCCTCGGAGGCGCTGAGGCGGCGGATCGCCCGCGAGATGCCGGCGGGGGTGCGGGTCGAGACCGCGACGGAAAAAGCCGACCGCGCCTCGGAAGAAATCCGCGAAAGCCTCGGCTTCCTCAAGACGTTCCTCCTCGTCTTCGGCTTCATCGCGGTCTTCGTCGGCTCGTTCCTGATCTTCAACACCTTCTCGATCACGGTCGCCCAGCGGGTGAGCGAATTCGGGATGCTGCGGACGCTCGGCGCCTCGCGGCGCCAGATCCTCGGCTCGGTGGTGGTCGAAGCGGCGGCGATCGGTCTGCTCGGGGCGGCGATCGGGATCGGCGGCGGCTTCGTCGTCGCGAAGCTGATCAACGTCCTCTTCGAAGCGGTCGGCGCCGACCTACCGACCACGAGCCTGCAGCTGCAGTCCCGGACCGTGATCGTCTCGCTGCTCGTGGGGGTCCTCGTCACCCTGGTCTCCTCGCTGGTGCCGGCGCTGCGGTCGACCCGGGTGCCGCCGATCGCCGCCCTGCACGCCTTCATCCCGACCCCGACCCGCCGTCGCCACCTCGCCTACCTGGCGCTCTCGACGCTGCTCACCGTCGCCGGCATCGCGACGGTCCTGATCGGCCTCCTGGGAAGCGGCAGCGCCGGGACCCGCGCTGGCCTGATGGGCGGCGGCGCGGTCGCGGTCGTCTTCGCCGTCTCGATCTTCAGCCCGCGCCTGGTCCCGCCGCTGGCGACCGTCGCCGGCTGGCCGCTCGAGCGCATCCGCCGCCTGACCGGACGCCTCGCCCGCGAGAACGCCCAGCGCAACCCCAGCCGCACCGCGATCACCGCGGCGGCGCTGATGATCGGCCTCGCCCTGATCACCTTCGTCACCGTCTTCGCCGCCGGGCTGAAGAGCACCGTCGCCCAGGTCGTCGACGAAAACTTCGCCGGCGGGCTGGTGATCCAGAACAGCGACGGCTTCTCGCCGATCCCCAACGGAGCGGCGCGGGCGGCGCGCAAGGTCCCCGGGGTGGACCTGGTGGCGACGATCCGGGGCGCCCAGGCGAAGGTGGTCGAAAACGGGGCGCCGGGCGGGACGGTCGAGGTCAACGCGCCGACCCGCGACATCGGCGAAGCGGTGTCGATCGACTGGAAGCGAGGAGGGCCGGAAGCGCTGGGCGGGCTCGGCGAAGGCGAGGCGATCGTCTCCAGCGACTTCGCCTCCTCCCACGACCTCCAGCTGGGCGACAGCTTCCAGCTGCTGACGCAGACGCGGGCGCGCCCGCGCTTTCGCGTCGTCGGCGAGTTCGACTCCAAGCTCGGCGTCTTCGGCAGCGTCCTCGTCACCCAGCGGGCGATGGCACGTGAATTCGCCCAGACCGAGGACCTCTTCGACTTCGTCAAGGTCGAAGAGGGTGCCGATGAGGCGAAGGTCCAGGCGCTGCTGACGAAAGGCGCGGAACTGCTCTTCCCGGTGACCGAAGTGCTCAACCAGGGGGAACTGAAGGAAAGCCGGGAAGAACAGATCGACGAACTGGTCACCCTGGTGATCGCCCTGCTCGCGTTCGCGATCTTGATCTCTCTGTTCGGGATCGGCAACACGCTGGCGCTCTCGATTCACGAACGCACCAGGGAGCTGGGGATGCTGCGGGCGATCGGGATGTCGCGGCGGCAGGTGCGGACGATGATCCGCTACGAGGCGGTGATCACGGCCCTGATCGGCGCGATCCTCGGGATGTTCCTCGGGATCGTCTTCGCCACCCTGATCGCGCAGCCGCTGAAGTCCGAAGGCTTCACGCTCTCCTATCCCGTCGGCTCGCTGGCCGTGATGCTGATCCTCGCCGCTTTGGCAGGCGTCCTGGCGGCGATCCCGCCGGCCCGGCGGGCCTCGCGGCTAGACGTTCTGCAGTCCCTGCAGTACGAGTGATCTAACCGAGGCCCATTCTCACCGCGCCCGCCGCTTCGAGCATCGCGGCGCGGGCGGAGGGGCAGATCGCGGTCAGGTTGGCGAAGCTGTGGACGAGGCCGGGGTGGAGGCGGGTGGCGGCCGGGGTTCCCGCGGCGCGCAGCCTCTCGGCGAAGGCGAGGGCCTCGTCGCGGAGCGGGTCGAAGCCGGCGACGGCGATGTAGGCGGGAGGGAGGCCGGAGAGGTCCGGAGCGTTCAGGAGGTCGACGCGCTGGTCGCCGCGGTCGGATCCGGGCGGCAGGTAGCGTTCCTCGAACCAGTCCATGTCGGCGCGGGTGAGCAGGAAGCCCTCTTCGAAGGTCCGCCGTGAGGCCGCCGTCCCCGCGGTTTCGGTCACCGGATAGATCAGCAGCTGCATCGCCGGTAGCGGGGCGCCGGCGTCGCGCGCCTGCAGGCAGGTCGTCGCCGCGAGATTGCCCCCGGCGCTGTCGCCGCCGACGCCGATCCGCCCCGGGTCGGCTCCGAGCCTCTCGATGTTGGCGAGCGCCCACTCGTACGCGGCGAAGGCGTCTTCGGCGGCGGCCGGGAACGGGTGCTCGGGCGCGAGCCGGTAGTCGATCGAGAGCACCCGGGTGCCGGCGCGTGAGGCGAGGAAGCGGCAGGGATCGTCATGGGTGCCGAGGTCCCCTATCACCCAGCCTCCGCCGTGGTAGTAGACGAGCAGCGGCGAAGGCTCGGGCGTCTGCGGCGGCACGTACAGCCGCGCCCCCATCGACCCGTCCGGGCCAGCAATCTCAACCGCCTCGGTGCGCCTCATCGCTATCTGCGGCCGGTGCGCGACAACCCGCGCCTCGTACCGGCGCTCCGCCCGCGTCCCCTCGACGCTCTTCCCCTCGCTGAAGCTCTCGCCGCCGACCATCCGGTCGAGCCAGAGCAGGGCATGGATGTCCGGAGCCAGCTCCCTCCCGTCGACCACCGGCGGCTTGCCGAGCAGCAGCCGCTGCATGCGTGGCGGCAACCCGCAGACGAACTTGACGACCGAGTGCTCGACCGCGGTTGGAAGACGAGGGAATTGGGCCATGGTGGTGGAGGCTATGCGAGGCCCGAAGTACGGATGTCACACATAGGCCCAGGGCCTCCCCTTTATGGTGCCCCCATGGAGGCGGCCACCAAGGCGGCGGCGTCGGTCAACGGGCACGGCCCGGCCGCGATCCGGGGAGTGCCGCCGGGACCGCGGATGGGCCGGATGCTGCAGACCGCGATCTGGTCGCGCAAGGCGCAGTGGCTGCTCGAGCAGAGCCGCGCCCGCTTCGGCCCGATGTTCACCCTCAAGCTCGCCTACGAGGGCAACTGGGTCATCGTCACCGACCCGGAGCTGGTCAAGCAGGTCTTCACCGGCGACCCGCGCGTCTTTCACGCCGGCGAGGGCAACCAGATCCTGCGACCGGTGCTCGGCGAGAACTCGGTCCTCGTCCTCGACGAGAAGAAGCACATCGCCCAGCGCAAGCTGCTGCTGCCGCCCTTCCACGGCGAGCGGATGCAGGCCTACGGCGAGAAGATGGCCGAGATCGCCGCCCGCGAGATCGAGAGCTGGCCGGCCGGCGTCCCCTGCAAGCTGCGGCCGCGGATGCAGGCGATCACGCTGGAGATCGTGATCGAGACCGTCTTCGGCGTCCACGGCGGCGAGCGGATGGGACCGCTGCGCGACGCCCTCCGCGACTTCCTCGACCTCACCACCGACCCGCGGGCGCTGCTGCCGGTGCTGATCATCGGCCCCGACCGCATCCAGCGCCTCCCCGCCTTTCGCCGCCGGGTCGAGCGCGTCGACCAGCTGCTCGCGCAGGAGATCGCCGAGCGCCGCGCCGCCGAGGACCTGGCTGAGCGCGAGGACGTGCTCTCGATGCTGGTCGCCGCCCGCCACGAGGATGGCAGCCCGATGAGCGACGCCGAGATCCGCGACGAGCTCCTGACCCTCCTGGTCGCCGGCCACGAGACCACCGCGACCGCGCTCTCCTGGGCGATGGAGCGCCTCAGCCGCCACCCCGAGAAGCTCGATCGTCTGCGCGGTGAGGTCGAGGCTGGCGAAGACGCCTACCTGACGGCGACGATCCAGGAGACGCTGCGGCTGCGCCCGGTGATCGTCGTCGTCGTCCGCAGGCTGACCGAGGCGGTCGAGCTCCGCGGCTACGAGCTGCCCGCCGGCACCCGCGTCGTCCCCTGCATTCACCTGATCCACCGCGACCCGACCATCTACCCGGACCCCGGCCGCTTCCTGCCCGAGCGCTTCCTCGACAACCCGCCCGGCACCTACACCTGGATCCCCTTCGGCGGCGGCATTCGCCGCTGCCTCGGCGCCGCCTTCGCCCAGTTCGAGATGCAGGTAGTCCTCCGCGAGCTGGTCCGCCGCCGCCAGGTCGCCCCGGCCGACCCGGCCCCCGAGCGCTCCTACCGCCGCGCCATCACCGAGACGCCGAGGCACGACGCCGAAGTCGTCCTGAGCTAGCCGCCGACGGGCCGATTTGTCTCCCCATGGGAGTCTTTTCGGCCCGTCGCCAGGGCGAATTTGACATTTCGGCCCATCGGCGCGGGAGCCCCGGCCCCGGCCTATTCACCCCGCCCTGAGGTCATGGGACCAAGCGGGGCCATGCACGCGGCGAAGCGGCAGTGCTATGCACGACGCGAAGCCGCGGGTGCGGCATCCGCGCCGTGTCCTATGACCTCAACCGCAACCCGTGTTGTTGCCGCACGAAGAGCACGTGTAGCAGCTGCCCGTTCGCTGCATCATGCCGCCGCACTGCTCGCAGGCGGGGCCGAGCTCCATTCCCTGCATCTTCGCCGGGCGAACCGGGGGCGTTTCGGTCATCGCCGAAGCCGCCGGGACCGGGGCACCCGGCTTCGCCGCCGCGCCGCCGTTTCCGTTGGCCGGGCCCGCCGTGTCGGTGGCGATGCCGAGGCCGAGCTGCTCGGTGTCCTTCTTCGCCCGCACCTCGTCGGTCAGGATCCCCAGTTCCTCGAGCACTTCGGTGTCCTCGATGAAGCGGCTGCCGAGCCAGCGCATGATGTAGTCGGGCATCGATTTGGCGAACGGGATCTCCGGGTTGCCGGTGATCCCCTCCGGCTCGAAGCGCATGTAGCTGAACTTGCGCACGAAGGTCTCCAGCGGCACCCCGTACTGGAGGCCGAGCGAGATCGCCGTCGCGAAGGCGTTGAGCAGCCCCCGCATCGTCGAGCCCTCCTTGCCGATGTCGGTGAGGAAGATCTCGCCGACCGTCCCGTCCTCGTACTTGCCGGCGGTGATGTAGCCCTCGTGACCGCCGATCGAGAACTTGTGGGTGATCGATTCGCGCTCGCGCGGCATCTTCTTGCGGACCGGCTGGGCCATCTCGACTTCGGCCTCGGCCTCCTTCTCCTCCTGGGCGTCGGTCCGCAGCGCCTGCGCCGTCTTCGAGCCGTCGCGGTAGATCGCCAGCGCCTTCAGCCCGCCCTTCCAGCCGCGGGTGTAGGCGTCGGCGATGTCCTCGACCGTGGCGCTCTGCGGCATGTTGACGGTCTTCGAGATCGCCCCGGAGAGGAACGGCTGGGTCGCCGCCATCATGTCGATGTGGCCGGTGTGGGTGATCGCCCGCTCGCCGACCGCGACGTCGAAGACCGGCAGGTGCTCGTCCTTCAGGCCAGGTGCCCCGACGATCGTTCCGTTCTCGGCGATGTGAGCGTCGATCTGGTCGATCTCGGACTCGTTGTAGCCGAGCGTCCGCAGCGCCAGCGGCACCGAGCGGTTCGTGATCGTCATCTGGCCGCCGCCGACCAGCTCCTTGTACTTGACCAGCGAGAAGTCGGGCTCGATCCCGGTGGTGTCGCAGTCCATCAGGAAGCTGATCGTCCCGGTCGGCGCCAGCACCGTCGCCTGCGCGTTGCGGTAGCCGTGCTCCTCGCCGAGCTCGACCGCCTCGTCCCAGGCCCGCTGCGCGGCCCCGAGCAGGTCGCCCTTGATCCCGGTCGCGTCGACGTCGTAGGCGGCGTCGCGGTGCATCCGCATGACGCCGTTGTGGGGCTCGCGGTTGCGCTCGTACTCGTCGTAGGGACCGGTCGCCCCGGCGGCGATCAGCGCCGACTGGCGGTAGGCGCGGCCGGTCATCAGCGCCGTGATCGCGGCGGCGACGTTGCGGCCCTCCGCCGAGTCGTAGGGGAGCCCGTCGCTCATCAGCAGGGCGCCGAGGTTGGCGTAGCCGAGCCCGAGCTGGCGGAAGCGCCGCGCGTTCTCGCCGATCTCCTCGGTCGGGTAGCTCGACGGCCCGACGATGATCTCCTGGGCCAGGAAGACGATGTCGACGCAGTGCTCGAACTCGGCGGCGTCGAAGCTGCCGTCCTCGCGGCGGAATTTCATCAGGTTGATCGAGGCGAGGTTGCAGGCGGAGTTGTCGACGTGCATGTACTCGCTGCAGGGGTTGGAGGCGTTGATCCGCCCCGACTCGGGGCAGGTGTGCCAGCGGTTGATCGTGGTGTCGTACTGGACCCCCGGGTCGGCGCAGCGCCAGGCGGCGTCGGCGATCTGGTTCATCAGCTCGCGCGCGTCGAGCGTCTTCACCGACTCGCCGCTGGTCCGCGCGGTCAGGTGCCACTCCTCGCCGGCCTCGACCGCCTCCATGAACTCGTCGGTGACCCGCACCGAGTTGTTGGCGTTCTGGTACTGGATCGAGGTGAAGCCGTCGCCGTCGATCGACATGTCGAAGCCGGCGTCGCGCAGCGCCGCGGCCTTCTCCTCCTCCTTGGCCTTGCACCAGACGAAGTCCTCGACGTCGGGGTGGTCGACGTCGAGGACGACCATCTTCGCCGCCCGCCGCGTCTTCCCGCCCGACTTGATCGTCCCCGCCCAGGCGTCGGCGCCGCGCATGAAGCTGACCGGGCCGGAGGCGAGGCCGCCCTTGGAGAGGTGCTCGACCGAGCCGCGGATGTTCGAGAGGTTGATCCCCGAGCCGGAGCCGCCGCGGAAGATCATCCCCTCCTTGGTGTTCCAGTCGAGGATCGACTCGATCGTGTCCTCGACGCTGAGGATGAAGCAGGCCGAGCACTGCGGCTGCTCCTCGAAGCCGACGTTGAACCAGACCGGGGAGTTGAACGCGGCCTTCTGGTTGAGGAGGATCGCGGTCAGCTCCATCTCGAAGGCGTCGGCGTCCTCCTCGGAGGCGAAGTAGCCGAGCTCGCGCCCCCAGTCCGCGATCGTCCCGGCGACGCGCCCGACCATCTGCTTCACCGAGCTCTCGCGCTCGGGGCTGCCGAGCTTGCCGCGGAAGTACTTCTGGGCGACGATGTTGGTCGCGTTCTGCGACCAGCTCTTCGGGAACTCGACCCCCCGCTGCTCGAAGGCCGGGCTCTCCGGGTTGCCGATCACCGCATCCCGGATCTCCCACTCGACCTGGTCGAAAGGATGCACGCCGGGGGTCGAAAAATTGCGTTCGACCGAGAGGCCCTGGAGACCGTTCTTGGGACTGGCAACGGCGGTCTTGGACATCGAAAATCTCCTCTCGGGACGGCTTTCAGCGGTAACTACGCAGGATCGCTAATCGGTCGGTCGGAAAAGTGACGGAAAGCGCAATTAGGAAGTTCTGAAAGCCGTCGGATTCGTCTTCGTATTGTGCCAACTCCCCAAACTCGGCAAACTCCTATCCATGGACGAGCTCCGCAGGGGCGCGGAACGGATGGGCGACCGGGCCAGCGCCGCCAAAGAGGCGATGGGCGAGCGGGCACAGGCGGCCAAAGACGCCGTCGGCGAGCGCGCCACCGCGGCCAAAGAGGCGACCGCCGAGGCGATCGCCCTGGTCAAGCCGAAGCTGCGCGGCGTTTCCCACGAGTGGGCGTTCTTCCTCTCGCTCGGCTTCGGCGCGACCCTGATCGTCCTCGCCAAGACGCCGAAGGCGACGCTCGCCGTCGCGATCTACGCGGTCAGCCTCTCGGCCCTGTTCGGCACCAGCGCCCTCTACCACCGCGTCAACTGGACCCGGCCGCAGGTGCGCCAATGGATGCGCCGCCTGGACCACTCGATGATCTTCTTCCTCATCGCCGGCACCTACACGCCCTTCGCGCTGCTCGTCCTGCAAGGGACCCTGGCGATGGCGATCCTCGCCGTCGTCTGGATCGGCGCGCTCGCCGGCGCGATCGTCGAGATGGTCTGGATCGACCACCCGAAATGGGCTTCGGCCCTGATCTACCTCGCCCTCGGCTGGGTCGCCGCCGTCGCCTTCCCGGAGCTCTGGAGCTCGATGGGCATCGCGGGCACCCTCCTCGTCGCCCTCGGCGGCCTCCTCTACACCGCCGGCGCCGTCGTCTACGCGACCCAGCGCCCCAACCCCAACCCCGCGGTCTTCGGCTACCACGAGGTCTTCCACCTCTTCGTCATCGCCGCCGCCGTCGCCCAGTACGCCGCAGTCGCCTTCTTCGCTCTGCCCCGCGCATAGAGCGCCGCGCCCCGATCCGGGCAAGGCGCTTTTGTCAACCAGTGGTTTGCAAAAGCGCCTACGAACTACGCGAGCGCCGCCGCGGCCCGCTCCTTGGCGGACTCGACGATCGCCAGCACCGCCGCCTCCTGACCTTCGCGCAGAAGCTCGATCGGGTCGGGGTCGCCGTTGACGATCCCCTCGAAGAACTCCTTGCGGTCCTGGTAGGTCGGCAGCGTCCCCTTCGCCCACCCGCGGGCGTCGTTGAGGATCACCGCCAGGCGCGCGTACTCCTCGCCGAAGAGCGCGGAGATCTCGCGCTTCATCCGCTTCGCCAGGGCGGGAGAGGCGCCGGCGGTGGAGATCGCGATCGCCAGCGGCCCGGTGCGGACGATCGCCGGCAGGATGAAGTTGCAGAGCGGCGGCACGTCGACGACGTTGACCAGCATCGCGCGGCGCTCGGCGTCCTCGTAGACGCCGATGTTGACCTCGCTGTCGTCGGTCGCGGCGATCACCATGAACGCCCCCTCGAGGTCGGCGGCGCCGGCATAGGCCCGGTGCTCCCAGGCGATCGATCCCTCCGCCGCCAGCGACTCGAGCTCGGCATGGGCGCTTGGCGCGATCAGCGTCACCTCGCCGCCGCAGGCCAGGAGGCCCTCGACCTTCTCGAGCCCGATGTCGCCGCCGCCGACCACCAGGCACCGGCGGCCGGTGAGCTTGAGGCACGCGATGTAGAAGGGGGTGTCGAGCATCCCCCGCACGCAGCTCTGGTCGCAGATCCCCCTG
>DASTTQ010000071.1:0-55399 GCA_035760065.1 Solirubrobacterales bacterium
GCCCCCGCGACGGATGTCTCGTCCGACCGGCTCGAGAGCGACCTGAGGGAGCTGCTGGCGACGGTCCAGGAGCCCCAGCTGCGGGAGCTGCTCGACCGCTTCTTCGGCGAGCAGGCAGGCATTTGGGCTCGCTTCCGCGAGGCCCCGGCAGCGAAGGTCTACCACCAGGCATACCGCCACGGGCTGCTCGAGCACACCGTGTCCGTCGCGAGTGCCGTGAGCGCCGCCGCCAACTTCTTTCCAGGGATCAACCGTGAGATCGCGGTAGCCGGCGCCCTGCTGCACGACATCGGCAAGACCGAGGCCTATAACGACGACCCCTTCGCCATCGACCTAACGGACGCCGGTCGGCTGCAGGGCGAGATCCCGCTCGGCTACTACACCGTGCGCCGGGCGATCGAGGACCTGCCGGCCTTCGACCCGGGGCTCGCCCAGTGCGTCCTTCACATCATCCTCAGCCACCACGGCTCGCTCGAGCACGGCTCCCCGGTCGTCCCCGCCACCCGCGAGGCCGTCCTCGTCCACATGATCGACAACCTCGGCGGCCGCCTCGGCAGCTTCGACCGCCTCGAGCGCCAGCTCCCCGCCGGAGAGTCCTGGTCGGGCTTCGACCGGGCCTTGTCGGGCAGCGCCTTCTTCGCCCAGCGCGCCGCCTGAATTCACGGAAATCTTCCGAAGTCGCGCGGCAATTTTTTGTTTCTGCGCGTTTCTCGTTGCAGACGATGAGTTACGCTATGCTCATGGCGGTGATGATGCCGAGAGAGAAGTGGACCGACGAGCGCCTGGATGACCTCAACGCGAAGGTCGACCGAGGCTTTGCGGAAACCAAAGCTGAGATGCGCGAGGGCTTCGGGAAGGTCGACCGGCGCTTCGCGGAGGCCAAGACGGAGACCGCCGAGCGGTTCGATCGCGTCGAAACGCGCATGGAAAAAGGGTTCGCTGAAATGAACGCCCGCTTCGACCGGATGCAGCGCACCCTCTTCGCCGGCCTGGTGGCCCTCTGCGTTGCCCTTATCGGCAGTTGCGCAACGCTGGTCGGGATCGCCGTCTTGTAGCTGCTTAGTACTTCGCGGTACAGCGCTGGATCTTGTCGACGTCCTGGTGGGCCCGCTGGATGCAGCCGATCAGCCTGTCGGCCTGGCCGTGGTGCGTCGAGGAGCGAATCGATCGCTTGATTTCGCGCTGGACCTTGCGGTTGACGTCCTCGATCGTCTTGCCGATGTTGGCTTCTTGGAGGCTCTTGGAGATGCTGCCGTTGACTTCGTGGCCGATCTTTTCGGTCGTGTGAAGGGTCGGCCTGACGAAGAAGAAGTAGACCGCAGCAAGGATTCCGACCGTCACCAAAAGCCGGATAATGCCCGCGGTTAGGTTGCCGAAGAGGTTCCGGAGGACTTCCATGCGCTGCGCGCAGACTATCCTGCCGGGCAGTGGCGAAGGACACCGAGAAGCTGATCCGCCAGCTCTCGCTGATCTCGTTCCTGATGGCTCAGGGGAGGCCGGTCTCGGCCCTCGAGATCAAGCGCGAGGTGGAGGGCTATAGCGACATGAACGACGATGCGTTCGCGCGTCGTTTCTACGCCGACCGGGCGGAGCTGGAGAGCCTCGGGATCCAGCTCGGGGTCGAGAAGCCGGGCGAGGGCTTCTTCGAGGCAGAGCTCTACTCGCTGCCGCCGGAGAACTTCTACCTCGACCCGATCTCCTTCTCCGACGACGAGCTGGCGGCGCTGTCGACGGCGCTGATGCTGCTCACCGACGGCGGCTTCGCCTACGCCGAGCCGCTGCGGCTGGCCCTGCAGCAGGTCGCCTGGGGCCACCCGAACCCGCTCGCCGAGGGCGAGCGCGCCCCGGTCGAGATGGCGATGACCGCCTCCGCCGGCGGCCGCGACCTCTCCCAGCGCCTCTCCAAGATCGAGACCGCGATCAGCCGCCGCAAGACGATCGAGTTCACCTACTACACGATGGAGCGGGGCGAGACCGAGAAGCGCAAGGTCGACCCCTACCACCTGGTCTTCCGCGGCGGCCAGTTCTATTTGATCGGCCACGCCCACGAGCGCGACGCGGTCCGCGTCTTCCGCCTCTCGCGGATCCAGGGCAAGGTCGGCTACGCCTCCAAGGCCGAGCACGACTTCTCGCCGCCCGAGGACTTCGACCGGCGCGACTACGGCAGCCGCGCCGACTGGCAGCTGGGGGAGACGATGGGGACCGCGAAGATCTTCGTCCGCGAGCGGATCGCCTGGCTGGTCGAACGCGACTACGGCACCTACGGCGAGCTCCGCAACGCGAAGAAGTCCGACGGCGCGCCCGGAAAGGGCCGCGTCTTCGAAACCAGCTACGCCTCCGAGCGCGAGCTGATCGCCTGGGTGCTGCGCTGGCGGGCCAACGCCGAGGTGCTGGCGCCCGAGGATCT
Organism: Solirubrobacterales bacterium; assembly: GCA_035760065.1. Lineage (GTDB taxonomy): Bacteria > Actinomycetota > Thermoleophilia > Solirubrobacterales > 70-9 > VAYN01. The sequence continues at coordinate 2,408 of DASTTQ010000071.1, forward strand.
GCGCGAGGAGGCGGAGAAGCGGCACGAGCTGCTGAAGAAGCGCCACGTCAACGGCTTCAAGCCCGCCGAGATCGTCGACCGCCCGCTCGGCGAGGGGCCGAAGCGGAGCCGCTCCAACGGCCGCGGCGAGGCGGCGATCCGGCCCGAGCGCTTCGCCCGTCTGGTCACCCTCGCCGGCCTGCTGATCGAAGCGGCGAAAAAGGGCGAGCGGCTGCAGGTCTCCGACCTCTGCCGGCGGCTGGAGCTGACCAGCGACGAGCTGCAGGAGGACGTCGACCTGCTGAACGTCGTCAACTTCGGCGGCGGCACGTACGTGCTCTACGCGGAAATCACCGGCGGCGAGATCGAGGTCGACTCGCAGCCCTACGGCGACAACTTCGCCCGTCCGGCGCGCCTGCTGCCGCTGGAGGCGAAGGCGCTGGTTGCGGCGATCGACCTCTTCGGCGACCACCTGCCCCAGTCCGACCTGCAGACCGCGCGGGAGAAAATCGTCAAGGCGCTCGGCCACGACCCCTCCGAGGAGGGGCTGGAGATCGCCCAGGCGGGCGGCGGCGACGCCGAGATCGCGCGCCTGGTCAACCAGGCGATCGCCGAGAGCCGGGTGCTCGAGCTCAGCTACTACAAGGAGAACGAGGACCAGTTCACCGAGCGCCGGGTCGAGCCCTACCGGCTCGAGAACGGCAAAGAGGGCTGGTACGTCGAGTGCTACGACCTGACCAAAGAGGGCGTCCGCCATTTCAAGCTCGACCGGGTCAAGGAGGCGAAGCTCTCCGAGGAGAAGTTCGAGCCGCGGCCCGAAGTCGAGGAGTTCGCCGGGGTCGAGGGCTGGATGACCCACGGCGAGGTGCCGACCGCCGAGGTGGCGCGGGTATGGGTCTCTCCCGAGCGGGCGCGCTGGCTGCGCGAGGAGCGGACCGTGGTCGAGGAGCTGGCCGACGGCGCCGTCGTCGTCGAGCTGCCCTACGCGGGCAAGCCCTGGCTGGTGCGGGAGATCCTCCGCGGCGCCGGCGACCTCGTCGTCCTCGAGCCGAAGGACGCCCGCGAGGCGATCGCCAAAGAGGTCAAGGCCGCCTCGGGCTGACGCGCCTCCCATCGTTTCCACCCTTTTCCTCGCTCTGACGAGGAAAATGGTGGAAACGACGATGAGCGAGGCGCCTGGACACCCCGAGGTTCTGAAGATCGTCGCCCCCAACCCGGGGCCGATGACGCTGGAAGGGACCAACACCTACGTATACGGGGGCGATCCTTGCGTGGTGATCGATCCCGGCCCCGCCGACGCCGAGCACCTCGAGGCGATCCGAGCCGCCGCCGCGGCACGCGGCGGCATCGGCCTCGTCCTGCTCACCCACTCGCACGGCGACCACGCCGAGGGAGCCGACCAGCTGGAGGCCGAGGTGGTGCTGCCGAGCGGCGGCGAGGAGCACTTCGGCCTCCGGTCACTCGCCACCCCCGGCCACGCCGAGGAGCACGTCTGCTTCCTCACCGAAACCGGCGTCTGCTTCAGCGGCGACCTCGTCCTCGGCCTCGGCTCGACGATCGTCCCGCCCGGCGGCAGCTCCCTGGCCGCTTTCATGGACTCGCTCGCCCTTCTCCAAGAGCAGGAGATCGAGCTGATCGCCCCCGGCCACGGCCCCTGGATCACCGACCCCGAGGCCAAGCTCGCCGAGTACGTCGAGCACCGCCAGATGCGCGAGCGCCGCCTGCTCGCCGCGCTCGGTTCCGGCGAGCGCTCCCGCGCCGAGCTCCTGGCCACGGTCTGGGACGACATCCCGCTGGAGCTGCTGCCGATGGCGGCGATGGCGATGGAGGCTCACCTCGAAAAGCTCGAGGCCGAGGGAAGGTTGCCGGGGGACCTTGAGCAGTAGCCTTTCGCCTGTTCCTTATGGCCGCATAGCACCCATAAGGAACAGCGGAACGCGCACTGGCTGACTGGCCAGTAATCTGACCCGGATGCGGCGGAGCATGCAGGCGGGGCTGGTCGGCGGTGCCGTGTCGGCGGGGCTCCTCGCCTCCGGTGCCGCGGTGCTCTGGCACCGGCTGGCGCGGCGGCCGCTGCCGCAGGTGAAGGGGACGATCGAGGTCGCGGGCCTGCACGGGCCGGTGCGGGTGCGGCGCGACCGCTGGGGCGTCCCGCACATCGAGGCAGAGGTGCGGGAGGACCTGCACTTCGCCCAGGGCTACTGCCACGCGCAGGAACGGCTCTGGCAGATGGACTTCTACCGCCGCGTGGTCGAGGGGCGGGTGAGCGAGATCGCCGGCGAGGAGGGGTTGCCGGTCGACCGCCTGATGCGGACCCTGGGGATCCGGCGGACCGCCCGCGAAGAGGACGCCCGCCTCGATCCCGAGCTGCGCGGGCACCTGGAGCGCTTCTGCGCCGGGGTCAACCAGGCGGCGGCCGATGCGCGCGCCCTCCCGTTCGAGATGCAGGTCCTGCGCCAGGGGTTCGAGCCCTGGGCGCCGGTCGACATCCTCAGCCTCGGCAAGCTGCTCGCCTTCGGCCTCTCGACCAACTGGGAGCGGGAGCTGCTGCGCTCCGACATGGTGCGCGAGCTCGGGCCCGAGCTGGCGGCGCGCCTCGACCCGGTCTACCCGGCCGCCAACCCGGTCGTCGACCAGACGCCGTTCAGCGGCGAAGGCGTTCCGATGGTCGAGCAGATCGACGCCGTGCGGCGCTCGATCGGCCTCGCCGCCGAGGCCTCGGGCTCGAACAACTGGGCTGTCAGCGGCGAGCGCTCGGCGACCGGGGCGCCGCTGATCGCCGGCGACCCGCACCTGCCGCCGAGCATGCCGGGGATCTGGTTCGAGGTCGAGCTTCGCCACGACGGGCGCTTCGTCCGCGGCGCCTCGATGCCCGGGATGCCCGGCATCTACATGGGCCAGAACAACGACGTCTGCTGGACCTTCACCAACGTCATGGCCGACGTCCAGGACCTCTTCGTCGAGCGGATCGAGGGCGAGCGCTACCTCTTCGAAGACGAGTGGCGGCCGCTGCGGACCTTGCGCGAAGAGATCGTCGTCAAGGGCCGCGGGCCGGTCGAGCTGGAGGTGCGCAGCACCCATCACGGCCCGATCGTCAACGAGGCACTCGGCGCCGACGAGGGCGAGCCGCTGGCGCTCGCCTGGCAGACGCTTGCCGAACCGACCGCGTTCGCCGGGATGTTCGAGATGCTCGAGATCGGCTCGGGGCCGGAGCTGGTGGCCAAGCTCGAGGGCCACACCTCGCCCGCCTCGAACCTGATCTGGGCCGACCGCCACGGCTCGATCGGCTACAAGCTGATCGGCCGCCTGCCGCGGCGGCGGGGCGGCTGTCCGGACCTGCCGAAGCCCGGCTGGACCGGCGAGTTCGAGTGGGAGGGGACGGTCCCCTACGGGGAGCTGCCCGAGGTGGCCGACCCCGAGAGCGGCTACCTCGTCACCGCCAACAACCGCATCGTCGGCGACGAGTACCCGCACCACATCACCAGCGAATGGCTCGACGGCTTCCGCGCCAAACGGATCGAAGCGCTGATCGAGGCGACCGGGAAGCACGACCTCGAGAGCTTCGAGGCGATCCAGTCCGACAACTACTCGATCCCGGGGATCGAGGTGGCGCGGCGCCTCGGCCGGTTGCACCCGCACGGGCAGCGCGAGCGCAGCGCGATCGAGCGGTTGCGCAGCTGGGACGGCCGGCTCGACCGGGAGACGATCGCCGGCACGGTCTACCAGGCCTTCCTGCTGCGGCTGGCGCGCGAGGTCGCCCGCTGCGCGATCGGCGACCGCGACCTCTGCGAGCGCTGGCTCGACCGCAACGACAACGGCTTCACCGCCCACAGCACCTCGCCCTGGCGCTGGCACTCGCACCTGATGAGCCTCTGGGAGGAAGGCGACGAGGAGCTGATCGGCCGGCCCTGGGACGAGCTGGTGCTGGAGAGCCTGGCAGGGGCGCTCGACGACCTCACCGACCGCTTCGGCCCCGATCCCGAGGGCTGGCGCTGGGGCCGCGTCCACGAGATGAAGTTCCCGCACCCGCTCGGCGACGCCAACCCGCTCTTCGACCGCCTGCTCAACCGGCGGCTGCGCGCCGGCGGCGCCCAGGAGACGGTGAGCCAGATCGCCTACGACCCGAACGACCCCTACAACGCGGTCTGGGCGCCGAGCTGGCGGATGATCGCCGACCCCACCGATCCCGACTCCTCGCGCTGGCAGATGTTCACCGGCCAGTCCGGCCACCCCGCCAGCCCCCACTACGACGACCTCCAGCCCGACTGGCTCGAGGGCCGCACCCAGCCGATGTGCGGCGAGGGGCCATGGTCTGAGCTGGACCTGGTGCCGCCGGCCTAGCACTCGCGTTCGCCGCGACTCCTCCGGACTCTTCCGCCGCGGCTCCGGCTTCCGGCCGAAGCCGGCCTGGCGCGCTTTCGTCAGCTTCGCGCGGCGGGGATAGCCACTCGCCGCACCAGCTCGACGATCTCCGGCGCCGCCTTCTCCGGCGAGCCGGAGTCGAACGGCGGGTCGGGGTCGTACTCGATCCCGAGCTGGACCGCCTGGGCGACCTCGGGCCCGACCTCGCGGGCGACCAGGTGCAGCGCCATGTCGATGCCGGCGGTGACGCCCGCCGCCGTGACGATCTTCCCGTCTTCGACGAAGCGGCCGCCGACCGGCTCGGCGCCGAACTGGCGCAGGGCGTCGAGCACGACCCAGTTCGTCGTCGCGCGCTTGCCCTGCAGCAGGCCGGCGGCGCCGAGCAGGAGCGAACCGGTGCAAACCGAGGTCGTCCACTTGGTGGACCGATCCACCTTTCGCAGCCACTCGAGCAACTCCTCGTCCTTCAGCAGCGGGCGGTTGCCGGCGCCACCGGGAACGAGAACCAGGTCGGGGGCGCTTACCTCCGACAGCGAGTGGTCGGCGACGAGCCCGAGCGAGCCGTCCTCGCTTCGGACCTCGCCCTTCTCCTCGGCAACGGTGCGCACCTTCCAGCCGGGGACGTTGCGCATCACTTCGTAGGGCCCGACCGCGTCGAGCGGGGCGAGGCCGTCGTAGAGCAAGAGTGCGATTTCCATGACGACGATCCTGCCGTCGTCGGGTTTCCTCCGCCAGAGGCAGGAATGACAATGTTCGATAGATTTCTGCCATGCGCCATCGCATCGCCGCCCTCTGCCTGGACGGTCTCGTGGCCTTCGACCTGACCGCGCCGGCGCAGGCGTTCCAGCTGGCCTCCAAGCCCTCCGGTGAGCCGCTCTACGAGCTCACGGCCTGCTCGCCCGGCGGCAGGCCGGTGGAGACGACGAGCGGGTTCTCGGTCGGCCCCGCCGCCGACCTCAGCGCGGTGCGGCGCGCCGAGACGATCGTCGTCCCCGGCTACGCGGCCCTTCTCGATCCGCCGCCGGCCGACGCCCTCGATGCGCTCCGCGCCGCCGCCGCCCGCGGCGCCCGGCTGCTCTCGGTCTGCACCGGCGCCTTCGGCCTCGCCCATGCCGGCGTCCTCGACGGCAGGAGGGCGACGACGCACTGGGGCTGGGCGGGAGAGCTGGCGAAGCGGTTCCCTGCGGTCGAGGTCGATCCCGACGCCCTCTTCGTCGACGAAGGCTCGGTGCTGACCTCCGCCGGCCTCAGCGCCGGGATCGACCTCAGCCTGCACGTGATCCGCCGCGACTTCGGCGCCGAGGTCGGCGAGCGCGTGGCTCGCCACATGGTCGCGCCGCCCCACCGCGACGGCGGGCAGGCGCAGTTCTTCAAGCCGGAGCTGCCGGCGCCTTCCGGCTCGCTGGAGCCGACCCGCCGCTGGGCCGCTGAGCGCCTCGACGAGCCGCTCGGCGTGGCGGCGATGGCGCGCCACGCCGGGGTCAGCCCCCGCACCTTCGCCCGCCGCTTCCGCGCCGAGACCGGGACGACGCCGCTGCAGTGGCTGCTGGCCCAGCGGGTGCTCGAGGCGCGGCGGCTCTTGGAGGCGACCGACCTGCCGATCGAGGAGGTCGCCTGGCGGGTCGGCTTCGCCACCGCCGCCTCGCTACGCGACCACTTCCGCCGCGCCACCGCCACCACCCCCACCGCCTACCGCCGCTCCTTCCAGCCCGCATAGAGTTGACCCGGTGAGCCGGCGCGACCAGATCAAGCTCAGCGACGGCGAGCTGCGCGAGCTGCTGGAGGAGGAGCGGATCGCGGTGGTCTCGAGCCTCGGGCCGCGCGGCTGGCCGCACTCGATGCCGCTCTGGTTCGTCCCCCGCGGGGGGACCGTCTGGATCTGGACCTACGCGAAATCGCAGAAGGTCAGGAACCTGGAACGCGACCCGCGGGCGACGGTGCTGGTCGAGGCCGGCCGCTCCTACGACGAGCTGCGCGGGGCGATGGTCGAATCCGAGGCGGTGATCCACCGGGACATCGCGACCGTGCTCGGTTTCGCCGAAGAGCTGACGGTCCGCTACGCCGAGGGGATCTCCGCGGTCGAGGGGGACGCCAAGGCGGCGCTGGAAGCGCAGGCGCCGAAGCGGGTCGCGATCAGCTTCCCGGCGCTGCGCACCGCGAGCTGGGACCATCGCAAGCTCGGCGGCACGTACTGACCTGGCGGCGCCGGGTCAGTACGCCTAACGACGGCGGCGGACCGGCCTGATCGTCACCTTGCGCGAGATCGCCGGCAGGTATTCGTCGTTTCCCCTCACCGTCGCCCGGAAGCCGGTGCGCCGGTCGATGCGGGGCCGGAAGCGGACCGAGCAGGCGCGGTCGAGGTAGCGGGTCCCAAGCTTGCTGCGGCCGCGCCAGAGCGTTACCGGGTCGCCGCGGCGGCCTTTGCATGGCGTGACCCAGGCGTTGATCAGGCCGCGGCGGTGGCGGGTCACCTTGCGGCTGACGGCGCGGATCGCGATGTAGGACGCGGCGGGGGCGGGCTGGTACTGGGGCGAGGGGTTGCAGGAGCCCGATTCCGACCCGAGCAGTCGGTAGATCGGACCGCTGCCGGAGATCGCGTAGAGCCGTCCGCAGGAGTCCTGTCCGAACGAGTCGAGTTCGCCGATCTGGATGCCCTCGTAGCGGTCGGTCACGAAGGGCGACGACGGCAAGAACGAGCGGATTTCCCCCGTGCAATGGTCGCCGTACAGGTAGCGGCCTTCGAGATCGCCCATCCCCGGCCCGCGGGCCACGTAACCGCCGATGATCGCGCAGCCATGGGCGGCGCCGGGGGCCGCGCCCGTATGCGGGTATTCGAAGACCGGCGGCACGAATTTGCCGGCGTTGGCGAGGCATTCGGGTGCGCTGCTCGCGGGTCCGGCAAGCTGACCCTCCATGCAGCTCCAGCCATAGTTCGCACCTTGGCCGAGGCCGGCGGCGGCCGCGCGGTCGACCTCCTCGCGCGCGCCTTCTCCGACGTCGCCGACCCAGAGGTCGCCGGTGAGGCGGTCGAAGGAGAAGCGGAACGGGTTACGCAGGCCGAGGCTCCAGACTGTCGGCGTGGCGAGCGCACCCGGGCTGGGCGCGAACCGCAGGATCTTCCCCAGCAGGCTGGTCTGGTCCTGTGCGTTTTCAAGCCCGTCGTTTTCGCCGCCGCCGTCGCCGGTGGAGACGAAGAGGTTCCCTTCCGGCCCGAACTGCAGCTGACCGCCGTTGTGGTTGTTGTGTTCGGAGTGGGGGATCGGCGCGATTGCGTCGTGGAGGCTGGACAGGGGTGCGGTGTCGCCGCTCGCGACCATTTCGGCGACGTGGATCTCGCCGGGTTCTTTCCTGCCGGTGTAGTCGACGTAGAAGCGGCCGCTGAGGTCGAAGTCCGGTGCGGGCGCCATCGACAGCAGGCCGCGCTCGCCTTCGCAGCAGGAGACGACCGAGCGGAGGTCGGCGAAGGGCTTCAGCGTTTCGTCCTCGATCTGCAGGATCGTGCCCTTGCGCTCGACGACGAAGAGGCGTTCGGCATTGCCGGGATCTGAAGCTAGGTAGATCGGCTCTTCGAAGTTGCCGACCGGCTGCACGGTCAGCGCCTGGGCGGCTGCGGGGAGCGCGAGCAGGGCGAGCAGGACCCCGGTCGCAAGCTTCGAGAGGACTCCAAGCACGTCCTCAAGGTAGCTAACTATTGTTCCCGCGGTGGAGGAGCCAGCCGGCCGCGAAACGACCCTCTCGCTGGTCATACCCGCCTACAACGAGGAAGCCCGGCTACCCGCGTTGATGGAGACTCTCGCCGCCGAGGCGGAGGACGCGGTGGCGGCGGCCGGCATGCGCCTGCAGGAGGTGCTGATCGTAGACGACGGCAGCGCCGACCGCACCCGGCAGATGTTGGAGGCGGCCGGGGTCGAGCACCCGTGGCTGAAACCCGTGCTCGAGTTCGACCGCAACCGGGGCAAGGGCGCCGCCTTTGCGGCCGGCGCCGCACGGGCGAAGGGCGACTACGTCCTGCTCGCCGACGTCGACCTCTCGACCCCGCTCGGCGAGCTGGGCAAGCTGACCGCGGCGATCGCCGCGGGCGCCGACGTGGCGATCGGCTCCCGCGCCGTCCCCGGGGCGGTGGTCGAACGCGGGCCGCTGCACCGCAAGCTCACCGGCAACACCTTCAATGCTGCGGTGCGGGCGATGACCGGTCTGCGGGTGCGCGACACCCAGAACGGCTTCAAGCTCTTCCCCACCGAGCCCCTGAAGCGCTACGTCGCCCGGCAGACATCGCCCGGCTTCGCCTTCGACGTCGAGCTGTTGATGCGCGCCCAGCGCGATGGGCTGCGGATCGCCGAGGTGCCGATCCTCTACATGCACGACGAGCGCTCGCGGGTGCGCGTCCTCTCCGCCAGCCCGCGGATGCTGCGCGAAGTCGCCGGCCTCACCTACCGTCTGCGTATGCGCAACGACGCCGGGACTGCCGACGCCGCCGATATCGTCCGCCACGCTTGATCCGCGAGACGCCGCCCCAGACCAGTCCGCCCGCGCGAGGGCCGAGCGCGCCGGGGATCCTGCGGGATCCGGTGGTGCAGTCGATCCTCGTCTACGCCGGGATCTCGATCGCAGCCGCGATCGCCGCCTACTACGCGATCTTCACCAACTTCGCCCCCTACGACGACGAGGGCACGCTGCTGGTCACGGTGCAGGCGTTCGCCCACGGCCACGTCCTCTACCGCGACGTCTACTCGCCCTACGGACCGTTCTACTACGAGCTCTTCGGCGGCCTCTTCGCCCTCACCGGCAAGGCGGTCACCACCGACGCCAGCCGCTCGATCGTGGTCGTCCTCTGGGTGGCGACCAGCTTCCTCTACGGCGTCTCGGTCCAGCGCCTGACCGGGCGGCTGGCGCTGGGGGCGGCGGGGATGATCGCCGCCTTCGCGCCGCTGGTCGTGCTCGCCAACGAGCCGATGCACCCGCAGGGGCTCTGCGTTCTCCTGCTCGGCGGCATCACCCTGCTGGCGGTCACCGCCTCGGGGCGCAACGCGGCTCGCTGGGGCGCGGTGGCCGGAGGGCTGGTCGCCGCGCTGGCGCTGACCAAGCTCAACCTCGGCGCCTACGCGGTCGCCGCCGCGGTCCTGGCGGCTGTGCTGACCCTGGACCCGCTGCGCTCGCGCGCCTGGATCCGCTGGCCCGTCGTCGCGGCGGTCGTGGCGATGCCGCTGGTCGTCGCCTATCGCGACCTCGGGCAGGAATGGGTGCGCAACCTGGTCGCGGTCGAGGCGCTGGCGCTGGCGGCGATCGTGGTCGCCGGCTGGCGACGGGTGCCGCGCGAACGCGAGGAAGGCCTGACCCGCTGGCTCGTCGGGGCGGCGGTCGGCTTCGCGGTCGCCTTCGTCGCGATCATGGTCGCGATCCTGCTCACCGGCCCCTCGCTCTCCGACGTCTACGACGGGATGGTGACCGAGGCGCTGCGGGTCCGCGAAGTCAACATGACGCCGTTCCCGATGACGCCGGCGGTGATCGACTGGGCGATCGCCGGTCTCGCCGTCGCCTTCCTCGCGGTGCGGCTGCGGCGGGCCGAACGCGGTCCGCCGGGCGTCTGGAGCGGCGGCCTGCGCATCCTCGCCGGGGTGGTGATCTGGCTCTCGCTGGCGCGGATCGCGCCGGTCGCCCTCAACCCCTCCGCGCAGAACCAGCTCGCCCTGCCGGTCGTGCTCGCCTGGATCGCCGCCTTCCCGCCCGCGGGCGCGGTCGAGTCGCAGTTCAGGCGCTTCCTGCGGCTCTTCCTGCCGGCGCTGGCGGTGGCGCAGGCGCTGCAGGTCTACCCGGTCGCCGGCAGCCAGATGGGTATCGCGGCGCTGACCTTCGTCCCGGTGGGGGCGCTCTGCATCGCCGATGGCTTGGCGCTGCTGGGAGCCTGGAGCGCCGAGCGGGGCCGCGAGGGGATCGAGCGCTTCGGGGTCGTCGCCCTGGTGGTTCTGGTCGCCTTCGCCGTCGACCTCGGCGTCAACGCGATCGTCCGCCCCGGGCTCAACTCGATCAGCAACTACCGCCACTCGACGGCGCTGCCGTTCCCAGGCGCCGCCGCCCTGCACCTGCCCGCAGAACAGGTGCAGCAGTATGAAGCGATGGTCGATGCCCTGCACGAAAACGGCTGCACGGACTTCATCGGCTATCCCAACATCGACAGCATGTACCTCTGGTCGGGGATCGAACCGCCGGCCCCCGACGCGCCCGGCGTCTGGCTGGAGGCGCTCGACAGCGAACGGCAGCAGCGGATCGTCGACGAGCTGCGGGCCTCGAGGCGGCCCTGCGCCATCCGCAGCGAAGCGCGGGCGGCGCTCTGGCTGGCCGGTCGTGAAGTGCCCCAGCGCCCGCTGGTGCGCTACATCTTCGGCGATTTCAAGCCGGTCGAGACCGTCGGCGAATTCGAATTCATGCTGCCGAAGAAGAGCGCGACCGGCGGTTAGCCGGCACGCAGCGAGCGGCACTCGATCGGGCCGACCTCGGGAGCTGCGACCGCGACGGCCGCCGCATAGCCGAGTTCCGTGGTTTCTTTGTCGTGTATAGCCGGACAAAGGAACCACGGAAGGTTCTCAACGGCCACGGAGTCGCCTGCGCGACTGCGAGCCGAGCCGGCTGAGGTGCTCGAGCGCGAGTTCGCGTCGGCCAGACCTGTGCCGAGGCACTTGAGGCGCGCCTCGTGACGGGTCCAGGCGGCGTAGAAGACGGCGGGACGCTCCGATCCGCTCGCGGCGCGCACGGCAGCGGCATCGTCGGGCTCGAGCGCCCGCTCGGCCAGCGCGATGAGGTCCCTCCCGGCATCGATCAGCTCGACGTCGAGGCCGACCTCGCGCCCTTCGGCGACCGCGACGAGGGCCAGGCCGTTCGAGTGACTGAGGTTGAACTCCAGCCCCTCGCCGCCTTGCAGGCGCGGCTTGCCCCGCTCGTCAAGATCCAGCTCGATCTCGGCCGCCGCCTCGTCCCGGTATCGGGCCAGCGCCCTGCGCAGCGCCCAGCGGGCGGCGACCCAGCGGCGGCGGGATCGCTCGTCCACGATGGCGGCAGCCCGCTCCCGCTCGTCCTCGGCCAGCCCTGCGGGCCCCGGCCAGCCCGCTTCGTCGAGGGCGGCGCGCCAGATGTGGACCCCGTCGATCACCCGATTGCAAGTGATAGCTTCGCACCCCTTGAAGCGGCTGTTGATCACCGGCGGGGCGGGATTCGTCGGCTCCAACCTCGCCGTCTCCCTCGCCACCCGCCACCCCGAGTGGGAGGTCGTCGCCTTGGACAACCTCTACCGCAAGGGCTCGGAGCTGAACCTGCCGCGGCTGGAGGAGGCCGGGGTCGAGCTCGTCAAGGGGGACGTTCGCGAGCCGGCCGACCTCCGGGCGCTGCCGCCGTTCGACGCGCTGGTCGAGTGCTCGGCCGAGCCCTCGGTGATGAGCGGGGTCGACGGCGACACCGGCTACCTCGTCCACACCAACCTCACCGGCGCCTACAACTGCCTCGAGCTGGCGCGCCGCGACGGCGCCTTCGTCGTCTTCCTCTCGACCAGCCGCGTCTACCCGGTGGCGCCGCAGGTGGGCCTGAACCTCGAAGAGGCCGAGACGCGGTTCGAGATCGCGCCCGAGCAGGCGGTGCCGGGCGTCGGTCCGGCCGGCATCTCCGAGGGCTTCCCGCTGGAGGGGGCGCGCACGCTCTACGGCGCAACCAAGCTCGCCGCCGAGATGCTGATCGAGGAGTACCGCACCTCGCTCGGCGTCCCCGCCGTGGTCGACCGCTGCGGCGTCATCGCCGGCCCCTGGCAGATGGGCAAGGTCGACCAGGGAGTCTTCACGCACTGGCTGCTCGCCCACCACTTCGGCAACCCGCTCAGCTACATCGGGTTCGGGGGGCAGGGCAAGCAGGTCCGCGACCTCCTCCACGTCGAGGACCTCGTCGACCTGGTCGAGCGGCAGCTGCTCGACCCCGCAGGTTGGGACGGGCGCACCGTGAACGTCGGCGGCGGCCGCGAGATCAGCCTCTCGCTGCGCGAGACCACCGCGATCTGCCAGGAGCTGACCGGCAACGAGGTGCCGATCGCGCCCGTCGGGGAGACGCGCCAGGGGGACGTGCCGATATACCTCTCCGACTGCACGAAGATCTTCGGCCTGGACGAGTGGCGTCCGCGGCGCAGCGCCGAGCAGGTGCTGAGCGACATCCACGAGTGGATCGCCGCCGACGAGGGGCGGATCGCCGAGGCGCTGAACATCGACACCCGAAGCGGAGAAAGGAGCAGCTGAACGCATGCCGGTCGCGATCATCACGGGCGCCGGGGGCCTGATCGGCTCCGAGGCGGTCGACTTCTTCGTCGCCGAGGGGTTCGACGTGGTCGGGATCGAGAACGACATGCGGGCGCGCTTCTTCGGCCCCGAGTCCTCGACCTCGCACGTCACCCGACGCCTGGTCGAGTCCTACCCCTCGGCCTTCCGCTGGGAGAACGCCGACATCCGCGACGCCGAGGCGATCGAGCGGATCTTCCGCGAGCAGGCCGGCAAGATCGAGCTCGTCATACACACCGCCGCCCAGCCCTCGCACGACTGGGCCGCGAGCGAGCCGCAGACCGACTTCGGCGTCAACGCCAACGGCACGCTGAACCTGCTCGAGGCGGCGCGCGCGCACTGCCCCGACGCCCCCTTCGTCTTCTGCTCGACCAACAAGGTCTACGGCGACACGCCGAACCGCCTCCCTCTGCGAAGCCTGGAGAAACGACTGGAGCTGCCGGAGGACCACCCCTACTACAAGGGGATCGACACGAGCATGTCGATCGACTCCTCGACCCACTCGCTGTTCGGCGTCTCCAAGTGCGCGGCCGACCTGCTGGTCCAGGAGTACGGGCGCTACTTCGGCATGCCCACCGTCGCCTTCCGCGGTGGCTGCCTGACCGGGCCCCAGCACGCCGGCGCCAAGCTCCACGGCTTCCTCGCCTACCTGATGAAGTGCACCGCCACCGGCACGCCTTACACCGTCTTCGGCTACGAGGGCAAGCAGGTCCGCGACAACATCCACAGCGCCGACCTGATCGCCGCCTTCGACGCCTACCGCAAGGCGCCGCGTCCGGCCGCCGTCTACAACATCGGCGGCGGCCGCTTCTCCAACTGCTCGATGCTGGAGGCGATCGACGCCTGCGAGCGGATCGCCGGGCGCGAGCTGCAGTGGGAGATGGGGGAGGAGCCGCGGATCGGCGACCACCGCTGGTGGATCTCCGACCTCGAGCCGTTCCAGACGGACTATCCGGACTTCAAGCTGCGCTACGGGATCGAGGAGATCCTGCGGGAGATGTACGAGCAGAACGTCGAGCGCTGGGTCGGCGCGACGGCCTGAGGCTCGAGCCCTAGAAGGCGTTGCTGCCGATGATGGCGGCGATCACGACGAAGAGGCCGCCGATCAGAATCCGGTGCAGTTCACGTATCTCAGCATGCACGCGAGCGAAGCCTTCGCGCATCTCGGCGAAGCCGTCGTCGACCTTCTTGTTGAGGTCGTCGAGCCGGTCGTCGGTCCACTTCTCTCTGGGCACCATCACCGCCATGAGCATAGCGTAACTCATCGTCTGCAACGAAACACGCGCAGAAACAAAGAATTGCCGCACGACTTCGTGAAATTTCAGTGACTTCCGATAGCGTCGGCGCCTGATGGCAGAGGGGATGAAGCTGACGGTGGTGATGCCGGCCCAGAACGAGGAGGGGTCGGTCGCCGAAAGCGTCGAAGGCGTGGTCGCCGCGCTGGAGCGCGAGGGGATCGACTACGAGGTCGTAGTCGTCAACGACGACTCGGAGGACTCGACCGAAGCGGTCGTCGCCGCGATCGGCGCGCGCAACCCGCGCGTCCGCGTCCACCGCTCCCACAACGAACGCGGCTTCGGCAACGCGATCCGGGCGGGGCTCGACGTCTACACGGGCGACGCCGTGGCAATCGTCATGGCCGACGCGTCCGACGACCCCGAGGACCTGGTCCGCTACCACCGCCTCCTCGAAGAGGGTTACGACTGCGCCTTCGGCTCGCGCTTCGTCCCCGGAGCGAAGGTCTACGACTACCCCCGCGTCAAGTACGTGGTCAACCGTCTCGCCAACCAGTTCATCCGCGTCCTCTTCCGCCACCGCTACAACGACACCACCAACGCCTTCAAGGCCTACCGCCGCGAGGTGATCGAGACCATCCAGCCGCTGCTCTCCAAGCACTTCAACCTCACCGTCGAGATGCCGCTGAAGGCGATCGTCCGTGGCCACAGCTACGGGGTGATCCCGATCTCCTGGACCAACCGCACCAGCGGCGAGGCGAAGCTGGCGATGCGGGAGATGGGCAGCCGCTACCTCTTCATCGTCCTCTACGTCTGGCTCGAGATGACGCTCAGCCGAGGGGACTACCGGCTGCGGGAGAGCAGCATGGCTGCTAGAAAGCGTTGAGGCCGATCAAGGCGGCGATGATCGCCACCGCGAAACCGATCAGGTTTCGGTTCAGAGCGTCGAACCGAGCATTCATCTCGCCCCGTAGGTCCTTTATCTCGCCGCGAAGTTCGCGTATGTCCGCGTCGACGCGCGCGAAGCCGTTATCGACCTTCTTGTTGAGGTCGTCGAGGCGTTCGTCGGTCCACTTCTCTCTCGGCATCATCACCGCCATGAGAATAGCGTAACTCGTCGTCTGCAACGGAACACGCGCAGAATCAAAGAATTGCCGGGCGGCTTCGTAAAATTTCTGTGACTTCAGCCGCGGCGGCGAGCGACCGCGCGGAGGCGCCGGAGCCCTTCCCTGCCCGCGTACCGGCTGAGGACGTAGCGCGCGCCGGAGCTGAGCCGCGGCAGCCCGTGGCGGAGGTTGGGATTGCTCGACGGGTCGGTGGCGGTGAGATGGAGCCAGCGGCCGAGCAGCTGTTCCTTCTCCCAGTCCTCGACCTGGTTCTCGCGGCTCGAGGACTCGAAGTGGTAGAGGACGGTGTCGGGGTCGTAGACGACGCGGCGGCCGGTGGTGCGGAGCTTGAGGCAGAAGTCCATGTCGTTGTAGTTGTTGGGGAAGGCGGCACTGAAGCCGCCGACCTCGTCGAAGGCCTGGCGGCTGGTCATCAGGCAGGCCGCCGTCACGGCGAGGTGGTTCTGGGCGACGAGGACGTTGTTCGAGTAGCCGCGAAAGCCGGGGGAGAAGCCGTGGTAGATGTGCCCTGGGTAGCCGCCGTTCTCGAAGAGGATGCCGACGTGCTGTGGTCGCCCGTCTTCGAGGATCAGGCGGGCGCCGACGGCCCCGATCTCCTCGAGCTCCAGGTACATCACCATCCGCTCGATCCAGTCCGGCGTCACCACCTCCATGTCGTCGTTGAGGAGGAGCAGGCGCTCGCCGTTGCTGTGGACGGCGCCGCGGTTGATCTTGGCGGAGAAGTTGAACGGGCCCGCGAAGGGGACGAGCCGGAGCCGGTCGCCGGCGATCGCCCGCAGGCGGTCCTCGAGGACCGGATCGGGGTCGCCGTCGGTGACGACGACGACCTCGTAGTTCTCGTAGGTCGAGATCTCGACGACGCTGCGCAGGCAATGCTCGACCAGGACCACCTGCTGGAAGCGGACTTCGCGCGATCCGCCCGCGGTGGGGATGACGATGCTGACCAGGGGTTGGCGGCGCAGCCGCGGCTGCAGGTGGTAGACGCCCGGCACCTCGAGGTCGCGTTCGACCTCTGCCGGCAGTCCGATCCGCTCGCAGTGCGCCTGCACCGCCCGGGTGCCCGCTTCGAAGGCCCACGGCTTCGCCGCCTCGCCGCTGCCCGCGGTCGAGGTATCGAGCGTGCGCCAGTGGTAGAGGACCTCCGGGACGTGGACTACCTGACGCGCCCGCTCGGTCACCTTCAGGACCAGGTCCCAGTCCTGCGATCCCTCGAACTCCCGGTCGAAGCCGCCGACCTCCTCGACCAGGAGCCGGCGCATCACGCTGAGGTGGCAGGTGTACATCTGCGTCCGCATCCGCTCCGGGGACCAGTCCGGCTTGAAGAACGGTCCGGACGGGCGTCCGCCGCGGTCGATCTTGTCTTCGTCGGTATAGAGGTAGTCGGCTTCGGGCGCGCCCGCGATCGCGGCGGCAACCTTCTCCAGCGCCGCCGGGTGCAGCTCGTCGTCGTGGTCGAGGAGGGCCACGAACTCACCCCGGGCCATCTCCAGGGCGTCGTTGGAGGCATCGGCGATGCCGCCGTTCTCGGCGCGGCGCACGACCCGGACCCGGTCGTCTTCGGCCTGCGCCCGCTCCAGCATCGCCTCTACATGCAGCGCGGTCGAGCAGTCGTCGACCAAGCAGTGCTCCCAGTCGCCGAAGCTCTGCTCGCGGACCGAGCGCAGCATCGCGGCGAGGACGTCGGCGGGCGTGTCGAAGACGGGGGTAAGGACCGAGAGCAGCGGCATCGACTCAGGGGCCGCGGCGCAGCAATCGCCTGACGACCGACTTCAGGAGCCCGGGCGTCAGCATCCGCAACCGGGCGGCGATCGTCAGCAGCGGCGCGGCTCCACCTTCGATCTCGGCCAGCCGGCCGCGCAACGCTCCCAGCTCGGCCTCCTTGCCGATCAGCAGATCGCGCAGCCGCAGGACCTCCTCCTGGGCCTGGGTCAGCTCCGCCCGCAACCCTTCCTGCTCGTCTTTCTGCGGCTCCTCGCGGAGGAGCCTCGGGGCGCTCGATTGGTCAGCCACGAAGGGCGCAGTCTACCCCGAACGGCAGGAGCGTTTGACACCGATGAAAAGCTGTTCGGCCGTATGCGGGGACGCTGGCACTGGTTGATTCCGGCGGGGGCGACCCTCTGCTTCCTCGCCCCGATCCCGCTTACGGACCGGACTTTCGCCAGCGACTGGGGCAACCACTACTGGCTGATCTACGTGCAGGGGCTGGACATCAGCTCCTTGGGCGCGCCGAGCATCTACCTGCAGTCGACCCTCGGCGCCTTCTATCCCTACTACGCCTTCTACGGCGGCACCTTCTATGCGGTCACCGGGTTCCTCGCCGACCTCTTCGACACCGAAGTCGCCGTGCTTCTCGCCACCGCCGGGGCGATCGCGGCCAACTACCTGGGCTGGACCTGGATGGCCAAGCAGGCGGGGGTGCGGAGCTGGCGGATGCAGCTCCCCGGCCTGATCGCGGCGACTGCGCCGCTGGCGGTCTCCAACCTGTACGGCCGCGGCGGCATCCCGGAGCTGATCGGCACCTCGATGCTGCCGCTGGTCGCCGCCGCCGGGATCAGCCTGGTGCGCGAGGACGGGCTGCGCCTCCGCGACGCGGCGGCCTTCGTCGTCGGGCTCGTCTTCCTCACCGGCAGCCACGTCCTCTCGATGGTCTGGGGGGTGACCGTGCTGGGGCTGCTGGCGGTGGTGCTGATCGCCTGCTACTGGCCTTTCGTCAAGGAGCGGGCGACGCGGTTCTTCCGCCTCGCCTGGTTCGGGGTGCTGGCGGCCTGCCTCAACGCCTGGATGCTCGGGCCGACGCTCATCTACCACTCGCGGACGGTCGAAAACTCGCCCGACCCGCTCCTCCAGCAGGGATACAGCAGCGCCGAAAACCTCTTCCGCATCCTCCGCGACGCG
Source organism: Solirubrobacterales bacterium (assembly GCA_035760065.1). Lineage (GTDB taxonomy): Bacteria > Actinomycetota > Thermoleophilia > Solirubrobacterales > 70-9 > VAYN01. The sequence continues at coordinate 20,312 of DASTTQ010000071.1, forward strand.
CCGGACCTGCCGAACATCACCGGCGACGTCAACGCCGCCCTGCCCGTCCTGGCGCTGCTCTGGGCGCTCGCCTGCGGGGTGGTCTTCTGGCGTCTGCTCGCGCCGCGGACCCGGGCGCTGGCGCTCGGGCTGCTGGCGACGCTGGTCGGAATCGTGGTCCTGACCCTCGATTCCTCGCTGATCTGGGACCTGCCGGAATTCCTCCAGTACATCCAGTTCCCCTACCGGCTCGTCACCTACGCCGGCTTCTGCGTCGTCGGGCTGGTGACTCTGGTCCTGGCGGGCCTGGAGCGCCGGGAGTCGAGCGCGGGCTCGTTCGCCGCGGTGGTCGTTCTTGCCGCGATCGGCCTCTTCAGCTTCGCGATCTCGATCCAGCAGAACATCGAAGTGCGTTCCTGGCTAGGCGGCCGCGGGGAAGCCCTCGCCTCCTCGGTGCAGCCGCCCCCGTCCTGGTACGCGATCATCCAGTTCGGCGACGGGGAAGGCGAAGTGGTGCAACCGACGCTGCCGCAGCCTCTCACGGTGCCGGTCGAAGAAGGCATCCGCGACAGCTACCGGGTCGAATACCCGGCAGGCCCGGCCGGCACCGCGCAGACCAACATCGACACCGGCCCCTACCTCGTCGACGTCTCCGGGGCGACGCCGGTCGGCCGCAACGAAGCCGGCCAGATGGTCGTCCGCCTGCCCGCCTCGCCGCACCGCGCACGTGTGGTCGTGGTCAGCGGTAAGGAGAGCGCCGCCGTGGTCGTGAGCCGCTGGATCAGCGTCCTGGCGGCGGTCTTCTGCCTCCTCGCCGTCGCAGCCGTGTTCGTCCGGCGCCGTCGACGCGGGCGCTCCGGGCCGCCGAATACACTCGCGCGCTGATGGCGTGGACGAGGCGCAACGCCCCCCTCGTTCTCCTGGGCGCGGCGCTGCTGACGTCCGGCGCGATGCTGCTCGTGCTCACGCGCGACCTCACCTTCTTCCAGGACACCTGGGAGTTCCTGATCAACCGGCGGGACCTCACCCTCGACAACCTCCTGCGCCCGCACAACGAGCACATCGTCCTGATCCCGGTCTCGATCGAGCTCTTCTTCCTCCACGTCTTCGGGATGAGCTCGGCGCTGCCGGAATACCTGCTGCTGATCGCGATGTCGCTGGTCTCGGCGTTGCTGCTGTTCGTCTACGCGCGACGCCGCGTCGGACCGTGGCCGGCGCTGATGGCGACGGCCCTGCTGCTCTTCGTCGGCCCTGCCTGGCAGGACCTGCTCTGGCCGTTCGAGCTCGCCTTCGTCGGCTCGGTTCTCTTCGGCATCGCGATGCTGCTCGCGCTCGATCGCGACGACGGCAGGGGGGACGCCTTCGCCTGCGTCTTCCTCACGATCTCGGCCGGCTTCTCGAGCCTGGGGATCGCATTCATGGCGGCGGCCGCGGTAGACCTCTTCCAGCGCCGCCGCGAGCGCGGCCTGCGCCGCGCCTGGTTCGTGGCCATCCCCGTCGTGCTCTTCGCCCTCTGGTACCTCGGCTGGGGCCACGACGCCGAAAGCCACCTGACCTTGCGCAACGTCCTCGACTCGCCGCGCTTCGTCCTGGAAGGAATGGCGGTTTCGCTGGAGTCGCTGCTGGGGCTGAGCAAGGCGCCGATCGAAGGAGCGCCGGAAACCGTGCTCGGCTGGGGGGAGCCGCTGCTCGTCGCCGCGATCGCCCTCGTAGTCGTCCAGCAGATCCGCCGGCCCGGTTTCTCCGCCGGCTTCTGGCCGGTGCTGGCGGCGACCGCGGCCAGCTGGTTCCTGACCGCCTTCAACTACATCCCCGGCCGCGAGCCGAGCACCGGGCGCTACATGTACGCGGCCGGGGCCTTCACCCTGTTGCTTGCCGTCGAGCTGCTTCGCGGGGTGCGCTTCAGCCGCAAGACGCTGACGATCCTGGGCGCGGTGACGATCGCCGCCGTCGCCTCCAACATCCACTTCTTCAGGGACGGCAGCGACTGGCTGAAGAACCAGTCGGTCTTGACGAAGGCCGACCTGGCCGGGATCGAGATCGCCCGCGACCGCGTCGCGCCCGAATTCGAGCTCGCCCCGAGCATCGCCGGCACCTCCTCGCTGATCGACGTCTTCGCCGGCCCCTACCTGAAAGCTGAAGCCGAATTCGGCTCTCCCGCCTATACGCCAAAGGAGCTCGTGGGCGCGCCCGAACCGGGGCGACGCCAGGCGGACGTCGTCATCTCCCAGGCGCTGCCGCTGCGGACGAGCACGAGCGCGGGTGCCGAACGGCGCGGCAAGAGCTGCAAGCTCGGCGGCGGCCCGGGCGGTCCGGAAGACACCGCCCTCACTCCCGGTGTGACGAAGATCCTTGCCGAACCGGGTCCCCAACTCACGATCAGCCTCGCCCGCTTCGCCGAACCGGGCGAATACCCCGTGAAGACGGCCGGCGCCCCCGGTGACTCGACCACGCTGCTGACGATCCCCCGCGACCGCTCCGAAGTCCCCTGGCGGGTGCGGGTGGAAGCACGGCAGGCAGTGTATGTCTGCGGTAGAATGCCTTAAAACGTTGCAAAATGCACCGTTTTAAGTAGATTTCTGCTAGGCTGGGGAGCCGCTTAATCCGTTGCAAAAAGCAACTCTTCAATCTTGTGCCAGGAAGTAACTTCAACAAGCTCGCACTGATCGCCGCCGATCAGCAAGGTCTTCTCACGGCTGCTGATGCCCGCGATGCCGGCATCGATCCTCACCGGTTGGTCGACATGGAGCGGAGGGGGACGATCGAGCGCATGGCACGGGGGGTCTATCGCTTCCCCCTTGTTGGCAGCCAACCCGAATTGGGGCAGCTGGCCCAGGCGACCTTGTGGGCCGACCGCCGAGGGGTCCTCTCTCATGACACCGCGCTCGACCTCCATGAGCTCTGCGACGTCAATCCGGCGCAGATCCACATCACTATTCCGACCACTTATCGATTGCAGAAGCAGGTGCCGCGCCTCTATGCGCTCCACAAGCGCGACCTCGAGAAGAGCGAGAAGACCTCGTATGAGGGGATTCCGATCGTTACCCCGCAACGCGCGATCCTCGACGGCATCGAAACCGGCCTCCGCTCTGACCTGCTGCGTCAGGCGATCGATACCGCGCGCCGCCGGGGGCAGCTGCGTGGCTCCGACATCAGCCGGACCCGTCGTCTATTGGCAAGACGAGAGCAGTCGTGAGTGGTTTTCCGAAACCGAAGTCTCCGCACAACATGCGGGTTCTGGGGACATGGATCCGCGAATACGCCGACGAAGGCCGAGTCGCGGGTGCGACGCGCAGTCTCCTTCATGCTGGTTGCCCTGCCGCTCGATCAAGCGCTCGACAGAGATGGCCAAGGACTAACTTCGCCGCCTCGCTCAAACCAAACCAGGGACTGCCAACCTGATGGCACGGCGACCGAAGACCGGGGGAGCCGGGTTCACATAGCATGCCGCCGGATGCCGCAGACTGAGATGCAGGGTCCGGCCTGGCTCGTGCTTCCGACCTATGACGAGGCGGGGAACATCGAGCAACTCTTGCGAGATGCGCTGGCGAATATGCCCGCCGACTCAAGGGTTCTTGTCGTCGACGACAACTCCCCCGACGGCACCGGAGAAATCGCTGAGCGGCTTGCGGCGGAGCTTCCGGTCGAGGTGCTGCACAGGCATGGAAAGGAAGGACTCGCCTCCGCGTACATCGCAGGGTTCCGCCATGTCCTCGAGCACGGTGCAGGTCTCATCCTGCAGATGGACGCTGACTTTTCCCATGACCCTGCCGACCTCCGGCGACTGATCGAGGCGGCCGAGGGCGCCGACGTGGTGCTGGGCTCTCGCTACGTCGATGGCGGCGGCGTGCGTGACTGGAGCCTTGTCAGGAGGGCGATCAGCCGCGGGGGCAGCGCGTACGCGCGCATGGTGCTGGGGATCGGGGTGAGGGACCTCACCGGCGGCTTCAAGTGCTTTCGCCGCGAGGCGCTCGAAGGCATCGACCTGAGTCGGATCTCCTCTCAGGGCTACGCCTTCCAGGTCGAGATGACCTACCGGGCTCTTAGGAAGGGATTCAAAGTCGTCGAGATCCCGATCACCTTCAGGGACCGTCAGGTGGGAAAGTCGAAGATGAGCCGCGCAATCGTCCTCGAGGCGGCCTGGCGCGTTCCCCTGCTGCGACAGCGTTAGAGATGGGATTTCCGCGAATGGCAGGTGCCGAAAGCATGCTCCGTCCCTATGGGAAATGCGCACTCTGGATTCTGGTCTGGTTGCTGACTCGGGCTCTGATCATCGCCCAAGTTGGATTCTGGTTGCCGGCAGGCCCCGAATATCAGGATGTCAACTCTTACGAAGGCTGGTCGAGCTGGATCGCCAACACTCACATCTTGCCCCAGGAAGACACTTGGCAGTACCCTCCAGGAGCAGCCTTTCTGATGTTGATTCCCCGCATCGGCGGCGGCAGCTACGGGATCTCGTTCGTGGTCCTGATGCTTGTCTTCGATCTGGTGGGCTTCTGGCTGATGACCCGTCTCGCGAGGGAGGAACAGCGCGACACCGGGGTTTGGATCTGGTTGCTGGCAATGCCGCTGCTGTTCTTCCTGCCTGTCCTGCGCTTTGATCTGGCACCCACGGTTATCGCGGTGGCAGCGCTGGTGGTGATGCATCGTCGACCTCATTGGTTTGGGGCGCTGGCCGGACTTGGCGGAATGCTGAAGGTATGGCCCATCTTCGTACTTTTCGGAGAGTGGGACCGGAAGCGGCTGCTGCGTTCAGCCGGGGCAGCCATGGCGGTGATTGCTTTGATCTTCGCTACGTCCGAAATTGCCTTCAGCGGATCGTTCCGATTCCTCACGAATCAGGGTGACCGGGGGCTCCAGATTGAGGCGGTTGCGGCAACGCCGTGGGAGATGCGCCAAGTGATCACCGGCAAGGAACCGCCAATCGCACAACGATTCGGAACTAATGAGATCGCCTCTGGCCTCGCGGACAATGTCGGAAAAGCTCTCGACTTCGTCGCTCTCGCAATATTCGGAATAGCTGCCTTTTGGTGGTGGCAGCGGGATGCCTCAATCGCGATCGGTTTAGCGGTATGGCGCTCCGGTTCCGCCCCTGGCGTGACTTTGCACCAAGATGGCTCCGTGAATTCGCCGGAGTCCTATTCGCGCACTGCTAGCGACGTTTGAGCCATAGGTTCAGCTGCCGCCCATCAGGCAACTTGAAGCGCCGGAGGACACGGAAGCCGAGTCGCTTCGCGGCCGTTTCGGCCTTCGATTGGGTCACGATAGGCGGGAAATCACCCTGATCACTGCTCATGCTGATCAACGCGTTAAGTTCGCCGATCGGTGAATCTTGCAGTTGGGCAATGTAAGCCGCCGGGGTGTCTGCTGGTTCCGCTTCGAGTTGAACCAATGGAAGACCTACGTGGTGCCTCAGAACAGATGCCAACATGATGGTGTTGACATTCAGCGCCCGATTCCGCGATGCCATCCCGGTCAACGGCTGGGTTTTCCCCGGGCCGATCGGTTTGAGCAGGAGGTCGGCGAGCCGATCGTCCATCCTTGGCCATCCTTCATCGTTCGAAGTGAAGCGAGTCGAAGGGCCGGGTATCTGAATGCGGATGGCTTCCACTGCTTTCGGCCTGCCGTCCACCCACGGCACGTAGCCGAAGACCGGAACGTGAATGCTTCTGACTCTCGACACGTTGTCAGAGATGTCCAAGGAAGCAGTCACGTTAAGGGCGCCGATCGCCGCGATGCTTAGGGAGATCGGGACGACGACAGAGCGGCGGAGTCCTCGCAGAGACAGCACGGCGAGCGCCGGCAGCAACATGACTATCGGAAAAGTGAAGCCCTCGCCGCCATTGCGGGAGCTCATCAAGGCCGCGTAGCCCGCGACGAAGACGAGCAGCACGCTGGTGGCGTCGCTAGCGAGCAGTCTGGTCAGCTCTTCCCGTCGATCCGTGGCCCGGCACAGATGCTGGATCACGATTGCTGCGGTAGCCACCAAGCCAAGTAACAAGAGAAGGGCGAGCGGAGCAAGTAGATCCTTGACGATCATGTATTCCGCGACGGACTTCACCCGTGCCCAGGAAATAAATGCGTGTTCAGCTCCGTAGTACTGACTCTTCGAGCCATACCCATAAGTCGTAAGGTAGTCGGCTACTGGGGTAATGTTGCGCCAGTACCAAGTAGCGGCGACCGCCACCCCCGCCAACATTAGAAGACTGAGGTTGACGAGGCGATTCTTGAGTTCTCCGCGACCCCGAAGGAATAAGACTAGTCCCGCTGCCAGGAGGACGCCGGGCACAAATGCGACCGACATGGTCCTCGCTAGAAGCATCAGGCCAGTGGCGACACCACACGCAATCGCCCAACGTTTGGAGCGCAGGCCATCGCTGCGAATCAACGCGAACACCGCGCATGAGAGGAAGGCGGCAGTCGGGAGGGCAAAGATGTACTCGCGGGAAAAACTGAAAAGACCCTGGCTGGTCGCAACTGCAAATGCGACAAGGGCGCCCAGCCGCGGCCCGGAGAGTGTCTCCGCAATGCCAAAGGCGCTTAGAACGAGAAGAATCGCAAAGCCAACCAAAACCACGAAGCCGGCGAGGACACCGGGATTCACGAGGAGCGCCAATGACGTCACTGCAGGCAGGAGGGGCGCGTTCGGGGGCTGGCTTTGGACGGCTTCCCACCATCCATGCAGACCGCCGTTCTGCAGTCCGAGATAATCGTTCAGGCCGATGGTCGTATAGCCGGCCTCGTCTATGTCCAGCGGATACCCGTGTCGGTGAACGACGATCCACCAGGCGTCGAGAGCGACGAGGAGAAGACAGCCTAGGGCAATGACAAGGAGCCAGCGGTTGCGTTCATTGGTCGGGAGCAGCGCACGCCGACGCGCACCGACTTTCGCCTCGGCGTCGCGAGTCCCATCAGGGGTCGTGACTGCGCTCATCCGATCTTGTGCCTTCCGGCGGATTGCGTCCGATTCGTTTCGGTGGCGGTCTGTAGGAGCGTCGATATCTCCTGTCCGTAGCTCGAGAGGGAATGCCGTTTCTCGACCAACGCCCGTGACTGTCGGCCGATGCGGCGACGTTCCTTGGGTGAGGAGTTGAGGGCACGCTCGAGCCCGTCCGCCAGCGCCTGGAGGTCGTTCGGCTCGCAAAGCCAGCCGGTCTCGCCGTCGGTAATCAGCTCGGGAAGGCCGAAGACGTTGGTGGCGAGCACGGGCGTTTCCCACGCCATCGCCTCCAGCACCGTCCGCGGCAGCGACTCGACGTCAGAAGCGCAGACCAGCATGTCGGCCATCCCGTACCAGGCATGGACGTCCGGCGTGATCGGGATGAGGTGCATCCGATCGCCGTGTTCGGCTCGCGCGATCAGTTCTTCCAGGGCTTCGCAGTCGGGGTCTTCGCGCCCGCCGACGAATGCGAGATGGGCGCGGGGGTGATCGGCGGCGATCAGATTGAAGGCTTGGGCGAGGGTGTTCTGGGCCTTGCGGGGCTCGATCGTGCCGATGCAGACGATCAGCTCCGCATCAATGGGGATCCCGGCGGCTTCGCGCTCGCGGCCCCCGTCAAACGATGCCCGATCGGCGTCGAGCGGGCCGAGGTCGAGCCCGTAGGGAAGCGTGAGGCAGCGGGCCTTCCCCGCGTCTGCTTCGAAAAGGCGTCGGGTTGCGTCTGCCTCGAAGATCAGCGCGTCGGCATTGGCGAGCGCCGCTTCCGCGCACTCCCTCATCGGCCGCGAGAGCACCGACCAGAGGACGTTCGGGTGAAAGCTCTCATGGATGGCCCACAGATAGGGAATTTCGAGCACCTGCGCGAGCTCGGCTCCCGGCAGGGCGAGCACCGTCGCCGTGTTAAGCAGCGCGACGTCGAAGTCGCGGCCCTGCGACCAGCTCAAGAGCTCCTCGAGTCGCCCCACGTGCGAGCCGAAGTCGTCGTGGAGGACGCCGTGGATATGCACCGGGATGTCCAGCGCTTCGAAGTCCGCTCGCAACGGACCATCGAGGGCGCTGACCACCGTGAAGGAGCCGGTTTCCGTCTCGGCAAGGCTCCGCATCAGGTCAAGCAGATACAGCTGGGCTCCGCCGAGCCCTAGGTGGTGGGTGTAGACGAGCACCGATGGGCCCGCCTTGACCGGCGCCCGGGGCGTCGGGAACGGCAGTGGAGGCAGCGGTTTCTTCCCTCCGGCGCTCTCCGGATCCTCGGCTTCCTTGCCGCGGATGGTCACCTCCACCGGCCCGAGTGCCTGTCGCTCGCCTGCCACGCTCCAGGCGACAGCCTCGACCGTCACCCGCCCTTCCGGAAGCGCGATGACGTCGCGTTCGATGTTCAGCTCGAAGCCAGAGCTGAGCGCCTGCGGGAGGTCCCATCCTTTTGCCACGTCCGGACGCAGGTGGGCGAGCCGGGCTTTGCCGACCTCCTTGCCGTTGACCAAGATCTCAACTCTGACGGTGGTGGCTTCCGGGAACAGAGCCCAGCCGCGCACCGTGAACACCGGCCCCGTCGCCGTCGCGCCAGGGCCGGGAACGTCGATCTTCCCCATCGCCTGAACGGCCTCTGAGTCAGATGAGAGGAAGGTGTCGTCTGGCTCGGCCCCCTTGGTCCAAAGGCGGCGGCTCGCTCGCAGGCGCCACCGCAGCCCGTGCAGGCGTTCCTGGAACGAGCTCACACTCGTGCCGGGGCTTCCGACCTGAGCCAACGGCGGGTCATCGCCACCCCGTCCTGGAGCGAGGTCGGCTCGAAGTCGATCAGGCGCTGGAGCCGGTCGATGTCGAGGACGATCCGACCCACTTCGAACTCGCGGGGTGGGTGCTGGACGATCTCGGCTTGCCGGCCCGCCTCCCGCTCGGCCAACCGCAACAGGTCGATCAACCTCGTGCCCTGGCCGCTCCCGACGTTCACCACCTGCTCGCCGCCACTCGTTTCGAGCAGCCGCACCACCGCCTTGGCCACGTCGTTCGCATAGACGTAGTCGCGGATCGACTCGCCGCCGCCGTAGAGGTCGATCGATCTTCCCGTTTCGATCCGGTTGAGGAAGGTGACGAGCGCCCCCTGACCGCGATCCGGGTACTGGTGCCTGCCGTAGACGCTGGAGCAGCGGAGGATCCTGACCCTCGTCCCGTGCTCGCGGCTGTGCGCGAGCACGGCCTCCTCGCAGGCGAGGTGGAGCCGGCCATAGGCGCCCGCCGGGTGGGTTGGTGCGTCCTCGGGAACGGGGACGTCGCTGGGCTCGCCATAGACGGTTCCCCCCGAGGAGAGGTAGGTGAGGGATACCTCCTGGCGCGAGCGAAGTGCGCCGAGGACGCTCTGCACCGGCCCCAGCGTCAGCTCCGCGTCCAGCTCCGGGTTCTCCTCTGAAGCCGCCGGCAGCAAGCCGCCGGCGCTGAAGATCACGTGGTCAACCCCCTGCAAGGCACGTCCGAGAACCTCGCGCTCCTGCGCATCCCCGAGCATCAGGTCCTCCTCCCGAACGAGCTTCGCCAGCGGGACCGGCGGCCGCGACCGCGTCAGGACGCGGGGCCGGTGAGAGAGGCCGGCGAGCTCCTCCACGATGTTGCTGCCGATGAAGCCGCAGCCGATGACGAGGATCTTCGATCCCTGCACCGGGAAGAGGTTACCTGTTGCCGTGGGCTGAGCCGCGTCTAATATCGCCCCTTTAGATGGCGCGTCCTGTCCGAAAGCTGGTGCGTCGCCTGGTCGACACGGCGGTGCGCCCGTACGTCGCCGAGCTGGGGTCGCAGGCGGCCGATCTGCACGCGCGGATCGACGTCCTCCAGCAGAGGATCGACCAGCTCGAGGGTCATTTCCATCCGATCCACGCCGAGGTCGTCGCGGCGCGCAACGACGTGCGGGAGAGCGGCGAAGCCGAGCTGGCGGAGTTGCGTCGGATGGTCCGGATCCTCCAGCACCTCGACGATGAAAAGGCAGCCAACCGGCGGCGGCTCCAGGAGCTGAGGGAAAGCGAGGAGTACGAGCTGGCCTTCACCGAGCCGGACCCGCTCGTCTCCTTCGTCCTTCCCACCTACGACCGGTACGAGAAGCTGCGCGACGTCGCCCTGCCCTCGATGCTCGCCCAGACGCACGCGAACATCGAGGTCGTCGTCGTCGGCGACAGCGCGCCGCCGGAAACGGCGGAGGCGATCGCGGCGGTCGGCGATCCCAGGATCCGCTACTACAACCGCCCGGTGCGGGGCCCTTACCCGGAGGACAACGGCCTGCGCTGGTACATGCTCGGATCGCCCCCGTACAACGACGCGCTGTCGATGGTCCGCGGTCGCTGGATCGCGGCGATGGCGGACGACGACGAGGTTCGGCCCGAGTTCGCCGAGACGCTGCTCGCCGCCGCCCGAGAGGGCAGGCACGAGAACTGCTACGGCCGGCACCGGGTGCTCTACAGCGGGGGCGACGTGCTCGAGCTGGGCAGCTTCCCCCCCAAGAAGGGGGAATTCGTGACCCAGGCCGCGATCTACCACGCGGGGCTGCGCTTCTTCCAGATGAGCCTCGCCGATCCCCTCTTCGAGGAACCGAACGACTGGTCGCTGTGCCGCCGGATGATGGACGCCGGCGTCCGCTTCGGGATGATCGACGCGATCGTCTGCGACAAGCACGAGAGCCGTTACGCCTCCCACTCCGACTGGGGGGTCCACGGCGTCCCCGAGGTGGAGTGACGAGGCTCCCCTTCATCGACGTCGTGGCGGCGCAGGCCGACGTCGCCGAGGAGCTGGCCGCCGCGGTGGCCCGGGTGGCCGCATCCGGCTGGTACCTGCTCGGCCCCGAGCTGGAGGCCTTCGAGTGGGACTTCGCCGACTACTGCGAGGCCGGGCATTGCGTCGGGGTGGGCAGCGGCATGAGCGCGATCGAGCTCGCGCTGCGCGCCCTGGGGATCGGCCCCGGCGACGAGGTCCTAGTTCCCGCCTACACCTGGATCGCGACCTGGCTGGCCGTTTCGCAGGTGGGGGCGCGGCCGGTCGCGGTCGAGGCCGACCCCGCGACCTACAACCTCGACCCCGAAGCCGCCGCCGCGGCGGTGACCGAGCGGACCGCGGCGATCGTCCCGGTCCACCTGCGCGGCGAGCCGGCGGACATGGACGCGGTCGAGGAGCTGGCGCGCGCGCACGGGCTTGCCGTGATCGAAGACGCCGCTCAAGCCCACGGGGCACGGCACCGCGGGCGGCGCGTGGGCGGCCTGGGGAACGTCGCCGCGTTCTCCTTCTACCCGATCAAGAACCTCGGGGCCTTCGGCGACGGAGGTGCCGTGACCACCGACGACCCCGCCCTCGCCGAGAAGATCAGGCTGCTGCGCAACTACGGGATGAAGAGCCGCTACGACGTCGAGGTGGCGGGGGTCAACTCACGCCTCGCCGAGCTGCAGGCGGCGGTGCTGCGGGTGAAGCTGGGCCGCCTCGACGCCTGGAACGCGCGCCGCCGCGAGCTGGCCGGCCGCTACCTCGACGGTCTGCGGGGGCTGGAGCCGGTGACCATGCCCGACGTCCCGGAGTGGGCGGAGCCGGTGTGGCACCTCTTCGCCATCGGCCACGACGAACGCGACGCCTGCCGCGAGCGCCTCGGCCAAGCGGGAATCGAGACGCTGGTCCACTACCCGGTGCTGCCGCACATGTCGCCCCCTTACGCGGAGGCGGGAGCCGGGCCGCTGCCGGTCGCCGAGCGCCTGGCCGCCCGGGCGCTGAGCCTTCCCCTTCATCCCGGGCTGGACGGGGAGGCGGTCGACCGCGTGGTGGACGCCCTGCGCGATGCCTGTCACGCCTAGATCATCGATCCTCAGCCGACATCCGATCGGCGTCCCTGCACCGAGCGCGTAGGTCGGCCACCTCGGCCCGCAGGTGCAGGACGTCGTGATACAGGGCGGGGGCCTCTCGCGCCTCCTCCGGATCGAGCCGTTCCAGCTCCGCGACCGTCGCAGTCCGGCCGGCCTTGCGCAGAACCACCACTCCTTGGTCGTCCTGACCGGGCTCGACGGTGTCGCCGTGAAAGCCGCGGGACTTCAGGCGCTCGACGTCAAGGAGCCTTCCCCAGTGCTCCCGTATCCACCAGGGCGAATGCAGGACCATCGGGCCACCGAGGTCCCACTCCTGCCCCGCCTCGTACACGTTCATCCCGACGTTCGCCTCGTCCCACGGCTCCCCGGAGATCGCCTGGCACATCCCCTCGCTCATGATCGTCGCGACGAGGCGGCCCCCCGGTGCCAGCAGCCGATCGAGCTCGAGGAGCCAGGCGGGCCAGTGGGTCGAGATGTGGGTGAACACCGACAAGGCGTAGATCAGATCGAACTTGCCGTCCTCGAACGGCAGCGGCGGCACCTCCTCGTTGACGACGAACGAGGCGGCCGGAGTCAGGTTCTGCGTGTCCCACTCGATGCACTCCGGGTCGATGTCGCTACCCCACAACTCGCACTCCGGCGCAAGGTCGAGGAGGTGGCGTATCGCCCGGCCGGCACCGCAGCCGAAATCGAGCACGCTCTTCCCCGCCCAATCCCAATCGTCCGGCAGCGCCCGTTCCAGGGCTTCCCGGGTTTCCTCGCCCCGCTCCAGGTACTCGGCCCGCGCGCGCTCGAGGCTCGCGCCGTGCATCAACCGGGCACTGAGCTGAAACGGAGGAATGGGGAGCTCGGCGGAGATGGCTGCAGTCTAGGCCGCGGCCGCGAGGAACTCGTCGTAGTCGCGGAAGTAGTCGCTCTCGTCGTAGACGTCGGAGGCGAGGACCATGCAGACCGAGCCGGAGGAGAAGTTGACCAGCTCCCGCCAGATCATCGGGGTCAGCAGCAGGCCGGTGTAGGAGCGGTTGAGCGTGACGGTCTTCTTCTCGCGGCCGTCGTCGAGGATGACCTCGAAGCTGCCCGAGGTCGCGATCAGGAGCTGCTGCAGCGAGCGGTGGGCGTGCCCGCCCCTGATGGCGCCGCCGGGCACGTCGTAGAGGTAGTAGATCCGCGCGATGGGGAAGGGGACGTGGTTCCCGCCCTCGACGAAGGTGAGGTTCCCCTCGGGGGCGTGGACGACCGGGAGCTCGAGGAGCTTGCAGTCGTGGACGCCCACGGGCGCCACCCTACAACGGCCCGGATACGATTGCCCGCCTTGACGCTCGACGTGGATGACTTGCTGCCGCTGCGGGCGGCGCGGCGGGCGAGGGTCGCGCCCGGCGGCGGGGCGGTCGCCTTCCTGATCGTCTCGGCCGACTTGGAGCGGGACGGCGAGCGGAGCGACCTGCACGTGGTCGCGCTCGACGCCGAGGGTGGCGAGCGGGTGCTGGCCGCCGGCATTCCCGCCAGGGAGCCGAGCTGGTCGCCGGACGGCCGGGAGATCGCCTTTCTCGCCGACGGGGTGGCGCACCCCGAGGTCGGGATCCTCGCCCTCGACACGGGAGAGACACGCCGGCTCGCCGTTCTCCCCGGCGAGGGCAGCGGGCTGACCTGGTCGCCGGACGGCGAGCGGGTGGCGCTCGCGGTCCGCAACGGCGCCGGTGGCCGGATCGCCGTCGTCGAGGTGGGAACCGGGGCGCTCGAGATGGTCCCCTCCGGGGAGGGTCAGGAGGACAGTGCTCCTGCCTGGTCGCCGGACGGCCTCGCGCTCGCCTTCGCCCGCTCGGAGGCGGGCTCCGCCGCCGCGCCCCCGTCGAGCTCGATCCAGATCGTCCCCGCCGACGGCCGCGCCGGACCCGCGACCGTGCCGAGCGGCCTCAGCTTCGCCACCTGCCCTTCCTGGGCACCGAGCGGCGAGCTGCTCGCCTGCGTCGGCAGCGCCGCGTCCCGCCTGGCGGGAAACGACCCTTGCCTGCAGCCTTGGATCCTGCCGGCGAGCGGCGGAGCGGCGCGTCTCGCCGCGCGCGGGGTCAACGGCGTCGTCTTAGCGCCGGTGCCCGAGGGTCCCGCCTGGGCCGCCGACGGGAGCGCGATCTTCTTTCGCGAGGCGAGGGAGGGGGAGATCGCCGTGGTCCGCGCCGAGGTCGAGGAGTGCGCCGAGGGCCACCGGCTGACGCGTGGCTGCCAGGTGGTCGACTTCAGCCGCGCGGCAAACGGCACCTTCGCGTACATCGCCTCCACCCCCGACGATCCCGGCAGCGTCCGGGTCCTCGACGAGAGCGGCAGCAGCTCCCTGGGGCCGGGCGCCTGGGCCGGTGGCCGCGTCCCCGAGGTCCCGGCCCTCGCCCGGCGGCGTTTCCGCAGCCCGCACGGGCCCGCACTCGACGGCTGGCTGCAGGGGCTTGACCGCGACCGCTCCCCCCAGCCCCTGCTCGTCTCCATGCACGGCGGACCGCACGGGTTCTTCGGCCCCAGCTTCCAGGCGGGCCACTTCTACCGCAACGTCCTCGCCGCGCGGGGCTGGCTCGTCCTCACCCTCAACAGCAGCGGCTCCGGCTCCTACGGGGAGGCGTTCGCCGACGCGATCCGCGGCCGGTGGGGGGAGCACGACCTCCCGGAGCACCTCGCCGCCCTGGAGGAGGTCGTCGCCGACGGCCTGGCGGACCCGGCTCGGCTCGCCGTCGCCGGCTACTCCTACGGCGGCTATCTCGCCGCCTGGGCCGTCTGCCACGACCACCGCTTCAGGGCGGCGGTCGTCGGGGCGCCGATCACCGACCTCGCCGCCTTCGAGCGCGCCTCCGACATCGGTGCCTGGTACACCCCCTGGGAGATGCGAGGCGGCCTGCCGGAGAATGCGGAGCGCTACGAGCGCCTGTCGCCGATCGCCCACGCGGGGGCGATCAGGACCCCGGTCCTGCTCCTCCACGGCGACGCCGACCGGCGCTGCCCGCTCGCCCAGAGCGAGAGCCTCGCCGAGCGAATTGCCGCCGCCGGGCGCTCGCGCGTCGAGCTGGTGCGCTACAAGGGCGGGGACCACCTCTTCCACTCCGGCGGCCGGCCCAGCCAGCGGCTCGATTTCAACCGCCGGATCGTCGAGTGGCTCGAAGAGCACGTGAACGGAGGGGATCCAGATGAGTGAGCGGAGCCGGGTCGTGATCGTCGGCGCGGGGGAGCAGGCCGAGATCGCCTACGAATACTTCACCCACGACTCGCCGCACGAGGTCGTCGGGTTCGCGGTCGAGGCGGAGTTCCGCGACCAGGACGAGCTGTTCGGGCTGCCGGTCGTCGACTTCGACCGGATCGCCGACAGGTTCCCGCCGGCGGACTTCCGGGCTTTCGTGGCGATCTCCTCGACGCAGCTCAACCGGATCAGGACGCGGCTCTACAAAGAGGTCAAACGGCTCGGCTACACCTGCGAGTCCTACGTCAGCTCCCACGCCTTCGTCTGGCGCGACGTGGAGATCGGCGAGAACTCGTTCGTCTTTGAGAACAACGTGCTGCAGTACGGCGTCGAGGTGGGGGACAACGTGATTCTCTGGAGCGGCAACCACGTCGGCCATCAGACCTCGATCGCCGACAACTGCTTCGTCGCCTCGCACGTCGTCATCTCCGGCTTCTGCAAGATCGGCGAGTCCTGCTTCCTCGGCGTCAACTGCTGCTTCGCGGACGAGACCACGGTCGCCGCGGACTGCGTCGTCGGGGCCGGAGCGGTCGTGGTCAAGGACACCGAGCCGAGGGGCGTCTACGTCGGCAACCCCGCCCGGCGCCTCGACCACGACAGCTTCGTCGCCTTCGGGGTCGAGGAGAGCGGGGGCTAGGGCGACGTGGCGGGGGAGGCGAGCAGCGGGCTGGAGGCCCGCCCGTTCGAGGACGGCGACCGCGAGGCGTGGGACCGCCTCGTGGAGGAGTCGCGCAGCTGCCATTTCCTCTTCCGCCGCGACTACATGGAGTACCACCGCGACCGCTTCGAGGACGCTTCGCTGGTCGTCGTCGACGGAGATGCGCCCGTGGCCCTGCTGCCGGCGAGCCGGGACGGGGCGGTTGTGGTCAGCCACGGCGGCCTCACCTTCGGCGGCCTGATCTCGTCCCCGAGGCTGACCACCCGGCGCACGGTCGAGGCGCTGGAGGCGGTGCTGGACCGGCTGCGGCGGGATGGCGCCGGCAGCCTCACGTACAAAGCGGTGCCGGCGATCTACCACCGGGTCCCGGCGGAGGAGGACCTCTACGCGCTCTTCCTCGCCGGCGCCGCGCTCGTCCGCCGCGACTGCTCCGCGGCTCTCCGACCGGCGAGCCGCCTGCCCTACACCAAGGGCCGCCGCACCGCCGTGCGGCAGGGCAAGGGCGCCGGCCTTGCGGTGAGCCGCGACGACGCCTTCGCCGAGTTCATGGCGCTCGAGGCGGACGCTCTCGCGCGCCGCCACAAGGTCACGCCCGTCCATACCCCGGAGGAGATGCAGCGGCTGGCGGCGCGCTTCCCCGACAACATCAAGCTGTTCACCGCACGGCGCGGCGGCGAGCTGCTCGGCGGCGTGATCGTCTACGAAACGCCGATGGTGGCCCACGCCCAGTACATCGCCGGCTCCGAGAGCGGGTACTCGGAGCACGCCCTGGACGCCGTCGTCGATTTCCTGATCAGCGAGGAGTATGCCGCCAAGCCCTGGTTCGACTTCGGCATCTCGACCACCGAGGAGGGCCGGGTCCTCAACGAGGGGCTGATCCGCAACAAGGAGAGCTTCGGTGCCCGGGCGATCGTCCACGACGTCTACCGGGTCGAGTTGGGAGCCCGAGATGAAATGGGTTAAGCGCGGCCGCGTCTACGTGCCGCCCGGGGACGTCGAGTGGGCCAAGCACTACGCCTTTCCCCCGACTCCGCTGCCGCGGGGGGACGGCGTGCTGCGGTTGTACATGGCCTTCTGCGACGCCGATACCGTCGGCCGGGTCGGCTACGTCGACGTCCGGGCCGATTCGCCCGGGGAGATCGTCGCGGTCTCCGAGCGCCCCGTCCTCGACATCGGCGCGCCGGGGATGTTCGACGAGAACGGCGTCCTGCCCACCTGCGTCGTCCCGGTCGAGGACCGGCTGTTCATGTACTACGTCGGCTACCAGCTCGGCTACGGCGTCACCTACTACCAGTTCCAGGGCCTGGCGATCTCCAGTGACGGGGGAGAGAGCTTCCAGCGGGCCAAGCGCGTCCCCGTCCTCGACCGCAGCGACGCCGAGCCGCTCAACCGCACCTCGGCCTTCGTGCGCCGGCACGGCGGCAGGTTCCAGATGTGGTACGTCGGCGGCGACAGCTGGACCGTGGTCGACGGCAAGCCGCTGCCCGTCTACAACATGCGGTTCCTCGAGTCCGAGGACGGAATCGCCTGGCCCGACGAGGGCGCCGTCTGCATGGACTTCGACCTCGACGACGAGCACGCGTTCGGCAGGCCCTGGGTCTGGGAGGACGGAGGCGGGCTGTCGATGATGTACTCGGTTCGCACCCGCTCGCAGGACTACCGGCTCGGCTTCGCCCGCTCAGCCGACGGGCGCAGCTGGGAGCGCCACGACGAGGAGGTCGGGATCGACGTCTCGGCGACCGGCTGGGACTCCGAGATGATCGCCTACAGCAGCGTCGTCCGCAGCGGCGACCGGACCTTCCTCTTCTACAACGGCAACGAACGGGGACGGACCGGCTTCGGCTACGCCGAGCTGGCCGAGGATTGACTCAAAGGTCCTCGGCGATCCGGGGTGCCTCGCGGTTGAAGACCCACACGGCGCTCACGCAGACAGCCAGGTAGATGGCCAGCGCCGGCAGCAGGTGGACCGCGCCGCCGGCCGCCTCGGCGGCGGTCGGTGCCGACGGTTCGAGCATCCAGACGCGGACCTGCTCGAAGATCACCCCCAGCGGGTTGAGCATGAGGATCTGTTCCACGGACGGGCTGTTCAGGCCCGGCTTGCCGAGCGGGTAGAGGATCGGCGTCGCGTAGAAGAGCATCTGCGCGACCACGGTCCAGATGATCGCCACGTCGCGGAAGCGGACGTAGAGGACCGAGAGCAGCATGCTGGTCGCCGTCGTGAGCACCAGGAGGGCGAGGATCGCAAGCGGGAATAAGAGCCAAGTCCACCGCGGCGACGCCCCCCAAGCGAGCATGAAGGCGAAGACGACGACCAGGTTGAGGCAGAAGTTGAAACCGGCGGTGAGGACCGTGGACACCGGGATCACGAGTCGCGGGAACTGGGTCTTGCGGACCACGCCCTCCTGGACGACGACCGAGGTCACGGCGTTGGTGGTCGATTCCTGGAAGAACGTGTAGACGACGATGCCGAGCAGCAGGAGCACCGGATAGAGGTGCAGCTGGCTGCCGATTTTGAAGACCTGGGTGAAGACGAACAGCAGGACGCCGAACAGCATCAGCGGCCGCACCAGCGACCAGAGGTAGCCGAAGATGGTCCCGAAATAGGTCCGCTTGAATTCGGTGACCGAGATCAGCCAGAGCAGGTCGAGGAAGCGGCGCCGCCCGCCGCCGAGGGCGGAGGGACCGACCACCTCGCGCAGTGGCGGGGCGACATCAGCCTTCATGCAGTGCCGTCCCCGTGATCTCGCCTTCGACGGTGTGCTCCAGGTAGACGACGCCGGTGGTCTTGCGGCCGCCGTAGACGACGAAGTCGGTCGCGCCCTTCACGTAGAGGGCGATCCCCCCCTCGAAGGCGCGGTTGATCCCGCAATGGACGAAGTAGCGCCCGGCGGCGAGGGGGTTGTCCAGCGTCGCCCGCACCTTGACCCGCTGCCCTGCCGCGATCGCCCGTTTCCCCTGCTCCTCTCCGACCGGGATGCCGAACTGGAAGACGCCGACGTTGTCGGCGTTGGCGATGACGAAGCCGACGTCGACTCCGGGCAGGTCCTCTTTGGCTTCCAGTTCGACCGCCAGCCGGATCGGCTCGCCGTGCTCGAAGGAGTCGACCCGCTCGCCGGCCGCGTCCTCGACCCAGGCGGCCACCATCCGCACCGCCCCCGCCTCGGTGCTGGTGCCGACGACGTCGTGCACGCCGGTGTCGGCGCCGCGTTCGAAGTTCAGCCGCAGGTACCGGCGCCCGACCTCGCCCGGATCGCCGATGTGGTCGACGCGGCCGTCGCTGATCAGCAGCGCCCGGTGGCAGTACTCCTCGACGACGGCCATCTCGTGGGTGACGAGGATGATCGTCTTGCCGGCCGCTTTCATCTCGCGGAAGGCGTCGGCGCACTTCTGCTGGAAGGAGGCATCGCCCACCGCCAGTACCTCGTCGATCAGGAGGATGTCGGCGTCGACCTCCATCATCAGCGAGAAGGAGAGGCGGACGAGCATCCCCGAGGAGTAGTTCTTCAGCTTCAGGTCGACGAAGTCCTGGAGCTCGGCGAACTCGATCACCGCGTCGAGGCGTTCGCGCGTCTGCCGCGGCGTCAGTCCCATCATCACCCCGTTGAGGACGACGTTTTCGCGGGCGCTCAGCTCCATGTTGAAGCCGACCCCCAGCTCGATGAAGGGGGCGAGGCGGCCGGCCATCCGGATCGTTCCCGCGTCGGCGCGGTAGATGCTCGCCAGCAGCTTCAGCAGCGTGCTCTTGCCGGAGCCGTTGCGTCCGACGATGCCGAAGAACTCGCCCCGATGGACGTCGAAGGAAACGCCGTCCAGCGCGCGCAGCTCGCGGTACTCACGGTTCGCGAACGGGCGCACGATCCGCTCTTTGAAGGAGTCGACCCGGTGCGTGGGGATCCGGAAGGCCTTCTTCAGGTCCCGGGCCTCGATCGCGACCGGCGCGTTCTCGACCGTCGGTCCGGGGGATGGGTCGGTCGTGGCGACGTCGGCGGTCATCGGCCGGAACGGTAATGCTTCCGCCCATGGCCGAGGGTGCCCCCGTCGCGGTGGTGGTTCCGAGCTGGAACAGCGCCGACCTGCTCCCCGAATGCCTGGGCTCCCTGGGAGAGCAGGATGTGCCGCTGGAGCTGTTGGTGGTCGACAACGGCTCGAGCGACGGCTCGGTCGATTGTTTGAAGCGGGAGGGGGTGCCCCACCTGGCGTTGCCCGAGAACGTCGGCTTCGCGCGGGCGATGAACCTCGGGGCGGCGCGTGTGCGAGCTCCGGCGATCCTGGTGCTGAACGCCGACACGGTGGTCGAGCCCGGGGCGGTGCGGGCGCTGCTCGATGCGCTTGCAGCCGACGCTTCCCTGGGCGGGGTGCAGCCGCGGATCTTGCAGCTCGAGGGGCGGGGAGGAGGGCGCGACCCGGAACGTGCCCGCCTCTACAGCGCCGGCCAGGCGCTGAGGCACGACGGGCGCGCGATCGAGCTGGGAGCTGGGGAGGAGCAGGCGGCGCTCGGCCGCGAGCGACGCGAGCTTTTCGGCGTCTGCGGCGCCGCCTGCCTGCTGCGGCGGGAGCTGTTCGACCAGCTCGGCGGCTACGACGAGCGCTACTTCTCCTTCTACGAGGACGTCGACCTGAACGTGCGGGCGCGGATCATGGGATGGCGCTTCGCCTACGTGCCCGAGGCGGTCGTCTGGCACCTCGGCAACGCCTCCTGGCAGGCGGAGGCCCCGCAGCCGAGCGCCTGGAACGCCCGTCTCGTCGCCCGCAACCGGATCGCCACCCAGGCCAAGTTCGTGCCCCTGCGCTCGCTGCCGCGGATTCTCGCGGTCGAGGCGGGCGCGCTCGTCCGCGCCGCCCGCCGGCGCCGCTTCCGCGCCACCCTGCGCGGCAAGCTCGAAGGCCTTCGCCTGGTCCCGGCGATGCTCCGCGACCGCCGTCGCCTGCGCGCCGAAGGCGATCTCGGCCGGGCTAGGAAGTGGCTCGGCGCTTTCGCCTGAGTGCCAGCGCCTGGCGGGCGCCGAGGTCGAGCAGGGGCGCGCCTCCGGCGTCGCGGGAGGGGAGGCCGGCGGCCTCGCGCCAGCCACGCCGGCGGCCCCGCAGACCGGCCGTCGTGCGATCCTTCAGCAGCTGCCCGGCGCAGAGAACGCTCTCGCAGGCGAGCGCGCGCAACGCCAGGCGGGGGCTGCGCATCACCCCGTAGCGACGCAGCATGTAGCCGCGGCTCCAGCCGGTCCAGGCGTACTTGCGGGCGCTGGCCGCGCCGAGGCTTGCCGAGTAGGCGTGAAGCGCCCGAGCCCCCGGGGCGAGGCGGCAGCACCCGCCGCGGGCGACCAGCCGCAGGGCCAGGTCGAGGTCCTCGTAATAGAGGAAGATCCGCTCGTCGAAGCCGCCCACCGCCTC
Organism: Solirubrobacterales bacterium; assembly: GCA_035760065.1. GTDB lineage: Bacteria > Actinomycetota > Thermoleophilia > Solirubrobacterales > 70-9 > VAYN01. The sequence goes on from DASTTQ010000071.1 coordinate 41,314, forward strand.
GAAGGCCTCGCGCCGGTAGAGGGCGGCACCGCCGGTCGGCCCGAGCGGATCGGCGGCCCCCTCGGCGGCCGCGGCCGGCTCCCCGTGCAGGTAGTCGAACCCCATCAGGGTGCGGTCGGCGACTATGCCTGCGGAGTCGATCAGCTCCGGCGCCCGTTCCTGCAGCAGCACCCCGGCGACCGAGTCGACGCCCGCGCCGAGGCCGTCGAGCAACGCCTCGACGAAGCGCGGCTCGGGCACCGCGTCGTTGTTCAGCAGGATCACCGGGTCGCCCGGCGCCTCCGCCACCGCCCGGTTGATCGCCCGCCCGAAGCCGAGGTTCTCTCCCAGCGCCACGACCTTCACCTCCGGCAGCGCCCGCCGCGCCAGTTCCACCGAGTCGTCGCTCGAGCCGTTGTCGACAAGGACCACGCCGGCCTCGCTCGTCTGCTCCCCAAGGGCCCTCAGGACCCCGCCCAGGCGGGCCGCGCCGTTGAAGTTGGGGATGTAAACCGCGGGATTCAGTCGAGCTGCTCCTCGACAAACGCAGCAAACCGGCGCAGGTCGTCGAGGTGGGAGAGGGACGCGAAGACGGCTTTGTCGTCAATCTCCAAATACAAATGAGCCAACAGGTTCCGCTGCCGGGCCGCGTCGGCTAAACGGGCGGCTAGGTCATCAGGCAGGAGCCCCTCGCTGCCGAGGGTAAGGAACACGTCGGCATATTTGCCGGGGATGGGAGCGAACTTTTCCGTCAACACCTGCAGGCCAAGGTCAATGCAGATCTGAATCGCCACCTCCAGCCAGCGCTCGGTCATCGCCTGCAGCGCAGGATCTGCAAGGTACGTATCCTCGCCCTGCTCCCGAATTTCCTCCAAACGCCCGATCAGTTCGCTCAGGCGCTTGATCCGGATATTCGTCCTATCGGGGTCGACCAAAGCGATCCTCTTCGAATTGCCGCTTGAGGTTTTCCTTGAGCGCCAGGCGGAGCGGCGCCGTGTCGAGATAGTCGAGCACCGCCCTCGTCTCGAACCTCACGCGTTGGGCCCGGTCGCGTTCAACTAGCCGCACCGCGTCGCGGATGGCTCGCTGCTGGAGGAGTGGCGGCGCGTGGTTGAGCATGACTACGTCTACCTCGTCGGTGCCGAGGGCTCGTGACGCCGCACCCATCAGCGAGAGCTGAAGGTCGAGGCGCTGTTTCGAGTCCTCGATGTCCGGCTCATGCCAGACGGCGATGTCGACATCCGAGAGCGGTCCCGCTTCTCCCCGCGCCTGCGAGCCGATCAGCATCGCTGCGACGACTCCGTCCTTGTCCAGCGCCTGGCTGAGGCGCCGCAGGGCGTCGTCATCGATCTCGGGCACGAAGGCGCGCTCGTCGACCTTGGTCATGGCGTCATGGTCGCTGATTCGTCGGACCGGTGCCCACCCGCCAACTCCCTGGTAACCCGCTCTTTTCGCCGCTCGGTAGGGTTGCAGCCTCGCATGGAGCCCCTGAAGGGACTGATCCTCTCCGGCGGCGCGGGAACGCGCTTGCGCCCGATCACCCACACCTCGGCCAAGCAGCTGGTGCCGGTGGCCAACAAACCCGTGCTCTTCTACGGGATCGAGGCGCTGGTCGAGGCGGGGGTGAAGGAGATCGGGATCATCATCGCGCCCGAGACCGGCGAGGAGATCAAAGCGGCCGCCGGCGACGGCTCGCAGTTCGGAGCCGAGATCACCTACATCGTCCAGGACGAGCCGGCCGGCCTCGCCCACGCAGTCCTCACCGCCGAGGGGTTCATCGGCGGCTCGCCCTTCGTCATGTACCTCGGCGACAACCTCCTGCGAGACGGCCTGCGCGGGCTCGTCGCTGCCTTCACCGAGCACGAACCGGATGCGCTGATCCTCCTCACGCCGGTCGACGACCCCCAGTCCTACGGCGTCGCGGAGCTCGACGGGGAGAAGATCGTGCGGCTGATCGAGAAGCCGAAAGACCCCCCCTCGAACCTGGCCTTGGTCGGCGTCTACCTGTTCAGCAACCTGATCTTCGACGCGGCCCGCTCGCTGGAGCCCTCCTGGCGCGGCGAGCTGGAGATAACCGAGGCGATCGACAAGCTGATCGACGACGGCCGCAGCGTCCGCTCCGAGGTGGTGCGCGGTTGGTGGAAGGACACCGGCCAGCTCGCCGACATGCTCGAGGCCAACCGGCTCGTGCTCGAGGAGCTGGTCACCTCGATCGAGGGCGAGGTCGACGATGCCTCGAAGGTCGAGGGGCGCCTCGTGCTCGGCCCCGGTGCCAAGCTGGAGCGCTCGGTCGTACGCGGGCCGGCCGTGATCGGCCCCGGGGCCCACGTCGAGGACGCCTACATCGGCCCGTACACCTCGATCGGCGACGGCGTCCACGTACGCCGCTCCGAAGTGGAGAACTCGATCGTCCTTTCCGGCTCGGTGGTCGAGGACCTCGGGACCCGGATGGAGGCGAGCCTGCTTGGCAAGGAAGTCAAGCTGACCCGCAGCGAGGGGATGCCGCAGACGCTGCGGCTGCTCGTCGGCGACCGCTCCGAGATCAAACTCGTCTAGGAACGGACTCGGTTGGGATCTCGATACGGAGATGCAGAGCCAGTAGATCTTGATAAAAAGCGGGTTCGCCGCTACCATTGCGGTGTCTTTCGCCCCCCTTTGGGGGGCTTAATGGCCTCCTTTGGAGGCCATTTCTATATCTAAGGGGATAGTGGAATGGATCGCTTTGTTGCGTTTCTGGACGTCGGGTATCTCGATGCAGCATCAGCTTCGACGCTCAAGAAGGACAAGCGCAAGATCACGGCTAAGCCCGACGAGTGGGTCGGATGGCTGAGAGACGCGGGGGAAAACCTTCCCGGGGCTCCAACGTTTTTGCGGGCCTACTGGTATGACGGGGCTTACGACCCCAGGCACCCGAACTACAAGGCCCAGCGGAGCTACCTCGACCGGATTGCCGAGGTTCCCGGAATTCAACTTCGCCTCGGTCATTTGAAGGTGAAGAAAACGCCGAAGTGGCACTACGCAGTCAAGATTGCCCTTCGAAACATGGGGGTCGACGAGGTCCAATTTGAAGAGCATTTCGAGTTTCGACCAGAGCTCGAACAGAAGGGGGTCGATACCCGGATAACTCTTGACATCGTGCGCCTTGCTCAACGCCACGTATATGACGCAGCGATTCTCGTTGCAGGCGACCGGGATCTGGCAGAACCGGTCCAGCTAGCCCAGCAAGAGGGGTGCCGGATGATTCTGGCCGTTCCCGATGGGGGAAGCGTTGCGTGGGAGTTGCGACAGATTGCGGACGAGGTCCGGCATATCTCGAAAGCCGAACTCAAGAAACTGTTTGTAGTCGAGTCTTAGACCAAACGACCAAACGTGAGCTGCTCTTACATCGCTAACGATTAGCCTGTCCGGCTCGTGACGATGAAAGAGGCGCTTAGCGCCAGGATCAAATGAAGCTGCTCGTCACCGGAGCCGCCGGGATGCTCGGCCGCGACGTTCTCCTCGCCGCCGGCAACGCCGGCCATGACGTGGTCGGCTACGGCCGGGCCGAGCTCGACGTCACCAGACCCGACGCCCTCGCCCGCAGGCTCGATCTCGAGCAACCCGACGTCGTCATCAACTGCGCCGCCTGGACCGACGTCGACGGTGCCGAGGAAGCCGAGGAGCAGGCTTTTGCCGTCAACGGCAAGGGCGCCGGCAACGTCGCCGCCGCGGCGGCCGAGGTCGAAGCGCGCATTCTGCACGTCTCCACCGACTACGTCTTCGACGGCGCCAAAGGCGCTCCCTACGTCGAGAGCGACCAGCCGGCGCCGCTCTCGGCATACGGCCGCACCAAGCTGGCCGGAGAGGAGGCGGTCGCCGCCGCCAACAGGCGCCACTTCATCGTCCGCTCGGCCGGCCTCTACGGCCTCGGCGGCCGCAACTTCGTCGACACGATGCTGCGCTTGGCCGAGGCGCAGAACGAGGTCACGGTCGTCCGCGACCAGGTCGGCTCGCCCACCTACACCTGGCACCTCGCCTACGGCATCGTCCGCCTGATCGAGGGGATCGAGTACGGCATCCACCACATGGCGGCGGCCGGCCAGTGCTCCTGGTACGAGTTCGCCCGCGAGATCTTCGAGCAGGCCAAGGTCGAGTGCCGGGTGCTCTCGATCACCAGCGAGGAATTCGGCGCCGCGGCGCCGCGGCCGGCCTTCTCGGCCCTGGTCAGCCAGCGCGAGCACGCGATCCGGCTCCCCGCCTGGCAGGACGGCCTGGCAGGCTATCTCGCCCAACGACAAGCGGAGGCAGGAACGGAATGAGGCTTTTGGTCACCGGAGCGGCGGGGTTCATCGGCTCCACCTACGTGCGGCTGGTCGGCGACGAGCACGACGTCGTCGTCCTCGACAAGCTCACCTACGCCGGGAGGCGCGAGAACCTGCCCGAGGGCACGAACCTGATCGAGGGGGCGATCGAGGACCCGGCGGTCGTCCGCGAGGCGATGCAGGGGGTCGACGCGGTCGTCAACTTCGCCGCCGAGTCCCACGTCGACCGCTCGATCGACGACCAGGAAGCCTTCGCCCGCACCCACGTCGTCGGCACCGGCACCCTGCTCGACGCCGCCCGCGAGCTGGGGATCGAGCGCTACCTGCAGGTCTCCACCGACGAGGTCTACGGCTCGATCGACTCCGGCTCCTTCACCGAGACCTCGCCGCTCGACCCCTCCTCGCCCTACTCGGCGACCAAGGCGGCCGGCGACCTGCTCGTCTCCGCCCACTGGCACACCTACGGGATCGACGCCTCGATCGTCCGCGGCTCCAACAACTACGGCCCGCGCCAGTACCCGGAGAAGCTGATCCCGCTGATGGTCCTGAACGCCCTTCACGGCGACTCGCTGCCGGTCTACGGCGACGGCAGGCAGGTCCGCAACTGGCTCTACGTCGAGGACTTCTGCCGCGGCATCCACACCGTCCTGACCGAGGGCAAGGCCGGCGAGGCCTACAACGTCGGCGGCCCCGACGAGTGCGAGAACATCGAGGTCGTCAAGCGGGTGATCGAGCTGACCGGCGGCGAGGAGTCGCAGATCGAGTACATCAAGGACCGGCCCGGCCACGACCGCCGCTATTCGCTCTCTTCGGCGAAGCTGAAGGAGGAGCTCGGCTGGGAGGCGCAGGTCCACTTCGCCGAGGGTCTCGGGCGGACCGTGCAGTGGTACCGCGACAACGAGGACTGGTGGGGCCCGATCCGCTCCGGCGAGTACCGGGAGTACTACGAAAAGCAGTACGGGAAGGCGCTCGGCTAGTGGCCAAGCGGCTGGAGACGAAGCTCGACGGCCTCGTCCTGATCGAGCCGGTGGTCCACGGCGACGAGCGCGGCTTCATGGTCGAGTCCTTCAGCCGCGACGCCTGGCGGGCGCTGGGCGTCGAGGTCGACTTCGTCCAGCACAACCACTCGCGCTCGCGCCGGGGCACTCTGCGCGGCATCCACTTCCAGACCGAGCCGGGGCAGGCGAAGCTGGTCCGCTGCGCCCGCGGCGAGATCCTCGACGTCGCCGTCGACCTGCGCCGCGGCTCGCCCACCTACGGGCAGTGGGAGGCGCACGTCCTCGACGACGCCCGGCACCGCCAGCTCTTCGTCCCGGTCGGCTTCGGCCACGGCTTCGCCGTCCTTAGCGACGAAGCCGACGTCGCCTACCAGGTCTCCAGCTACTACGACCCCGCCACCGAGGCCGGGATCGCCTGGGACGACCCCGAGGTCGGCGTCGACTGGCAGGTCTCCGAGCCGCTGCTCTCCGTGCGGGACAAGCAGGCGCCGACGCTCGCCGAAATCCGCGACGAACTTCCCTTCTAAGCGATCAGGGGCGGGGGCGGCCGCCGGTGAGGGCGACCAGAGCGCTCCAGGCGGGCTTCGGGTGGAAGCGGGTTCCTTCGCGGAACAGGCCGACCGAGTCGCAGAAGGAGCAGGACCCTGCCAGGTCTTTCCAGGAGAACCAGTAGACCTGCTTGAGGTCGAGCCGGTTTCGGTTTTCCAGCAGGTAGCCGTAGGCCGCCCTCAGCTGCTTCGTCTGGCCCTGGATGCCCTGCTCGAAGGCGACCTGCTGGTAGTCGTTCTGCGATCCCCAGCCGATCTCGGTGATGTACAGCGGCACCCGGTCGTGGTTCTTGACGGTGACTTCGTGGAGCGCTTCGACCAGTTCTTCGAGGTCTTCCGGAAAGGCCGCGTAGGGGTGGAGGGCGATCCCGTCGAAGTCGCTCTTGATTCCAGGCGTCCGGTAGATCGCTTCGAGGAACTTCGCCGCCGGCATCCCTCTCTTGCCGGTCGCGGTCGGTTCGCCGAAGAGGCCGGAGAGGATCACCTTGGCGCCGGGGTCGTTGCGTTTGATCGCCGGCGTGGTGATCTTCAGCAGCCGCACGAAGCGCTGCGGCGAGACCGGGTAGGCGAAGTAGAAGAAGTTGGCCTCGTTCCAGACCTGCCAGCTGCGGATCGGCAGCGGGTGGGCGACCACCGGCGCGTAGTTCGGGCCCGGGCCGCGCCGGTCCCAGAGTTCGCCCCTGGGGCCGTAGCGTTTGACCGCGGCTTCGACGAAGCCGATCCAGGCCTGTCGCATCCGGGCGCTGTCGACCGGCAGGCGGGTGTACTTGCGGGAGAGCCAGGGCGGCGTCCCGTAGAGGATCGGGAGCACCCGCATGCCGTGGCGGGCGGCGACTTCGACGACTTCGTCGAAGCCTTCCCAGTGGTAGCCGCCCCTGGCGGTCGGCTGGATGCCGCTCCAGGCGAGCGGCCAGCGGATCGTTTCGATCCCGCCCGCCTTCATGTAGCGGGCGTCTTCGTCGCTCGGCATCGACTGCGGGTCGATGCCGAAGAACCCCTTCGGCGCCGGGATCCGCGGCTTCGCGGCACCGGTCTGCGCGCCCGCGACGAGGGCGACGGCGAGGCAGCAGCAGAGGAGCAAGGCGGCGAGGATTCGCTTCATCCGGTCGCACAAGGTAGCGGGCCGCGGGGCGGGTCGCGAGGTAGGGTGCGCCGCCGGTGGCCTCCTCCCAGGCAAAGGCAAGGGCGCGGCTCGTCTATGTCGCCAAGGCGGTGGCGCGCTACCTGCGCTGGCTCCCCGCCGACCTGCGCCGCGGAGAGGGAAAGACCCCGCTGCCCCCGCGGCGCCTCTCCTTCGTCGGCCGGGGCGACTTCGAGCGGACCGGCAACGAGTACCTCGGCCACTTCCGCAGGTTCGCGGGGCTGCAACCTGGCGACCGGGTGCTCGACATGGGCTGCGGGATCGGCCGCATGGCGATTCCGCTGATGGGCTACCTGGAGGACGGCTCGTATGAGGGCTTCGACGTCGGCCGGGCGATGATCCGCTGGTGCAGCCGCGAGATCACGCCGCGGCGCCCCGACTTCCGGTTCACCTGGGCCCCCGTCTACAACCGGAAGTACAACCCGTTCGGGACCGTCGCCGCCGACGGGTTCCGCTTTCCCTACGAGGACGCCTCCTTCGACTTCGTCTTCGCCACCTCGCTCTTCACCCACCTCGTTCGGGCCGAGACCGAGCACTACCTGCGCGAAGCGGCGCGGGTGCTGCGTCCCGGCGGCACCGCGCTGCTGACCTTCTTCCTGCTCGACGGGCGCGCCGAAGCCGAGGTGGCGGCGGGGCGGGCCTCGTTCGACTTCCGCCACCCGATCGAGGGCGGCTTCACCACCGACCCCGGCCAGCCCGAGGAAGCGATCGCCTACCCGGTCGACGACCTGCGCGGGTTGACGAGCGCGGCAGGGTTCGAGATCGAGGAGCCGATCCGCTTCGGCCTCTGGTCGAACCACCCCGGCGCCCCGGCCGGCCAGGACATCGTCGTCGCGCGCCGCGTGGGCGCCTGAGCCTCAGCCGCGCCCGCGCAGCGCCGTGATCGCCAGGCTGGCGCCGAGCTTGGCGCCGATCCCGGCGTAGACGGCGGTGTTCAGCAGCGGGTTGCGCTCGGGCGCGTCGAAGCGGCGGTAGAAGCGGGCCATGCCGCGATGGAAGGCGATCTCCTGCCGCGGCGCCCGCCGCCGCGCGCTGGAGCCGCCCTTCACGTGCAGCGCCGTCCCGGCCGGCTCGTAGAAGACCTTCCAGCCGGCGTCCCAGAAGCGGTGGCACCAGTCGAGGTCCTCCATGTAGAGCCAGTAGCCCTCGTCGAGCAGGCCGACCTCGCGAACCGCCGCCGTGCGGCAGAGCATGAAGGCGCCGTTGACGGCGTCGACCTCGCCGGCCTCGTCGTCGCCCAGGTGCGTCGCTCGGTACTGGGAGAGCGCCGTTCCGGCGCCCTCGCCGCGGCCGACGCCGGTGAAGTGGGCGAGCGCGCTCAGCGGCGTCGGAAAGGAGCGCTTGCAGGCGTGGTCGAGCTCGCCGCTCTCGGTCACCAGCTTCACACCCACCATCCCGGTCCGGGGGTCGGATCCCAGCCGCGCCAGCGCCGCGTCGAGCGTCCCCTCGTAGACCTCGGTGTCGGGGTTCAGCAGCAGCACCGCCTCGGCCCGGGTCTGCCGCAGGACGATGTTGTTGGCGGCGGAGAAGCCGATGTTGCCGCGCCGCTCCAGCCGCACCTCGGGGAACTCGCGCTCGACCATGTCCGGGGTGCCGTCGGGGCTGCCGCTGTCGACGACGGTGACCCGCATCTCGGTGCCGGAGGGCGGATGCTCGCGCAGCGAGCGCAGGCAGCGGCGCAGCAGCGCCTCGGCGCCGTGGCTGACCACCACCACCTCGAGCGTCGGCGCTCCGCTGTTCCTTTTGCTCGTCATACAGGCATAAGGAACAGAAGAGCGGCTAGTAGGCGCCTTCGCCGCGGACCATCGCCCGCGGCGTCCGCAGCAGGATCGCCAGGTCCCTCAGCAGCGAGAGGTTGTCGAGGTAGTCGCGCTCCATCGCCAGCCGCTCCTCGAAGGTGAGGTCGCTGCGGCCGTAGACCTGCATCGGCCCGGTCAGGCCCGGCTTCACCGCCAGCCGCCCGCGCTGGCGCTCGTCGTACAGGGCGACGACGCTCTCCTCCTCCGGCCGGGGCCCGACCAGCGACATCGGCCCCCTCAGCACGTTCCACAGCTGCGGCAGCTCGTCGACGCTGGTCCGCCGCAGGAACCGCCCGCTGCGGGTGACCCGCGGGTCGTCGGGGATCTTGAAGGCGGGCTGCTCGAGGTTCGCGATGTCGACCAGCTCGGGCAGGCGCTGCTCGGCGTCGGTCACCATCGTCCGGAACTTGACCATCGTGAACGGCGCCCCCTCCTTGCCGGCGCGCCGCTGGCGGAAGAACACCGGCCTGCCGTCGTCGAGCAGGATCCACAGCGCCACGCCGAGCAGCAGGGGCGAGAGCAGGACCAGCAGCAGGGCCGAGACGGCGACGTCCATCGCCCGCTTCATCGCCATCGTCGAGCGCGGCGGGTCGCTGAAGCGGAAGTCGAGCACCGGCAGCTCGGCGAGGCGGTTGAGCTCGATCCCCGGCCCCAGCAGCCCGTAGTGCTGGGGCAGGAAGGTCAGCGCCAGGCCCTCGGCCTTGCACTCGGCGATCAGCCGCTCCGCGTCGAGCTCGCTCATCTGCCCTTCGGTGACGACGACCCGCTCGATCGCGTATTCGCGGGCGATGCGGGAGATGTCGGCGAGGGTGCCGAGACGGGGCAGCTCCTTCGCCTCGTCCCCGCCCGCCGGCCCCAGGCAGCCGACCAGGGCCAGCCGCGTCTCCGGGTGGGTGGAGACCCGCCGGGCGACCATGTCGACCGAGCGCGCCGGGCCGACCACGACGCCGGTCGCCTGCCCGGCCAGGCGGTGCCAGAGGAAGCGCAGCGCTCCGCGCAGGACGAAGCCGAGCAGGAAGGTGCCGACCCCGATCGCGATCGCGCTGGCCGGGGAGAACGGCCCGGCCGGGCTGATCGCCATCAGCCCGTCGAGGACGAGGGTCGCGAGCACCGTCGCCGTCACCAGCGAGGGCAGCTCGTCGAGGGTGCTGTGGCGGATCCGCCGGTGGTCGTTGTCGTAGAGGCCCTGGAGCTTGACGACGATCACCCAGGAGGGGCTGAAGAGCACCGCCCAGAAGAGGTCGCCGACGTCGGTGGCCGAGCTGGCCATCGTCACCAGACAGAGGACGACGAGCAGCGCCCCCCAGTCGCCGACCGCGAGCAGGCGCCGCAGCAGCGCGCCGCGGCGGCGCGACTCGTCGGGCCCGTGGCCCTCGTGCTGGGGCGGCAGGGGACCCGGCGCCGCGCTCTCCGGCTTCGCCACGGTGGGCTCGATGTCGGGGGTATGACTCATCCGCACCCTTCAAAACCTTCTTCGAGGCACTTTTCTTCGGGGTTGAGCCGTCTTGCTTCTTCCAGGTCGACTCGCGCCGCCGCTTCGTCCCCGCCCTCGTGCTCCATCCGCGCCCGCAGGTAGTACAGCTGCCAGTTTTCGTCCTCGCGGTCGATCGCCTGGCCCATCCTTTCGGCGGCAAGGTCGTATTCGGCCTGCGACTCGGCCAGCAGGCTCAGATGGACGTATGGCGTAGCCGCCCAGGGCTCGATCGAGCGGGCGGTGTCGGCGTGGTCGACGGCGGATGGCATGTTGCCGTCGGCAGCGGCGGCGTTGCTGCTGTCGATCTCGCTGTCCACCAGCAGCGGCCCGATCAGCGCCAGGGCGACGATCCAGGCCACGGCCAGGCCGGCGACGGTGAGGCCGAAGCGGCGGCGTTCTCCCAGGCTGCTGCCGTTGCCCTGGGCGCGCGCCTGGGCGAGCTGCACGCAGCGGGCCGCGACCAGGGCGCCGGCGGCGAGGAAGAAGATCGCCCCGGCGGCGGCGATCTCCCAGAACCAGTCGATCGCGGCGCCGACTGCGAAGGTGAGGCAGGCGGCGAAGAGGATCGCGTGCAGCTCGCGGCGCGGGCCGCGGGCGGCGCGCCAGGCGGCGAAGCCGTTCCAGAGCAGCGTCCCGACGAGCCCGAGCACCAGCAGGCCGCCGATCACCCCCAGCTCGGAGAACGCCTCCAGGTAGAGCGAATGGGCGTCGAGCACCGGGACCGAGATGTGGCGCAGCTTGTCCCAGGAGAACTGGTAGGTGCCGGCGCCGTGGCCGAGCAGCGGCTGTTCCCCGAAGGAGTCGATCGCGACGCGCCAGAACTCGTGCCGGTTGGCGCCGTTGATCTGCGAGAAGTGTTCCGCCGGGTTGCCGGGAAATTGCTGGTCGGGCTTGGAGAACTGGTCCCAGGCGCGGCCGCCGACGGCGATCGCGGCGCCGATCGCGACCACTGCCCCGGCGATCGCGACCCCGCGCAGGATGCGGCGGTCGCGGGAGAGCTGGAGCGCGCGCCCGGTGAAGGTGCCGCCGCGGCGCTCGAGGCGCCGCAGCAGGGCGAAGAGCGCCAGCGAGAGCGCGATCCCGCCGAGCAGGATCGCCAGCACCGTCACCCCCTGGTCGATCATCGCATGGTCGGGGTAGTTGTCGGCGAGGCTGCGGCTCGCCTGCACCTGCAGCACCGCCGGCAGCGCCCCGAGGGCCCCGATCGCCAGCGTGATCATCATCAGGAGGCGGTCGTGGGAGAGCGCGATCAGGCAGCCGCAGGCGACGAGCAGACCCAGCAGGCCTCCGCGCGAGTAGGTGAAGTAGAGGGCGAGGAGGAGGACGGGGATGGCGCCGGCGGCGACCCAGCGCAGCGCCCTCAGCGCCCGGCGGCTCATCCACAGGCAGCAGGCGACGCCGATCCCGAAGGCGAGCCCGTTGGCGTTCCAGTACCCGAAGGGATATCCGAGGCGCGCACCGCTGCCCGGTCCGGCACCGAGCTCGAAGACGTGGGGGAGGAGGCGACTGGCGAGGGCGAGCAGGGCGCCGCCGATCAGCGCAATTCCGATCCCTTCAGCGAAACGTTGCCGCCTTTGGTCGGTTTGGGCGATCAGGAACGCGGCTAGGAAGAAGCCGAGGTAGACGAGAACCCGGTCGGCTTCGATCACGCTCAGCTCAACCGACCCGGACCAGAGAGAAGAGAATGCGGAAAACAGCGCAAGTCCTCCGATCAACCCAGTCCCCCACCAGAACGGATGGCCAAGCGTCGCCCTCCCGGCGGCACCGAGCGCCAGCAGGATCACCAGCAGCAGCCATACGGCGAGGCCGGCGACATGACGCTCGCTCAGGAAGAAGCCCCCGCCGGAGAGCAGCAGGCCGAGAATCAAGGCGGGCGGACTTATCAACGCCGTTGATTCCTCTAACCTTGCGCGCCATGTCTCGGACCCGGATCCTCCGCGCCCGTAGCTCGGCCCCACCGCCTGCCTCGCTTCTTTCAGTGCTTGTCGTGCTGGCAATGGCCTGCTTTCCCGCTCTGGCCCAGGCCGAAGCCACCGGGGCGCAGTACGAACCTGAAGTTCCAACCGTCCCCAGCGAACAAAGTCCCGGTGGCGGCGGCGCTCATCACGGCTCCGGCGGCGGACCCGGGGCGGGCACCTCGAACACTCCCGGCGAAAACGGCACGGGCGGTGGCAAGGGTTCCGGTGCGGGCGGGGGATCCCACAGCGGCCAGGGTAGCCAAGGTCCGGAAGGAAAAGACGGCCAGGCTCAGGGCGGTCAGAAGAATCCAAACGGCGGCGTCGTCGAAAACAACCCGATCGCCAACCCCGGCCCGGGAAGCTCCAAGCCCGCCGAAGAAGGCTCGTCCTCGCCGCTGGTCCCGATCCTGATCGCGATCGCGGTTCTCGCGGCGATCTCGATCGGCGCCTACTACTACCGTCAGCGCCGCCAGGGCGCCGGTTCTTCCGTCTCGCCGAAGGCGAGCTGACCGATGTCGAAAAGGAGCGAGTACATGAGCAGGATTCGGCGTGCCCGGACGCTGGCACTGGCCATGACGATCTTCTTCGCCTTGCCGGCATCGGCCGCGCAGGCGCTGCCGGCCGGCTTCTGGGGCATCGTCCCCCAGAACGGCCTCAGCAGCGAACAGATGCAGAGGCTCGGTCGCGGCGGGGTCGAAAGCCTGCGGATCTCGATCGGCTGGCCCTCGGTGCAGCCGACCAAGGGCGGCGCCTTCGACTGGAGCGGCTTCGACAGCCAGATCGAAGGGGCGGCCAAAGCCGGGATCAAGGTCCTGCCGTTCCTCACCGGCGCGCCCGAATGGGCGGTGCCGCAGAAGAGGGTCCCGGGCGCCGGGGGGCTGACGGCCCCCGCCTACCTGCCGGTCAGCGGCGCCGCCCGCACCGGCTGGGCCGCCTTCCTCACCGCAGCGGTCGCCCGCTACGGCCCGACCGGCAGCTTCTGGTCCGAACACCCGGGCGTGCCGAAACTGCCGATCCGCGAATGGCAGATCTGGAACGAGCCCAACTTCAAGTACTTCGTCGCCACGCCGAACCCGGCCGAATACGGCCTGCTGGTGAAGAGCTCCTTCACGGCATTGCGGGCGGCCGACCCCGGCGCGCAGGTCGTCCTCGCCGGCCTCTTCTCGCGGCCGAAGGGTGCCCGCAACCGGCGGACCGGCAAGCACAAAAGCCTCAACTGGTACGCGAGCGATTTCGTCAACGCGATGTACAAGCGCAATCCCGGGGTCAAGACGAAGTTCCAGGGTGCCGCCCTGCATCCCTACACGATCTTCGCCCGGGAACTGCCGGAAGTCATCGAAGAATTCCGCAAGACGTTGCGGCTGAACGGCGACGGCGCGAAGCGCCTGCTGATCACCGAGCTCGGCTGGAGCTCGGGCAAGAGGAACACCGGCAACCTCTTCGCCAAGGGCCCCGCGGGCCAGGCGAAGGAACTCAAGTCCGCCTTCACCCAGCTGCGCAACCACCAGGCGGCCTGGAAGCTGAAGAGCGTCTACTGGTTCTCGGTCGACGACCAACCCGGCGCCTGCAACTTCTGCGACGGCTCCGGCCTCTTCGGCCCCGGCTTCACCCCCAAGCCCGCCTGGTACAGCTACGTCAAGTTCACCGGCGGCACCCCTTAACCCCCAGGCCGACGGGCCGATTTGTCCGTTCCAGGTGAACAAATCGGCCCGTGGGTTGGTGAATATCGACAAATCGGCCCGTCGCTCTAGGTGTAGATGCCAGTCACGTTGTTCCCGGTGAGCTCCCGTAGCCGCTGAATCGGCGGCTGGTGGCCGAGGGCGCCGTGTCGTCGCCGGTAGTTGTAGCGCTCGACCCAACCAGAGAGGGCCGCGGCCCTCTCTGGTGA
>DASTTQ010000072.1:0-70247 GCA_035760065.1 Solirubrobacterales bacterium
CTGACCATGATCGCCCTGCCCTTCGGGCCGAGGGGCGCGTTAGCGTGGAGCTTCATCCGGTTCCTCCTTGTTGCTGGGGCTTCGACACCGCCAGCCTCCAAGGAGGTCCGGATGAACAACGTGCTTAGGAACTACAGCTAGCGCGGTTCCAACACGTAGACGGTGATCGGGCGGTCGTCGGGCAGCTCCGCCTCGTATTCGTCGAAGCCGGAGTACTGCTCGTTGTGCCGGCGCCAGAGCTCGGCGCGCTCCTCGCCCTCGGCCGGGCGGGCGCGGATGGCGAGCCTGCGCCGGCCGACCTCGATCTCCGCCTCGGGGTCGGCGTCGAGGTTGAGCGACCAGGCCGGGAGGCGGGCGTTGCCGGCGTTGGTGTTGATGACGACGTAGCGACCCGCGTCCTCGAGGTAGACGACAGGGGCGGTGCGCTTCTCGCCCGACCTGCGGCCGGTGGTGGTGAGGAGGAGCACCGGAGCGCGGCCGACCCGTCCCCCGAGGCGACCTCCCGAGGCGCGGTAGAGGGGGGCGTTCAGCTTGCCGACCCAGCGCAGTCCGGTCGCGCCGAGCGAGTGGGAGAGGCGCGAGTAGAAGCGGTCGCTCGGCATCGCCGTGAGTATCCCACCGGGTGCCCGGTTTGGAAATCCGTGCCAAACGACGGCCGCGGCGGTACTGTGGCGGGGATGGCCGAGCCGCATCCGTTCCGCCGCGCCGCCGAAAGCAAGGACCTCGACCTGCTGGCGGAGGCCCTCTGCGAGGACGTCGTTCTCCACAGCCCCGTCCTCTTCCGCGGCTTCGAAGGCCGTGACACGGTGACCGCCGTCCTCACCCATGTCGCGGGGGCGCTCGAAGACCTCACCTACACGAACGAGCTCGTCGAGGGCAACTGCATCGCCCTCCGCTTCAAGGCCACGGTCGCAGGCACCACCCGCGAGCTGGAGGGCATCGACTTCCTCGAGCTCGACGCCGACGGTCGCGTCACCGAGCTGACCGTCTTCATGCGCCCCTTCTCCGCCCTCACCGCCTTCAACGAACAGATGTCGGCCAGGCTCGGCGCGGCCGAAAGCTAGACGGGCGGCAACACCGCCGACTGTCGCTTAGACTTTGCGTTCTGCCTATCTCGGGGGAGTGTCCGAGTGGTTAAAGGAGATGCGCTGTAAACGCATTGGCTCTGCCTACGCAGGTTCGAATCCTGCCTCCCCCATTTGCCTGCTTCGGCCAATCCCGTTGCGGACGGCCCGAGAATCACGAAGACCCGCCGAAGCGGGCCTGAATCGCGAGAGGGAGCTACCCTCGACCGGCTTGATATCCGTGAGTCCGGGGTAGCCCCTCGGATGGGTTCGAATCCCCCTTCCTCCGCCACACCTTGCTGATGGACATGGAACACTAGGAGGGTGCAACTATCAGGCGCCCGTGGATAGCATCCACCTGAGTTCCTAGCCCGTGTCCTTCAGCACGAAAGTGGTTGGCGGTCTCGATGACCGCGTGATCGCGATCGCCGGGGTCGGCGGTGGGCTTGGTCCCGTCGTCGCCGAGCGGCTTGCCGCGGCCGGCGCGACGGTCGCCGGGACGGACCGCCACCAAGAGAACCTCGATTCCCTCGCCGCCGACCTCGGCCTCCCACCCGACGGCTGGGACGGGCGCGCCGCCGACCTGCTCGACGAGGACGCGACCCGCGCCTGGTGCGCGGCGCTGGTCGAGCGCTTCGGCCGCGTCGACGGCCTCGTCCACCTGGTCGGCGGCTGGCGCGGGGGGCAGCCGCTGCACGAGGCGCCGCTCTCCGACTGGGATCTGCTGCACGACCTCCTCGTCCGCACCGTGCAGCACACGACCCGCGCCTTCCACGACCAGCTCGCAGCCTCCCAGCACGGCCGCTTCGTCCTCGTCTCCGCCAAGCAGGCGCAGAGCCCCAGCAACAGCAACGCCGCCTACGCCTCGGCCAAGGCCGCCGCCGAGGCCTGGACGCTCGCCCTCGCCGACGGCTTCGAGCCCGGCGGCGCCACCGCCAACATCGTCGTCGTCGAGGCGATCCTCACCCCGCGGATGCGTGAGGAGAGCCCGGACGCGGACTACACCACCTTCACCCCGGCCGAGGACATCGCCGAGGGGATCGCATATCTCTGTTCGGACGCCGCCGGAATGATGAACGGGCAGCGCTTCGCGCTTACCATGAGGTGATGGCAAGCCGTAAAGGGCAGAAAGCGCCCGACGGCAAGATGACGATCGGGGAGCTGGCGCGGCGGACCGGGATGACGATCCGCAACATCCGCGCGCACCAGACCCGCGGCATCCTGCCGCCGCCCGAGGTCCACGGCCGCACCGGCTACTACAACCAGGACCACGTCGCCCGCATCGAGCTGACCCGCGAAATGCAGGCCGAGGGCCTCAACCTGGAGGCGATCCGCCGCGTGCTCGAGAGCAGCGAGGGCTCCTCGCAGGAGATGGTCGACTTCGCCCGCGCCGTCCGCGCCCCCTTCGAGGACGAGACGCCGGAAATCTTCGACGAAGGGGAGCTGGCGTCCGCCTGGGGGGTGGAGCGGTTCGACCCGCAGCTGCTGGATCGGGTCGAAGAGATGGGCATCGCCCGCCGCCTCCCGGACGGCAAGGTCGAGGTGATCAGCCCCCGCCTGCAGCGGGCCGGCGCCGCCCTGGTCGAGCTCGGCGTCTCCCCCGAGGCGGCGGTCGCGACCGCCGCCGAGCTGCGGCGCTGCTCGGAGGCCGTCGCCCGCACCTTCGTCGAGCTCTTCGTCAAGGAGATCTGGGAGCCCTTCGACCGAGCCGGCCGCCCCGACGAGGACTGGCCGAAGGTGCGCCAGGCCCTCGACCGCATGCGCCCGCTCGCCTCCGACGCGCTGCTGGCGATGTTCCAGATCACGATGGGCGAGTCGACCGAGAAAGCCGGCGAACGCACCCTCCGCGACGCCGCCGAACCGGCCACCGCCCGGCGCCGGTCTTCAAGCGGCAAACGCGGCAAGCGCGCGTCCCGCTAGCCGGGCCTCCTCGCTCGGCAGGCGACTTTGTCAACCTATGGTTTGCAAAAGCGCCTCGCTGGCCGTGCGCGACCCCGCGACCTCACGGGCAGCTCAGCTCGCCGGGCTGGGCCGCGACCTCGACCGGCTTGAACTTCTGGAAGGGCGGGTGCGAGGCGACCCGCCGAACCCAGCTGCACTGCTGGTTCTGCGGCGGGTTCGACCCGGCGTAGCCGAGGATCGTCGCCGGGTTGCCTTCGTTGCCGAGGTCGATTTGCAGGCCGGCGGTGATGTCGAGGCTGCGCACCTGGTCGGCGAGCACCGGCTGCTGCGGGCAGGTCGGGTAGATCCTGCTCGCCGGGACTTTGCCGTTGCCGGGCGCGAAGGTCGAGTTGGGGCTGTTGGCGCCCCAGCAGTTGCCGCCGCCGGTGTCGTCGTTCCAGAAGTCGTATTCGCCGTTCGGATCGGCCCCTTCGCGGCCCATCGTGTTTTCGACGTATTCGTTGTCGATGTTCTTGGCGTCGTCGCCTTCGTTGGCGATGAACACTTCGCCCGGCCCGGAGAAGGACGCGATCCCCCACTTGTAGTTGCCGAACACGTTGTTGCGCCGGACCACCGTGTCGGCGCCGCCGTAGATTGCGATCCCGACCCCGGTCGGGTAGTTGACCGTCGCCCCCGCCAGCTCCCCCAGCCCGTCCGAGACCGTGTGGAAGGCGGAGGCGGCGAGGAAGTAGTCGTAGTTGTTCCAGAACACGTCGTTGCCTTCGATCACGTTCCAGCCGTTCGGCTCGAACCCCTCGTCGTCGAGCGTGTTCGGCGCGATCCCCAGCCCGTTGTTGAAGAAGGCCGATTCGACGATCTTCACGTACTTGGAGTTCGTCCCCGAGTAGCCGAGCACGTTTTCGTAGCCGCGGTCGTCCTTCAGCAGCGTCCATCTCGGCTTGCGCTGGCACGGCTTCGGCGGCGGCGCGACCCCGTGGTTGGTCCAGCTCTTCGAGTCGCAGGGCGTTTCGCCAACGTAGAAGGCCGAGTCCCCCTGGTGGTAGCCGGCCGAGTCGACCATCCTGCCGCCGAAGCAGTCCTTGGCGAAGAGGCCGTAGGAGCGGTTCCCCGAGGCGAGCAGGTTTTCCATCGCGTACCCGTCGCAGGGCCGGCCGCCTTCCTCGGTCGTATAGACCCCGGCCTTCTCGGCGCCGTGCACGTAGAACCCGTTCGTCGGGTAGTTCCGCGCCCACATGTTCCGCAGCACGATCCCGTCGACGCCGATCGCCTCGATCCCGTTCTGGGCAGCGCCCCCTTTGCCCTTCGCGTTCTTCCCTTCGAGAATCACCTTGCGCCGATCCTTCTTCGTCCCCTCGATCGTCAGCCCGTCGAAGTCCTTGCGCTTCAGGCTCCCGTCGAGGACCACGCCCTCGACGTACTTCCCGGGCCGGATCGCCACCACCGCCCCGACCTTCGAGTTGCCCTTCCTCGCCTGGAAGGAGCCGGCGGCGTCGACCGCCTTCTGGATCGTCCGGTAGCGGCAGCCGCGCTTGCAGACTTCGAACGTCCTCGTCTTCGCCTTCTTGCCGCCCCCGGCGAGCGCGGGCGCGGCGAGCGCCCCCAGCACGAGGCAGAGGACGAGGACGAGAGCGGAGAAGAGGAGCGATCGCCTCACCCCCCGACAGTAGCGCCGCGGCGCTGGTTCAGCGAGGCAGAATCGTTCCCATCGCCTGTTCCAGTTCGGACACTCCGTAGGCGCCCTCGATCCGGTCGCGGATCACCCCGTGGCGGTCGATCAGGAAGGTCCAGGGCTCGGTTTCGAGGTGGTAGGCACGCACCTGCGGGCGCGGCGTGCCGATTTCGTTGTCTTCCCAGATCTCCATGTGGATGAAGTCGGCCTTGCCCTTGTGCTCGTCCGCCACCTGCTGGGCGACGTCGACCACCGGCCCGCAGACGCGGCTCTGGCAGAGCGCCGGGGTCGCGAACACGAGCACGACCGGCTTCTTGCCGACGACGTCGGCGAGGTCGACCCGGTGCATCCGGTCGTGGGGGATGCGGGTGTCGATCTTCGACAGGTCGCCGTGGACGTCGGCCACGGTCGGGGTGTGGATCGGCGGCGCCTTCTCGCCGACTTCCGGCACCGAGCTCTCGCCGACCACCGGCGTCGGCACCCGTGAGGCTTCCAGCCCGCCCTTGCCCCGGATCATCGCTATCGCGACCCACGGGCCCTTCCTGTCGAACTTCACCCGCGGCACCACGTAGACGCTCTTAGCTTCGTCGGGGTCTTCGCCGGCGGCCCGGTAGGCGGGCTTCACCGCCAGCGTTTCGACGTGCGCCGGCAGCGGCCCCACGACCGCCCCCTTTTCGCTCTTGGCGAAGTAGAGGGCGACGTCGGCGTCGCCGACCTGTTCGTTCCCGCGGGTGAAGACGCCGAACGGGTAGCGGTTCTCGCCGACGGCGAAGTCCTGCGCCGCCGGGGCGATCACCAGCTTGGTCGGCTTCGCTCCCGAGTCCTTCAGCAGGGTGGCGATCGTCTTCCCCTCGGCCGAGGGGAATTCAGCGGCCGAAGGCGCCGGCTGCGAGCCTTCGCCGCTCGAGCTGCTGCCGCAGCCGGCGAACAGTGCCGCGCTGCAGAGCACCAGCGGAAGGTGTCGCCTGGGAAGCCGCACGGGCACGCAAGCTACACGGTTCCAACTGTGCCTGTACACTGGCACTGTCCAGACAGAGGAGGAGTCCATGGCAGGGAGAAAGCTCGTCGTCGTCTTCGCAGCCGCAGCGGCGCTGCTCGCGGCCGTTCCCGCATCGGGGGCCGAAGTGACCCCGCAGGAATACAAGGAACAGGTCGAACCGATCTGCAAGAAGGACACCGAAGCGAACGAACGGATCCTCGACGGCGTGCGGGCGAACGTGAAGGCGGGCAAGTTCAAGCAGGCCTCGCGGCAGCTGAGCGGAGCCGCCAGGGCCCTGAAGCGGGCCCGTGCCGAACTCCTCCAGGTCCCCAAGCCCGTCGAAGACGCGGCGCGGCTGACCAAGTGGCTGCAGGGCGTGAAGGTCGAGGCCGAACTCTTCGAAACCGCCGCCCGGAAACTGGCGAAGGGCGAAAAGAACGGCGCCCAGAAGATGATCGTCCGGCTCTACAGCAACGCCACCAAGACCAACAACCAGGTCCTCGACTACGAATTCCGCTACTGCCGGCTGCAGCCCTCCAAGTTCGTCTGAGCGAAAGGCGCCCGAAGCGGGGGATGGCCGAGCGGCGGTCACCGTCTAGAATCCTCCTGAGCGTATGGCCCCCACCGGGGTCGTTTCGCCCGGATAGCTCAGTTGGTAGAGCACTTCCATGGTAAGGAAGGGGTCACGAGTTCGAGTCTCGTTCCGGGCTTCGCTCCACAGGCCGCGACGAACGCGGTCGGTAAGGGGTCAGACGGCTTCGTTGAGCCGGATCTCCGAACGGATTCCGAACGTGCTCCGAACATCGGGTCAGCCGAGCTTGGAGCGACCGGACTGCGTCAGCGCTTCGTAGCCGACCGGCTTGCCGGAGCTCCAGCCGACCCGAGCAGCCGAGATCGCCTCGGCGACTGAGGTCGACGGCCGCCCGCGCATCGCCTCGATGCTGTGGGCGTAGGTGCGAAAGACGAGCTCGAGACTGGTGCCGAGCTGCGCCGCGACGTCGGCCGGACCGACGTGGGCGCGGATCATCAGCGAGGCGCAGGTGTGGCGCAGGTCGTAGGGGCGGAAGTCGCCGACCCACGTCTTCATCTCGGCATCCCAGCCCAGGAGACCCGCGGTGCCGGCGGCCGCTTTGAAGCCGCGCTTTCGCCAGTTGTCCCAGTCGGCTTTGGTCCATCGGAACCCGTCGCTGGGCCGCGGGAAGACCAGTCCGCCCAGCCCTCCACAGGCGAGCCGCCAGCGCCCGAGGTCGGCGACGACCGGTCCCGGGACGTCGGGCGCGCGAGACATCCGACCCTTGGTCAGCTCGGCGGGGAGGATCAACCGGTCTCGCTCGACCATCTCCCAAGTCAGGTCGAGGGCTTCCCTCGGGCGCAGACCCACATAAGCCAGCAGTGAGATCAAGGTCGCGTGGCCCAGATACCCGCCTTCGATGAAGCTGGCGCGCATCGCCTCGACCTGCTCGGGCGTAGCGGTCTTCCCCCGCCGCGCCCTGCGGCGCACAGTCGGCAGCCCCCGGGCCGCGTTGACCGCGACGAAGTCGAGGCGCCTGGCGTCGGCGAGGATCTGACCGAGCAGCGTCTTTGAGCGATTGAGCATGTAGGTGCTTGCGCCGCCGGCTTCGAGTTCGCGGCGCCACTCGTCGAGACGGCGTGGGCTGAGGTCGCCGATTCTCAGACCGCCCAGATAGGGATCGAGGTGCTTGTCGAAGATCAGTCTGTTGGTCTTCAGCGTCATCTCCGATAGGCCGGCTGCCCGCCGACGATCCATCCAGTCGGCGGTGAAGTCCCGGAGGGTCGGCGTGTCGCTCGAGCGCCTGACGTGCTCGCCCCGCTGCCGCCTCACCCGTGCCTCGGCCTCGAAGGCCCTTGCGTCCTTCTTGAGGTCGAAGGCCTTGGAGCGGTTGCGTCGACCTTCTCGGTAGCGGACTTCCCATTTCCTGGTCTTGGTGCGGTGGATGCTCATGGAGTGCCGGTACCGGGGCGGGGGCGGGCCGAAACCACTCCGGAGCGCAAGCGAGTCATCTGAACAATCGCGGTTTCCCGGAAGGTGACGCGCGGTGCGATCTGCGCTAGCATCAAGCATCGTGGCTAGGACGACGCTCAACCTCGATCCCTCGGTGCTGAAAGAGCTGAGGGAGCGAAGCGCGCGCGAGCGCCGGTCGATCGGCGAGCTCGCCTCCCAGCTTCTGGCCCGCGAGCTGCGGGAGGTGGCCCCGCCGACGCCGCCCTTCTCCTGGGTCAGCCGCGATCTCGGCAAGCCGGCGGTCGACCTGGAGGACAAGGAGGCGCTGCGCGCCGTGCTCGAGCAGTGAGCGTCACCGTCGACGCCAACGTCCTCGTCTACGCCTCCAACGAGTCCGAGCCGGTTCACCGGCCCGCCCGTCAGCTGCTCGAGCGCCTGGCCGCGGGACCGGAGATCGTCTACCTGTTCTGGCCGGCGATCATGGGCTACCTGCGGATCGTCACCCACCCCTCGCTGCTCCCGCGGCCGCTCGGCCCGGCGGAGGCGATCGCCAATGTCAGCGCGCTGATCGCGCTGCCCCACGTTCGCACTCCGGGCGAGGGCGAGGGGTTCTGGGAGCTCTACCTGGCGACCCGCAACGACCCGGACCGCGGCAACGACGTTCCCGACAGCCACCTCGCGGCGCTGATGCGCCAGCACGGTGTCGGGACCATCTACACCCGCGATCGCGACTTCAGGCGCTTCGACGGCATCGCCGTGGAGAACCCATTCGACTGACATCCGTCGCGGTTCCTATCGTGATCGGCTCCCGGCGAGCCGCTCGAGATCGATCTCACCGTTCGATGGCGACCTGGCCGCTATGTCGACGGTGATTTCTATATCGAGCATCCGTCGGCGCAGGCCCGGGCGCGGCTATCGATTGCCAGGCGATAGCGCCGATCTCCAGCGATGCCGAATGGCAGAGCGTGAGGGACGAGAGCCCGGACCGCTGCGGCACGGTCCCTCTGCCTGGTGCCTTCATTCAGCCGGTAACCGATGCCCGTCGAGCTCAGGCAACCGTGCGCGCGCGCCCGTCGCTGTTGGCTATCCGGCAGGCCTCCTCGGCGCCGAGGAAGGGGGAGAGGGTGATGTAGGTCAGAAGCGGCGCGAGGCCGGGCAGCGAACCCGGGCCGGAGGAGCGCAGGCGTTTGTAGATGAGGGTGAAGGTGGCGCCGGCGATGGCCTCGCCGGCGAGCGCGGGGGCGGAGGGCTCGTGCTCGAAGCCCTCGCCGATCAGCTCTTCCAGCGGTTGCAGGGTCTGGCTGCGGCGTTCCACTGCCGCCGAGCCGGCGGCGTAGATCTCCACTGCCATCAGCTGCGCCATCGCCGGCCGCGAGGCGAGGAAGTTGCAGAGCGCCCCGAAGCCGGCGCGGACGCCGGTCGGCCAGTCGGGGGCGCGGCGGAATGCGGGGAGGACCGCCGCGACGATCTGCGAGCAGGCGCTGTCGATCGCCGCCAGCATCGCATCTTCCTTGCCGTGGAAGTTCGTGTAGAAGGTGGTCGCCGACATCTGCGCCCGCTTCAGCACCGCCTCGACCGTGGTGTTGACGTAGCCCTCCTCGGCGACGACGACGGCGAAGGCTCGCAGCGCCCGCTCGGCGTGGTCGTGGGCGTCGATCGTTTCCGGCCCGAACCTGGGGATGCGCCCGGTCAGCCGCAGCGGCTCCGGTGGGGGCCGGTAGGAGAGCAGCAGGTCCCAGAGTTCGTCCACAAGCCCCGGCAGCTTGGCCTCCTCTCCCCGCCGCAGCCGCGTCCGCGCGATCTCCTGCTGGGCGCCGATGTGGGCGGTGATCATCTCCGTCGGCATGCCGGCCCGCTCCGGCGACTGCTCGAGCATCTGCCGCGCCAGCCATTCGAAGCCGGCGGCTGCGTTTTCGACCAGCGTGACCGCCTCCGGGCCGGCCGGGTAGGCCTCGAGCAATGCGAGCCGCGCCGCAGCCGGCTGCGCGGCGATCATTTTCGCGAAGGCATCGAAGCCGACCCGCGCCTGCTGCTCCCAGTTGCCGTCGTCGCGGTCGGGCCCCGGCGGCAGCTGGACCCCGGCCGGAGCCGGGTCCTCGAGTTTCTCCCCGGCGCTCTGCAGCGCGTAGGCAGCCGCCGCCTCGATCATCGCTTCCAGCGTCGCCAGGAAGCAGGCCTTCTTGTCGGGGAAGAGGTCGTAGAAGGTGCGGCTCGAGACACCCGAAATCTCCGAGAGGTCGTTGACCGTGGTGGCGAGGTAGCCGCGCTCGGAAACGCTCGCCACCATCGCCCCGAAGAGCCGCTGGCGCTGGTTGGCGAGGACCTCGTCGCGCGGCGTCCCAGGGCCGGGCCGCAGCCGTTTCTCGCGCAGCGAATCCGAATTGCCCCACGGCGTTGCGACCATCCCGCCGCGGACCCTAGTCACGATTTCGTGCATAGGTGGGGAGGCTGATCGCAGATAGATCACCATGTTTGATCGGAAAACCGGTATGTCGGGCAAACCCCATCGGAATGGGAAAAACAGGGTACTCCTTCCCTGGCTCGCCGTCTTCGGTTTGGGACAGTCGGGGTCTTGCGATAGGCAGGCTTGTGCCGCTCAGCCGCGCCCGCGCCCGCGCCCGTCGCCGTTGGCGATCCGGCAGGCCTCCTCGGGTCCGACGAAGGGGGAGAGGGTGATGTAGGTGCAGATCGGGGCCAGGGCTGGGAGCGCCTCGGCCCCGCCCTCGCGCAGGCGGCGGTAGGCGAGCGTGTAGACGCCCCCGACGATCCCCTCGGCGGTGATCGGATGCATCTCCGGTCTCAGCGCCCGCCCCTCCGCGATCAGCTCCTGCAGCGGATGGAGGGCCTCCGTCCGCTGCTGCATCGCCTGCAGGCCGGCGGCGTAGACCTCGACCATCGCCAGGTTCGCCAGCGCCGGTCGCGAGGCGAGGAAGTTGAACAGCGCTCCGAAGGCGGCGCGGATCCCGTGCGGCCAGTCCGGCGCGCGGCGGAAGGCCGGCATGACCGCCGCCAGGGTCTGCGAGCAGGCGCCGTCGATCGCCGCCAGCATCGCGTCGTCCTTGCCGGCGAAGTTGGCGTAGAAGGTGGTCGCCGACATCTGCGCCCGCTTCACCACTGCGTCGACGGTCGCCCCCGAGTACCCCTCCTCCGCCACGACCTCCGCCAGCGCCTGGAGCGCCCGCTCGGCATGGTCGTGGGCCTCGGGCACTTCCGCCCGCGCCCGCGGTGGCCGCCCCGCCAGGCGCAGCGGCGCGGGCGGCGGCCGGTAGGAAAGCAGCAGCCCCCAGAGCTCCTCGGTCAGCCCCGGCAGCTCCCCCTCGCGTCCTTCGCGCAGCCGGTTGCGGGCGATCTCCTGCTGGGAGCCCATCAGCGCCATCAGCATCTCCGCCGGCATCCCGGCCCGCTCCGGCGAGCGCTCGATCAACTGCCGGGTCAGCCATTCGAATCCCGCCATCGCCTGTTCCAGCGGCACCAGCGCCTCCGGGCCGGCGGTGTAGGCCTCGACCAGCGCCAGGCGCGCGGCGGCCGGCTGGGCGACGATCATCTCCGCGAACGCCCGCATCCCCCGGCCGGCGCTCTCCTCCCAGCTCTCTGCGCCGCCCCCGCCGTTCGCGGGCAGCGTCACCCCGCCCGGAGTCGGGTCGCCGACCGGCTCCCCGGCCCGCTGCGCCGCGAAGGCGATCGCCGCCTGGATCATCGCTTCCAGGGTCGCCAGGAAGCAGGCCTCCTTGTCGGGAAAGAGGTCGTAGAAGGTGCGGCTCGAGACCCCCGATATCCGCGCCAGGTCGCTGACCGTCGTCGCCCGGTAGCCACGGGCGGCGACGTTCGCGACCATCGCCCCGAAGAGCCGCTCGCGCTGGTTGGCGAGGACCTCGTCGCGCGGCGTTGCCGGGCCGGGCGGCAGCCGCCGTTCCCGCAGCCCCTCCGACTCTCCCCAGGGGGTCAGAACCATTGCGCCGCTGACCCTAGCCCCATCGATAGGCGGCAGTTTAGAACCCTTGAGCGGGTACGGCACCTTTTTTGTCCGTTTTGGCGTAATCGACCGTGTTCCTTGGCCTGATGCGGCAAATCTGTGCCTCAGACCCTGCCCGCGCCCAGAATATCCGCTCGTTCCCTTGACACTGATAAGCAGACCCGTATATCTTTTGTGCCGTTCCGCAGCACCAACGGCGCTCTCTAGGGACAGAGATCACCGGCTTCGGAACACGGGACATAGGGACAACAGCTTCAAGGGAATGTCGCCTCACGGGGGTCGCAATGCGATCGGTAGGGGTCACACGGAGGAGAGGAATGAGGGACCAGCTTCGAATCGTCCGCCGGGGAGCCCCGGCCTCACCGAGCCGCCTCGTAGGTCGGCTCCCTAGCAACCAACTCGCGCCGGTCGGGAAAGCCGGCGTCAAGGAGGAGAACCGATGAAACGCCTACGCCACCCTGTTCGCGCCATCCGCGAACCGTTCGGCACCGCAGGGCTCGTGGTCGCCTGCATCGCCCTGATCGCCGCCCTCGGCGGCACCGCCTTCGCCGCGGCGAAGCTCAACTCGACGCAGAAGAAGGAAGTCGAAAAGATCGCCAAGAAGTACGCGGGTAAACCGGGAGCGCCGGGAGCCGCCGGTCCGCAGGGCGTCAACGGCAAAGACGGCGTCAACGGCAAAGACGGCGCCAACGGCAAATCCGTCACCGTCACCGCTGTCACCTCGCCCGGCTGCGAAGGCCAGGCCGGCGCCGAAGTCAAAGTCGAAGGCGCCGTTTCCGGCGTCAAGGTCTGCAAGGGCGAAGAAGGCGAAGAAGGCGAAGAAGGCGAAAAGGGCGAAGAAGGCTCCCCCTGGACCGCGGGCGGCACCCTGCCCCCCGGCGCCACCGAGACCGGCACTTATTTCGTCAGCGGCGGCGTGCCGTCGCCCGGAGAAACCGTCCAGGCGCCGATTTCCTTCCCGATTCCGATGGCGGTCAGCCTCCAGACCTCGAGCGTGTTCTATGGCTTCGGAAACACCCTCAACGAACCCGAAATCGAAATCTCACCTGGGGTCTTCGAAAAGACCGAATTCCAGAAGCACTGCTCCACCAACGGCTACAAAAATCCAGTAGTCGCGAACGGTGGCTTTCTCTGCGTGTACATAAATGCAATCGAAACCAGTGCGGGCGCGACCTTCGGGGGACTCTCCAACCCCGCTCGCGCGGGTGGGCTGCTGGAATTCACCCTGACCGGCACCGGACAGCGGGCCACCGGCACCTGGGCCGTAAAGGGCTGCAGCACTGCCCTGCCCGACGGCGATCCCAACAAATGCCCGTAGCCCAACCTCAGGCTGGTCTACCCCGGACGGTCTGCGCTGTCCGGGGTAGCACCCACCCAGTCAAGCTCTGATCGATTAGAGGGGATTCGCAGTGAGACACAGGAAAACGAACCTCGGCGCCCGTACCGCTCTCGCCTCCTTCGCGGCCATTCTCGCCTGTGCCACTGCGGCAACCCCCGCCCTCGCCGCCGGACCCCCGATCGTCACGGGCACGGCCTTCTCAGAAGTCACCGAAACCTCGGTAAAGCTTGAAGCCTCGCTCAACCCCAACGGCAAAAAAGTCACCGACTACCACTTCGAATACATCACCGACGCCGCCTGGAGGGCCGACAACGAACAGTTCGGCGAAGGCGCCGAATCGACCCCCGTGGGCGCGCTGCCAGAAGGCACCGAAGCGGTGCCGGTCACCGCCACGCTGACGAACCTCGCCCCTGCCACGATCTACCGCTTCCGCCTCTTCGCCCACAATGGCAAAGGCGACAGCTTCGGCGAAACGCTCCCCTTCGCCACCTACTCGACCCCGCTCGCGGGCCTGCCCGACGGCCGCGCCTATGAGCAGGCCTCGCCGATCGACAAGGACGGCGGCGATGCCACCGGCATCGGCCTTCTCGTCCGCGCCGCAAGCGGCGGCGGGAGCGCCACCTTCGCCTCGACCTCGGGGATTCCCGGCGGCGTCGGCGCCCAGGAAATGCCCCTCTTCCTCGCCTCGCGCGGAGCGGGGGAATCGGGCTGGTCCAGCGCCGGCCTCTTGCCGGCGGCCGAGCTCGGCCAGCGGGCCCAGGTGATCGGCTGGACCCCCGATCTCTCGGAGTTCTTCCAGACCGCGACGATCTTCGGCGAACCCAGCCGCTTCGCGCTCTTCATGCGCAGCGCCGCCGGCGCCGAGACCCAGATCGCCCCCTATGTGCCCCACGCCGGATACGCCTACGCCGGCGCCAGCGCCGACGGCTCCCTGGTCCTCTTCGAATCTACCTCGGCCCAGCTCCCCACCGCCCCGGCGGGGCGCGAAGGCGCCTCAAACCTCTACGCCTGGGATCGCGAAAGCGGCCAGCTCAGCCTCGCCAGTCAGATGAATACCCAAGCCGAAACCGAATCGCTCCTCCCCAAGGGCGCCTTCGCTGGCCCCTACGAATGGATGCACGAACGGACCTCACAAGGCGGCGCCGCAGCCAAAATGTATGTGCAGGACCCGCGCGCTGTCTCCGCCGACGGCTCGGTGATCTTCACCGCGGCCGGCTCGGGCCACATCTACGAGCGCCTTAACCCTACCCGGCCCCAGAGCCCGATGAACGGCAAAGAATGCGAAGTCCCAGCCGATGCCTGCACGCTCGACCTCTCGGCCCCAGAGCGGACCGTCCCAGACCCCGGCGGCCCTCGCCCCGCCGCCTTCATGGCCGCCTCCGCCGACGGGCAGAGCGCCTTCTTCACCTCGCCCGAGAAGCTCACCGACGACGCCAACACCGGCCCCGAAGTGCCGCCGCCGGCGATCGGCCGCGCCACGATCGGGCCGGCGCCGGAAGAAGAAGCCGAAGACGAGCTCGACGAACTGCTCAGCGGCCACCACGCCGTCGGGATCGCCGTACAGGGCGAATGCCTCTACTGGGCCGACCCGGTTGACGGCACGATCGGCCGCGCCCAACTCGACGGCTCGGGCGACCTCGTTCCCGGCAGCGCCGAAGACGACTTCATCCTCCCCGGCGAAACCGAAGCCGAAACCCATCCCGAAACCGAACAGGGCGCGATCCAGTCCGCCCCAAGCACCCCCCGCTACGTCGCCGCGCGGGGCAAATTCATCTACTGGACCAACACCGGCCCGCTGGGCGGGGACGCCAACCTCAAACAGCTGGAAGGCCCGACGGAAGGGGCCGGCACGATCGGGAGGGCCGAATTGAGCGCGCCCTGCGGGACGCTGGAAGGGACCCCCGAACCGGCGTTCATCGAAGGCGCCTCCGACCCGCAGGGGATCGCGGTCAACTCAGAACACATCTACTGGGCCAACTCGCTCGCGAACGAATTCAGATCGGAGCTCGACATCGCCCGCGCCGGGATCGAAGGAGACGCGGTCGAACAGCAATTCCACGACATGGGCAACGTCGAAAGACCCCATGCCGTTGCGCTGAGCGCGACGGATGTCTACTTCACCAAGGAAATCGGCGGCTTCGGCGGCTTCAGCAGGATTCCCCTGGAGGGAGGCAGCGAAAGTACCATCTCCCTGGCCAAAGTGGTGACCGAAAAAGACCAGAAGCCGCGGGGAATCACCCTGTGGGGCCCCCATCTCTACTGGACGGCGCAGGGAACCGGGACGATCGGCCGCGTTGCGATTGCGGACTTCCCGGTCTCGGGTTCGTCGTGCGGTGAAATCCCCAGCTGCGAACCCGAATTCCTCACGCCCGGCGGCTCCCTCGCCGGCCTCGCCGCCGACGGCGCCTCCCACCTCTTCTGGTCGGCAAACGGCGAGGTCCCGCCCCACCCCGGCAACGACCTCTACCGCTACTCGGCTCAGGCCGACGGCGAAGGCCACCACCTGACCGACCTCGCCCCCGACCCCGGCACTGAAACCGGCGCCGACGTGCAGGGCGTGCTCGGCGCCTCTGCGGACGGCAAAAGCCTCTACTTCGTCGCCAACGCCGTGCTTGCCGCAAACCAGGGCGCCCGCGGCCAAGCCGCCACGCCGGGCAGCTGCCAGGGCAGGTTCGCCGAGCTGGGCGGCAGCTGCAACCTCTACCTCTGGCAGGACGACGGCAGCGCCAACGGCGAGATCGTCTTCATCGCCCGCCTAAACGCGGGTAGCGCAAGCGGCAACTATGACGACGCCCTCAACTGGGAGGGGGGAACCGGCTATTCGGCGGTCGAAGGCAGCCAGAAGACCTCCTTCACCAGCGCCGACGGCGGCGCCCTGCTCTTCCGCTCCGAAGAACAGCTCACCGAGCATCCCAGCCAGGGCGTCTCCGAGCTCTACCTTTACCGAATCGGTAGGGGGATCGTCTGCGTCTCCTGTTCCCCGACCCTCGCCGCGCCCGAGCGGGAAGCGTCTCTCGGCTCGGTCTCCACCACCAACTGGAGTCCCGTGTTCCCCGCCCCAGTCGCCTCCCACCTGCTCGCGAGCACGGGCGATCGCGCCTTCTTCGAGACCACCGAGGCGCTATCCCCCACCGACACCAACGGCGCCGAAGGCTGTCCGGGCACCGGCGGTGGCCTGCAGTCCGGCTACCGTGCCTGCAAGGACGTCTATGAGTGGGAGGAACCGGGCGCCGGCAGCTGCGCCGTGGGCTCCCCCGGCTACTCACCCGCCGATCAGGGCTGCCTCTACCTGATCTCCCGCGGCAAAGGAAGCTTCGGCTCGATCCTCGCCGATGCCTCGGCCAGCGGCGATGACGTCTTCCTCTTTTCCCGCGAAGCGCTGGTCGGCCAGGACACCGACCAGCTGCTCGACCTCTATGACGCCCGCGTCGGCGGTGGCATCGCCTCTCAGAGCCCGCCGCCGCCAAAGCCCCCCTGCGAAGCAGAAGGCTGCAAGCCGGAGGTCGGCCCCTCGCCCGCCCTCGCCTCCCCCGCCACCCCCGGCTTCCGGAGCTCCGGCAATGTGAATGAAAAGCCCAAGCCGAAGTGCCCGAAGGGCAAGGTCCGCCGCCACGGCCGTTGCATCAAGAAAACCCATCACCACCACAACCGCGGAGCCAAGCGATGATCGCCAGACGCCTCCTCCTCCCCCTCGCCTGCGCCACCACCCTGCTCCTCGGCGCCCTCCCTGCCGCCGGCGCTTCCGCGGCCGGGGCCGCCCCGGCCTGGCGCCTCAACCTGGCGGCGGTCCCCACCGCATTCCCCGCCGGCTCTGAAGCCGAGTACCAGCTCACCGCCGTCAACCTCGGCGGCGCCCCGAGCGACCCCTCCTCCCCGGTCAGCCTGCAGGTGAGCCTCCCCGTTGGCGTAATCGCGACCTCGGTCGAGTCCTTCACCGAGGCCCCCAACCCCACTGGCCCGGGCACTGTTCCCTGCCAGATCAACGGCCAGCTGGTCCAATGCGAAACCACCGTCTCCATGGTGCCCGGCAGCGGGCTCGGAGTGACGATCCTCGGCACCGTAACCGCCGCCGAGGGCAGCGCCCTCTCGGCCAGCGCCACGATCGGCGGCGGCGGCGCCACCCAGGTCGCCACCGCATCGGCCACGACCCCGATCTCCTCCCAGCCCGCCCCCTTCGGCTTCACCTCCTTCGCCGCCCCGCTCATCGACGCCGAAGGCAACGCCGCCACCGGCGCCGGTTCCCATCCAAACCAGCTCACCCTCGATATGCAGTTCCCCTCCGTGCGGCCGGGAGTCGAATGGTCCGCCTCGGGCCACGTGCGCGACGCCTTCGGCGCGCTGCCCCGCGGCCTCGCCGCCGACCCCGCCGCCACCCCGGTGCTCTGCACCGAGGCCGAGCTGTTGCGCGACCTCGGCTCAAACCACCTGCCGGGCTGCCCCGCCTCCTCCCAGGTCGGCCTCGCCGAAATCACCGTGCCGCTGCCAGTTATGGGTGGGATCGGAACCGAACGCTCCCCCCTCTACAACATGGTCCCGCCCCCCGGCACCCCCGCCTCCCTGGGCTTCGACGCGGCCGCCATAGGCATTTACATCCACCTGCTCTCGGGGGTGCGCAGCGATTCGGACTACGGCCTCTACGGCTACAGCAACGACGTGCTCGCCCTCGGCCAGCACTCGCTGGTCGGCTTCCGGCTGCAGCTCTGGGGCGACCCCTCGTCCGCCAGTCACGACCCCATACGCGGCCGCTGCAGCCGTGAAGGCGGCACCTGCCCCTGGCCGGGCGAAGCCGGACGCACCCCCTTCCTCAGCGCACCCACCGAGTGCCCCGCGCACCCCGACGTCTTCCAGGCGAGCGCCGACAGCTGGGAGGAACCGGGCCTCTTTCGGCAGGCGAGCTACGAAAGCGCCGACTCCGAAGGAAACCCGGTCTCGATCTCGGGCTGCAACCAGCTCTCCTACGAACCGACGATCTCCGCCCAGCCAACCACCAACCAGGCCGATTCCCCCGCCGGCCTCGAAGTCGACCTGAGACAGCCCCAGCAACCGCCGGTCGCAAAAGGCGAAGACCCACTTCAGGGCCGCGCCACCGCGGAGCTGAAGAATGCCCGCGTCACCCTGCCGGCGGGGATGGCCGTGAATCCCTCCCAGGCCGACGGCCTCGCCGCCTGCACCGAGGAGCAGATCGGCTACCTGGCCGAAGACGAGGAACCGGGTGTCCACTTCTCCAAGGCGCCCCAGAGCTGCCCCGACGCCGCCAAGCTCGGCACGATGGAAGTGAGCAGCCCCCTCCTGGCTGAATACAAAAACGAAGAAACCGAAGTCGTCACCGACCCCGAAACCGGCGCCCCGATCCCCCGTCCGCTGCACGGCTCGGTCTACCTGGCTGAGCCCTATGCGAACCCCTTCGGATCGCTGCTGGCGATCTACATGGCGATCGAAGACCCGAAGTCGGGCATCGTCGCCAAGCTCGCCGGGCGGGTCGAACCGGACCCCGACACGGGCCAGCTGACCACGGTCTTCGAAGAAAACCCCGAGCTGCCGCTCTCAGACATCCACCTCTCTCTGTTCGGCGGCGCCCGCGGCTCGCTCATCACCCCGCAGACCTGCGGCACCCACACCACGACCACCGACCTCACCCCCTGGTCGACCCCCGAAGGCGCCGACGCCCACCCCTCCGACTCCTTCCAGGTGACCGGGGAGCCCGGGGGAGGGACGTGCCCCGCAAGCGAAGCCCAGGCCGCCAACTCTCCGAGCTTCGAAGCCGGCACGATCACCCCCCAGGCCGGCGCCTACTCCCCGTTCGTCTTGAAGCTCCACCGCGAAGACGGCTCCCAGCGCCTGACCGGCATCGACACCACCCTGCCACCGGGCCTGACCGGCAAGCTGGCGGGGATCGCCGAGTGCTCCGATGCCCAGATCGCCCAGGCCAGGAGCCGCGAAGCGCCGAACATGGGCCAGGCCGAGAAGGACAGCCCCAGCTGCCCGGCCTCGAGCGAAGTCGGCGTCGTCAAGGTGGCCGCCGGCGCCGGCCCGAACCCCTTCTGGGCCTCCGGACACGCCTACCTCGCCGGCCCCTACAAGGGCGCCCCCCTGAGCTTGGCCGTGATCGTCCCCGCGATCGCCGGTCCCTTCGACCTCGGCACCGTGGTCAGCCGCGTCGCCCTCTACGTCAATCCCGAAACCGCCCAGATCCACGCGGTGAGCGACCCCTTCCCGACGATCCTGCAGGGGATCCCGCTCGACCTGCGCACGGTCGTCCTTGAAATGGGCCGCCCCTCCTTCACCCTGAACCCGACCAACTGCGCCCCGATGAGCGTGCTGGGGACGGCGACCTCCGCGCTCGGCAACGTCGCCTCGCTCTCCAATCCCTTCCAGGTCGGCGGCTGCTCCTCCCTCGCCTTCAAGCCCCATCTGAAGATCTCCCTGAGCGGCGGCACCAAGCGCTCCGGCCATCCCGCGCTGAAGGCGGTCCTCACCATGCCCCCCGGCGGCGCCAACGTCGCCCGCGCCCAGGTCGGTCTGCCGCACGCCCTCTTCCTCGACCAGGGCAACCTCAACAAGGTCTGCACCCAGCCCGAGCTGCGCTCCGATACCTGCCCGGCCTCCTCGGTCTACGGCCACGCCCGGGCGATCAGCCCGCTCCTCGACGCCCCCCTGGAAGGCCCCGTCTACCTCGGCGTCGGCTACGGCCACAAACTCCCCGACCTGGTCGCTGACCTAAACGGCCAGATCCGCGTCCTTTTGCACGGCAAAGTCGACACGACCAGCAAGGACGGGATCCGCAACACCTTCGAAGTCGTCCCCGACGCCCCGGTCTCGAAGTTCACGCTCTCGCTCAAAGGCGGCAAGCGCTACAGCCTGATCGAAAACTCCGAATCGCTCTGCGCCAGGCCGCAGAAGGCCAGCGTCCTCTTCGTCGCCCAGAGCGGGAAGGTCGCTCGCTTCGCCTCCCGGATCGCGGTCAAGTGCCGCGGCCACAAGGCGCGCAAGCGCCACCGCAAGGGGCGCCGCTAGCCGGGCGGCGCCCCAGCGCACCTTCCAGTCCCCAGGCGGCCCTGCGCGCCGCCCTGCGCGAGACCCGCGGTGGGCTGGAAGCGGCGATCCGAGCGCGCATCGAGGGCGACGACGCGCCCATTGAGGCCACCGACCCCGAGTACGGCGCGGGCCTCCGCGCCGCGATCCCCTTGGCGATCGACTACTGCCTGGATGGGATCGAGCGGGGAGAGGCGAGCCCGCCACCGCTGCCGACGGGTCTGCTCTTCCAGGCGAGGGTGGCGGCGCGCAGCAAGGTCCCCCTCGGGGTCGTCATGCGCCGCTACTTCGCCGGCTACGTCCTGCTCGGCGACTTCATGGCCAGGGAGGCCGAGGGGTGGGCCTCAATCGAGCCTCCGACCTGAAGCGTCTCCTGCGTTCCCTCGCCGCCACCTTCGGCCGCCTGATCCTCGCGGTCAGCGAGGAGTACGGTCGCGAGGTGGAGCAGCTGATGGCTCGCACAAGCGAGCGCGCCGCGCCGAGCTGATCGAGCGGCTCATCACCGGCGAGCCCCTCGACGCCGCGGAGCTCGGCTACGACTTCGACCCCTACCACCTCGGCGCGATCACCAAGGGCCCGGATGCCCTCGCAGCCCTCAAGGCACTCGCTCGCTCCCTCGACCGCCGCCTGCTCGCCCTGGAGCGCGAGGGGGGACCGTCTGGGTCTGGTTGGGAGGGAGGGGCCCGGTGCGGCCCGGCCAGCTGAAGCTTGTCGTCTGCGCCGACTGGCCGCCCGAGGTCGCTGGGGTCAAGCGCCACACCGTCACCAAACGCCTGCGGATCGCCGAGGACCGCCTCGATCATTCCCTCGGAGCCTTCTCCGCCGAGCTCAATGTAGCTCTGCGGATGGAAGAGCTAGCCGCACGAGCTATGTCCAAGTTGGCCATTTTCGCCGCTCCCAAAGACCACATAGGCCAAACCCGGCGTTGCCCCGCGCTGGGAGCATCACTGCCTAGTTCGAAAGTCGTATATCCCGGTTACCACATTGGCACGGCGAAGCAACACCTTCGTTGAGAGGCTCGCCGAGAACCGGTCCAAGTGCATAAGGGAGGCAGGTACCGAAATGGCAGAAGGCAACCGCACGGCTCGTGCTCATAGAGACCCCGGGTCGACCCCGATAAGCGGCGGGATTAGGGGTAGCAATCAGTGCACTGGCAATCTGCTTTCGCACTTGGTGCTTTCATTGGTGGCCACGTGTCTCTTCGCCCTCACCCTCTCGGTCGGAACCGCACAGGCAGAAGAACCGCCACTTGAAGTGGAACCGGTCTGCGCGGAAGCAGAAGGCAACGAAGCCGAATGCTTTGCCCTGGAAGTCGAACCGGAAAAAGTTGAAGCCGAAGAAAGCCTCGAAGGAAGCGGCGAACGCGGCGGCTTCTCGCCGGCCGACCTCCGCTCCGCCTACAAGTTGACCACCGAAGCCGGCGAAGGCAAGACGATCGCAATTGTCGATGCCTACGACGACCCCAATGCCGAAGCCGACCTCGCTGTCTACCGCGAAACCTACGGACTCTCGCCCTGCACGAGCGCCAACGGCTGCTTCAAGAAGGTCAATCAGTGGGGTGAACAGGCCAACTACCCCACCGCCAGCATCGGCTGGAGTGAGGAGATTTCGCTGGATGTCGACATGGCGTCGGCCGTCTGCCCGCGCTGCCACATCCTGCTCGTCGAGGCCGAAAGCAACTTCTTCAGCAGCCTCGGAGTTGCCGAGAACGAGGCAGCAGCGTTGACGGCTACGACGATCAGTAACAGCTGGGGAGGAACGGAGAGAGAACAGGAGGTGGAAGAAGACAAAGCCTTTCGGCATCCCGGCATTCCGATCACGGTTTCCTCGGGCGACTATGGCTACGGCGCGAGATACCCGGCTTCCTCGCCAGAAGTAATTTCGGTAGGTGGGACGGCGCTACGAAAAGACCCCGGCACTCGCGGCTGGGATGAGGACGCCTGGGAACGGGCTGGCAGCGGCTGCAGCCTCTATGAGACGAAGCCAAGCTGGCAGAAAGACAGTGGTTGCGCCAAACGATTCGTCGCCGATGTCTCGGCAGTGGCAGATCCGAGGACGCCCGTCTCGGTTTACGACAGCTACAAAGTGTCGGGTTGGCTGCTCTTCGGCGGCACCAGCGCTTCGGCGCCGATCATCGCCGGCGTCGAGGCGCTTTCTAGCCAGACGATGCGCGAACAGGGCGCCCAGGCTTTCTACAACGGCACTGCCGGGCCACTCTTCGACCCGACGCAGGGCCTTAACGGCTACTGCACGCCACCGAGCGAACACGCCTACTTCTGCCACGCCCAGCTGGGCTTCGACGGCCCGACGGGCAACGGCTCACCCGACATGACGCCCACCGCGACGCCACTCGTTGCGAGCGCGGCCACCGAAGTCGGGGTCACCGGAGCCAAACTGGTCGGCACGGTCAACCCGCGAGGATCGGAAACCAAATACCGCTTTGAATGGGGCCTGACCACCTCCTACGGCAACAGTGTCCCCGCGGGCGAAGGCAGTGCCGGCTCGGGGAACGCCAACGTGCAGATATCCAATTCGATCAGTGGCCTGGAAAGCGAACGCACGTACCATTTCCGCCTCGCCGCGACCAATGCCAAAGGCACGGCCTACGGCGAAGGCCATACTCTCTTCACTCGTGGCCCCAACTGGGCGGCCGAACCGACCCACCTGACCAACTACGGCAGCGCCGGGGCCGAACCGGGCAAGTTCGCGATTCCACACAGTGTGGCCGTAAGCCCGGTAAGCGGCAATGTTTTCGTCACCGACGGCGAACCCAACAACCGAGTCCAAGTCTTCACCCTGGAAGGCAAATTCGTCAGGCAGTTTGGCTCGGAAGGCACCGAACCCGGCAAGTTCGAGGATCCGCACGGGATCACCGTCGACATGCACGGACACGTCTGGGTCACCGACTGGTTTAATGCTCGCGTTCAGGAGTTCTCAGAAGAAGGCGCCTTCCTGCAGGCCTTTGGATTGACCGGTGTCTCCTCAGGCCATCCGGCCGGAATTGCGGTCAGTGCAAGCGGCAATGTCTGGGTGACCGATCCAGCGGAAGACGTGGCGGTGGAGTATGACGAAAAAGGCAACTATATCCGCCAGTTTTCGACTGGTAATTCCCCGCTGGGCATCACCATCGACGAAGCTGGCAACATCTGGACCGATAATAACAACGAAAAAGGTAACCGAATCGAAGAGCACAGCGAAGCAGGTGTATTCATCAAGGGCATGGCGCCAAACATGGCAGGACAGTTTCGCTGGGGAAACGCAGGCCAGCTGAGCGTGGATCGATACGGAAACGTTTGGGTAACCAGCTACAACTCCGCTGCATATTTTGGCCACGGGCCACATGAATTTTTCGCCGAAGTGCTTGTATACAGTAGTTCAGGCAACCTTGAGGAGGCATTCGGCTCCCTGGGTAGCGGCGAAGAACAGCTGAAGAACCCAAGCGGCCTTGCGCTGGACCCGAGAGGATACGTCTGGGTTGCCGATGCTACGCACCAGCGGCTCTCGAAGTGGAAAATCCCAGCCTTGGGAAGCCTGACCGGAGCCACCGAATCGGGGAGCGGAATATCGGCAGGCGGAGCAACGCTCAACGGTTCCGTCAACCCGGGAGGCTTCAACGCGACATATCGGTTCGAATACGGCAAGACGACGTCGTACGGGAAAGCCGTACCTTCGAGCGGCAGCACTGTTTATGCCGGATACAACACGACCAAAGTCAGCCAGTCCATCGCGGGCCTCGAACCGCATACGACCTATCACTACCGGCTCGTGACCTCGAACTTCGGGGCCACGATCAATGGCGAAGACAAAACCTTCACGACCGAACGCGCCTTCAAACCCCCCACCTACTCCTCCTCCTTCGGCTCCACGGGCAAAGGCAACGGCCAGTTCGAAAACCCCTTTGGCATCG
Organism: Solirubrobacterales bacterium; assembly: GCA_035760065.1. Classification (GTDB taxonomy): domain Bacteria; phylum Actinomycetota; class Thermoleophilia; order Solirubrobacterales; family 70-9; genus VAYN01. Next base: position 23,829 of record DASTTQ010000072.1, read on the forward strand.
CCACCGATTCCGAAGGCAACGTCTGGGTCTCCGACATAACCCTCAACCGGGTGCAGAAGTTCAACTCCAAAGGCGAATACCAGTGTCAGATCGGCTCCAAAGGCTCGGGCAACGGGCAGTTCAGTGGCCCACACGGCCTCGCCGCCGACGCCAAAGGGGATGTCTGGGTCGCCGATGCCGGCAACAACCGGATCGAGGAGATCGGGCCCAAATGCGAATACCTGGCCCAGCTGGGCAAAGCCGGCACGGGCAACGGCGAATTCTCATTCCCCGAGGACGTCGCGATCGACCCCTCGGGGAACATCTGGGTGGCTGACTCGCTGAATTCGCGAATCCAGAAACTCGGCCCCAAAGGCGAATTCCTCGCCAAGTGCGGCAGCGTGGGGACCGGCGATGGCCAGTTCTTTGAAGAAGTGCGCTCGATCGAGGCCGATGCGGACGGAAACGTCTGGGCCGGAGATGCCGAAGGCGCCCGCATGGAGAAGTTCGGCCCCAAATGCGAATACCTCGCCAAGTTCGACAAATCAAGCTCCGGCTCCCCCGCGACGATCTCCCCCTACTGGTTCGCGATCGACCCCTCGGGCAACCTCTGGGTCGGCGGCTTCGGTTTCTTCCCGGAGGGCGAATTCGCCGATCACTTCACCGCCCCGAGCGGCGCGCGCGGGGTCGCCGCCGGCCCCGACGGCAGCCTCTGGATGATCGGCTCGGGAGGCGGGTGGCACGTCGAGAAGTGGTCGCCGGGCGCGCCCTACCAGGTCCAAACGGGCCGCGCCGCGCAGGTCAAGCGCACCGAAGCGACGCTGACGGGCAAGGTCAACCCCGAAGGCAAAGCGACCTCATACCGCTTCGAGTACGGCACCACCGCGGTCTTCGGCAGCTCGATCCCCGCGACGCCCAAATCGATCGGCTCGGGCACCGAAGCGGTGGCCGTCAGCCAGGCCCTCGACGGCCTCAAAGCCGACACGACCTACTACTACCACCTGGTCGCGACCACCGAAACGGGCACGATCTACGGCGAAACGCGCCACTTCAAGACGCTGGCGGGGGCCGGGGTGGGCGCCCAGGTCAGGATCGGGGGCAAAACGTTCTCCGAACTCGGCATCAAAGAAGCGACCTTCGGGCTGTCGGGCAGCTTCAAGATCGTCATGGGCGGTGTCATGCCGACCTTCAACTGCAGCGAAGAAGGAACCGGCACCCTGGTCTCGAGCGGGATCTCGCACGAGAGCGTCACGCTCCACTGCACCGTCGCGGGCGCCGAAACGAAATGCAATGTCCAACCGATCTGGTTCGAAGTCAACGGCTCGTTCTCGAATGGGCAGAAAGTCCTCGCCACGATCATCACCAAAGCAGGCACGGGCTCCTGCAACGTCGACGAAGCAATCGACCTGCCGACTCCCACGGGCTCCTTCGAATACGGCAGCGAAGCCGTGACCCTCAACGTCAACTCGACGGCGACGACCACCTTCGGTGGGAACACCGTCCAGCTGAGCGGCGATTCGCACTGGTACCTGACCGGCACGAACAGCGGCAACACCCTGGCCTACTGGTAGGTCAGTCCATTGCCGAGGTGCGCAACCCGGTCGGCTAATTTTAGATAGGGGACCATTTCTCTCTTGCGCGCCCGGGTCTGCCGCTGTCTGTGCGCAAAAAAGGCGCCATCCGCAACCGCTAAGCTGCACATGCGTGGGCCTGTGTAGTAGGCGTGCCCTTGCAACTTCCGCTCGCCTTTGGCACGATGAAAGCCGAGGAGGGAAGGAAACATGCCGAAATCCGCGGGCGGCACGCCCTGGCGGTGAGAAAAGGAATGAGGAGGGACGCATCGCGCTGGGCGATTGTTGCCGCGCTGCTGCTCGGCGTTTCCTTTCCCGGCGGGGCGAAGGCGGCCGGCCCACCGCTGATCCCCGCCTCCTGGGTAGAAAGCGTCACCGCCAACTCGGCCAACCTGCGGGCCGAAATCGACCCCAACGGGATCCTGCCCACCCACTACCGCTTCGAGTACATCGCCGAAGCCGACTACCTGGCGAATCTCGACGCGATTCCGCCGCGCGAAGGCTTCTTCGGCGCCGCCCGCTCGCCCACCGGCGCCGAACCGACGGTATCGGCGCCGACCCCACCCGTGTTCCGCCACCTCGAAGGTCTTGCCTCCACCACCTCCTACTACTACCGCTCGGTCGCTACCAACTCGGCCGGCACGACGATCGGCCCTGAACACGTCCTCGCCACCGAGGAACCAACCAACCAGTTCCCGCCGATCGACGGGCGCGGCTGGGAGCTGGTGTCGCCGGTTGACAAAGCCGGTGGGGCGGTCGGGTCGCCGGAAGCGCTGTTCGGCGGCGGCGATTTCCAGGCTGCCGCCGACGGTGTGTCGTTCACCTTCTCCTCGACCTCGTCGTTCGGCTCAGCGGCGGGGGCGCCGCCGGTGAGCCAATACGTATCCACCCGCGGCGGTGCGGGCTGGTCGACCAGCAACGTCTCGGCGCCGCTGGAATCGGGCGGCTACGGCGATCATCCGGACGGGGCGCCCTACCGTGTCTTCTCCGATGGCCTCGCGCGTGCTCTGATGCTTAACGGCGCCCGCTGCGCCGTCGAAGGGACGTGCCCACCCAGCTACTCGCTGTGGGAAGGCGGCGGCTTGACGGCCTTGCCGACGGCACCGGGCCTGCGGCTGGCGGGCGCCACCGCCGACCTGGCCCACGCGGTCTTCGCAGCCGAAGGCGGCCTCTACGAGTGGAGTGGCGGGGCGCTGGAAACCGTCAGCCCGGGGCCGGGTGCCGTCCTCGCCGCCCCGATCGGCGCAATCTCGGAAAACGGCCGGCGGGTCTACCGGTACCAGCTCGAAGACGGCCCGATCGAGCTGGAGGAAGTGGGCGGGCCCTCCAAGGCGCTGCCCGGAACGGTCGGTGTGGGGGCGGCCTTCCAAGCGGCCTCCGCCGACGGCCGCTTCGCCTTCTACACCGTCGCCAGCCACCTCTATCGCTATGACGCGGCGAGCGAAACGGCCGCCGACCTGACGCCTGCGGGCGGCGTCGCCGGCGTGCTCGGCAGCTCCGCCTCCGGCGACACCGCCTATTACCAGGACGCCACCGGCCTCGAGCGCTGGCACGAAGGGACGACCACGACGGTCGCCGAAGGCGCAGTCGCCGCGCCCAGCGACCACCCGCCCGCCGCGGCGACCGCCCGGGTGAGCCCCGACGGCGCGCACCTCGCCTTCCTCTCGGCCGCCGAGATCCCGCCCTTCGACAACATCGACGCCAACACCGGGCAGCCCGATACCGAGCTCTACCTCTACGGCCCGGCGCCGGGCGGCGGCCCCCCGCGCCTCGTCTGCGCCTCCTGCAACCCGACCGGCGAACGCCCGCAGGGCTCGGCCTCGATCCCCGGCGCGGTGGCCAACGGCTCGGCCGCCCTCTACCGGCCGCGGGCGCTGAGCGCCGGCGGCAGCCGCGTCTTCTTCGACTCCGCCGATCGGCTGGTCACCCCCGACACCGACTCGCGCCCCGACGTCTACGAGTGGGAGGCGACCGGGGTGGGGGGCTGCACCCGGCAGCCCGGCTGCGTCGGCCTCGTCTCCGGCGGCCACAGCGAAGGCGGCCGCTTCCTCGACGCCTCCGCCGACGGTCGCGACGCCTTCTTCCTCAGCGGCGAATCGCTGGTCGGCGCCGACCCCGGCTCGATCGACGTCTACGACGACCGCGAAGGCGGCGGCTTCCCCGAACCGGAACCCCCGTTCGTCTGCAAAGGCGACGCCTGCCAGGCGCTCCCCTCACCGCCCGAAGACCCGGCCCCAGCGACCCTCGTCCCCACCTCCGGCAACCCGCCCCTGAAGATCGAAAAGCCGAAGGGCAAGAAGCACCGCTGCCGCAAGGGCAAGGTCCGCCGCCACGGCCGCTGCGTCAAGGGCAATCGCCACCGCCGAGGGAGGGCCGCCGGATGACTGTTCTCGCGCCCTCAGCCGACCGGCCAGTGCTCGACCTCGAGCTCCTCCATCGGGAAGTCCTTCGGGTTGCCGGTCGCCAGGCGGGCGCCGACGCCGAGCGCCGCCGCCGCGATCAAACAGTCGGCCTGGGCGAGCGTCACCCCGCTCGCCGCGAACCGTGCCCGCCAGAGCCCGGCGCGCGTTCCCTCGGCCTGGCCCAGGGGAGCGATCCGCAGCGCGCTGAGCAGCCGCCCGACCGCCTCTTCCTCGCCCGGCCTCACCCCGCGCCACACCTCCTCGACGTTGATCGCGCACACATAGGGCGGCGGCCCCTCGCCGCGCAGGGCGCGCAGCCGCTCGGCTGCGGCGCGGCCCCGCAGCGCGTCGATCAGCACGGTGGTGTCGATCAGCAGCCCGGCCACCGGTGCGACTCAGCCGGCCCGCCGCGGGTCGGCCCGGCGACCGGCCCGCACCCAGCCGGCCGGGTCGCGATCCCACTCGTGGCCGCTGTCGGCGAGCGCGCCGAGGGAGTCCTCGAGTTCCTCCCAGCGCCGCTCGTCCTCCAGCGCCCGCTCGACCGTGCGCTCGATGAAGGCGCTGCGGCGCCCCCGTCCCGCCCGCCGGTCGAGCTCGGCGACGACATCGTCATCAAGACTGATGTGCAACCTCATGTGCCTAAGCTAACACATGGGGCGCCCCGCCGGTGAGGCCGCATTCACTCCTCCGGCAGGTTCTCCAGGTCCGCTTTGTCCTGAGCCCGGCTCTGCGCTTCCTTCATTTCCCTCAATCGCGAAAGCGAGCAGATGCGCACCGGAATACCGAACAGCTGACTCTCCACCGCGTCCTCGGCGAGCTGGGTGTAGCTGGGCACTCCTCGGGCCCGCTGCACCACGTCCAGACCACCGAAGCGGGTCATCGCCGTGACGTTGCCGCCGCGCCGGATGATGCGGCTGTCTCGTGCAGGGTCGAACTCCCGGTCTTCGGCCGTCGGCAGCGTGGATTCCAGGTCCCGAAGGGCGCCAGCCAGTCGCTTCAGGTTGTCCGGATCGGGATCCGGGACGAGATCGAGATCCTCCGTGCTTCGAGAATAGCCATGGGCAGTAACCGCGATACCACCGATCACCACGAACTCGACGTCGCGCTCGTGCAGCGCCGCGATCAGCGCCCGCAAATCGAACTCGGTCAACGGCCTTTGGCGGCGGCGCCCTTGATTTCGCTCATCTGCTTGCAGAGCAGATGCGCTCGCTCCAGGCGCTCGCTCATCGGAGCGCTGCGATCTGCCGCGAGCCGCAGCTCCCGCGCTCTGGCGAGTTCATCGATGCTGCCGCTCAGTGTTTTATTGGCCACCGTGGCAATGGTATCGGTGCTGCCCGCCGCTTCCGCCCAGGCATTCGGCATCGCGAGCTTCGAAGCGACCGTCCACGGGGAAGGGCAGACGCTCGACACCCAGGCTGGGTCCCACCCGGTCGCGCTGGAGATGAGCGTCGGCCTGCAGACCGAAGGGGGCGGTCCGTTCAGCGAAGGCGACCTGCGTGACCTGTCGCTGGAAATGCCGCCCGGGTTGATCGAAAACCCGACTGTGGTGCCGGTCTGTCAGCAGGCCGATTTCCTGACGCCGCGCGAATCGCCCTGGGAAGAAAGCCTCTCCGGGGAGAGCTGTCCCGACCGAACCCAGGTCGGCACGCTCACCGTCCGCTCCTCCTATGGGGGCGGCGAAGAACGGACCTTCGGCCTCTTCGACCTGCAGCCGCCGCCAGGCGCGCCGTCCGAGCTGGGCGCCAATCCCTACGGCGCGCCGATCGTCTTCGTGCCGACGATCCGCCAGTCCGAGGGCGAATACGGGCTGACCCTGCAGGCCCGCGACGTGCCGCAGCTGGCCTCGATCACCGGCCTCACCCTGACGGTCTGGGGTGTCCCCTGGAACCTCGTCCACAACGACCAGCGCGGCGACTGCCTGAACGAGCTCGAACCGAGCTTCGGCTGGGCGAAATGCTCGGTCGGGCGCCCGAGCAAGCCCGAACACGCGCCCCGCGCCTACCTCACCCTGCCGACGTCCTGCGAAGGCCCGCTCGCCTTCACCGCCGCCGCGACCTCGTGGCAGGGTGGTTCCGACAGCCGCGCGGCCGCCGCCGCGGCGCTCGGCGAATGCGATTCGCTTGCTTTCGAACCGCACCCGTTCGGGCAGCTCTCGGACCCGCGCACCACCTCGCCCTCCGGCTACGCCTTCGAAATCGCCGTCGACGACTCGGGTGTGATCGAACCGGCGCGGCGCTCTCCGAGCGCGGTGCGAAAGGCGGTCGTCGCCCTGCCCGAAGGGGTGACGATCAACCCCTCGGTCGGGGCGGGGCTCGGGGTCTGCGAGCCGGCGCGCTACGAAGCGGAGACCGCCGCCAGCCCGCCCGGGGCCGGCTGCCCGAACGAATCGAAGATCGGCGACTTCGAAGTCCACACCCCGCTCGTCGCCGGGACGGTGGAAGGCTCGATGTTCCTCGCTGCCCCGTACCGCAACCCGTTCGGCACGCTGATCGCCCTCTACCTGGTGGCCAAGCAGCCCCAGCGGGGTGTCCTCGTCAAGGTGGCGGGGAAGGTCGAGGCCGACCCGGCCTCCGGCCGCCTCACCGCGACCTTCGACCGCCTGCCGCAACTGCCCTACTCGAGCCTGGTCATGCACTTCCGCGAAGGCCAGCGCAGCCCGCTGGCGACGCCGGGAAGCTGCGGACCGCACTCCACCTCCACCGACCTCACCGCCTGGCGCGACCCGAACCTCAGCCGTCACACCGACTCCGCCGTGGCGATCGAAGCGGGGGTCGGCGGCGGCCCCTGCCCGCAGGGCACGCCGCCCTTCAACCCGAAGGCGAGCGGCGGCACGCTGAACAGCCGCGCTGGCGCCTACTCGCCCTTCTACCTGCACCTGACGCGGACCGACGCCGAGCAGGAGATCACCCGCTACTCGGCGACCCTGCCGCCCGGCCTGCTCGGCAAGATCGCCGGCATCCCCTACTGCTCCGAGGCGGCGATCGAAGCGGCGAGGCGCCGCAGCGGGGTCGAGGAGCTGGAACGCCCCGACTGCCCGGCGGCCTCGAAGATCGGCCACACCACCGCCGGCTACGGGGTGGGTAGCGTGCTGACCTACGCACCCGGCAACCTCTACCTGGCCGGGCCCTACCACGGCTCGACCTTCTCGGTGGTTGCGATCGACTCGGCCCTGGTCGGGCCCTTCGACCTCGGGGTGGTGATCGTCCGCTCGGCGATCCACGTCGACCCCGCCAGCGCCCAGGTCTCGATCGACTCCGCCGGCTCGGACCCGATCCCGCACATCATCGACGGCATCCCGATCCACCTGCGCGACGTCCGCGTATATATAGACCGGCCGGAAACCACGCTGAACCCGACCGGCTGCGAACGCTCCTCGCTGGTCTCGACCCTGAGCGGCTCCGGCGCCGACTTCGCCGACCCCGGCGACGACACGAGCGCCACCGCGAGCGTTCCCTTCCAGGCCTTCGACTGCGCCGGCCTCGGCTTCCGGCCGAGGCTCAGCCTGCGGCTTCGCGGCGGCACCCGCCGGGGCCGCTATCCCGCGCTGCGGGCCGAACTGCGGCCCCGGCCCGGCGACGCGAACGTCGCCTCGGCCCAGGTGGCGCTGCCGCGCTCGGTCTTCCTCGCCCAGGGGCACATCGGCACGATCTGCACGCGCGTCCAGGAGGCGCACGAAGCCTGCCCGGCCGCCTCGGTCTATGGCTGGGCGCGGGCCTTCACGCCGCTGCTGGCAGAGCCCCTGGAAGGGCCGGTCTTCCTGCGCTCCTCCGACAACCCGCTGCCGGACCTGGTCGCCTCGCTGCGGGGCGGGGGGGTGGGGATCAGGGTCGACGTCGACGGCCGCATCGACTCCTACAAGGGCGGCCTGCGCGGCACCTTCGCCGGCATCCCCGACGCCCCGGTCTCGCGCTTCGTGCTGACCCTGCGCGGCGGCAAGCACGGCCTGCTCCAAAACGCCGCCAACCTCTGCGCCGCCCCACAACTGGCGACCGCCCGCTTCGTCGGCCACGCCAACCGCGGCGTGGCATGGCACCCGCGGGTCAAGAGCAAGTGCGGGGGTAAGAAGAAGCGCCGTCGCCACCACCACAGTCGCCGCAAACCGAGAAAGGGCGTGAGATGAATCTAGCCCGGAAGCAGCCGCAGAGCCTCGACGTGGCGGGGGCGCATCGTCGCGAAGTGGCGACGGTCCAGCGTCGCGATCTTCGGCTCGCCGAGACGCTCGACCAGCGCCAGCACGCTGGCGTCGACGATGCCGACCTGCAGGTCGGCATAGGCGCGCTGCAGCTCGTGGCAGCGCTCGAGGTCAGCCTGCGTCGGGTATTCGACGGCGTAGGCTCCGGCGAGCAGGTCCTCGAGGAAGGACAGCCAGACCGTGCCGGTAAGGCGCTCGTGGCACCAGTAGTCCAACTCGGAGAGGACGAGGGCGGGGACGACCAGGGCCTCGCTCGCCCCGGTGAGGAGCTCGGCGCACGGATTGTGGTCGGCGTCGGCGCGGTCGAGCGCCGCGAGCAGCACGCTGGTGTCAAGGACGAGAGCCACTCGCCAGAGGCGCTAGGCGGGCAGCCGCGCTGCCGGCTCGGTCGCCGTCTCGGCCGCGGAGCGCCCGTCTCGGGAGCGCCCGACCCCTACCCGGGGCGGGCGGGCGCGGCGGATCGCGAACGCCTTCTCCTCGACCGCCTCGGCGAGGACGGAACTCAGGCTGGTCCCGCGGCGGCGCGCCTCGGCCTCGAGCGTCGCCAGAGCCTCGGCCTCGGCGCTTACAGTAGTCCTGCGATTCATGATGCACGATGCTACCACCAGGAGGGATCGCCATGAGGCGCTTTGCCGCAGCATCTTCGCTCGCTCTCGCGCTCGGCGTGCTCGTGATCGGCGCCGCGCCGGCGCGCGCTTACCGGCCGCTGCTCTCCGAGGCGTTCCTCCAGACCACCTACTGCAAGCACTGCGGACCTCCCCCGCCGGGCTTACCGGCGCCGCCCACCGAAGGGCAGCTCGAAGACCCGTGCGGGCTGGCGGTCGCGCCCGGCAGCGGGAGCCTCTACGTCGCCGACTACTACCACCGCGCGGTCGACGTCTTCGCCGGCAGCGGCGCGTACCAGTCCCAGATCGCCCTGCCGGGCGGGCCGATCAGCGGCATCGGGATCAACGAGCTGGACGGCGTCTGCGGCTTGGCGATCGACTCCGCGGGGAACCTCTACGCCAACGAATGGCACCAGGCCGTGGTGCGCCTGCGGCCGACCGAATTCACCCTCGACAGCGGCGAATCGACCGGGGTCGCGGTCGACGCCGCCGGCGACGTCTTCGTCGATGACCGCACCCACGTCGCAAAGTACGCGGCGCCGGTCGAAGCGGGCGACCCGCCGGTGGCGACGATCGGCCTCGGCACGCTGGGCGAAGGCTACGGGCTCGCGGTCTCAGCCGACGGCGCCCGCGTCTACGTCGCCGACGCGGCGAGCAACACGGTGAAGGTCTACGAACCGTTCATCAGCCCCACCGCGCCGCAGGCGACGATCAGCCACGGCTTCAGCTCCCTGGTCGACTCGGCCCTGGCGATCGACCCGACCCTCGAGCCGGCGCTGCCCGAACACCTGCTGGTGCTCGACAACCTCCAGCCCGGCTACGAACACCCCGAGGCCGCGGTCGACGAGTTCGAGGCGCCCGGCGCCGGCCACCCCGGCTCCTATGCCTTCGTCGGCCAGGTCAGGGGCCCCGTCGGGGCGCCGATCGTCGACGGGCAGCCCTCGGGTATGGCGGTCGACGGCGCGGGCAACCTCTTCGTCACCGACGGCAACGGCGAACTGGGCAACGCCTTCGAGTTCGGCCCCGACCCCCCGGGCGGACCCGAACCCGCCGCCGCGCCGACCACGAGCCAGGCCTCGCCGCCGGGTCCAGCCTCGGGCTCGGGCGCCCCCTCGGGCCAGACCGCCGCGCCAAGCGCCGCGCCGGCCGCCCCGCCGCGCCGCCGCAAGCGCCGCGCCTCCGCCTCGGACGTGATCCAGCGCGGTCACGTGCGGGTGTCCGTCCGCGCCGGTATCGCGCCGCGCCGCCTGCCCCGTCACGGCGCCGCCCCGATCCACTTCTCGCTCAGCGCCAAGATCGCCTCGACCGACGGCTCGGTGCCGCCGCAGCTGCGGCGGATCTCGGTCGAGATCACCCGCAACGGCCACCTCGACCCGGCCGGCCTGCCCGTCTGCCGCTTCAGCGCGATCCAGCCCTCGACCACGGCCGGCGCCCTCGCCGCCTGCCGGGACTCGCTGATCGGCGAAGGGCGCTTCAAGGCCAGGGTGCTGATACCCCAGCAGGCCCCGTTCCCCTCCAGCGGCAAGATCGTCGCCTTCGACGGCCGCTGGCACGGACAGCCGGCGATCCTGGCCCATGTCTACGGGCCGAAGCCCGTCCCCACCTCCTACACCCTGCCCTTCACGATCGGAACGGAGCACCGCGGCAGCTACGGGACCGTGCTCTCCGCCTCGCTGCCGCAGTTCACCAGCAGGTGGGGCTACGTCACCGGCATCTCCCTCGACATCGGCCGCAGCTTCCGCTACGCCGCTGCCCGCCACAGCTACCTGAGCGCGGCCTGCCCGGCCCCGCCCGGCTTCTCCACCGCGGTCTTCTCCCTTTCCCGCGCCAAGCTCGCCTTCGCCGGCCGCAAGCCGATCGTCCAGACCCTGACCGATACATGCACCGCCCGCTGACAAGGAGACTCGTCATGAGCAGGAAGCCAAGCCCCGTCCTTCTCGCGGCGATCGCCGTTGCAGCAGCGCTGTGGCTTGCCGCCTGCGGCGGCTCGGGTGACGCCGGCTCTTCCTCCGCGGCGACGACTGCGACGAGCGAAGCCTCCCGCCAGGACCAACGCCAGGGTTCGAGCCCTGGTCCGGAGAAGCCCTCGGGTGGTCAGGGCGACAACGGCCGCGGCCATGAGAAGAGCAGCGATCGCCAGGGCGGCTCCGCAGGAGGGCAGGAAGCCCCTCGCCACGTCCCGGTCGCGCCGCTCCAGGTCTCCGGGGGCGGCTCGGCGCAGTTCCACGTCAAGGGCGGCGACAACTCGGTCCAGGAATACGGCGAGGAAGCCGGCGAAGCCGAACTTCGCCAGGCGGCGGAAGCAACGCACTCCCTCTTCGTCGCCAACGTCCGCGGCGAATGGGCGCGCGCCTGCTCGCTGCTCGCGGCTGACGAGCAGAAGAGCCTCGAAAAGCTCGCCGCGCAGTCTCCGCAGCTTCGCGGCAAGGGCTGCGCGCCTGCGCTCGCCGCCCTGACGCAGCCGGTGCCCGGCTCGCTGGCGCGGGAAATCACCCGCGTCGACGCCGCCGGTCTGCGCCATGAAGGCGAGCAGGCTTTCCTGATCTACGTCGGCGCCCCCGAGGGGACCGTCTACGCAATGCCCCTCCGCCTCGAAGGCGGCCTCTGGAAGCCGGCCGCGATCAGCGGCAACGCGCTCCCCGGAGTCCCCACCCGCTGAACGCCTGCGCTAGCGATATGTCCGCCTTTCTCTTCCGGCCCCCCGAGATTCCTTTATTCAGCACCTTTGTAGTCGTAACGCCCCCAGAGGAAATGCCCACTCCTCCATTGCATCAGTAGGCAACATGGTGTAACCTGGCCGAGTCGACTTGCTCAATTGAGTTCGTCGACAGGGACATAGGGACATAGAGCCTCCTAGGGGCCGCAGGGAAAGCGGCAGGCAAGGGGTTCATCGAACAGGAGATGCAATTCGACCGAGTTTGTCTGCCTCATCGGCAGACGCTTCAGATGACCAACATCTGACCAGGGCCTCTTGAGCATCGGAGCAGACCAGGGTCGGAAATGGGTTGCGGCACCACTCGAGTTATCGCCTCACCCGCAAAGGGGAAGCGACGGCACGAGCCCAAGCACCACCCATCGCCGACAGGAGAAGCAGCGCGTGAGGCAGCATCATCCAGGGCCGGCCGACCGGTCCCCGACAACTTCAAAGCACCACCCCCTCGCGGCGCAAACAGCCGCCATTGCGGCTCCCGGGCCCCGCCACCAAGCGCAACCAAGCCGCCGGAATGGGTTCCCGGCGGGTTCGACCATCCCTACCGGGCCATGCCCGCTGGGTGTGAAACAAGGAGAAGAGATTTGATGCTGCAGAGATTCCGTCAGAGGTTCGGCACCGCCGGCCTGATCGTCGCCGGGCTTGCTCTGGTCCTCGCCCTCGGCGGCACCGCCCTCGCCGCCTCCGGCGCGCTGACCGGTAAGCAGAAAAAGGAAGTCGAAAAGATCGCCAAGAAGTTCGCCGGCAAACCGGGCGCTCCCGGTGCGACCGGTCCGCAGGGCCCAGCTGGCGCAAACGGTAAAGACGGTGCGCAAGGCGCCAAGGGCGACCCCGGCTCTCCCGGTTCCCCGGGTACGCCTGGTACCGCTGGAGCCGACGGCAAGAGTCCCGAAAAGATCGCCGAAGGCGCCAGCCTCTGCAGCGGCAACGGCGGCGTCGTCTACGAAGTCGAAGGCTCCGGCGAACCAGCCGAAATCTGCAACGGCAAGGAAGGCAAGGAAGGCAAGGAAGGCGAACCTTGGACCATGGGCGGCACCCTGCCCCCCGGTGCCACCGAGGCGGGCTACTGGTCCTACTCCTCGCCGCCGAAGAAGATCAACGTCGAAGTGGGAGGGGTACCAGAGGAAGTAGAACTCACTCGAGCCGGAGGCATCCTCGCCCCACTCTCTTTCCCGATCAAATTCCCGTTCAATCTCAAAGAAAAACACGTCCACTATCTGTCCTCTTCGCTGGCCTTCAGTCTGAAAGAAGGACAAATCCACGCCAACCCGGGAGAACTCTGCGAAGGCAAGACCGGCACGGAACTCGAAGAATGCGAAGCAAATTGGCAAGCGCTGCACACCAGTTGCCCAGGCACCTTTCTCGCCCCTGGAGCCGCAGCCGGAGAGCTTTGCGTATACGAAAACTTTTCCGGAGCGGGAGAACCCCTGGGGATCAGGAGGACTCCGGGGAGCTCAACCCTCGGCGCACGGACGTTCGGGGCGGTAATCGTGTTTGAACCGACGGCGGAAGCCACCGAGGGATGGGGCAGCTTCGCCGTCACCGGATGCGAAGAAGAACCGCCCACGAGCGAATGCAAACCGTGACCCCATTCGTCCAGGCCGCACGCCGACGCCGAAGCACCTGAATTCGGGGCTGGGCCGCGGGAAGCTCCTGCGCCCGCGGCCCAGCCATCCCGAACCCACCAAACCACCTACACCCAGAACCACCGAGGAGGCTGAGCGACAAGTGCCACGTCACGCAAGAAAGCGTCATCGGTCCCGTCCGGCTCTGATCCCCCTCACCTTGCTCGGTGTCGCCGCGCTCGCCGCACTCCTCATCGCGACCCCCGCCCTTGCCGCCGCTCCCCTCGTCCAGTCGGCCTCCTTCTCCCACGTAAGCGAGACCGCCGTCACCTTGGAAGCCACGATCGCCCCCAACGGCGTCAAAGTCCCCACCTACCGCTTCCAATACGTCACCCTCGCCAAATACGAAGAATCCGGCTTCACGGGAGCCCAGGAAACCCCCAATGGGCCGCCGATCCTCTCGGGCGCCGGACCGACCCCCTTCTCCGCGGAGATCTCCAACCTCTCGCCTGCCACCGCCTACCGCTTCCGCGTCTTCGCCGAAAACTCCCTTCACGAAAAAACCGAAAGCCCGCCCGTCTCCTTTACCACCTACGCTGTCGCCCTCCAAGGCCTGCCCGACGATCGCGCCTACGAGCAGGCCTCCCCCCTGAACAAGGACGGCAGCGACCTCACCGGCACCCCCTCGTTCGTCAAAGCCGCCGCCAGCGGGAACGCAATCAGCTTCGGCGCCACCTCCGGCATCCCTGGCGGGGTGGGCGCCCAGCAGCTGCCCTACTACCTCGCCACCCGCATGGGGGAAGGCGCTGGCGCGAGTTGGCTCACCCAGGGTCTCCTGCCCCCCGCCGACAGCGGCGGCCAGAACGCCGGCCTGATCGGCTGGACGACCGACTTCTCGCGCGTCTACCAGAAGGCGGTCCACTTCGACCCGAGCGAAACCGCGGCGCTTCTCGAAAGCCGCCCGGGCGGTGCGACGACCGAGGTCACCCCGTTCGTCGCGGGTGCCCGCTACGCCTTCGCCGGCGCCAGCGCCGACGGCGAAGAGGCGGTCTTCGAATCGCGCTCGGCCCAGCTCGGCACCACGCCGCCTGGGGTCGAAGGGCGCTCCAACGTCTACGCCTGGGACGCCGCCACCCAGACGCTCAGCCTGGTCAGCCGCATGAACGGCGAAGGCCAGGCGGGCGAAGAAGAAGATGCCGAAAAGCTCCCCGCCGGCGCCTTCGCCGGCCCCTACGACTGGGCCAATGCCAACACCGGCCTGGGCGGCGCCCGGGCCCTTTACTACACCCATGACACGCATGCGGTCGCCGAAGACGGCTCGGTCTTCTTCACTGCCGCCGGCACCGGCCACCTCTATGAGCGCCTCAACCCGACTCGGCCCCAGAGCGCGATGTCGGGCGAAGAATGCATCGAACCGGCCAAGGCCTGCACGATCGACGTCTCCGCCTCTCAGCGCTCGACCGCCGACACCGGCGGCCCTCAGCCCGCCGCCTTCCAGCTTGCCAGCCCGGACGGAGACATCGCGCTCTTCACCTCCTCCCAGAAGCTCACGAACGACGCCAACACCGGCCCCGAAGTGCCGCCGCCGACGATCGGTCGCCTCACCCTGAACGGCGAAGAAAAGGCCGAAGAAGAGCTCGATAACTACTTCGAAGGGGCTCACGGGGTGGGCATCGCCATCGACGAAAACGAAAGCCACATCTACTGGATCGACCCCAACAAGGGCACGATCGCCCGTGCCACCCTCAACCCCACGGGCCCCCCAAGCGAAGTCGAAAAAGACTTCGTCGATGTCGCAGCCGAAGAAACCTGCTCGGAAACCCGCCCCTACCTAGAACCGGGCCAGGAACAGTGCGGCCATTCCATTCCCCGCTACGTCGCGCTCGGGCCCTGCGCGGGGGGCGCGGGGGAATGCGTCTACTGGACCAACGCCGGCCCGCTCGCCGGCGAACTCAACCACACGCCCACCGAATTGCCGGTACGGGGCGCCGGCACGATCGGCCGCGCCAAGCTCGACGGCTCCAGCGACCTCGTCCCGGGCAGCATCGAACCCGCCTTCATCGAAGGAGCCTCGGACCCGCAGGGGATCGCGGTCAACGAAAGCCACATCTACTGGGCCAACTCGAGCCAAGGGACCAACAACGACCGGTGGTCCATCGGCCGCGCGACGCTCGAAGACACGGAAGTCGATCAGGGCTACGTAGAGGCGAACCTTCCTCCCTACGGCCTGGCGCTGAGCCCGACCCGCCTCTACTATGCCGTCGAAACGAACTTTCAACCCTTCAGCGGACTCCACAGCATCCTACTGGGAGGCGGCGGCGAGGAACAATTCGTAACTGGCGAATCCGTCGAAACGCGTGGCGTCGCGCTCGCCGGCACCTACATCTACTGGACCGATCAGGCGACCGGCGCGATCGGACGCGTGCGCCTGCCGCTCGAAGAACCATCTGACGGAACAAACCACCTGTGCAGCGAAATCCCCCGCTGCGAAGGCGAATTCCTGAAGCCCGGGGGCGCCCTGTTCGGCCTCGCCGCCGACCCCGCCGAAGAACACCTCTACTGGACGGCCAACGGCGATGTCCCGCCCCACCCCGGGCAGGACCTCTACCGCTTCCAGCGCCAGGGCAGCGGCGGCTGCGTGCAAGCGCCCGGCTGCCTCGCCGACCTCGCACCCCTGCCGCCTCGCCCGGGCGAAGAAGACGGGGCCGAAGTGCTTGCGGTAGTTGGCAGCTCCAAGGACGCTTCGCGCGTCTACTTCGTCGCCGACGGGGTGCTGAGCGAAGCGCCCAACGCGGCGGGGGAAGTGGCGGCGCGAGGGACCTGCGACAGAGGGTTCGGAGGCGGTCGCTGCAACCTCTACCTCTCCGAAGGCGGCGATATCAGCTTCATCGCCCCGCTCAACGCCGGCGGCGAGACGAAAGGTGACACGTGGGACTGGCGGCCGGCGATTGCACTCGGAAGGCAAAAGACGGCATTCGCAAGCGCCGACGGGAAGACGCTCTTGTTCGAGTCTCAAGAACGACTGACCCCCCTCGACAACGAAGGGGTCTCCGAGCTCTACCTCTACCGCCTCGGGCAGGGCATAACGTGCGTTTCCTGCGTGCCGACCGGTGCGCCGCCCGCCGGCGAAGCGACGCTCGGCACGATCCATTACCCGCTGATCACCCTCACCGACACCACGGCGCTCGCCTCGCGCAACCTCTCCGCCGACGGGCGCCGCGCCTTCTTCGAGAGCCCCGACCCGCTCGTCGCCACCGACACCAATGGCGCTGCAAGCTGCCCGCAGGTCGGCGCTCCATCGAATAAATCCCCCGCCTGCCGCGACGTCTATGAGTGGGAGGCGCCGGTCGCCACGCCCAGCGAAGGCGATTCCTGCACCGCATCCTCCCCTTCCTACAGCCCCTCTAACCAGGGCTGCCTTTACTTGATCTCCAGCGGCGAGAGCAACGGGCCCTCGTTTTTCGCCGACGCCTCCGAATCGGGCTCAGACGTTTTCTTCTTTACCCGCTCCCAGCTGGTCGGCCAAGACGAAGACCAGCTGCTCGACGTCTACGACGCCCGGGTGGGCGGCGGCATCGCCGCCCAGAGCCCGACGCAAAAATCGATCCCCTGCGAAGACGATGCCTGCAAGCCTGGCGCCACGACGCCGCCCACCGCCGCCTCGCCGGCGACGCCCACCTTCCAGGGCCCTGGCAATGTGACCGAAAAGCCCCATCGGCCTCGCTGCCCGAAAGGCAGGGTCAGGCGCCACGGACGATGCGTGAAGAAGCACGGGGGCCACAAGAAGAAGCAACGGCACAACCACCAAGTCCGCCGCAACCGGGGAGGACGTCGATGAAGCTCCGGGCCTCTCTTGCTCTGCTTGGGGCCTGCGCCCTACTAGCCCTCCCCGCCGCTGCTCAGGCGGCGGGGCCCGAAGCTCCCGCCTGGCAGCTCAGCATGGTCCCGCTGCCGGCCAATTTCACCCCCGGCGCCACCACCGAATACCTGCTCACCGCGACCAACGTCGGCGCCGCCGCCACCAACGGCAGCCAGGTGACCGTGGAAACGACGCTGCCGAGCGGGCTGAAGCCGCTGGAAGCCTACGTCTCGACGAGCGACCATCGCTTCACCGCCAACCCCAGCTGCGAAGCGCCGCTCGGGCAGAGTGTCAGCTGCAAGACGAACGAAGTGCTGCACCCCGGCCACTTCCTCCTCGTCACGGTTCTGGCCGAAGTCCAGGCGCCGGGCGCGCCGGGCGAAGCGCTCGTTGCCGAGGCGAGCGTGCAGGGCGGCGGCGCCGCACAGGCGGCGAGCGCCCAGGCATCCACCCCGATCTCCTCCGAACCGGTCCCCTTCGGTTTCCTCGGTCCCCTGGTCACCCCTACCGATCAGCCCGATGGCTCCTCCGCCATCCTCGCCGGCTCCCATCCCTACCAACTCACCGTTGACTTCAATTTCCCCACTGAACGGCTCGGCAACGAACTGGTCGGCACCGAGCATCCCCACAACATCCGCGTCGATTTGCCGCGCGGTCTGATCGGGGACCCCGCCGCCACGCCCGTGCGCTGCACCGAGGCCGAGCTGGAGAGCGAAAACAATCCTGGCTGCCCCAGCGCAAGCCAGATCGGCTTGATCGCGCCGACGACCACCATCGGGGGCATCGGCACCGCCGGCGTCGCCACCTCCCCGCTCTACAACATGGTGCCGCCGCCCGGGGCGGCGGCCGAGTTCGGCTTCAACGTGGACGAAATCGGCATCTTTGTCCACCTGATCGCCGGCATTCGCACCCAATCCGACTACGGTGCCTCCACTGCTTCAAACGACCTTGTGGCGCTCGGCACCCACCCGGTCTTCGGGGTCAAGACCCAGATCTGGGGCGACCCCTCCGCCGAAAGCCACCGCTGGATCCGCGAAGGCTGCCTGCTCTCGACCGCCGAATGTCTGGCCAAAGCCCACCAGCGCGTCCCCTTCCTGACCCTGCCCGGCGATTGCCCGGCCGCTCCCAGCCGCTTCGAAGCGAGCGCTGACTCCTGGGAGCACCCGGGTCTCTTTAAGCACACTGGTTATGAAAGCGCCGACCTCGAAGGCAGCCCGATCTCGATCTCAGGCTGCAACGAGGAGTCCTATGAACCAACGATCGAAGCCCGGCCGACCACGAACCAGGCCGACAGCCCCACCGGTCTGGAAGTAGACCTGCGCCAACCCCAGCAGCCGCCGGTCGCCAAAGGCGAAGACCCGCTCTCCGGGCGCGCCTCCGCGCCTTTGAAGGATGCCCGCGTCACCCTTCCCGAGGGGGTGGCGGTCAACCCCTCCCAGGCTGACGGCCTCGCCGCCTGTAGCGAGACCCAAATCGGCTATCTGGCCGAAGACGAAGAACCGGGTATCCACTTCTCCGATACCCCGGAGAGCTGCCCCGACGCCTCCAAGCTCGGCACTATGAAAGTCAGCAGCCCGCTGCTCGCCGAATACAAGAACGAAGAAACGGAAGTCGTCGCCGACCCCGAAACCGGCGCCCCGATCCCCCGCCCGCTGCAGGGCTCTGTCTACCTCGCCCAGCCCCACCAGAACCCCTTCGGCTCGCTGCTGGCGGTCTACCTCGCGGTCGAAGATCCTCGCTCGGGCATCGTCGCCAAGCTTGCCGGCCGGGTTGAAGCCGACCCGGTGACCGGCCAACTCACCACGGTCTTCGAAGAAAACCCCGAGCTGCCGCTCGAAGACATCCACCTCTCGCTCTTTAAGGGCGCCCGCGCCCCGCTGATCACCCCGATTGCCTGCGGCACCCATACCACCACCAGCGACCTCACCCCTTGGTCGGCCCCCGAAGGCGCCGACGCCCATCCCTCCGACTCCTTTGAGGTGACCGGAGAGCCCGGGGGAGGGGCCTGCCCGTCAAGCGAAGCCGCTGCCACCAACAGCCCTTCCTTCACCGCCGGCACCCTCAGCCCCCAGGCTGGCGCCTACTCGCCCTTCGTGCTGAAACTCAGCCGCGAAGACGGCTCCCAGCGCCTGACCAAGATCGACACCACGCTGCCGAAGGGCCTAGCCGCCCGTTTCGTCGGCATCCCCTACTGCTCCGATGCCCAGATCGCCCAGGCGCAGGCAAGGAGCCATCCCGACGAAGGCGCGATCGAGAAGGCCAACCCGAGCTGCCCCGCCGCCTCGAAGGTAGGCACCGTCGACGTCGCCGCCGGCGCCGGTCCCACCCCCTTCCACACCCAGGGCACCGCCTACCTGGCGGGCCCCTACAAAGGTGCCCCCCTCTCCCTGGCAATCGTCACCCCTGCCATCGCCGGCCCCTTCGACCTGGGAACGGTCACCGTCCGCACCGCCCTCTACGTCGATCCCGAAACCGCCCAGGGCCGAGCCGTCTCCGATCCCCTGCCGACCATCCTCGACGGGATCCCCCTCGACATCCGCTCGGTCGCCGTCAGCCTCGACCGCCCCGGCCTCACCCTCAACCCGACCTCCTGCGAACCGATGTCGATCGTCGGCACCGCCACCTCCTCGCTGGGGTCGGCCGCTTCCCTCACCTCCCCCTTCCAGGTCGGGGGCTGCTCGGCGCTCAAGTTCAAGCCCAAGCTCTCCCTGAAGCTCTCCGGCGGAACCAAACGCGGCAAGAACCCGGCCCTGAGAGCGGTCCTGACGATGCCCCCCGGCGGAGCCAACATCGCCAAAGCCTCGGTCGCCCTGCCGCACTCGGAGTTCCTCGACCAGGCCCACATCCGCACCGTCTGCACCCGCGTGCAGTTCGCCGCAGGTGCGGGCAACGGAGCCGAGTGCCCACCGGGCTCCATCTACGGCAAGGCCAGGGCGATAACCCCTCTCCTCGACCAACCCCTGGAAGGCCCGGTCTACCTCAGGAGCTCCTCCCACTCGCTACCGGACCTCGTCGCCGCCCTGCACGGGCAGATCGACGTCGTCCTCGACGGCCGCATCGACACCGTCAAGGGCGGCATCCGCACCACCTTCGACGCCGTCCCCGACGCCCCGGTCTCCAAGTTCGTCCTCGAGATGCAGGGCGGCAAGAGGGGCCTGCTGGAAAACTCCACCAACCTCTGCCGTTCGACCAACAGGGCCACGGCGCTCTTCGACGGCCAGAACGGGAAGGTCAGGGACCTCAGCCCGGTGCTGAGGAACGACTGCAAGGGCAAGAAGCCGGGGAAGGGCAAGCGCAGGCATCGCCACCCGCACCGGTAGCGGCCGGTCCGGCTTCGACCCCGCGCTAGCATCGGGCGACTGTGAGCGATACTCCCGCGGCCGGCGGCGAGATGCTGGCGGCCATCAGCGACGGCCTCGCCTCCCTCCACACCCGTTTCTACGGCCGTGGCCCCCGGGCCGCGAAGAGCTACCTGCTCGACGGGGCGATCGTCACCTTCCTCTGGGACGGCTTCACCAAGGTCGAGGAGACCCTGATCGCCGCCGGGCGCGCAGCCGGCGTTGCCGACCTGCGCCGCACCTTCCAGGAGGCGATGCGCGAGGAGTTCATCGCCGTCGTGCAGACCGCCAGCGGCCGCGCCGTCAGCGGCTATCTGAGTCAGATCAACATCGAGCCCAACCTTGCGGTCGAGATCTTCTTGCTCGAGCCCCTGAGCTGAGACCTGCCTCAAGCACTGCGACGTACGTCCGCCGCCGCCTCGGCCGGACGAACGGGTTGACAATGATAGGTAATCTCTTCTATCTTGGGTGGTTCATGAGGCTGCTGGGAGCTAGTGAGACCGTCGGCGGCCCTGTCGCCGACACCGCCCTGCCGAGGGAAAGCGTAGGCGAGCTGGTCCGGCCCCCGGCGCCCTCGCCCGCGGGCCCGATTGCGAACGAGGAGCTGGAGCGCCTGCCGCCCCCGCCGCAGGTCGGCCTTCCCGCCGCCGCCCAGGTCCTCTGGTTCAGCCTCCGCCAGTTCGGCTTCGTGTTCCGCCAGCGGGCGCGCCTCGGCGACATCTGGAGCGCCCGCGGCTACGTGCGCGGCGGCCCGGTCGTCGTCTGCCATCCCGACCACGTGCGCTCGCTGTTCTCGGCGGCGCCGGAGCTGGTCCCGACCCTGGCGGCGGAATCGCCGCTGCGGCCGGTGCTGGGCAAGAACTCGGTCCTGACCGCGAACGAACCGCGCCACCTGCCGCGGCGCAAGCTGCTGCTGCCTGCCTTCCACGGCGAGGCGATTGCCGCCTATGAGCGGATGATCGCGGCGGCGGCCGAGCGCGAGATCGCGCGCTGGCCGCTCGGCCGCCCCTTCTCGCTGGCGCCGCGAATGCAGGCGATCACCCTCGACGTGATTCTGGGCGGCATCTTCGGTATCGAGAGGCGCCCCCGCCGCGGCACCCCCGAGCAGGCACTGCGCCTTGCGATCCGCGAGATGCTGTGGAAATCGACCCTGTCGATCGCCCGCCTCGCCGAGCTCGGCAACCTCGGCCGCACCGAGCCGCGCGGGCTGATGCGGCTCGGCCTCCTGATTCCCGACCGCTGCGTCTACGCCGTGATCCGCAAGCGCCGCCGTGCCGACGATCTCGGCGAGCGCAACGACATCCTCTCGCTGTTGCTGCGCGCCGAGGGCGAGGAGGGGCGCCCGCTCTCCGACCGCGAGCTGCGCGACGAGCTGATGACCCTGGTCCTGGCCGGGCACGAGACCACCGCCAACCAGCTCGCCTGGGCCTGGGAGCGGCTGCTGCGGGCGCCGCCGGCACACGCGCGGCTGCGTGAGGCGGCCCGGGAGGGAGACGAGGCCGAGGCGGGGGCCTGGGTCGAGGCCACCATCGACGAGGCGATGCGGTCGCGGCCGGTGGTGCCGATGACCGGGCGCCGCGTTGCGGTGCCCTGGCAATTCGGCCCCTACGGCATCCCCGCCGGCCGGCCGGTGGCGATCAGCATCCTGCTCCTGCACCACCGCGAGGACGTCTACCCGGACCCCTTCGCATTCCGGCCCGAGCGCTGGCTCGGGCGCAAGCCCGGCACCTTCGAGTGGATCCCGTTCGGCGGCGGCACCCGCCGCTGCCTCGGCGCGGCGCTGGCGATGGCCGAGATGCGCATAGTCCTGCGGGAGATGGCGCGGCGGCTCGACCTCGAGGCCGACCGGCCCGACCCGGAGCGGCCCCAGCACCGCAACGTGACAATGATCCCGGCCCGCGGGGGGCGGGTCGTGCTGAGGCGGCGGCGCGGATGACGAGTTTCGAACCGATGACCCTTGGCGCGCTGCTACTCGGCCGGGCGCGCGATGAAGCAGGTGAGGTTCTCCCAGCCCGCCTGCGCCGGCGGATCGGCCAGCGCGCCTTCGATCGCGCGCAGGACGACGCCGAACTCGCCGTGATCGATGCCGACCACGATCGCCAGCCCGGCGTGTCGCTGGCCGGCCTCCGCCCAGCGCCGGGAGATGCCCGGGAAGTCCTTGACATCGAAGGTGATCATGACCCGGCCCTCGCGGCTCGCCAGAGCCAGCAGATCCTCGTCGCTCCAGCCGTCCAGCTCCCGCTCCTCGTCCGCGGCAAGGACGTCGTGGCCCGTCTCGCGCAGCGCGCTCGCGACTCGCGGCCCCGAGATGTGGGCGTCGAGGAGAAGGCGCACCGGGCGCTACTGCCCAGACGGTGGGTGGACGCTTATGAACGGGTACTCAGACCGCAGTTGGAGGAGCGGCCGACGGTTGAGCGCGATCGCCTCGTCGATCTCGTCCGGAAAGCGCTCGTAGTAAGCGAGGGCGAGCCGGATCGCCCGCTCGCTGAGGGCGCCTTCGGCGGCCATCGCTTCGACCGACCCCAGGTCGCGATGGGCATCGACCACCTGCCAAACGTCGAATGCCGTGCCGATTACCCAGGCGCGGCGGTCGAAGTCATCGCCGCGGAAGGCTATGCCGGGGAACAATCGCGCCCGCAACGCCTCTTCGGCGAGCGCCTCGACGACGGCGCCCTTGCTGCGCTGCGTGCGCTGCGCCTCGGCGGCGATCAACGCCTCCGTCTCGGCCGTGACACGGATGCTGAAGGGTTTGGATTTGGTCGCCATGGGGGGGATTGTAACCGAATGGCTACGTTGTAATACAAGAGCGGATCGTACTGAGGCGGCGGCGCGGAGGAAGAACCTCGAACCGATAGCCCAGGGAGGGAGATCGAGATGAAGAAGAAGGCAATCGCGCTGGTGGCGGCGTCGCTGCTGATCGCAGCGGCCACGGCATCGGCGCTGGTACTCGAAGCCGGTGACCTGGTGGTCCACGCCAACGGCGGCTTCGCGCCGACGAAGCTGCCCAAGCACGTAGACGCGCCGATCAAGATCTACGGCGGCGGCAAGGCCTCGACCAAGTCCGGCGAACTGCCACCGATCGTCGAAACACTGGAAATCGAATTCGACCGCCATGGGCATGTCGAGACCAAGGGGCTCGAAGTCTGCACGGCCGGGAAGCTGCAGTCGACCACCGTGCCGGCCGCGCGAAAGGCCTGCCCTGACGCGATCGTCGGCGAGGGCACGGGGAGCGCGGTCGTCGCCTTCCCGGAACAGAAGCCGATCCCGATTACCTCGCCGATTACCCTCTTCAACGGGGCGAAGAAGCACGGCGACGACACGATCCTCGCCCACGCCTACACCACGGTGCCGGTGCCGACCACCTTCATCGTCCCGGTGGTGATCGAAAAAATCCACCACGGCGTCTACGGCTACCGGACGAAAGCGCGGATCCCGAAAATCGCCGGCGGCGCCGGGCACCCGATCTCGGGCCGCATCACCGTCGACCGCAAATGGACCTTCAAGGGCCACAAGTACAGCTACGTCAACGCCCGCTGCGAAACCGGGCACCTGCAGGCGAAGGTGAAAGTCGACTTCAAGGACGGGACCTTCCTCACCGGCAGCTTCATCAAACGCTGCAGCGTCCGCCACTGAGGTGCGTCGGCCGCGCCGCCGCACCCTGGCCGCCCTGGCGGTGCCGATCGCGCTGCTCGCGTTGCTCGGGCTGGGACTCGACGGCAGGCTCAGCCCGAGCTCGCTGAACATCCCCGGCACCGAAGCCTCGCGGGGGAACGCGCTGCTGGAAGCGCACTTCGGGCCGACCGCGCCCTTCCCGATCCTCCTGCAGGGGCCGCCGGGAGCGCTCGACCGCCAGGGCCCGCGGCTGGTGCGGGCGCTGCGGGCCGAGTCTGGGGTGACGACGCTCTCGCCCTGGGACCGCGGCGACGTCTCCCGTCTGCGCCCGAGCCCGCGCAGCGCCCTCGTCATCGCCGACTTCCACACTGGCATCGACGCCGCCGTCAAGCACACGGTCCCGGAGCTGAACCGGCTGCTGGAGGAGAACGTGCGGGCGCCGGTGCGGTCGACCCAGACCGGCTACGCGACGATCTCCCGCGCGATCCAGCAGGAGTCGATCTCCTCCGCCGAGCGGGCCGAGCTGATCGCCCTGCCGATCCTGCTGGTCGTCCTCCTGCTCGTCTTCCGCTCGCCGGTCGCGGCGGCGGTCCCGCTCGGGTTCGGGGCCGTCACCGTGCTCGCATCGCGCGGCCTGCTCTGGATCGTCACCCACTTCGCCTCCGTCGACGCGCTGGCGCTGACCGTCTGCACGATGATGGGGCTGGCGCTGGGGGTCGACTACGCGCTGCTGATGGTCTCCCGCTTCCGTGAGGAGTTGGCGGGCGGGGCCTCGCCGCGCCGGGCAGCGCTGCGGACCCGGCGCACGGCCGGGCGGACCACGGCCTTCGCCGGCTCGACCTTGGTCCTCTCGATGCTGGTCGCCCTCTTCGTCGTCCCAGGGGCGCTGCTTGCCTCGCTGGCCGCCACCCTGATCCTCGTCGTCGCCCTCAGTGTCGCCGTCGCCTTCCTGGCGGTGCCGCCGCTGCTGGTCCTACTCGGTCCGAATGTGGATCGCTGGCGCCTCGGCGGCGCCGCCGTCGACGGTGAGAGCTCGCTGCTGATGCGGTTCGTCAATGGCGCCCTCGCGCGTCCGGCGCCGGTGGCGATCGCTATCGGCGCCGTCGTCCTGCTACTGGCTGCTCCCGCGCTGGCGCTGAAGACCGGCCCGCTCAGCCCGGGACAGCTGCCCGGTGACGACCCCGTACGCGAGGACTACGAACTGATCACCCACGTCGCCGGCAGCGGCTTCGAAGCGCCCTTTCAGGTCGTCGTCGCCGCCGAGCGCGGGACGATGACCGAACCGCAGCGACTGGCGGCGCTGGAACGCTGGCAGTGGCGGATCGCCTCGCTGCCCGGGGTCGAGACCGTGGTCGGCCCCGCCCAGATCCGCCACGCGGTGACGCCGCTGCACAGGGCGGAGCGGGCGGTGCTCGACCCGCCCTCGAGCGGCGGCAGCCCCTTCGCCTCGCTGAGCAAGCTCGGCCGCGGCCTTGGGCGGGCCTCGGCGGGGGTGGCGACGCTGCGCGCCGGCCTCTCCGAAGCGACTTACGGCGCGAGCAGGCTGAGCGAAGGGGGTGGACAGGCAAGCGCCGGCGCGGGACTCCTGGCCCGCGGCCTCGCCCGCGCCGAAGCGGGCGCGGTGAAAGCGCTGGGCTCGCTCGAATCGTTCTCGGGCCGGGCGCCGAGGCTGGTCAAGGCCCAGTTCACCGCCGCCAACGGAGCGAATCTGCTGCACGCCGGCATCGCCAGCCTGATCCCCAATCTGCGGCGCAGCGCCGTCCCCCAGGGCCGGGAACTGCAGAAGTCGCTGAACGGCAAAGCCCACGAAATCGTCCCGGGCCTGAAGGCGCGGGCCGGCGCCGGCGAGGAACACCTGGCCGCGACCCTGGCGCGGCTGGAAGCGATGACGGTCGGCAAGGGCGACCCCGAATACGAGGCGGCGCTGGCCGAAGCGCGAGAAGGCGCCGCCGCTCTCGGCGGCGAAGCGGGCGCAAGCCTGAGTGGAGAACTGGCGGCGCTACAGACGGGCCTGGTCGATGACGCGAGGCTGTCCCAGCAGGTGACCTTCTGGCTGACCTCGACGATCAGCAGCCTGGAACGACTGGCCAAGGGAAGCCTCAAGCTGCGCGAAGGACTGATCCGTCTGGCCCGGGGGGCGAAACGGATCCAGAGCGTCCTCTCCGACCAGGTCGAACGGGCGCAGGTCCTGCGCACCGGGCTGCCGCAGCTGACCGCCGGCGCCGCCCGCCTGGCTGCCGGAACGGCGAAGATCGCGAGTGTGGCGGCACGCCTCCGGGACGGCCTCGGCGGCGGCTACCACCGCTCCTATCCCCTGCAGACCGGCCTGCGGGGGGCGACGGTGCGGGTCACCTCGACCAACCGGCGCCTGCGCCACGGCCGCGTCCGCCTGCTCCGTTCCTCGCCCCACATCTTCGACTCCGGCTACGTGGTGCTCTCAGCGCTCGACGGCTCGCCGCCGCGGGCGCGCCAGGCCGCCGGCAGCGTGGTCGACCTCGAACACGGCGGCCAGGCGGCGACGATGCTCGTCTTCTCCCGCTACGACCTCAATTCGCCGGGCTCGATCGCGCTCAACCGCACCCTGGCCGGCGACGCCAGGTCGATCGGCCGTGCCACCGACGCCACCGCCGCGGTCGCGGGCGGCCCGGCCACGCTCAACACCTACAGCCGCGTCGCCCGCGACCGCATCCCCTTCGTCGTCGCCGCGATCTGCCTCGCCACCTTTCTCGTGCTGGTACTGATCCTGCGAGCGCTGCCGCTGGCGGCGCTCGCGGTAGCCCTCAACCTGGCGACGGTCGGCGTCGCCTTCGGTGTCCTCACCGCGCTCACCTACGTCCCGTCCGGCTGGCCGCTCGGTGGCCACGGATACATCGATGCGATCGGGGCGACGCTGATCTTCGGCGTCGTCTTCGGCCTCTCGATCGATTACGCCGTCTTCCTCCTGGTGCGGATGCGCGAGCACCGCGAAGCGGGGGGGACCCACGCCGACTCGATCTCCTTCGGCCTCGAGAAGACCGCGCGGGTGATCACCGGCGCCGCAGCGATCATGATGGCCGTCTTCGTCGCCTTCGGCGGCTCCTCGATCGCCACCGTCAGCCAGCTCGGCGTCGGCCTGACGATCGCCGTCCTGCTCGACGCGACCGTGGTCCGCATCGTGCTCCTGCCGGCGCTGATGCTGCTGATCGGCGAGCGGGTCTGGTGGCTGCCGAAGCCGCTAGCTCGGGTCATGCCTCGCATCGATATCTAGTTTGGGTAGGTAGAAGGGTCTAATCCACAGGCGCCCTCTACCTCTTTCCACTGCCTATTTCTTGGCTTGCTAGCCAGGTTTTGCTGGGGAAATCTACA
This sequence comes from Solirubrobacterales bacterium, assembly GCA_035760065.1. Classification (GTDB taxonomy): domain Bacteria; phylum Actinomycetota; class Thermoleophilia; order Solirubrobacterales; family 70-9; genus VAYN01. Next base: position 51,007 of record DASTTQ010000072.1, read on the forward strand.
TTGACAGGGTATGTAGACCTGTTTATCTTTCGCGAGACCGTCGGCCTCACCCTGGCTCGGCGGGCGCGCCCCCCTCCCTGTGGGGCAAGCACCCCGGCGGGCGCCGGCGTTTCCCCGATGTCGGCGCCCGCCCTAATTCAGGCAGAGGACAGATCGATGAACCGACCAACTCCGGAAACGAAGGAGAAGGATCTGCGGCAGACGCTGCTCGAGGCGGTTATCGCCGAGACGGCCGAATTCGGTCACGCCGGGGTCACTGAGGAGCGAATTCTCCGTAAGGCAGGCGTGAGCCGCCCCTGGTTCCTCTCGCAGTTCGCCGACAAAGAGGCTGCGATCGAGGCCGCATTCCAGTGGCGCTTCGACCACTACATCGGGCGACTGCGGCAGACCTGCGAGCTCCAGCCCAGCTGGCCACTGAAGGTGAAGGTGGGAATCGGCGTCACTCTCGACATGGCAGCCGCCGAGCCAGACGAAGCTCGGTTCCTGCTGGAGACCATGGCCGGAAGCTGGACAGCTTCCGGCGGGGAGCTCGACTCGCGCGATCGGCTCGCCCGTCTGCTCGTTGCAGGGCGAACGGCAACGGCCCGCGGTGCCGAGCTTCCGGGGCTCCTCGAGCCTGCTCTCGTCGGCGGGATCGCCAGCGTCGTTGCGGCTCAACTGCGGGCCGGAGAGGCCCGTCGCCTGCCGGCGCTCGCGCCTGAGCTCGTCGAGCTCACCCTCACGCCCTACCTCGGCCCTGAGGAAGCGGCAGAGGTGGCGCGCCGCCCCCGCCCCCGACCCGCGGATCGATAGCCACGAGGCGCCGCGAACAGAGGTCAAGAGGATGAGTCCGAGTTCAGGTGCTGCACCCACGATCTCCGGTCAGCGCGCTGCTGTTGCGATCCGGATGCGCGAGTGCCGGGCGGAGATCGTGCAGGCCGTAGCCGCCCGCTCTGCTGCGTTGCTGGAGTCGGTTCGGGGCCTCAATCCCGAGTTCCTGGACGGGCAGCGGATAGCGGTTGCCGCAGCCGTCGACTACGGGATCGAAGCTGTCGAGTTCGGTGAGGCCCACTGCCGGGAGGTTCCGGCCATCTTTCACGCTCAGGCCAGATTGACCGCGCGCAGCTCCGTATCGCTGGACATGATGATGAGGCGCTACTTCGCCGGGTACGTTCTGCTCGGCGATTTCCTCATGCGCGAGGCGGACCAGTGCTCTCTGAACGGGGCGGTGCTCCAGTGCATCATGCGGGACACCGCCGCTGTCTTCGACCGCCTGATCTCGACCATCGCCGAGGAGTACCAGCGAGAGGCGCGCGGCCTGCTTACCTCGCCCGACGAGCGGCTGGCGGCACGGGTTCGGGCGCTGCTGAAAGGCGATCTGCTGGAGGCCTCCGACATCGACTACGAGTTCGAGGTCTGGCACCTCGGCGGGCTCGCGAGCGGAAGCGAAGGCCTCGACGTCGTGCGGCGGTTGGCGAAATCTCTCGACCGGCGGCTGCTCTCCGCCCGGTCCGATGAAGGGACCGTGTGGGTCTGGCTCGGTGGGCGAGCACCGTTCGATTCGGATGATCTCGATGCCGCGCTCTCGTCGCTCGGGACCGGAGACTTCTGCCTTGCCCTCGGCGAGCCTGCCCACGGCCTCGCCGGCTGGCGCCTCACGCACAGGCAGGCCCAGGCGGTTCTGCCGATCGCCAGGCGGGAGGGATGCGGCTGCGTGCGCTACGCCGAGGCAGGCCTGCTTGCATCCCTGCTGCAGGACGATCTTCTTACGAGCTCGTTGCAGGAGCGCTACCTGGCTCCGATTTCATCCGAGCGGGACGGGGGGGAGACGCTACGGGCGACGCTGCGGGCCTTCTTTTCCTCGGATCGGAATGTCTCCTCAGCGGCCGCGATGCTCGGAGTCACCCGCCATACAGTCACCAACCGCCTGCGGATCGTCGAGGAAAGGATCGGTCGCCCGCTGACCTCCTCAGGCGCCGAGATCGAAGCGGCCCTGCAGCTGCACGACCTCGATCGCTCAAGCTGCTGAGGCGGAGACGAGCGAGTCGATCAGGGCCTGCCGCAGCAGTTGACGCAGATCCCCGCGCTCGATATCGCGTCGCTCGAGCCAGCGCAGGACCGCGCCCTCGACGAAGAAGATCCAGCCCTGCAGCGCCGTTTCCAGCAAGGGCGTGCGCTTGATCTCGGCGGGAGCGGCCTCCCAGTGCGCCAGCGAGTCGATCAGGGCGTTCAGTCGCAACTGGCGGTTCTGCTCGAGGGTCGCCTCGATCTCCGGGTCGCCGCCGCCGCGGCTGCGGAATATCGCCATGTAGGCGACGGCGTGCTCCTCGACGAAGCCGAGGAAGCGGTCGAGGGCGGCGTCAAGCTGCTCGGTGGAAGGGAGGCCGGGGTCGGGCGCGGTCAGCTCGCCGAGCTCCTGCTCGCCGCGCCGCAGCGCCGCGATGACGAAGTCCTTCTTGGTCGGGAAGTAGTGATAGAGGAGGCCTTTGGAGACATCCGCGGCGGCGGCGATCTCCCCGATCGAGACATCGGCGTAAGGGCGGCGGCCGAGCAGCTCGGCGCCGGCGGCGAGCAGCTGCTCGCGCCGCTCGTCGGTGCTCATGCGGGCCTTGGTAACGGTCTTCACAGCGGTCAAAGGCTATGTTCAATTGACCGTAAGTTCAACAAGCTGATATCTATCTGGCACTTATTGAACTAATGGTCAACAAAGCCGGGGATGATGAGCTCGCCTTTGCGGGACTCGGGCGACAGACCGAGTTGCTGGCGGACGGCGAGGTCGGCGCGGTCGAGCTGCTCGATTCGACCCTGGCGCGGATCGAGGCGGCGCAGCCCTCGCTCAACGCCTTCCGGCTGCTGAGCCCGGAGGCGGCGCGGGGGGAGGCTCACCTTGAAGCCAGGATTCCTCCTGGCGGAAGGGAACCGATCGACTCATGCCACTCGGATTCCACGAGTGGCAGAAAGCCCTAAACGCCAGATTCCAGCGGATCCTCCGTCGTCCAGCGACCCCGAATGGTAAGGAAGGGTCACGAGTTCGAGTCTCGTTCCGGGCTTTGCTTCACAGGCCGCGACGAACAGCGGCTCTCCTTGTTGAGCACACCGGTCAGGCCGGGAGCTCGAACCAGAGGACCCCTGAGACCCCCCGGATCGGTTGCTCTCCGCTGCTGCGCAGGCGCTCCGCGCACTCCGCCTTCACCCGTTCGACCTCTTCGTAGGTCTTCAGGTGCATCGCGGCGAGCTCCCGCCAGCCCCGCTCGTCGACGTTGACGCGGACATAGGCGAGGCAGCGGTCGAAGCGCCGGTCGAACGTGCCCCCTGAGAGGGCGACCGACACGTCCGAAAAGCACATTTTCAGAACGCCGGTCGACACTCGCAGCCTTTCGCTGGGGCTGAGCCCTTCGTATTCGCCCGCGTCGAAGACCGGCGTTACGGCGAGCCGGTAATAGTTCTCCTGTACTCCCCGCCGCCTCTCCTGGGCGGATCGCTCGACGACACCCGCTTTCTCGAGCTGGCTGAGATGGTGGCGCACCGAGCGCAGCGGAGTCTCGCTCCTGTCGGCAATTTGCCTCGCGGTCAGGTCCAAGCCCTCGCCGAGACAAGCGATGATCTTGCCCTTTACGGGGTGCGACATGGCCCTGATCAAGGAGCGGGTAATGGGGCTGATCGGCTTCGCTTCGCTCATCACGTCTCCCTGCAGAGACCGTGCTTCATCCCTAGCACCTCGAGCACCTTCCGATTGGCCCAAGTGCCGTGCCGCGTTTGGCCCTAAAAGCGCCGGGACTTTCCCTGCATTCCGCTTGACAGAGCCGAATGCGCTTTGCGCGAAGAAGTTCCAGTTTGACGCTGATTGACGGCGAACTGCGGCGTATCTACCTTCGCCCCGTCTTCGAATTCGAGGACGGCGGATGGGACCGCCAACAGGGACGCCGGGCGAAGCTCCGGCAGGGACAACCGGGAGAGCGATGCGCAACTCGAGGGGATTGCACGACGGACTTCGGAACTTGCCATTCCCCGTGGCAAGCAGCGCGGGCAGTCTTCCCTGGCCCGTCGCAAGCGCGGGGCGGGCGCCCCGCCCGCCCCGCCACAGCTTCACCGGTAACAGGGAGAGGGGATGCTCCCCGTGAGCGCCTGCCCCTCTAGACATGTCAACCACCCGGGCGCGCCGCATGCCGGCCGCCCGTGCACCGAGGAGAGGTAGGAATGTTCTCGAAGCTACGCCACCCCGTTCGCGCGATCCGCGAACCGTTCGGCACCGCGGGCCTGATCGTGGCCTGCGTCGCCCTCGTGCTCGCGCTCAGCGGCGCGGCCTTCGCGGCCGGGAAGCTGACCAGCACCCAGAAGAAGGAAGTCGAAAAGATCGCCAAGAAATTCGCCGGCAAGCCGGGCGCGACCGGACCCGCGGGACCGGCGGGTCCCGCGGGCTCCCAGGGTTCCGCCGGCTCCAACGGCAAAGACGGCGCCAACGGGGCCAGCGGCAAAGACGGCGCCAACGGCGAATCGGTCAAAGTGGCCTCCTACGCCGGCCCCGAATGCGAAGAAGCCGAAGGCGAAGCCGGCGCCAAAGTCTCCAACGGCAGCGGCACGGTCTACGTCTGCGACGGCGGCGAAGGCGAAGCGGGCGGACCGGGTCCGCAGGGCCCCGAAGGCAAACCGTGGACCGCCGGTGGCACGCTCCCGCAGGGAGCCACCGAGACCGGCACCTGGGCGCTGGGCAGAATCACCGCCGTAGAAAACAGTCAATTCAACTTCGTGCCGGTCAGCTTTGCGATCCCGCTTGCGGGGGCGCTCAGCAACGAAGGCTGCCTGGAAGAAAACGAAACTCCATGCCAGGCCCGCTACGTCAAGACGAACGGCAAAGAATTCAACAACGAATTCGAAGAAGTTCTCTCGACTGTCTGCACCGGCACCGCGGCAGCGCCCACGGCGCCTCCAGGGACCCTGTGCGTCTACGCCGGAAAAGAAGAAAACGTGAGTACGTTCAATTTCCTGATATCGGACCCGAGCAGCCCCACCGGCGCTGCGGGCGCTGCCAAAACCGGCGCTGCGCTCGTCTTCAAAATCGCGACGACCGGCCAGAAGGCAGTCGCGATGGGGACCTGGGCGGTGACCGGCTCCTAGCCGCCGGGCGCCGGTGAGCACGATGACTCGCTTCGAGAACAGGCCCACCGGGCGGCAGCAGCCGCCCGGTGGGGAGGCCTTCCGTTTCCGCGGCCTGATCGCCCTCGCCGCCTTCTGCCTCTGCTGGGCGGCGGCGCAGGGCGCCGCCCAGGCGGCGCCCTGCCCGAACGAAGCGATCCGCGAAGCCCAGGGCGTCGCCGAACTGCCCGAGTGCATGGCGCTGGAGATGGTCAGCCCGCCGAAGAAGCTGCTCCAGCCGGCTTTCATCCCCTCCTTCTCAGCTGACGGCTCGCGCATCCTGTTCGCCTCCGAAGCTGCCTTGGCGGGGACGCCCGGGTTGCAGTCAGAAGCAGGTGATCGCTACGTGGCCACCCTGACCTCCTCCGGCTGGCAACTGGCATCGACCTCGCCCCCGGCGAGCGCGGAGATAGTCTTCGGCGGGGTCCGCAGGGGCGGTCCGCAGGCCTTCAGCCCCGATCTGGGCGAATGGGTGCTCCTGGGGGCCACCCAGGCGCAGAACAACACGGGGATCTCGAGGCTCTACCGCGGCGGCCTCGAGGGCTCCTTCGCCCCGGCCTCCCCGCTCCTCTACCCGATCGACGAATCCGGCAGCGGGGCCCTCACCGAAAACATCGTCAACTACGAGATCACCGCCTCCTCGGCGGATCTGTCGACCTCGGTCCTGCGGCTGCCGCTGCCGTCGATCTCGCTATTGCCGAACGATCCCCGTGCCAAAGGCGAAGGGGAACCCGGTGGCGACCGCAACAGCTACGTGATCTCCGATGCCGAAGGGGAACCGACGATCCAGCTGTTGGCCCGCTCCTCCGAAGGAACCGTCTACGGCGGGCTCTGCGGCGCCCACCTGGGCGGCGGCGAAATCGGCTTCTCTCATATCAACCAGGGCGCGATCTCCCCCGACGGGCAGACGATCTACCTCACCACCCGCCCGGCCCAGGAATTCGACTCAGAAACCGGCGAAGGCCCGGCCTGCGACACCGCCAACCCGCTGCGGATCATGCGCCGCCGCGAAACCCCGACCGGCCCGAAGATCGGCGAAATCCCGCCGCTCTCGCCCTCCGAACCGGGCGATGATCTCTACCAGGGCGCCTCAGCGGACGGCAACCGCGTCTACTTCACCACCCCTCGCAGCCTCGCCCCCTCCGACGGGGACACCGGCGCCGAACCCTGCAGCTACCACCTTGGCGCCTCCAAAGGCTGCGACCTCTACCTCTATGACCCGACCCGGCCCAAAGCAGAACGGCTGCTGCAGGTCTCCGCCGGCGGCGCCGGCGACCCCACCCCCGGCAAGGGCGCCGACGTCCTCAGCTCGGTGACGGCGATCTCGGGCGACGGCTCCCACGCCTACTTCGTCGCCCAGGGCGTCCTCACCACCGAACCCAACCCCGAAGGCGCGACGCCTTCTGCAGGCCAGCCCAACCTCTACGTCTATGACGCCGACAGCAAGGCCACCGCCTTCATCGGCACCCTGGCGGCGGGGGACGAAAAAGAGCTCTGGGGCGTCGAAGGAAGCTTCGAACGCAGCGCCTACACGGTCCCCCTGCACCACCTGAGCGAAGAAGGGGCCGAGGCGGGCGGCGACGGCCACGTCCTCCTCTTCGCCTCCGATGCCCCGTTGACCGCCGGCGACGCCGACGGCGGCCACCGCGACGTCTTCCGCTACGACGCCGATGCGAAGACGCTGGAGCGGATCTCCAAGGCCGCCCCGGGGGGATCGGACAACGGACCCTTCGACGTCTACGTCAATCCGAGTCGTCCGCAGTCAGGTCTCCTCACCGGGAACTTCGGCGAACAGACGCGCTGGGTGAGCGAAGACGGGGAGACGGCGGCCTTCATCACCGCCGAGCCCCTCGCACCGGGCGACGGGGACGAAGCCGCCAATCCCTATGTCTGGCACGAAGGGAGCTTGGCCAGGATCGCGGCCAGGGCGCAGGTGATTCCGGCCGAACCCCCCGCCGTCTCGGCCGACGGCACCGAGGTCGCCTTCAGCACCGCCACGAAACTCCTGCCCCAGGACGGCGACACCGCCAAAGACGTCTACGTCGCCCGTGTCGACGGCGGCTTCGCCAACCTGGTCGAAGAAGCCGAACCCTGCGACCCGCTCGCCGAAGGCTCCTGCCGAGGGCAGGCCGAAGCGACCCCGGCCGCCCTCGCCAACGCCACCAGCGGCTTCGCCGGCCCCGGCAACGCGCACCCCAAGGCACGCTGCAAGCGCGGGTACGTGCGAAGGCACGGGCGCTGCGTCCGCAGCCACCGCAAACACCGCCGCCACCCGCGCGCGGCCGCCCAGGGAGGTACCCGATGAGCAAGACGACGAGGATCCGCGGCGCGGCGGCCCTCCTCGCAGCGGCCGCCCTCGCCTGCGCCCTGGCGCCCGCGACCGCCCTCGCCGGCCCCCAGCTCGGCCTGCAGCTGACCCGCACCACGACTCCGCTGAACCAGGGCGACGAACGCCTCGCCTACGAAGTGAGCGTGGAGAACACCGCCTCGGCCAGCCCCAACCCGGGGGACGAGCTGACCTGCCTTGGGACGCCCGAAGACGGCATCTCCTGGTTCGGGAAAAACCCGACCCCCGAATTCGAAATCGAATGGCTGCGCGACGGCACGCCGATTCCCGGCACCAGGGGCCCCGCCGCCTCCGCTCGCACCTACACCGTCACCGCCGAAGACGCCGGCACCCTGCTGCAGTGCCTAGTGCGGGGGACCAACGACGCCGACGGCGCGGGGAGCGAATACGCGCCGATCGCGTTTGCCACCGCTTCACTGCCGCCGGTCCCGGTCGCCCCGCTGTCGGCGGCCCCGGCAAGCGGATCTTCCGAACCCAATACCCAGGGTGCGACTTTTTTCTCGACCCCCAGCGGCACCGCGACCACCACCGCCGGTTCGAAGATCCTCACCGAAGTGATCACCGCGCGGGGCACGGGCAAGCTGACGAGCGGCTCGACCCTGGTCGAAAACGTCGTCACCACCAGCGGCACCTTCGAAGAACGTCCAGCCCAGGTGATCACCGGGCCGGGCATCCCGCTTGAAACGGCGATCGTCGCCCGCACTGCGAACACGCTGACGCTCTCTAAGCCGGCGACCGCATCGGGCAGCAGCGTGGCGCTGGCGGCCGGGGACATGCCCTTCAGCTCCGGCCAGACGATCAGCGGTTCTGGGATCCCGTCGGGGACCAAGATCCTCCATGTCAGCAGCCAGGAGCTCAAAACCACCCGCGAAATCGAAATTTCGAGCCCGGCGACTGCATCGGGGACGGAAGTGGCGATCACCGGTACCGCCACGCTGACCTGCGAACCGCCCGAAGGGTGGAGCGGCGAACCCACCTGGAGCTACCGGTGGCTGCGCAACGGCGAAGCGATCCCCGGCGCGACCGAACCTTCCTATACCGCCCAGCACGCCGACACCGAACCGCCGTCGCTGCTCCAGTGCGAGGCGATCGCCGAAGCCGGGGGCAGGCGGGCGGTGGCGATTTCGAGGCCACGAAACACGGAACCGAGCCCGCCAAGACCCTATGGATCGCCTGCCGGTCCGCATCCGCAGGTGATCCTCGGCAACCAGGCCACCAGCGGCCCGGTCACCCTGGACATGCAGCTGCCCGAAGGGGGCGAAGTCTATGCCTTCAAGGCGTTCGGGCAGGACTGGAAGTGCGGCAAAGAGCCCCCTGGCCCGCTCAGCCGAGCCACCGTCAGCTGCAGCCGCGCCGATGCGCTCGGCCCGGAGAGCTCCTACCCGCCGGTCGAGGTGGTCGCCGCGCTCGGGAAAGAACCTGGCGAAACGATTCAGACCATCGCCAGCGCCTCCGGCGGCGGCGCCCCCGAAGCGGCGAGCGCCGAAGACGTGCTGGCGCTCGGCCCGCCCGTCCCCTTCGGATTCAAGGCCTTCGAGACCCAGACCCTCGACGAAGCCGAAGCCGATTACACCAAGGCGGGCGGCCACCCCTTCTCGGCCGGGGCGAGCTTCGCCTTCAACACCCACACCCGGGTGGAAACCGTCTCGGGCCTCGGCTTCGAAGCGATCAACGGGGCGCTGCGGCAGGTGCAGACCACGGTGCCGCGGGGTTTCGTCGGCAATCCCGAAGCGGCGGGGCAGTGCCAGAGCCTGTTCGAGCTGACCGAAAACATCTGCCCGCCGGCGAGCGCCGTCGGGACGGCGGTGACCAAATCGGGGGCAGGGGACGGCGCATCGACGGTCTATGAGATGGTGCCCGAAGCGGGCGCCCTGCCGCAGTTCGCCTTCTCCGTGTTCAATAAATTCGTCTTCACGCTGACGCCGGAGCTGCGCGGATCGAACCGCTACGCGATCACCCTGGTCAGCGGGCCGCTGGCGAAGGACATCGAACCGGTTTCGGGAAGCGTGACCCTCTGCGGCTTCGGAACGAAGCCCGGAGCTCTGGGGGAACCCGCAGCCTGCAAGGCCCCCGGCGACCCCGGCGCCCTCGCAGTCCCCTTCCTCACCAACCCGACCCGCTGCGCGCAGGCGCCGGTGACGAAGATCTCCGCCGACAGCTGGGAACACCCGGGTGAGTTCGCCTCGGCCGAATTCACCTCCCCGCCCCTCACCGGCTGCGGAGAAGTCCCCTTCGAACCGCAGGTCTCGCTCACCCCGACCTCCCGTCGCGCCGACTCGCCGACCGGCCTGGACGTCGAATTGACGATGCCCACCGGCGGCCTCGAAGAAGCCGAAGGCACCGCCCAGGCCAACCTCGCCGACACCACCGTCGCCTTTCCGCCCGGGATGGCGATCAACCCGGCGGCCGCCGCCGGCCTCGGCGCCTGCAGCGAAGCCGAGGTCGGCATGCACGCCGGCGTCCCCGACGAGGAGCCCGTCGCCTGCCCGGAATCCTCGAAGGTGGGCACGGTCGAAGTGCAAACCCCGCTGCTGTCCGATCCGCTCAAGGGGGCCCTCTACGTCGCCAGGCAGGGCGAGAACCCCTTCCACTCCCTGCTCGCCGTCTACATGGTGCTGGAATCCAAGCGCTACGGGCTGCTCGTGAAGATCCCCGGCAGGCTCGACCCCGATCCGCAGACCGGCCGCCTCACCGCCTCCTTCGAGGAAGCCCCCGAGACCCCGTTCTCGCGCCTGGTCATGCACCTGGCCTCCGGCAGCCGGGCGCCGCTCCTCAACCCGCCCGCCTGCGGCACCTACGCGTTCTCCTCGAGCTTCGTCCCCTGGACCGCCCAGGACCCGGCCGACCCGGGCCCGGGGGAGACGGTCACTCAGGCCTCCTTTTTCGAAATCGACCAGGGCCCGGGTGGGGGCCCCTGCCCGGGCGGCGGCCTTGACGCGAAGCTCTCGGCCGGCCTCGCCTCCCCCCAGGCCGGGGCGACCAGCCCCTTCCTGCTCGACCTCTCCCGCGCAGACGGCTCGGGGCGGATCGGCGGCCTGGAGATGAAGCTGCCGCCGGGCCTCACGGCCTACCTGAAGGGCATCCCCTACTGCCCCGACGCCACCCTGGCGGCGATCTCCGCCGCGGAAGGCAGCGGCGCCGCCGAGCTCGCCGAACCCTCCTGCCCGCAGGCCTCAGAGGTCGGCAAGGTCGCGGTGTCGGCCGGCGCCGGGCCGAGCCCGCTCTACCTGGACACCGCCAGGGCCTACCTGGCCGGCCCCTACAAGGGCGCCCCGCTGAGCCTCGCCGTCGTCGCCCCCGCGGTCGCCGGCCCCTTCGACCTCGGTACCGTGGTCGTCCGCAACCCCCTCTACGTCGACCCGGAAACCGCCCGGGTGCGGGCCGTTTCTGACCCGATCCCGACCGTCTGGCACGGCATCCCGCTCGACCTGCGCGAGATCAGGATCTACCTCGACCGCCCGCACTTCACCCTCGCCCCGACCAACTGCGAACCGAGCGCGGTCGAAGCGCAGCTGAGCGGTGGGGGCCAGAGCGCCACCCTCTCCGATCGCTTCCAGGTCGGCGGCTGCGAAGCCCTCGGCTTCAAGCCGAAGCTGAAGCTCAGCTTGAAGGGCGCCACCCGTCGCTCCGGCCACCCGTCGCTGAACGCGGTCCTCACCATGCCCGAAGGCGGGGCCAACATCGCCCACGTCCAGGTCGGGCTGCCGCACTCCGAGTTCCTCGACCAGGGCAACCTCGACAAGGTCTGCACCCAGCCCCAGCTGAAGTCCGACACCTGCCCGAAGGGGGCGGTCTACGGCCACGTGCGGGCCTTCACGCCGCTGCTCGACAAGCCGCTGGAAGGGCCGGTCTACCTCGGCGTCGGCTACGGGCACAAGCTACCCGACCTCGTTGCCGACCTGAACGGGCAGATCCGCATCCTCCTGCACGGCCGCGTCGACACCACGAAGAGCCACGGCCTGCGCAACACCTTCGAAGTCGTGCCCGACGCCCCGGTCAGCCGCTTCGAACTGAGCCTCAAAGGCGGCAAGAAGTTCGGCCTGCTGGAAAACTCGGCCGACCTCTGCCCCCGCGTCCACAAGGCGAGCGTTCGGTTCGCGGGTCAGAACGGGAAGGTGCGGGAGATGAGGCCCGCGCTGCGGGTCGACTGCGGGAAGGGTCACGGCAAGCAGCCTGGACACCATGGGGCTCAGCGGAGCCGATGAGGCGGCAGCAGCGGAGACGTTCCCGGGGTCCGGCGGGGGCATAGCCGACCGCCCTGCGCTTTCAGCTCGCCTGGGTGAGCGGCGGGGGGAGATCGAAAAGGCGCTCGCGTTCCGCATCCACGGGATTTCCTCGCCGTCTGAAACCCAGGACCCGGCATATCGCCATGGGCTGCGATCCGCCCTCACGGCCGCGGTCGACTACGCTCTGGCGACGGTCGAGCTGAGTGAGGCGAATGCCCCAAGGGTCCCGATCGCTATCGCGACCCAGGCCCGCTTGGCGGCGCGCCATGGGGTGCCTCTGGAGACGGTACTTCGACGCTACTTTGCCGGCGTCAGCCTTCTCGGCGACTTCGTCGTAGAGGAGGCAGCAGGGTCGGATCTAAGTCCGGCGGATCTACAGCAGGTGTTAAGGGATCTCTCCGTCCAGCTCGATCGGCTCGTAGTCGTCGTCAGCGCCGAGCACGGTCGAGAGGCAAGGGACCGCATGGGCTCCAGCGAGGGCCGACGCGCGGAGCGGGTGAGGAGGCTCGTCGAGGGGGAGTCGCTCGACGCCTCGGGCTTCGCCTACGAGTTCGACCTGCACCACCTGGGGGCAATCGCCTGCGGCCCAGGCGCTGACGAGCTGTTGCGAGGTATTGCAGCAGCCGCTGACGCGCGCCTGCTGCTCGTCCCTCACGGGGAGGAGATCGTCTGGGCGTGGCTCGGTGCCCGTCGGCCACTGGACACCACTCGCATCGAAGCGATCGCTCGCGAGAGCCTGCGTCCGCAGGTCCGGTTGGCCTTGGGCGAGCCGGGGAAGCAGCTCTCAGGGTGGCGGCTGAGTCATCGGCAGGCTCGGGCTGCCCTGCCGATCGCACTGGGAGGTTCGCAGCGCATCGTGCGCTATGCGGACGTGGCCCTTCTGGCCTCGATGGCGCAGGACCGGCTTCTGGTCATGTCCCTTCATCGCACCTTTCTTGCGCCGCTGTTGCGCGAGCGGGACGGTGGTGAGACGTTGCGAAAGACACTGCGAGCATATTTCGCCTCGGGGCGAAACGCCTCCTCGGCGGCGGCGGCGCTTGGGGTCGACCGAAAGACGGTGACCAACCGGCTCGCCGCCGCGGAGGAGCGGCTCGGTCGACCCCTTTCCACATGTGCGGCCGAGGTCGAAGCAGCCTTGCGACTTGAGGAGTTAGGTGACATTCACCATGCCTCAAACAGGGAATCACCGGTCGAGTTTCTGCTCGATCACCTGTGAGCACCCCGGTTTGGGAAGCGACATTGCACGCATTGCCCTGGCACCGGGGTGCGGTTCGGCCGACACTTACCGGGTCATGGTTGGACACCCATAACGCCCAACCGAACTAATCACTTTAGGAGATACGCAACATGAACTTACGACGCGTCACTCTGCTTGCCACCGGGGCAATGCTGGTGTTGGTCGGCCTAGCTCTTCCCTCTATTGCGGCGGCTTGGATGATGGAAGGATATTCACTGAAAGCAGAACAGTCCTTGTGGTCGAAGGAAGGCAAAACGCTGGAAGGTTCCGAACTGGCGACCTTCAGCGGGCAGACCAAGTTCAACAACAACCTGTATGGCAGCGTTTCGTGCAACACCACCGAGTATTGGGAACTCAGAAATCATGAAGGAGGATCGAGCTCCGGCCTGTCATCGGTTTCGATTCCTGTATCGGGCTGCAAAGCGCAGGGCCTTTTTGCTGTTGAACATTGTGCTGTCACCGCGGCATCAGCTCAGAACATTGGCTCCTGGCAGCTCGTAGCGAAGCCGAACGGAACGGTCACCTTCGAAAACGCTGATTTCAGCTACACGCTAGGAGGCTGCGAAAACTACGGGCTGACGGAACTCCACGCGACGGGCAACGTCACTCTGACGCCCGACAACAGCGAAGCGATCGGCAGCGTCAAACTGTCGGGCTCAGTTGCGTTGTCGGTTACCCGTGCCGGTCAGACGGAAAACCCCAATGCCGTTACCTCCGGTGAACAGACGGTCAGCCCGGGCGGCACGTTCGGGATCCTCAAGAGTGGCGTTCCCGTTTCTCTGAGCGGAACCTTCAAAGTCAACAACAACGGCATAGGCAGTTCCTCCTGCTCGGTCAACGGAACCCTGCTGCTCAAGGGCGGGACGGAAGGCGCACTCAGCTCTTTTGGATTGAGCGAATGCGTGACCGGCGGTAACTGGACGCTGAAAGGGTGCGAAGTGACGTCGACGCCTCAATCGCTGCCGTGGGCGGCGAGGGACGATGGCAGCTACGTCCAGGTGCAGAACGTGTCGGTGCTGCTGACGTTCAGCGGATGTATTCACGTCAGCGAAACCCTCACCGGCGAACTCAGTTGGTCGGTGAGCGAAGCCGAACGGTCGGCCATCGCCCAGAGCACGACTTCAGGGACCGTGGTCAGCCACACCGGAGGCGAATACCCGTACACGGCTACCGGGACGCTCTACTGGTCGCCGAGCAAAGAGTTCGGGCTCTAAGACCCAGGCGGATTCTCCAGCCAAGCGGCTGAGTACTGGGGCCGCCCCGTTTACCGGGGCGGCCCGCCGCCCGTTTCGAGGAGGCGCGACCCGACTCGCGGCCAACCGGAAATGGACTTGCGAGATCCCTCGATAAGCTGCCGCGCGTGGACTTCGCCCTGACCGACGAGCAGAAGGACTTCGTCGACGCGATCCGCGATTTCTGCGACCGCGAGTGCGGGACGCCGGATCAGCGCGAGCGGCTGACGAACGGCTACCGCGAGCACCACAACTTCGACGTTTACGAGCAGATGGCGGAGCTGGGCTGGCTCGGGGTGACGATTCCGGAGAAGTACGGGGGCTCGGGCGGCGGGATGCTCGAGGCCTGCCTCTTCATGGAGGAGGCCTCGCGCGGGCTGGCGCCGATCGGCGGCTACGCGACGACGCTGATCGTCGCCGGCGCCACCCAGCGCTTCGGCACCGAGGCCCAGAAGGAGAAGATCCTCGGCGGCATCGCCTCCGGCTCGGTCGAGGCGATCGCGATGACCGAGCCCGAGGCCGGCTCCGACGTCGGCGCCCTCTCCTGCAAGGCCGAGCGGGTCGACGGCGGCTTCGTCCTCAACGGCCAGAAGGTCTTCTGCTCCAATGCCCACATCGCCGACCACGTTCTCGTCGTCGCCCGCACCACCCGCAGCGAGGACAAGCACGCCGGGATGACGATGATCTGGGTGCCGCGCGACGCCGAGGGTATGGAGACCGTCCCGATCGAGACGATGGGCGGCCGCGAGACCAACCACCTCTACTTCACCGACTGCGCCGCGCGCGAGGAGGACGTGCTCGGCGAGGTCGACCAGGCCTGGACCCAGCTGATGGCCGGGCTCAACGTCGAGCGCCTGATCCTCGCCGCGACGATGCTCGGGATCGCCCAGCGGGCGATGGACGACCTCCTCGTCTACGTCAAGGAGCGGCGCCAGTTCGACCGCCCGATCGGCTCATTCCAGGCGCTCCAGCACCGGATCGCCGACCTCGCCACCGACCTCCAGGCGGCGCGGCTGATGACCCACTGGGTCGCCACCCTCGTCGACGAGGACCCCGACCGGATGCTGCCCCAGCAGGCCTCGATGGTGAAGCTCTTCGTCACCGAGGTGACCAAGCGCGTCACCCTCGAAGGGATGCAGATGATGGGCGGCTACGGCTACTCCTCCGAGTACGACATGGAGCGCCTCGTCCGCACCTCGCTGGTCTCGACGATCTACGGCGGCACCTCCGAGATCCAGCGCACGATCATCGCCAAGACCCTCGGGCTGTAGCAAAGGCCCAGCTCGAGCGGGGGTAGTGCAGATTGCGCTACACTGTCGGGACCCATGGCTTCTTCCGCAGCCTCGTCGCAGCCGCTTTCGCTTCGCCTTGGAGAGGAAGGGCGCCGCGCCCTCGAGGACATCGCCCGGCGCCGCGGCGTCACCCGCGCGGAGGCTGCGCGCCAGGCGATCGCCGAGACCGCGGAGCGCGAGCGGCGTCGTTCCGGGCTCGCCGCCGAGGTGGCTCGGCTTGCCGCGGATCCCGCGGATCGTGTTGCGCGGGAGCGGGTCGCCGCCGACATGGATGCCGTCGCCGCCGACTGGCCGGAGTGACCCGCGGGGACGTCTACCGGGTGCGCTTGCCTAAGAAGGGTGGTCGAGAGCAGCACGGGCCTCGCTTTGCCGTGGTCGTGCAGGCCGACGCCCTACTTGGCCTCTCCACAGTGCTGGTTGCGCCGACGTCGCGAAGCGCTGTCGCGGCCAGCTTTCGGCCCGAGGTGGAGGTCGGCGGTGAGTCGACCCGGGTCATGGTCGAGCAGTTGAGGGCTCTCGATATTCGACGCCTCGACGAGTTTGCCGGGCGCCTCGACGTCGAAGAGATGCGAAACGTGGACGAGGCGCTCTCGCTGGTGCTGGCGCTTCGCTAACCGGATCGTTCCAGGAGATCGCCAGCCGCAGTCGTTCCTCCACAAGAGCACTATGCCTGATCAGACATGAACGTTCATCGCGAATGACCGCCTGAGTGGAATAGGCAGCGTGGCCTAGAATCGGTATATGGCTGCACGAGGCAAGAAAACCCTTCTCGAGCCAGGCCACGACGCCGAGTGGGCCAAGCTGAACCGCGAGAAGCGCCGTGCCCTGACGCCCGCTCCCGACACCCCCATCGGCCAACTGCTCCGCCGTGGCCAAGACCTCTCGGCCCAGGCGATCGGCCTCCTGCGGGCGGTGGAGCGTGGCGGCGGTTCCTCCCGAGCCTAAGCTCGACGAGGCCGCGGCGGCGTTCATCGACGCCGGTGCACGGTTCGTCGTCATCGGCGGTTTCGCCGTGATCGCCAATCGTTTCGTGCGCGCGACGGAAGACGTCGACTTCCTCGTTCCCGACGATCCTGAGAACGATCGGCGCGTCCTAGAAGCCTTGCGCAAACTGGATGGCGTGAGAATGCGGGACGAGGCGCCGTTGAGGGATGAGCACCTGGCGGATCAGGCCCACCTGCGGGCGCTGACCGGCGCCGGGATCATCGACATTGTCCGCGGTGGGTTGCCCCCGCTCGACTTCGACACGGTTTCGGGCGAAGCCATGAACGCCGCCTATGACGGCCTCGAGTTCCCGGTCGCCGGACTGCGCAGCGTCGTCGGATTCAAGCGTCTCGCCGGACGACCTCGCGACCGCAACGACCTGATCGGCCTCGAAGAGATCTACGGGGAATTGCCAAACGACCCGCTGCCTGGGCTCGACGACTGAGTCACCTTTAGCCCTAGACGGATGATTCCGACAAATGTTCTAGTGGACAACTAGAACATTTGCTGCTGCCATGTATCGGGATGAGGCGGTTTTTGCCACTTCCCTTGGCCCTTCTCGCGGTCCTCGCGCTGGGGCTTGCCGCGAGCGGCACGGCGGCAGCCGACGTGGGCGAAGAAGCCGAACCGGCGCCGATGTCGATCCAGTTTCCGCAGCGCCACGCCAGCCTGGTCGGGGCGCGGGCGCTGGTGATGGTCGAATGCGGCGGGGTCGCCGCCCCCACCTGCGAAGGGACGCTCGTCCTCAAGGGCCTCGGCGGGGCCCACAAGGTCCCCTACGCGATCGTCAGCGGCGGGCGGCAGTACCTGGCGGTGCCGCTCGGCGAGGAAGTCGACCGCGGCTGCCAGGCCCGGGTGGTTGCCCGCACCCTGCAGCTGACCGGCGGCTCGGTCCGGACCAGCAGCCTCCTGCGGCTTCGTTAGGTCAGCCGGCGGCCGGCAGCTCGACGCCCTCGACCAGCGCCGGCTCGCCGATGTGGAAGCCCTGGGCGTAGTCGACATCGAAGGCCCGCACCATGCTCAGAGTGTCGGCGTCCTCGATCCCCTCGGCGACCGTCTCCTGCCCGAACGCCTTGGCGAACTGGACCATCGCCTGGACCAGTTTCTGGTCGATCGGCGAGCGGGGCAGGTCGCGGATGAACTCGATGTCGATCTTGAGGTGCTGGACCGGCAGTTCTTTCAGGTAGCTGAAGGAGCTGAAGCCGGTGCCGAAGTCGTCGAGCCCGAGCCCGCAGCCCATCCCGGTGACGGTGTGGGCGAAGGTCCGGGCGTCGGCCATGTTGGCGATCGCCGCCGTCTCGGTGATCTCGAAATCGAGCCAGGCCGGGTTGAGCCCGTCGGCGATCGCCGTCCGCACGTCCTCGATCAGCGCCGGCTCCGACATCGAAGCCCCGGAGACGTTGACCGCGATCGGCTGCGAGCGGCCGGCGAGCTCGATCGCCTTCGCCAGCACCATCCGGTCGATCTCGGCGATCAGCCCCAGCCGCTCGGCGGTCGGCAGGAAGGAGGAGGGGGGAATGATGTCGTCGTTCTCGTCGAGCATTCGCACCAGCAGCTCCTCGCGGGCGACGCACTGGCTGCGCAGGTCGAAGATCGGCTGCGCGTAGACCACGATCCGCCGCTGGTCGATCGCCTCGCGGATCCGGTCCGCCCAGGTCAGCCGCTGGTTGGGGCCGGCGGTCGAGTCGACCGCCCGGCCGCCGCCGTCTTCCTTGGCTTCGCAGAGGGCGATGTCGGCGGTGATCATCAGCCCTTCCGCCGTCACCTCCTCGCCGCTGCCGCCGAAGCTGGCGATGCCGACGCTGGCGCCGACCGGCGGGTGGCCGCGTTCGCGGACCAGGGCGATCAGCCGCTCCGCCGTCGCCATCGCCTGGTCCGGCGAGGCCCGCTGCAGCAGCAGGGCGAATTCGTCGGCGCAGATCCGCGCCGGCAGGTCCTCGGCCCGAGCCTCGTCGCGCAGCAGCGCCGCCACGGTTTCCAGCAGCTTGTCGCCGGCCTCGTGCCCGAGCGAGTCGTTGACGAGGCTGAAGGAGTCGATGTCGAGCAGCAGCAGCGCGCCCGGCTGCCCGAGCTGGCGGGGGTCGAGGAGGCGCTCTTCCACCTCTTCGACGAAGCTGTCCCGATCGATCAGCCGCCGCATGTTGATCGCTTCCCGCACCGCGGCTCCTCAGTGCCCGAAAGCATTGGTCCGGAAACCGTTGTACATAAAAGTCAGTAAACCATGCTTAACGGACTCTGTGGCGGTCCCAGGGCGGTCCGGGAAGCAGTCCCCAGGCGCCGGAGGGCGCTATCCTTGGCCGCAGCCTCGAGCCCTGGCCCGAGGTTTTTCTTCTGTAACGACTACCTCAGGCACGGAACGAGGGAGAAGATGGCTCGCGGAGATGTCCGCATCGCGGTGACGCTGGCTTGCGAAGAGTGCAAGCGGCGCAACTACCAGACCAACAAGTCGCGGCGCAACACGCCGGACCGGATCGAGATGCGCAAGTTCTGCCGTTGGTGCGGCCACCACACCCCTCATAAAGAGACGCGCTAGCTCGCGATGGCGAAAACCCGCGCACAGCGCAAGGCCGAGCGCCGGGCTCGGGAAGCCGAAGAGCAGAAGCGCTCCGGCGGTCCGCGCTCGCGCGAGTCCCGCGCCCAGCACGACACGCAGGTCCCGGTCTCCGGCGACGAGGCGCTGGTCGAGGCGGTCGAGATGGGGATCGCCGCCGGCGCCCCCGAGTCCGAGCTCGAAACGCCCGACGCGCCCAAGCCCCGCTCCGCCCGCCGGGCCGAGAAAAAGGCGGTCAAGGAAGCGCAAAAGCGCCAGCG
>DASTTQ010000073.1:0-81229 GCA_035760065.1 Solirubrobacterales bacterium
CAGAAGATCAAGCAGATCGTGCTCAACCTCCTGTCGAACGCCCTCAAGTTCACCGCCGCGGGCGGCGCCGTGACGACGCAGCTGCTCAGGATGGAAGCCGATCGCGGGCTGATAGAGGTGGCCGACACGGGCATGGGCATCGCGCCGGCGGATCAGGAGCGCCTCTTCGAGCGCTTCTATCGCGCCGGGGCCGCCGCTCGCGGCACGATTCCCGGCGTCGGCCTGGGCCTCCCGATCTGCAAGGCGATCGCCGACGGTCACGGCGGCTCCATCTCCGTGCAGAGCGAGGAGGGACACGGCTGCACCTTCCGCGTCGAGCTGCCGCTCGTCAGCCGCAGGCGCTCGGCGGAGCTCTCCGAGGCCTGCCGCGAAGATCCCGCCTGAGCGGCCTGGGCAAACCTCGCCGGCCGCGCCGCAACAGCCCAAATATCATTGGCCGATGCCGGAGCACCGCCTTCCAGAGCGCGACCGCCCCTGGGTGATGCGCACCTACGCCGGGCACTCGGACGCGCGGCGCTCCAACGAGCTCTACAGGCGGAACCTCGCCAAGGGGCAGACGGGCCTCTCGGTCGCCTTCGACCTGCCCACCCAGACCGGCTACGACCCCGACCACGTGCTCGCCCGCGGCGAGGTCGGCAAGGTCGGCGTCTCGATCGCCCACAAGGGCGACATGCACCAGCTGCTCGACGGCATCCCGCTCGACGAGATGAACACCTCGATGACGATCAACGCGACCGCCGCCTGGCTGCTCGGCCTCTACGTGACGGTCGCCGAGGAGAACGGGGTCGACCGCTCGCAGCTGAAGGGGACGACGCAGAACGACATCATCAAGGAGTACCTCTCGCGCGGGACCTACGCCTTCCCGCCGGAGCCCTCGATGCGGCTGATCGCCGACATGGTCGCCTTCACCGTCAACGAGGTGCCGAGCTGGAACCCGACCAACATCTGCAGCTACCACCTGCAGGAGGCCGGGGCGACGCCGGTGCAGGAGATCGCCTACGCGCTCTCGACCGGGATCGCCGTCCTCGACGAGGTGAAGGCGCGCGGCCAGGTCGCCGACGAGGACTTCCCCAAGGTCTTCGGCCGCATCTCCTTCTTCGTAAACGCCGGGATCAGGCTGGTCGAGGAGATCGCGAAGCTGCGGACGATGGGCGCGCTCTGGCAGGAGATCGGCCGCGAGCGCTACGGCGTCAGCGACGAGAAGATGCTGCGCTTCCGCTACGGGGTGCAGGTCAACTCGCTCGGCCTGACCGAGGCGCAGCCGGAGAACAACATCCAGCGGATCGTCCTGGAGGCGCTGGCGGTGACCCTCTCCCGCGACGCCCGCGCCCGCGCGATCCAGCTGCCGGCCTGGAACGAGGCGATGGGCCTGCCCCGCCCCTGGGACCAGCAGTGGAGCCTGCGGATCCAGCAGGTGCTGGCGAACGAGACCGACCTGCTCGAGTACCCCGACGTCTTCGAGGGTTCGGTGGTCATGGAGGGCCTGGTCGAGGAGCTGACCGCGGGGGCGCGGGCGGAGATGGCCGTGGTCGCCGAGCACGGCGGCGCCGTCAACGCCGTCCCCTACATGAAGGCGCGCCTGGTCGAGAGCCACCGCGAGCGGGTGGCGCGGATCGAGGCCGGCGAGCAGAAGGTGATCGGCCAGAACAGCTTCACCGAGACCGAGGACTCGCCGCTCACGGCAGGCGCCGACGGCGGCATCCTCACTCCCGACCCCGAGGTCGAGCGCGAGCGGATCGAGGCGCTTGCCGAGTGGAAGGCCGAGCGCGACGAGGCCGCGGTCCGCGCGGCGCTCGACGACCTGGCGAAGGCCGCCGCGGAGGAGAGCGTCAACGTCATGCCCGCGACGATCGCCGCCGCCAAGGCGGGGGCGACCACGGGTGAGTGGGCAGCCACCATGCGTGACGTGTTCGGCGCCTACCGGGCGCCGACCGGCGTCGACGGCGCCTCCCCCGCCTCCGGCCGCGACCAGCTGGAGGAGATCCGCCGCCGGGTCGACGAGACCTCGGAGCAGATCGGCCACCGGATCAAGATCCTGGTCGGCAAGCCCGGCCTCGACGGCCACTCCAACGGCGCCGAGCAGGTGGCGCTGCGGGCCCGCGACGTCGGCATGGAGGTGATCTACCAGGGGATCCGCCTGACCCCCGAGGAGATCGCCGAGTCCGCCCTGCAGGAGGACGTCGACGTGGTCGGCCTCTCGATCCTCTCCGGCTCCCACCTGGAGCTGATCCCCGAGGTCGTGCGGCTGCTGCGGGACGAGGGCGTCGACGTGCCCGTCGTCGTCGGCGGCATCATCCCCGTCGCCGACGCCGAGCGGCTGCGCGAAGCGGGCGTCGCCGGGGTGTACACGCCGAAGGACTTCGACGTCAACAAGATCATGGGCGAAATCGTCGAGCTCGTCGGCCAGCGCGCCGGCGCCGGCGCCGCCGCCTGAGCGTCGGTTCGCGTCGAGCCGCCCCGCTCGCAACAATGGAGCGATGAGCGAGCTGAACGGGGAGCGGTCGGCCTGGCTGCGGTGCTACCGCTGCTGGTCGCAAAACCTCGAGATTCAGATCCACTACGACGCGATCCGGCGGGTCGATCCCGACAGCGGCGAGCTGGCCGACGGAGTCGACGAGGTGCAGGAATCGGTCGTCCAGTGCCTCGACTGCATGCACGACCAGCCGCACCTGACCTTCGAAGGCGAGCGCGTGGTCCCGATCGAGGACCGTTGGGAGCGGATGGTCGCCGGCACCCCCTGGGTCGCCTCCTGCACGGTCACCGTCGACCAGGACCGGGTCGAGAGCTGCTCGGGCCCCGAGGCAATCGAGTTCCTCACCTACGGCGCCTTCGGCGACGCCGGCGTGCGGGAGTTCTTCACCCACGTCCGCTTCCACAAGCACGACGAGGACCAGATCGTCATCCACCTCCTGGTCGAGCTGTATGCCCGCTCGGCACAGGAGGCGACCGACGTCCTGGAAGAGGCCGCGCAGGGGCAGCTGGAGATCACCTCGCTCGCCGAGGAGTCGCGGCCGCCGGCGCACGCCTCCGGCGAGGCCCATTGATCAAGGGCCTCGATCACGGGTAGTAAGCGGACATTCGTCCAAGCCCTTCCGCTCGCGCTGATCCGGTGCAACCTTTCTTGCCGATCAGTACCAAAGCGTCCGCCGTGTCGAGGTGTTGGAAGTTATGGGAAAATGCACGACCACCAACCAGTTCCCCCGACCAGCTGGATCGCCCCCTACCCCTGCCAGCGCCGGGCCTCTAGGAAAAACCCGGCTGTTTATACGAAAGTATTGAAGTGGAGTCCTCGACCGTAGGAGAATCACAGCAGCGCGCCCTCCGGGAGCGCGAAGAGCTCGCCCGGCGTCAGAGCCAGCATGGCGAGCGCTCAGGGCCCCGCCACCGCGGCGTCGTCCTCGGCCGCATGCTCTTCCTCGGCGATCTCCTGGCGGCTGCCCTGGCCGGGGCGGCGGCGATCGCCATCTACGGTGGGGGCTCGGACGCGAGCCTCGCATTCGTCGCCCTGATCGCCATGCTCTGGCCCCTCACCGGTTTCAGCATCGGCCTCTACCGCAGCGAACAGCTCGCGACCTGGGCCTCGACCGTTTCCGATCTGCCCCGCGGCTTCGTCGCGATCATGCTGATGACCTGGCCGACCTTCGGCGCCGCCGTGCTCGCCGGGTTCGGCAGCCCGGTCGGAGTCGCCTTCACCACGATCTTCGCGCTCTTCGTCTTCGGCGGCATCGCCCGCACGCTGGCCAGGGCCCGGCTGCACCGAATCGAGGATCTGCACCAGCGCACTCTGATCCTCGGCTCCGGCCTGGTCGCCGGTCAGCTGGTCGAGAAGATCCGCAACAATCCCCAGTTCGGTCTGATCCCGGTGGGGATCGTCGACAACGAGGTCCACAACATCGGCACCCCCGACCTTCCCTGGCTCGGCCGCTTCGCCGACCTCTCGAAGATCATCGAGATGCAGGCGATCGACCGGGTGATCATCGCCTTCTCCCGGGTCGACCACGAGCAGCTGCTGGAGGCGATCCGCGCCAGCCGCGACGCCGCCGTCGCGGTCGACGTCGTCCCGCGCCTGTTCGAGTTCCTCGACGGCGTCCGCTCGCTCGACCAGATCGGCGGCCTGCCGCTGCTCTCGATCGGCGCCCCCGCCCTCTCCTCGACTTCGCTGGCGGCGAAGCGGCTGCTCGACATCGTCGGCTCGGCCCTGCTGATCCTCTTCTTCACGCCGCTGATGGTCGGCACCGCAATCGCAATCAGGCTCGAGTCCCCCGGTCCCGTGTTCTTCCGTCAGCCTCGGGCCGGGCGCGGAAACAAGGGCTTCAAGCTGATCAAGTTCCGCTCGATGTACATGGACGCCGAGCAGCGCAAGAAGGAGCTCGACGAGCTCAACGAGGCCGGCGACGGCGTCATGTTCAAGATCCGCGAGGACCCGCGGGTGACCCGGGTCGGCCACTTCATCCGGCGCTTCTCGATCGACGAGCTGCCGCAGCTCTTCAACGTGCTCAAGGGCGACATGAGCCTGGTCGGCCCGCGGCCGCTGATCTTCCGCGAGACGGCGGCGCTCGAAGAATGGCACCTGCGGCGCCATGAGCTGCGGCCGGGAATCACCGGGCCGTGGCAGGTCTACGGTCGCTCGCAGAGCCCCTTCCAGGAGATGGTGCGGTTCGACTACCAGTACGTCGCCGGCTGGTCGCTGGCGCGGGACGTCGAGATCTTGCTCGCCACCGTCCCGGCCGTGATCTCGGGGCGCGGCGCCTATTAGCCGAGAGCTCGCACTCGTCCACGACTACCTCCTGGTCATGCGGGGGGCCGAGCGTACCTTTGCGGAGATGAGCGCCTGCTGGCCGGAGGCGCCGATCTACACGCTCCTCTACGACCCCGAGGGGGCCACCGCCTTCGCCGGGCGTGAGGTCCACAGCTCCTACCTGCAGCGCCTCGGAGTCGGGCAGGAGCGCTTTCGCTACCTGTTGCCCCTCTTCCCGCGCGCCGTCGAGCGCCTGCCCGTTGCGCCATACGACGTGATCGTCTCGAGCAGCAGCGCCTTTGCGCACGGCGTGCGACCCCACCCCGGCGCCCTGCACGTCTGCTACTGCCACAGCCCGTTCCGCTACGCCTGGTTCGAGCGCGAGCGGGCGCTCTCGGAGTCCCCGCGCCCCGCGCGGCGGCTGCTGCGGCGCACCCTGCGCCAGCTGCGCGACTGGGATCTCGCCGCGGCGGGACGGGTCAGCCGCTACGTCGCCAACTCGGAGATCACCCGCGAGCGCATCGCCCGCATCTACGGTCGCGAGGCCGACGTCCTCCACCCTCCCGTTTCGGTCCAGCGGTTCGAGCTGGGCGACCCGCAGGACCACCTCCTCTTCGTCGGCCAGATCGTCCGCCACAAGCGCGTCGACGTCGCGATCGAGGCTGCCCGAGCCGCAGGACGACGGATCAAGATCGTCGGCGAAGGCCCGGACCTGGCCGGGCTGCAGGAGCGCTACCAGGGGCCTGAGGTCGAGTTCCTCGGCGCGGTCGGCGACGAGGACCTGGCCGGGCTTTACGCAGGCTGCGCGGCGCTCGTCGTTCCCAACGTGGAGGAGTTCGGGATCGCCGCCGTCGAGGCCCAGGCCGCCGGCCGCCCGGTGGTGGCGGTCAATCGAGGCGGAGTCAGGGAAACGGTGGTCCCCGGCGAGACCGGCCTGCTGGTCGACGGCGAGGACGCCGCTTCCCTGGCCGAGGCGATCCGGGGCGCCGACTTCGACCGCTTCGACCCCGCCGCGATCGCGGCGCACGCGCAGCGCTTCAGCGCTGCGGAGTTTCGGTCTCGCCTTCGCCGGCTGGTCGAGCGCTACCGCGAAGAGTGTGCAGGAAGTCGAGCTCAGGCGGCCGACCGTAGCCGTAGGCTTGACGCGCAGGATCCGGCGCCTCGCTGAAGTTCGCGATCAGGCCGACGAGCGTGGCTCCGGTCCCTTCGAGCATCGAGACCAGGTCCGCCGCGGAGTTCCGGGTGCTCACCCCGATGCCGCTGACCGGCAGCACCCCGCCCGTCGCCGCGATCAGCGGCAGCGCGTCGGAAACGGTGAGCACGGGCGGCGTGTCGACGACGACGAAGTCGTAGGAGCCGGTCGCCTCCCGCAGCAGACCGCTCATCTTCTCCGAGGCCGCCAGCTCGGTCGGGTTGGGCGGCACCGCTCCCGCCGGCAGCACGTCGAAGGTCCTGCCGCCGACGTCCTGCGTGATCGCCGCCGTTTCGACGCTGGTCACGACGTCCTGCAGCGAGGCCTCGCCGTCGCCGGAGAGAAGTTCCGAGAGCCCGGCTGTCGAATGCAGGTCGAGGATGCGCCCGAGGACGGGTTTGCGCATGTCAGCCTCGATCAGGAGCACGCGCTCGCCGCTGGTGGCGGCCGCCAGCGCCAGGCCGAGGGATACCACCGTCTTCCCCTCCCCCGGCTGCGCGGAGGTGACGACCACGGAGTCGAGGCCGCGACGACCCTGGAAGTACCGCAGCTGAGCCCGCACCATCCGAAACGGCTCCAGCTCCGCCGAGGGAAGCGGTTCCTCGCCGAGGTGGCGCTCGTCGAGCGCCTCGCGCCGTGGGATCGAGATGAGGAGCGGCAGCCCCGTCACTTCCGTGAGGTCTTCCCGCCGCTTCAGCCGCCGGTCGAACTGTTCGACCAGCAGGGCCAGGGCGATGCCGAGGATCAGCCCCACCAGCACTCCGAAGACGACGTTCTTGACCGGCTTGGGCGAGACCGGCGTGCCGTCGGGGGTGGCCCGGTCCACCAGTTCCGTGCGGCCGGTCTGCTGGTTTTCTTCCTTCCCGTGGCTGAAGGCGATGAACTGACGGGCGAAGGTGTTCGCCAGTTCCGCGGCCCGGTCGGGATCGGACGCCGTAGCGGTGACGAGGATGACGTCCGATTCGCCCTGCTGCTTGGTTTCGACCGCTTCGGCGACTTCTTCCCGCGTCATGTCCGGCACGACCTTGGCCGTGCGTTCGGCGACCGCCGGCAGGGACAGCAGCTGCAGGTTGGTGTCGACCACCCGCTGGGGTTCTTCGGCCCCCGGGGCACGCGAGAGGAGCGCGGCGGTGCCTTCGTATTCCTTCTGCGCCAGGACCGTCATCAGCACGGCCGCCGCGGTCGCCACGACCAGGCAGGCGACGATCACCCAGGCACGCCGCAGGAGGGACCTACCGATCCGCGATAGATCCGACTGCTCGGGTTGGCGTTCGATCGACAAGGGGCTGGAGGTGAGGCGGGGAGCTGCGAACGCGGCGGACTGTAGCAACGCCCGCGGCCTCGAAAGGGGCGCCGCGAGTCAGTGGGACGAGCCCACCGGACGCTCCAGCACCCGTCCCCCGGCCCGCCGGGAGGAGGCCGCCGCAAGGCCGCAGAGGTACCAGAGGATCGCCCCGGGCAGGCCGAAGAGGACTTCGCCGGCGAAGAGCGCGACCAGCAGCATCGCCAACGCTGCGATCAGGGCCGCCTGGGCCTGGCGTTCGAGACCCTCGCGCCGTCGCAGCCCCCGCGCAGCCGCGACGACGCTGCCACCGAGGGCGGCAACCAGCATCGCGAAGGCGACCGGCCCGGACTGGTACAGAAGCGACAGGTAGCCGTTGTCGACGGCGGTCAGGAATTCGTCGGTGGAGCCGCCGATTTTCGCCGACGTGAGGCCGGACTGCCCGAGGCCGGCGCCGGCCGGCTGCCGGATCGCGACCGGGACCAGCTGGTTCGTCCGTTCCAGCCGACTCTGCGCGGAGACGTCCTTGCCGGGACTGCCGAGGGAGGTGACCCGTTCGGTGAAGGCCCGCGTCGTCGAGTTGCCGCTGCCGGCGGCGATCAGCACCACGGTGCAGACGATGGCGACGACGAAGACCCGCTTGGAGACCTGGCCGCGCATGAGGATGGCGAAGACGATCAGCCCCACCACCAGGCCGAGCCAGGCACTGCGCATGTAGGTCAGGGCGAGGGCGAGCACCGAGGGCACCAGGAGGAAGAGGTTGCGGCGCAGCGACCGCCGGCGGCCGAGGCCGACCAGGAGGATGCCGGCGGCGAGGAGGATCGCGAAGGTGAACGGCGCGTTCAGCGTCGAGAAGATGCGGATGTGCCCTTCCTGGGGAGCGTTGAGGCTGCCGAGCGGGTCGGAGGCGACCCACTTCGAGTCCCAGACCGGGAGGACCACGAAGTACTGGAGGATCGCGTAGAGAGAGAGCGGAACCATCGCCACCGCGAGGGCCCGGTGGAGGGTCGGCACCGAGATCCGGCTGGTGCCGTCGCCCCAGCCGAGGACGAAGGCGGAGATCGCCGCGCCGTAGGCGGTCGCAGCGAAGATCGCCGCCGCCGGGTCGACCAGCAGGCCCATCGGCAGGCCCAGCCCGATCGCCGCAACGCCGAGGCCGAGGATCCAGCGCGCCCGCCGGTCGAGCCGGTCCTCCCAGAGCTCCATCGCGGCGAGCAGGACCGTCGCGGCGAACGGCAGGAGCGAGAGCGGGTCGGCGCCGGGCGCGGCGCCGCTGAGGTCGAAGACCCGCCGCAACCCGGGTGCCAGGAACCAGAAGCTCCACATCACCAGCAGCCCCCCCGATCGCGACTCCTTGCGCACCGCCACGAGGAGCACGAGGAGGACGAAGGTGGTCGCGGCCTGGATCGAGACGACGGCGGTGGCGCCGACGGCCAAGGCGACCAGGGCGATCAGCCCGGCGGCCAGGACGCGCCTGAGGACCTGCGGCTGGGGAAGCGGGATTGCGCGGGCGGCAGCGGCCATCGCCTGACTATAGGAGCCGGTCCTGCCCGCTCGACAGCTCGTCGTAGACGGCAAGGATCCCCTCCGCGTGCCGCTCGAGGCTGAAATCGCGGGAGCGCGACCGCCCTTCCCGGCCCAGCTCCCGGCGCCGGGGCGCGCTGTCGAGGAGCGGGCGCAGCCCTTCCGCCCAGGCGCCGGGATCGTGGGGCGGCAAGAGCAGGCCGTCGACCCCGTCGCGGACGATCTCGCGCGGCCCGCCGGCGTCAGCCGCCGCGACCGGCACACCCATCGACATCGCCTCGACCGCGACCCGCCCGAAGGCGTCCTGCCAGAAGGGCATCAGGAGGATGTCGGTCGCCGCGAGCACGTCTGGAATATCGGCACGCTCGCCCAGGAACTGCACCCGCTCGGCGACCCCCAGCTCCGCCGCCAGGCGCGGCAGGCGATCGGCGAAGCCGACGTTGTCGACGTGGGCGGCACCGCTGGCGAACTTGACCGAGCCGACCAACAGCAGGACGACGTCTCCGCCCGCGGCGAGGAGATCGGCCAGCACCCGGATCGCGTGGTCCTGGCCCTTGATCGGCGAGATCTGGGCGACGACGGTGAGCACCACGGTTCCGGCGCCGATCCCGAGGTCCGCCCGGACCGCGACGCCGTCGGCATGCGATGGGTCGAAGCGGGCGAGGTCGATCGGGTTGTGGAGCACGCGCACCGGCCGCTCGCCCCGCTCGCCGGCGAAGCGCTCGGCGACGTAGGCCGAGTTGGCCACCACCGCGTCGGCGTGTGCGGAGATCAGCGAGAGGACGAGGTCGGGGAAGCGCCCTTCCGGGGCCCAGTCGCGGATGTGGGCGAGGACGGGCGGGCCGGAGCGCCTGCGCGCCAGCAGCGCCAGCAGAGCCGCCCGCGTGGTGTTGGCGTGGACGATGTCGGGGCGCGTGCGCTCGACGATGCGGCGGACCTGCAGCGAGGACTGTGCGATCTCGAGCAGGCCGCGGCTGGTGTGCACGGGATGGAGCCTGAAGCTGACCTCGGTGCCGCGAATCGGCAGCAGCTCGATGCCGCGACTCCGCACCTCGGCGCTCAGCTCTCCCTCCGGGCAGGCGACGAGCGGTCGCACCCTCTCGCCCAGGCCGTCGATCAGCGCCAGCAGCGAGCGCTCGGCGCCGCTCGCCTGGGCCGCCTGGTTGACGTAGAGGACCCGCGGCTCAGGCATGGCAGGCGGCGGCGATCTCCTCGAGCAGGGCTTCGACGCGGGCGCCGATTCGCGGCCAGGCGTGAGCTTCCGCGTTCTCCCTGCCTCCCGCCCCGAGACGATCGGCCAGCGCCCGGTCCGAGAGCAGGCTGACCAGCGCCTCCGCCACCTCCTCGTGGTCGGTGGGGTCGACGAGGAGGCCGGTCTCGCCGTCGATCACCGCGTCGAGGGCGCCGGCGACGCGGCCCCCCACGACCGGCAGGCCGTGTGCCCCCGCCTCCAGGTAGACGATGCCGAAGCCCTCGCCGCCGGTGCCGTCCGGGGGAAGCCTGCTCGGCATGCAGAAGGCCCGAGCGCGGTCGAGCCAGCGGTCGCGCTCCTCGTCGTCGACCCGGCCGAGAAAGGCGACGGCGTCGGCGACCCCCGCGGCGGCGGCCGCTTGTTCGATCTCGGACCGCAGCGGGCCGTCGCCGACGGTCACCCAGCGGGCCCCGGGCACGCGCTCCCTGATCAGGGGAAGGGCGCGGACGATCACGTCGTGGCCCTTGCGCGGCGAGATGAACGAGGCGACGGTGACGAAGACCGGCTCCTCGCCGCGCTCGGCGAGCGGGCAGGAGGGAAGCTCGACGCCCGGCGGGATCACCCTGACCTTTGCGGCGTCCGCTCCCGCCTCGAGCGCCATGTCGCGCGTGTAGCGGCTGACCGCGATCGTCGCCGCCGCCGAGCGGACCGCGCGACCGGTCAGTCGCGGCCGAACGCGGAACTCGTCGGCGTGGACGTACTGCACGACCGGGATGCCGAACAGGCGCTGCAGGGGCAGCGCCGCAATGCTGGCGACGACGTGCCCGCTGAGGATCACGTCCGGCCGGAACCGGCGGATCTCGGAAAGCAGCCGCCCGTTCAGAAGCGCCACCGCCAGCGGGCGGCGCATCTCGACGCTGCCCACCCGGCGCGTGTCGAAGCCCGCCGCCAGATCGGATTCCCGCGCGCCCTCCTCGCCGAACGCCACGACCCGCACCTCGACCCCCGACATGCTGCGCATGAGGTTCCCCATCAGGACCGCGATCCCCCCGGTGCTGGGCGGGAAGTCGGGAGTGGCAAGGAGGACGCGCAGCATCGGGCCGGAACACTAGCCCGCAGGTCTGCCGCATCCGATTTGGTACCACCCTGGTGGGGCCAGGTTCGGATGCGGCGACTGAGCGTCGGCGTCCGACCGGCAGCTACCCTTTGCGCGGCTTTGTTGCTCACGCCACCCGCCCCTCGTTCGTGACCGAGGCCGCCGCAGCGGCCGCGTCGGTCGCCGTCGTCATCCCGACCCGCTCGCGTCCCCAGCTCCTCCGCCGTTGCCTCGATTCGCTCGCCCCCGCGCAGGGACGGCTGGGCTTTCCCGCCTACGTCTGCGACTCGAGCCCGGGCAGGGAGGAGCGGGGCGCCGTGCGCGAGATCTGTTCGAGCTATCCGTGGGTGCGACTATGCCCCCACGACGGAGCCAACGTGGCCGCTGCCCGCAACACCGGCGCCCGCGCCGCCCGCGAGGAGCTGCTGGTCGACGTCGACGACGACCTCATCCTCGAGCCGGAAGCGATCGACCGTCTCGTGCGGCGCTACGACGAGGGCCACGGCCGCCGGGTCGTGGCCGGGAGCGTCGCGATCAACGGCACCTGGAGCGCTCCGGTCAAGAAGCGGCGCATCGGCTACGGCCGCCCCGTGCTCGAGGGCGAGGAGCCGGATTTCGTGATCGGCGCGCTCTTCCTCTACCCGCGCAGCTTCGCCGTCGCGTGGCCCTGGAACGAGCGCATCGACACCGCCGACGACATCTTCATGGGAGCGCTGTGGCGCAGCCACGGCGTCCGGATCCTCTTCGAGCCGGAGGCGCGCGCCGCGCATCCCGACGTGCCCCTGTCTTTCGATCCCGACCGCCTCGCGGAGACCGTCAAGCACCAGAGCTGGCACATCTACAGCCTCCTCTTCGACGCCCTGATCGCCAATCCGAACCCGCTGCGGGCACTCGCCTACGAGGTTCTCGGCTTCCTCGCCAGCGCCAAGGTCTACCTTCGCCGTCCCACCCTTGCGATCCCGTTCCTGCGCAGCTGGGCCCGTGGGCACCGCCGCCTCCTCGCCGACCGCCGCTACCTGAGGCAGCTCGTCCGAAAGGAGCTTCCCGCCGATGGGGCGTGACCGCGGCCTGCTGATCGTCAACGCCGACGACTGGGGCTACGACGAGCCGACGACGCGGGCGATCGCCGACTGCCACCAGGCAGCCGGGCTGACCAGCACGACGGCGATGATGTTCATGGCCGGCTCCGAGGAAGCCGCCGCGCTGGCAGGCGACCACCCGCGGCTGGGAATCGGGCTGCACCTGAACCTGTTCGAGGAGTACTCGGGCGCCTCAGTGCCGACCCCGGTCCGCGACCGGCAGAGCTACTTGCTCGATCGCTTCCGCCGCCAGCGCCTGCGGCGCTGGATCTACGACCCGCGCTGCCGCCACCAGGTGGACCGGGTCGTCGCCGACCAGCTCGAGCGCTTCGTCGAGCTCTACGGTCGCCAGCCGACGCACGTCGACGGTCACCACCACAGCCACATGGCCGTCAACGTCCTGCTCTCACGCTCGCTGCCGCGCGGCATCGCGATCCGCAACGCGCTCAGCGACACCTATCCTCACAACGCCATCGCCGAGGCGCTGCGAGCGCTGCGCCGGCAGCTCGTCCTCTCCCGCTACCGCTCTACCGACTACTTTTTCTCGATCGAGACGGTCTGGCCCGGCCTGACCGGAGTCCCGCCGGAGGAGAAGCTGGGGCTCTCGCGACATCACTCGGTGGAGGTCATGGTGCACCCGGGCTTCCCCCACGAGTACGGGCCGCTGCAGTCGCCAGAATGGGCTGAGGCTTTGCGTCGGTTGCCGACCGGAACCTTCGCCGGCCTTTGAGCGATGACCACCAGTCCGCAAGTCGCAGCAGTGATTCCGACCCATGCCCGAAGGGGGCGGCTGCCCGAGCTGCTCGACGCCGTCCTCGCCGAGCCCTTCGCCGAGGTCCTCGTCGTCGTCAACGGGGGCGACGACGGCTCGCTGGCACTGCTGCAGGCGCGGGCTGCAGAGGACCGTCGGCTGCGCCCGCTCGAGGTCGAGGCGGCCGGAAAACCCTCGGCCGTGATGCGGGGCATCGAGGAGGCGAGCTCCGAGGTGGTGCTGATCCTCGACGACGATGTCCTTCCCCGTCCCGGCCTGGCGGAGGGCCACGCACGACACCACGCCGCCGGGACCGGGCGGGTTATCGTCGGATACATGCCAGTGTCCAGCCGCCTGGACCGCCGACCCGGCGAATACGGAACCGAGCTATACAGCCGCGCCTACGAGCACGTCTGCTCCGAGTACGAAGCCGACCCGAAGACGATCCTCCAGGGCCTGTGGGGGGGAAATGTCTCCCTGCGCCGGGAAGACGCGCTGCGGATCGACTTCAACGGGAAGGATCCGGGAGCTCGCAGGCACCTGCGCCACGAGGATCGCGACTTCGGCCTGCGCTGCGCCCAGCTCGGCTTGGAAGCGAGCTTCGACCGCAGCCTCCTGGCCGAACACCGGCACCAGGTCACCCCGCAGAGGTTTCTCGCGACGATGAGAGGCTCCGGGCGGGCCCGGTGGACGATGCACCGCGTGCATCCCGATGCGCTCGGCCCACTGCCGGACGACTTCTTCTTCAGCGAGGTGAGGCTTCCCGGTCGGCCGCTGATACGGCTGAGCCGGTACCGACCCGGCTACCGGCCGGTGCGCGCGCTCCTCGGTGCCGTCACGAACCTGACGGGCCACCTCCGCCTCTTCCGACTGGAGACTCACGCGGCCTGGCTGCTGGGCGTCGTCGAACAGCAGCAGGGCGCTCGCGAAGCGGAGTCGGAGGCGGGGGGCGAGGCAGCCGATGAGTAGGCGCAAGTCGATGATCGGCCTGGGTGTCTGCCTCGTCCTGCTGCTCCTCACCTTCGTCGTCGCCACCGGGGTCGGCCCCGAACTCCCCGGGCCGCACATCAGGGAAGTCCTCGGCCTCTCCTCCCCGCCCCTGCCCGATCTATGCGAATACGACCCGAAAGCGATCTACGACCCGCCGGGGAAGCAGGGGCCGGGGTACTGGCGATTCGAACACGACGCCCCGGATCCCTCTCCCGAGGCCGGCGCGGCGGCCGTCGGCGGCTACGTCTACCTGATCGGCGGCCAGGCACGGGAGGGGACCGAGCCGAAGGTCCTCCGGTTCGACCCGCGCACCGGCGAATACCGGCGCGAACCGGACGCGCCGGTGGCGATCGACCATCCCGTCGTCACCGCCCACGACGGCGAAGTGATCCTCGTCAGCGGCTACATCGACGGTTCCGAACCGACCAACCGGATGTGGGCCTACTCGCCGCAGACCCGGAGATGGCGGGAGCTGCCGCCGATGCGGATCGCGCGCGGCGCTGCCGCAGGGGCAGTGGTCGGCGAACGCCTCTACGTCGCCGGCGGCACGACCAGGTTCGGCAACGAAAACGAGCCGATCTCCTCGTTCGAAATCTACGATTTCAAGCGCCGGCGCTGGCAGCGCGGACCCGACATGCCGACGCCGCGCCACCACTTCGGCGTCGGCGTGGTCGGCGGCCGGCTCTACTTCGCCGGCGGCCGGCAGCCCACCCAGATGTCGCTGGCGACGATGGAGGAATTCGACCCGGCGACGGGGCGCTGGCGACGGTTGCCGAACCTGCCCCTCGGGGTCGGCTCTCCAGCGGTGACGGCGGCCGACGGGATGGTGATCGTCACCGGCGGCGGCGAAGACAGGATCCACCCCTACGAACCCGGCGGCTGGGAGACGGCGGCGAGCTACGCCTACGAGCCCAGGCGCGAACACTGGATCCGCCTGCCCGACATGCGCAAAGCCCGCCACGGCCACTCGATGGCGACGATCGGCGGCAAGGTCTACGTGTTCCGGGGGATCCCCTGCCCGGGCTACGGCGAGATGTCTTCGGCGGAGTCGCTGCAGTTGAGGGCGCACGGGTGAGCGCAAGGCGCCTGGAAGAGACGTTGGGGCTCTCCGACCCGGAGGCGCACCGACTCCTGGTGAAGGCGCGTAAGAGGCTGGGGCGCCGCGGCTTTGCGGTGAGGGGGCTGGCCTTCACGCTCGCGACGGGTCCACTCGGCCGGCTGCTGCCGCGAGGGCTTCGCCAGGCGGCGATCAGGCCGCTGGTATACGCCCTGATCCCGGGACCGACCGAGAACCTCCTCTACGCCCGCGTCACCAAATTGCCGGCGACGGGGGAGGAGACCGCAGGGAGCCGATGAGCGAAGCGATCGAAAACGTCGTCATCGGCTCCGGCATCAGCGGGCTCTTGGTAGCCCGCGAACTGGTCGCCGCGGGCCGGGAAGTCACGGTCATCGAGCGTGGGCCGGTCCGCCTGGACGCCGACACGGTCCCGCACTCGCAACGCGAGGCCCGAACCGCTGCCACGGCGCACAACACCGAACCGGCGCCGGGCAGCGAGCGGCCCTGGAAATACGGTTATGCCTTCGGCGGCTCGTCGCTGCTCTGGGCGGGGGTCGCGCCGCGCCTCCTGCCTTCGGACTTCGAGATGCGCTCCCGCTACGGGATCTGGCGCGACTGGCCGATCGGCTACGACGACCTCCTGCCCTTCTACCAGGCCGCCGAGCAGGCGCTCGACATCTCGGGAGGGCCGCACGAGGTCTTCCCCGGGTCCGACGACTACCCCCTGCCTCCCCCACCCCCGTCCAGCGTCGATCGTCTCCTTGGGCCGCTGCTGGAGCCGTTCGGGCCGCTGCCGATAGCGCGCCGGCTGGAGCCCGAGTACCCGCCGTCAATCGAGACGGAAGGGCCGGAGGTCGAGACGGCTTCGAACATCCTCGCGATCGGGCGGGAGCTGGCCGCCGCCGACGGGTTCTCCGTGCGCGGGGAAACGGTGGCGGCGCGGCTGCGGAGGGCCGGCGGCCGCATCGCCGAGGTCGAGTGCGTGGCGGCGGACGGCAGCCGCAGCCGGATCGTCCCCCAGCGGGTCGTGGCCGCGGCCCACGGGATCGAGAACGCGGGCCTGCTGCTGCGCTCGGACCTGCGGGAAGGGCCGGTCGGCAGGTGGCTGGGCGACCACACCCACGTGGTCCTCGACGTCGAGCTCGCCGAGTCGATGGGCCCCTGGAGCGCAGCCACCCGCGACACCGGCATCTCCTACGCCTGGGCCGAGGGCGACTGGCGGGTCGAGCGCGGCTCGGCCGTGGTCGTGCCCTTCAACCCTGGGCTGCTCCTCCGCGACCGCATCGTCGCGGCGCTCGCCGGCGGGCGTCGCGGGACCGACCTGCGGGCAGAGATGGCCGACCGCTTCGCCCGCACCGCGGTCGTCTACGTCAGCGTCGAGGACGCCCTCCGGGAGGACCGCTTCGTCGAGCTCTCCAGCCATAGGGACCCTCTCGGCCTGCCGCTGACCAAAGTCTCCTACCCCCCCGACTCCGACTACGCGATGCGCGGCGTCGCCGAGGTGCGCCGGGGGCTGGAGGAGCGGTTGGCGCCGCTCGGCGCCAAGATCGTCGGCGACCGCATCGGCGGGCACGGCGGCCACATGCTCGGCACCTGCTTCATGGGGCCCGACGGCGTCGTCGACGAGAACCTCCGCCACCACCGGCTCGAGAACCTCTACCTGACCGGCGGCTCCGCCTTCGCGACCAACAGCGCCCTGCACCCGACGACGACGATCGCCGCCCTCGCGATCCGCCTCGGCAGGCACCTTGCCTCGGCCGATGCCTGACGCCGCGCTCGGCGAGCCGGAGTCGCCCAACGCCGTCGCGCGGCTGCGGCGCCTGATCGTCAACCCTGCCCTGCGGACCCGGGTCCTGATGCCGATGGCGTTCGACGCCTCGGTCCTCGTCACGAACCTGGTGACCGGGATCATCGTCGCGCGCGCCCTGGGGCCGTCGGGTCGCGGCGAGATCGCGGCGATCCTCCTCGTCGCGCAGCTCTGCGTCTGGTTCTTCTCGGGCGGCGCGACCGAAGCCGTCGCCTACCGCCTCGCCCGCAGGCGCGAGGACGGGCCGAGACTGCTCGGGACCTGGCTGGCGGTCGGCGTCCCGCTCGGGATCCTGGCAATCGTCGCCGGCGAGATCGCGCTGCCGGTCCTCTTCTCGGCCCAGACCGGGGACACGATCGACCTCGGCCGGATCTACCTGGCGATCGTCCTGGTGATGATGCTGCAGGCCGTCCAGTGGGGCATGCTCCTCGGCGCCCACGACTTCCTCGTCTACAACGCGATCCGCCTTTTCCAGCCGGGCTTGATCGCGATCGGCTACCTCGGCTGCTGGGCGCTCGGCGTCTTCTCGGTAGAAGTGGCACTGGTGATCAACGCGGCCGCGACCGGCGCCGCCTTCCTCGTCGCCGCGGGGCGGTTGCTCCAGCGCGAGGGCCTGGCCCGCCCGAGCCGCCAGCTGATGCGGGAAACCCTCTCCTACGGGCTCAAGGCCCACATGGGCTCGGTCGCCGGGCTCGTCAACGCCCGCCTCGACCTCCTGATCGTCCCCGCCTTCCTCGGCGCCGTCAGCGTCGGCCTCTACTCGGTCGCCACCAACGTCACCTCGATCATCATCACCCTGACCGCGACGATCGCGACGATCGTGATGCCGGTCGCGGCGCGGCGCGACAAGCAGTCGCCGCGAACGGTGATCCGCACCCTCCAGGTGGTGATGCTGATCGGCGTGGCGATCGCGCTGCCCCTGGCGGCGATCGCAAACTACGCCCTCGTGCTCGTCTACGGCTCCGACTTCGAGGGTGCGGCGACGGCGCTGCGGATCCTCCTCCCCGGAGTCGTGCTCGACGCCGCGGCGATGGTGCTGTGGTCCGGGCTGCTCGCGGCCAACCGCCCCCTGCTCTCCAGCGTCGCCGCGATCCCGGCGGCGATCATCACCGTCGCCGGCCTCGTCCTCTTCCTCGAAGAAGGCGGGATCGACGTGGCGGCGATCGTTTCGACCATCGCCTACACCGTCGTCTTCGTGATCTCCGTTTTCCTGTACAAGCGCGTCGCCAATCTGGAATGGCGCGAGTTCTTGACGCCGCCTTCCCACTGAGCCGCGCCCAGCCGCCTGTGGCGCTGCTAATTTCCCACACAAGCTAGTGGGGGATCTACCAGTCATCCTCGGCGGCCGCTCGGTCCGAGCCGGCAAGATTTGGCCTGCCTGGCCGCAGCACGGCGAGGCCGAGCGGAATCTGCTGCAAGCCACGCTCGAGTCGGGAAGCTGGTCGACGGCACGCGGGACTCGCGCCGCCGACGCGGCGGAGGAATTCGCCGCCTACCAGGGCGCCCGTTATGGCCTGCCGCTGGCGAACGGAAGCTGCTCGTTGGAGGCCGCGCTTGCGGCCTGCGGGATCGGGCCGGGTGACGAGGTCCTGGTTCCGGGGCTGACCTTCGTCACCACCGCGATCGCGGCCCTGGCGGTGAACGCGACTCCGGTCTTCGTCGACGTCGAGCCCACCTCGCTCTGCCTGGACGTCGCCGCGGCAGAGGCCGCAGCGACCGAGCGAACGCGAGCGGTCATCCCCGTCCATCTGGCCGGCAGGCCATGCGACCTCGATGCCCTGAGCGATCTCTGTCAACGGCACGACCTGGCGATGATCGAGGACTGCGCGCACGCACATGGCAGCTCCTGGGGAGGTCGCGGGGTCGGCTCCTTCGGCAGCTTCGGCAGCTTCTCGTTCCAGGAGGGGAAGTTGATCACCGCGGGCGAGGGCGGCGCCCTGATCGCCGACGACGAGGCGCTGCGGTCAACGGCCTGGAGCTACGCCAACTGCGGCCGGATCGAGGGGCGCCATCGTTACGACCACGCCAACTACGGCACCAACATGCGGATGACCGAGTGGCAGGGGGCCGTGCTGCAGGCCCAGTTGCAACGCCTCCCGCAGCAGAACCGGGTTCGAGAGGAACGCGCCCGGCTGCTCGACGCCGAGCTGCCGAAGATCCCCGGTCTACGCCCGCAGAGCGGGGACGCGCGGATCACCAGCCGCGGGCGTTACGCCTACGTCCTCCATTACGACCCGGCCGAGTTCAGCGGCCTGCCGGTGACCGGCCTGGTCGCCGCGCTTCGCCACGAGGGGATCCTCGCCGGCGAGTCGTATCCGAGCCTGAACACGCTCGAGCTGTTTCGCGAGCGCAGGTTCGAGCGCAGGCTTCCCAAGGGGGCGCCGCGACTCGACTACGCGGGGGTCAGCCTCCCGAACGCCGAGCACGCCGCCGCCCATACGGTCTGGCTCGACCACCGCATGCTGCTGGCCGAGCCCGACGACGTGCTCGACATCGTCAGGGCGCTGGAGAAGATCAGAGACCGCTCCCGCGCCATCAGGCTGCGGACCAGCAAGGCGGTCACGTCCGCTGGCCGGATGTTCCGCGCCGCCCGCCGCGGACGACCGGCTTACTGACGCGATTGGCGAGTTAACCCTGCCATGGGCGGGCTAACTCGCCAAAGGTCTTCCTACTCGACGTTGTCCGCCGCCGGTTCCGGTGACTCGCCCGGAT
Organism: Solirubrobacterales bacterium; assembly: GCA_035760065.1. GTDB lineage: Bacteria > Actinomycetota > Thermoleophilia > Solirubrobacterales > 70-9 > VAYN01. Next base: position 19,421 of record DASTTQ010000073.1, read on the forward strand.
TCTTCTTGGGCACGAGCACCAGCCGCTTGAACTCGGCGACGAGAACGCCGTCCTGGTTGAGGACGCGGGTGTGGACCTTGACGATGCCGCGGTCGGGCTTGGACTTGGAGGGCTTGACGTCGAGGACCTCGGTCTCGCAGAAGAGCGTGTCCCCGTGGAAGACCGGGTTCGGGTGGCTCAGCTCTTCGGTCGCGAGGTTGGCGATCGCCTTGCCGGAGATGTCGGAGACCGACATGCCGAGCGCCAGCGAGTAGACGAGCGGCCCGACGACGACGTTGCGGCCCTGCTGCGACCCGCTCGCGTAGACGTCGTTGATGTGCAGCGGGTGATGGTTCATCGTGATCAGGCAGAACAGATGGTCGTCGGCCTCGGTCACGGTCTTCGCCGGCCAGTGCTTGTAGACGGCGCCGACCTCGAACTCCTCGAGGTAGCGGCCGTAGCTGTGGGCGCCGGTCGCCTCGCGCTCGGCCTGGTCGGTCGTCAGCTCGTACTTCTGGTCGTTCATCGCCGGGTTTCGTCTCCTTCCAAGTGTTAGCGGCGCCGGATGCTATCTGGACCGCTGCGCCCGCCGTTCCGCCGGAATCCGCCCCCCGCGCCTGAAGGGAGGCGATCGGAGCTGCCGAATACACTCGCGCGATGCGCATCGGGATCATCGGCCTCGGCTACGTCGGACTGCCCCTCGCGGTGGCCTACGGGGAAGCCGGCAACGACGTAATCGGCGTCGACGTCAGCCAGGGGAAGGTGGACCAGCTGAACGCCGGCCGCAGCTACATCGAGGACGTCCCCGATGCCGAGCTGGAGGCGATCTCCGGGAAACTGCGGGCGACCACCGACTACGGGGCCCTGGCCGAGTGCGAGGTCGCGATCATCTGCGTCCCGACCCCTCTCACCGACGCCCGCGAACCCGACCTCTCCTACCTGGTCGAGTCGGCGAAGCCGCTCTCGGAGGTGCTGCACGCCGGTCAGCTCGTGGTGCTGGAGTCGACCACCTACCCCGGCACGACCCGTGAGCGGCTGCTGCCCATCCTCGAGGAATCCGGTCTCACCGTCGGCAGCGACTTCTTCCTCGCCTTCTCGCCCGAGCGGATCGACCCCGGCCGCACCGACTACACCGTGAAAACGACGCCGAAGCTGGTCGGCGGCATCACCTCGGCCTGCACCGAGAAGGCGCGCGACCTCTACTCGCAGATCTGCGAGGAGGTGATCGTCCTCAGCTCTCCCGAGGCCGCCGAGCTCTCGAAGCTCCTGGAGAACATCTTCCGCTCGGTGAACATCGCCTTCGTCAACGAGCTGGCCCAGCTCTGCGACCTCCTCGGGATCGACGTCTGGGAGGTGATCGACGCCGCCTCCAGCAAGCCCTTCGGGTTCATGCGCTTCGATCCGGGCCCCGGAATGGGCGGCCACTGCCTGCCGATCGACCCCTTCTACCTCGCTTACAAGGCCCGCCAGCACGACTTCTACCCCGAGTTCATCGAGCTGGCGGGAAAGGTGAACCAGGCGCAGCCGGGCTTCTGCGTGGAACGAATCGAGCGGACCCTGAACGAGAGCCGCAAGCCGATCAACGGCTCGCGCATCCTCGTCCTCGGCGCCAGCTACAAGGGCGGGGTCGGCGACACCCGCGAGTCGCCGGCGCTGAAGATCATCGGCCGCCTCCAGGACCTCGGCGGCGACGTTTCCTACCACGACTCCTTCGTCCCCGAGCTGCCCGGCCACCGGCTGAGGTCGGTGGACCTCGACGAGGGGCTGGCGAGCGCCGATCTGGTCGCGATCGTCACCGCCCATCCCGACGTCGACTACGCCAAGGTCGTCTCCGCGGCACCGCTGGTAGTCGATTTCCGCGGCGTAACCCGCGGCATCGAGGCCGAGAACCTCGTGCGGCTCTAGAACGCATAAGCCGTTTGGTTATGTGTAGAGCCTCATTAGCTCGCCGCTAATACGAGCACGCTCCCGCTCGGCCAGCCCGATCGCATAGGCCCCATTGTTGGCCAGGTTCTGAGAGACGGCCGATTGCGAGATGCCCTCTTCGGCGGCCATCGCAGCTTGCGGCCTTTCAAGAATCAGGCCCAGCAGCAACCGACGGGCGCGGTCGTCACCTCTCCCCACCCCAGCCCGAAGCGGGCATCGATCCCGGCCTCCTTGAGAAGCGTCAGCCGCATCTTTCAGCCGACTCGGACGGTCAGTGCACTTTGCGGAGGCGCGCCCGTTCCTCTTGCTTTTCGACTACCTGGGCGATCAGCTTGATCACGTTTGAGTCACCGGTCGCCTTGACGTGGCCGGTCTCGACCGCGCGGCGATAGCTCTTCAGCATCCCTTTCTCAGCCAGCTCGTTGAACTGGGGGCGGTCGATCTCGACCAGGATCCGCTCGTCCTGAGCTAGGTCTTTCGCGATCTTCGGCCCGGGCAGCTCGACCCGGTAGAGCTGAATGTCGTGCTTGGCTTTCAGCTGCAGGCCGAAGACCAGCTTCAGGTTCGCCAGCGCGGGGACTTCGGCCTGGAACCGCTCGACGGCGGTACGGATCAGATCCGAAGTCGAGGCCACCGAGCTAGGCGCGTCCCATCAGATCTTGTGCCTCTGCAGGAGCTTCTTGCCGATCACCATGCGCTGGATCTCGCTCGTCCCCTCGCCGATCAGCAGCAGCGGCGCGTCGCGGTAGAGGCGCTCGATCTCGTACTCCTTCGAGTAGCCGTAGCCGCCGTGGATGCGGAAGCTTTCCTCGACGCAGTACTTGCCGGTCTCCGAGGCGAGGAGCTTGGCCATGCCGGCCTCGAGATCGGAGCGCTCGCCGGCGTCCTTCATCCGCGCCGCTTTGCGGGTGAGGAGGCGGGCGGCCTCGATCTGGGTCGCCATGTCGGCGAGCTTGAACTGGATCGCCTGGTGCTGGGAGATCGTCTTGCCGAAGGTCTTGCGTTCCTGGCTGTAGCGGAGGCCGAGCTCGAGCGCGCGCTGGGCGATGCCGACGCCGCGGGCGGCGACGTTGACGCGGCCCACCTCGAGCGCGTCCATCATCTGGATGAAGCCCTGGCCGACTCCCGCCTCTTCGCCGCCGAGGATGCGCTCGGGCGGGCACTTGTAGCCGTCGTAGACGAGCTCGGTCGACTCGACGCCCTTGTACCCCATCTTCTTGATCTTGGGGGGAACGTCGAGGCCGTTGAAGTCGCCCTCGTTGGTTTCCTTCCAGGCCTCCTTCTCGGTGATGAAGCAGGTCATCCCCTTGTAAGGCGGGTCGGCCTGGGTGTCGGTCTTCATCAGCACGAAGACGACGCTGGAGCCGAGGCCGTTGGTGACCCACATCTTCTGCCCGTTCAGCTCCCAGTTGCCGTCCTCGGCCTTCTTGGCGGTGGCCTTGATGCCCTGGACGTCGGAGCCGACCTCGGGCTCCGACAGCGAGAAGGCGGCGCGGATCTCCCCGGTCGCCATCTTCGTCAGGAAGTACTCCTTCTGCTCGTCGGTGCCGAACTTCATCAGCAGGTAGGAGCCGATGAAGTGGGTGTTGACGACGCCGGAGATCGAGATCCAGCCGCGCGAGAGCTCTTCGACGATCATCGCGTAGGTCGTCAGGTCGAGCCCCATGCCGCCGTACTCCTCGGGGATCGTCACCCCGAAGAGGCCGAGCTCCTTCATCTGCTCGACGATCGGCTCCGGGAAGGAGTCCTCGTGGTCGTAGTACTCGGCGTTGGGGATGATCTGCTCGTCGGCGAACTGGCGGACCATTTCCACGATGGCTTCCTGCTCGTCGGTCATTTCGCGGTACGCGGCGGTGTCTACAACCATGGCTCCTGCTCGTAAGTTGTTGGCATCTGGGTCGGCTATCCGGGCGCGCCTGCGGCCACGCTCTGGAGGGCCAAGGATATAGACGCGGGGCCGGCCCCGGGGTCGATGGCGCGCAGGGGCGCCGCCGCCTTCAGCAGCATCTCCTCGTACTCGCGCTCGGGGTCGGAGGCGAGGACCACCGCGCCGCCGGCACCGATCGTGGCCCGGTCCTCGCTGAGGACAACGGTGCGGATCGCGACCGAGAGGTCGGCGGCGCCGCCGAGGCCGAACCAGCCGATCGCGCCGGAGTAGACGCCGCGGGGAGCGCCCTCGAGCGCGTCGAGGATCTCCGTCGTGCGGAGCTTCGGCGCTCCGGTCATCGAGCCGGGCGGGAAGCAGGCGCGGGTGGCGTCCGTGGCGGCGGCATCAGGGCGCAGGCGGCCGCGTATCTCGGAGGCGAGCTGGTGGACGGTCTCGTAGGTCTCGACCGCCATCATCCGCGGCACCTCGACCGAGCCGACCTCGCAGACCCGACCGAGGTCGTTGCGAAGGAGGTCGACGATCATCAGGTTCTCCGCCCGGTTCTTCTCGTCCGCGGCGAGGGCGGCGGCGAGGGCGGCATCTTCGGCTGGAGTGGCGCCGCGGCGGCTCGTGCCCTTGATCGGGCGCGCTTCGGCTTCGCCGTCGCGGCCGACGCGAAGGAAGCGCTCGGGGGAGGAGCTGAGGACGGCGAGGTCGCCGAAGCGGAGATATGCGGCGAAGGGGGCTGGGTTGACGCGGCGGAGGCGCAGGTACAGATCCAGTGGATCGGCGTCCGTCTCCACTGACAGTTGGTTTGTCAGGCAGATCTCGTAGCTGTCGCCGGCGAGGAGGTGGTCGATCGAAGTCTCGACGTCCTTTAGGTACTGCTCGGGGGAACGAGCCGGGGACAGGGCGCTTGAGGGGGAGTCGGGTGAGTCTCGGCGGGCAACAGCGGGGAGGGCCCGGCGAGACTCACCCGACTCCCCGGTCGGAGCCGCAGCCAGGGATTCGAGGTGAGTGGCGGTCTCCGAGAGCCACTTCCCGGCCGCCTCCTCTTCACCCGGCTCATGGAGGCACAGGAGATAGGTGGCGTGCTCCTCGTGGTCGAAAGCGACGACGCGGTCGGCGAGGAGGAAGCAGGCGTCGGGCCACCCGGATTCGTGAGGTGAGGCGTGGCCGCACTCGGCCTTGAGCTCGTAGCCGAGGTAGCCGACGAAGCCGCAGTCGAACTCGAAGGGGAGGTCGGGCAGCCCGGCCGGACGCAGCTCTTCGATCCGAGATCGGAGGCGGTCGAAGATCGACTCGCTTGCCCCCACGTCGTGACCGATGACCTCGGCGAGCGGACCCGAGGCATCTCCCATGAAGGAGAAGCGGGCTCGGTCGCCTGGGCGGGAGCTGTCCAGCCAGAAGGCGTGCTCGCTGTTTCCGTACAGGGAAACAAACGCGGTCTCTGGCGGTGGAAGAGCGTCGAGGCGCTGGGCTCGAAGCTCCAAGGCGGCTCGCTTGGGGGGGACGGGAGCCCCTCTCCAGACACTCGACATCGAGCCATGGCGAGATGTGTCTGGAGCGGGGCTCCCGTCCCCCGCCCAGGCGGTCAGTGCGCGGAAGTTCTCGAGGAGGCGTTTGCCGTGGGGTGTCGCGATCGACTCGGGGTGGAACTGGACGCCCCATTGGGGGCGGGTGCGGTGTTCGATCGCCATCGGGACTCCGTCGCAGGTGGCGATCTGGCGCAGGGTCTCGGGCAGTGGCTCGGCGAGGGCCAGCGAGTGGTAGCGGGTGGCGCGGAAGGGGCTGGGGATGCCGGCGAAGAGCGGCGAGCCGTCGTGCTCGATCTCGACCACGTGGCCGTGCATCGGCTCCGGCGCGTGCACCACCTCTCCCCCCTCGACCCAGCCGATCCCCTGATGGCCGAGGCAGACGCCGAGCAGCGGCTTCTCGCAATGCCGGATCGCGTCAGCGCAGACCCCGAAGTCGCCCAACACGTCCGGCCGCCCCGGGCCCGGCGAGATGACGACGTTGTCGAACTCCATGCGCTCCAGCTCCGCCCAGCTCGCCTCGTCGTTGCGGACGACGATCGGCTCGAAGCCGTTCACCTCCGCCAGCAGCTGGAAGAGGTTGAAGGTGAACGAATCGTGGTTGTCGATCAGCAGCGTCTGCATCCACTGGGGGCGTGTCGACTTTTGGTCCCGTGTGGGCACCTAAAGCGACACGCCGCAGCCTCGGGGTGCAAGATATCCCGCCGATGGCCGATCGATGGCAACCCGACCGTTCCCGCGGGGTCTTCGAGACGTTGCTCGTGATCGACGGGGAGCCCGTTGAGTTGGATGTGCACCTATCGCGGCTCGCCCGCAGCCTCGAGGCGGTCTATTCGCGGGGGCTGCCGCTTCGCGCCGGGGACGACCTGCGACGCGCGGCGGCCGATTTCGAGCTCGGTCGCCTCCGCCTCACTGCCGCTCCCGTAGAAGACGGCCTCCAACTCGACCTACTTGCCGGTGGGGTCGAGTTGGAGGCCGTCTTCCCCGAGCGCGGGGTGCATCTGCGCACCCACGAGATCGCCGCCGGTCTGGGCGCTCACAAGTGGGTCGATCGCAAGGGCATCAACCGCCCGGCCTCCGGAGAGGCCGGCGCCCTGATCGTCGACGGCGGCGAGGTGCTCGAGGCCGGCTGGGCCAACGTCTTCGCCGTCCGCGCCGGCACTCTCTTCACACCCCCCCTGGACGGCCGCCTCCTCCCCGGCACCACCCGCGCCGCGCTCCTGGAGCTCGCAGCTCAAGAGGAAATAGAGGCCAGCGAGCAACCACTCCCCACGGAGGTCCTGCTCACCGCCGAAGAGACCTTCCTCACCGGCTCGATCCGAGGCATCGAACCAGTCGAACAGCTGGACGGCCAACCCCTAGCCGGCTGCGGCAACCTCAGCCATCGCCTCGCCGCCGCACTGCGCCAACGCTGGAACCTGCCCCATGCCTCGGATGATTCTCCAGCGCACGCAGCCGCGCCGACAGCCGGTCAGCTCGCTCGGTAAAGCTGCGAAACCGCACCTCGAACCGGGGCTCAGCCCGCGGAGCGACGTCCCTGCCGGGGGGTGGCGCCGATTTGGGGGACCGCCCCTCGCCAAATGCGAGGGGCGGTGGGGCCAAATCGGGGTCAGGACCCGCCGGCCCGCCAGCTTCGTCTGCCGCTGCGGGCGCCCGAGGTGAGCTACGAACAACCTCCGCAGCCGCCTCTGCGCTCCTCTCCGCAGCCTCGGCCGCCCGCCGCGCCTGCCGAGCCGCGTCGAGCGCCATCTCGCCGACCTCCCGCACCCCCTCCTCGGAGGCACGGGCGATCACCACCGCCTCGTCGATCCGCGCCTCCAGCTCGCCGACCAGCGGCACGCTGCCGCGCGGCACCACCCAGTCCTGCGTCGTATCCCGCTCTTCGGCCCCGATAGCGGCCAATTTAGGCATCAGAGAGGCGGCAAACTCGCGCTCACACTAGATTTACGCGCGGCCTTCCCCGGACACGACCCTAGGAGCACCTTGAGACACCCACGAGACTTCTTTCTGCCGCAGGCGATCGGCGCCCCCGAGCCCCTCCGCGAGATCCCGGTCAAGCCCTCGCGGATGATCCACTTCCTCGACTTCTCGAACGAGAAGATGGTCGCCAAGGCCGGCGACATCGCGGCGAAAACCGACATCCTGCTCGGCAACCTCGAGGACGCGGTCCCGGTCGACCGCAAGGAGGCCGCGCGCGCGGGCCTGATCCGCGCCGCCAAGGAGAACGACTTCGGCCAGACCTCGCTCTGGACCCGGGTCAACGCGCTGGAGAGCCCCTGGGTGCTCGACGACCTCACCCAGCTCGTGAGCGAGATCGGCGACCAGCTCGAGGTGGTGATGGTTCCCAAGGTCGAGGGGGCCTGGGACATCCACTACGTCGACCGCCTCCTTGCCCAGCTCGAGGCCAAGGCCGAGCTGTCGCGGCCGATCCTCGTCCACGCGATCCTCGAGACCCCGCAGGGCGTGGTCAACCTGGAGGAGATCGCCAACGCCAGCCCGCGCATGCAGGGGATGAGCTTCGGCCCGGCCGACCTGGCCGCGGCGCGGCGGATGAAGACGACCCGCGTCGGCGGCGGCCACCCCGGCTACCGGGTGATGGAGGACCCGGCCGACCCGGAGAACCCCGAGGCCGACCGCGTCAGCGCCCAGCAGGACCTCTGGCACTACTCGATCGCCCGCATGGTCGACGCCTGCACCTCCGCCGGCATCCTCCCCTTCTACGGCCCCTTCGGCGACATCAAGGACACCGCCGGCTGCGAGACCCAGTTCCGCGCCGCCTTCCTGATGGGCTGCGTCGGCGCCTGGTCGCTGCACCCGGTCCAGATCGGGATCGCCAAGAAGGTCTTCAGCCCGCCGCCGGACGAGGTCAAGTTCGCCAAGAAGGTGATCGAGGCGATCCCCGACGGCCGCGGCGTCCACATGATCGACGGCAAGATGCAAGACGACGCCACCTGGAAGCAGTGCAAGGTGATGGTCGAGCTGGCCGAGATGCTGGCGGAGAAGGACCCGGAGCTGGCGGAGGCCTACGAGAATTAAGTAGGCAACGGTCCGCGCGCAAGAATTCGGCCGCGGATCGTCACACAAACGTCCACTCCGCTGCCCGCCGGCTCCTGTGCGGGGAGGGGTGAGCCGAGCCACCATGCGTGGATCGGATCGATCACCTCCTCCAAACGGCCGGCAAACGGATCGGCCTTCTGCTGGCGGCCGTGACGTTGGTCGGCGCGGCATTGATGCCGGCGACGGCCGAGGCGGCCGTGCAGGCCCGCACCGCCGCCTCCTTCGTCGACTCGATCGGCATCGACACCCACACCTCCTACTCGAACACCGTCTACGCCAGCCGCTTCCCCGAACTGAAGGCGAAGCTGGCCGAACTCGGCGTGCGCCACGTCCGCGAGGACCTCGTCCCGGGCAACTCCGGTCAGTACACGCGGCTGAACGAACTCGCCGGCATCGGGATCAAGCCGACCCTGATCATGGGTTCGCCGAAGAACGGCATCTCCGGCCTCGAATCGCTCCTCTCGACCGCGACGTCGAAGCTGAAAGGGATCGACGCGCTGGAGGGCCCGAACGAGTACTACGCCAGCGGCTCGGCGAACTGGGCCAGCGAAGACGCCGAATACCAGCGGCGGCTCTGGGAACTCGCCAAGGCAAACCCGGCGCTCTCCTCGCTGCCGATCCTCGGGCCGTCGACGGTCTTCTGGGAGAACGGCGAACTCGGCGACGTCTCGCAGTGGCTCGACTACGGGAACATCCATCCCTACCCGGGCGGCTACCCGCCGGAGGAATACCTCCAGCGCCACGTCGAATACGCCACGAAGAGCTCCGGGTCGAAGCCGGTGATCGCGACCGAGACCGGCTACCACAACGCGATGAACTGGACCGGAGACTTCCCGCCCACCTCCGAGCAGGCTTCGGCCACCTACATCCCGCGCATCTTCCTCGACTATTACGAAAACGGCGTAGCGAGGACCTTCCTCTACGAGCTGGTCAACGAGCAGCCCGACCCGGGCCTGACCGAACGCGAGGACAACTTCGGCCTCCTCCGCAACGACCTCTCCGAGAAGCCGGCCTTCGTCGCGCTCCGCAACCTGATCGGCATCCTCAAAGACTCGGGCGCCTCATCCTTTGCCCCGGGCTCCCTCAGCTTCTCGGTCGGCGGCAACACCGAAAAGCTGCACAAGGTCCTGCTGCAGAAGAGCGACGGCACCTACTACCTCGCCCTCTGGCGCGCGACGAGCGTCTGGGACCCGGTCAAACAGGTCGCGCTCAACCCGGGCTCCGCCCCCGTCACGGTCTCCTTCGGCCAGTCGATCGAAACCGTCGAACGGTTCGCCCCCAACAGCTCGAGCGCGTCCCTCGGCAGCTTCTCGAACCCGAGCAGCGGCGTCAGCCTCGAAGTCGGCCCCCAGGTGACGATCCTGCGGATCGTGCCGGGCGGGACGGCAACCCCTGTCGAATCCGAAGCGACGCCCACCCCAGTCGAATCCGAACCGGCGCCCGCGCCCGCCCCAGCACCCGAAGAAGAAACGAAGAAGCCGAGCCACGGCAAGAAGCGCACCCGCGTTACCGCCTGGACCACCACGACGGCGGCCAGCCCCGGTGATGCGGTGGTCGTCCGCGGCGAAGTGGAATCGTCCGAAGAACAGCCGCACGAAGTCGCGATCCAGGCCTGGGAAGGCGGCTGGCGGACGGTCCGCCGCAGTGCGGTCTCCAGCAGCGGCACCTTCGGCACCCGGGTCAGGCTCAAGAGCCGCCATGGCGCCCGCGTCCTGCGGCTGCGCGCCCTCGCCGCCGCCGCACCGTCGGCACCGGTTCGGGTGCGCCTGAAGGGCTGATTGCAAGCCCGTCAGGGCTCTCGTACAAACGTCCAGTAGGCGGGTGGACGGCTACCGGCGCCTCGGATACCTGCCGAGGCATCGGGCGTGGATGCCTCTTCGAATCCCGCGCGCCTAACCGCCCGGCCAACCAGCCTCCTGCTCCTCCTCGCTCTGCTGGTCGCCGCCGTCTTCTCGCCGAGCGCCGAGCGGGCCGCGGCGGCGGCAACCCCGGCCAAGCCGGCGGACTCCTTCGTCGAATCGATCGGCGTCAACACCCACACCGCGTACACCGACACCGCCTACGGCAGCGGCTTCGAACAGGTCAAGCAGAGGCTGTCCGAGCTCGGCGTACGGCACATCCGCGAGGTCCTGGTTCCCGAACGGCCGGACCAGTACCAGCGCCTCAACGAACTGGCCGGGATGGGGATCCGCTCGACCCTCGTCCTCGGCAGCCCCGTCGACGGCAGCGAAGGGCTGAGCGAACTCGTCTCCACGGCCTCGACCCAGCTCGGCGGGTCAATCGACGCGGTCGAGGGCCCCAACGAGTACGACTCCAGCGGCGAACCCGGATGGGCGCCGCGGCTGGCCGAATACCAGCAGCAGCTCTACGCCGACGTCAAGGGCAATCCCGCCCTCTCCGGCCTCCCGGTGATCGGTCCGTCGATCGTCCAGCGGTCGAACCAGGAAAGCATCGGCGACATCTCCGGCAGCCTCGACTACGGGAACATCCACCCCTACCCCGGCGGCGAACCGCCCGAGAGCAACATCGAATCGCAGCTGGGCCGGGCGGCGCTCAACTCAGGCGGCAAGCCCGTCGTCGCGACCGAGAGCGGCTACCACACCGCCATCCACTCGACCGAAGAACACGCGCCCGTTTCCGAAACGGCGATGGCCGTCTACATGCCGCGCCTCTTCCTCTCCTACTTCGAAAGCGGCGTCGCCCGCACCTTCGCCTACGAGCTCGTCGACGAGAAGCCGAACCCCGGCCTCGACGAACCCGAGTCGAACTTCGGATTGCTGAAGAACGACTTCTCCGAGAAGCCCGCCTTCGTCGCGCTGCGCAACCTGATCGCAATCCTCGAGGATCCCGGCCCCGCGTTTGCGCCCTCCTCGCTCGCCTACTCGGTCGGCGGCGACACCTCCGACCTGCACCGGGTGCTGCTGCAGAAGCGGGACGGAAGCTTCTATCTTGCGCTCTGGCGGGCGAGCAGCGCCTGGGACGTCGGCCAGCAGGCGCCGGTCACCGCCGCCGCCGAGCCGGTCGAACTCGAACTGCCCGCGCAGACCGAACGTGTCGACCGCTACCTTCCCAACCGCTCCCCGGCGCCGGTGGACTCGCCGAAGCCGAGCCCGGGCCAGCCGCTGCGAGTCGCCGTCGGCCCCGAAGTCGTGATCCTGCGGGTGCAGCTCGGCGCCGCCCCGCTCGGCCGCATCCACGTCTGGGTACCGCGACACACCGTTCGGGCGGGAGCCCGGGTCGCGGTCCACGGCCGGCTGCCGGGGTCCCCCCAGCGGTCGCTCAGGGTCCGGATCCAGCGCTGGCACCACGGCTGGCGCACCGTGGGCCATACCCGCACCACGAGAAGCGGGATCTTCAGGAAGAAGATCCGGGTGCCGGCCCACCCGGATCTGCGGACGCCGCGCCTGCGGGTGGTGGCGCCGCTTGCCAAGCCCTCGCGGCCGGTGCGCCTCCACATCCGCCGGCACTGAGGCCGGCGACCGAGCCGCCTAGGAGGGATCCTGCTCGAGCCGCCGCTCGAGATCAGCTAGCTGCTCGTGCAGCTCGTCCGGCAGATGGTCGCCGAAACGGGCAAAGTGCTGATGGATGGCCGGCAGCTCCTTCCTCCACTCCTCGGAATCGACCGCCAGCAGCTCGGCGACGTCGTCCTCGGAGACCTCGAGGCCGTCAGTGTTGAGGGCGCCTGAGGCGGGCACGCGGCCGATCGGCGTATCCTCGGCCTCGGCTTCCCCGCCGCAGCGCCGGAAGACCCACTCGAGGACCCGGCTGTTCTCGCCGAACCCCGGCCAGAGGAACCTGCCGTCCTCGTCCTTGCGGAACCAGTTCACGTAGAAGATCCGCGGCAGCCGCGCCCCCTCCTGCCGGCCGATCCTCAGCCAGTGGGCGAAGTAGTCGCCCATGTGGTAGCCGCAGAAGGGCAGCATCGCAAAGGGGTCGTGCCGCAGTTCGCCGACGTTGCCGGCCGCGGCCGCGGTCTTCTCCGACGACATCATCGAGCCGAGGAAGACGCCGTGCTCCCAGTCGAACGCTTCCCGCACCAGCGGCACCACGGTCGATCGGCGGCCGCCGAAGAGGAAGGCGTCGATCGGCACACCCGCGGGGTCCTCCCACTCGGGCGCGATCGAGGGACAGGCCGACGCCGGCGTCGTGAAGCGGGCGTTCGGGTGGGCAGCTGGGTGGTCCGCGCCAGGCGTCCAGTCCGCCCCGTGCCAGTCGATCGCGTGGGCGGGTGGCTCCTCGGTCATCCCCTCCCACCAGACGTCGCCGTCGTCAGTTTTCGCGCAGTTGGTGAAGATCGAGTCGTGGGCGACCGTCCGCATCGCGTTCGGGTTCGTCTTTTCGCCGGTTCCGGGTGCGACGCCGAAGAAGCCGGCCTCCGGGTTGATCGCATAGAGGCGGCCGTCGCCGCCGAACTTCATCCAGGCGATGTCGTCGCCGATCGTCTCGACCTTCCAGCCCGGCAGCGTCGGGATCAGCATCGCCAGGTTGGTCTTGCCGCATGCCGACGGGAAGGCCCCGGCGACGTAACGGGTCTCGCCCTCCGGCGCGGTCAGCTTGAGGATCAGCATGTGCTCGGCCAGCCAGCCCTCGTCGCGCGCCATCGCCGAGGCGATCCGCAAGGCGAAGCACTTCTTCCCCAGCAGGGCGTTGCCGCCATAGCCGGAGCCGTAGGACCAGATTTCGCGGCTCTCGGGGAAGTGGACGATCCACTTGTTGTCGGCGTCGCACGGCCAGGGCACGTCCGCCTGCCCGCCGGCCAGCGGCATCCCGACCGAGTGCAGGCAGGGGACGAAGTCGCCGTCCTCGCCGAGGACGTCGAGGGCGCCCTTGCCCATCCGGGTCATGATCCGCATGCTCACGGCGACGTAGGCGGAGTCGGTCAGCTGGACCCCGACGTGGGCGATCGGCGAGCCCAGCGGACCCATCGAGAAGGGCACGACGTACATCGTCCGCCCCTTCATCGAACCGGAGAAGAGACCGCGGAGCGTTTCGCGCATCTCGTCGGGAGCGCGCCAGTTGTTGGTCGGACCGGCGTCTTGCTCGCGCTCCGAGCAGATGAAGGTCCGATCCTCGACCCGGGCGACGTCGCCGGGGTCCGAGAGGGCGAGGTAGGAGTTGGGGCGCTTGGCGTCTGAGAGGCGCTCGAAGGTGCCGGCCTCGATCAGGGTCTGCGCGAGCATGTCGTACTCCTCAGCGGAACCGTCGCACCAGCGGACGGAGTCTGGCTGAGTCAGGTTGGCGACCTCCCCGACCCAGTCGAGGAGCTTGGCGTGAGTGGTCGGCGCTTCGGCCGCGATGGTCTGGCTCATCTAGGGGACTCTACTTATTGGGGTCGGAGGTTGACCACGCTGACGTCGGCGTCGGCATTGCGAATTCGCAGGGTGGCGACCATCCGCCGGCCGTCGGAGAAGCGCACGGCGCACTCGAATTCCCTGCCGGGTTCGACCTTTTCGCCTGAGGGACAGGAAGCCGATGCAACCTTGCGGTGGAGCGATCGTTCCAGGCTCGCCTGCAGCGCTTCCTGCGCCTTTTGGTAATCGATCACCGTTTCGCCGCAGCCGCCCATGACGAGAGCCGCGGCCAGCACCGGAACGAGGAGGCCGGGTCCGAAGAGCCTGGCCACGGAGGGCCTCGCGGACATCCGCGAAGTATCCCAGGAGGGGCACGGGCGCCCGTTCATCCGGTGAAGATCGGAGAGCGCGGGTTGAGCGAGCGGGCCCGCTCGAAATCCCGCACAGCCGCAGCCGCCATGCCCAGCTCAGCCTCGATCCGCGAGCGCACCAGCCAGGGACGCCAGTTGGTCGATTCCCGCGCGGTGGCGCCGCTGACGGCTTCCAGAGCCGGGCGCAGATTCCCCTGTTCCTCGAGCACGAGGGCCCGCTGCAGGCGCGGGCCCGCGAACCCCGGCTCGACGTTCTGTGCCGTCTCCGCCGAGTGCAGCGCTGCCGCCAGGTCGCCGGCGCGGGCGTCCGTTTCGCTCTGGCGCAGGAGCTGGGTCGAGGCGAGCGGGATCGCGACTGCCGCTATCGCCACCGCCGAGACGACCCCCAGAGCGACGCGGAACGGCATGGCCGGCGGCGCCGGCGACTCACCCGGGGCTTCAGCTGACTGTCGCAGCGGCGCCGCGACCAGAACGGAGGCAAGCAGCAGCATGCTTAACGGCAGGACCGGTATCTGCCAGGTCCAGTCGACGGCGGCGCCGAGACAGAAGGCAGCGGCGCCGGCCAGCGCCGCGACCAACCCCGGCCGCACGGCCGGATCGCCCCGCAGCGCCGCGCGCCCACCGAAGAAGAAGACGGAGCCGAAGAAGGCGACGAGGATGACGAGACCGACGATGCCCAGCTCGCCCAGGGTCTGGAGGTAGAGCGAGTGGGTGTCGTGGACCGGCTCGCTGGTGGTGGCGTGGCGGGCCCACCAAAGTTCGAAGCTGCCGGAGCCCGTCCCGGTCAGGGGACGGGTTGCGTTCTCGTCGAGCGCCGAGCGCCAGAACTCGTAGCGGTTCTCGCCGCCGACGCTGCCCAGTCGCCCGGAGCCGAAGCCGGCGCCGCCGCTCTTGAATTCGTCCCAGCCATTCGAGGCGCGGCCGGGAGCGTCGAAGGCGGCGGCGGCGATCAGCGCCGCGAGCAGCAGAACGGCGGCGGCGGCTGCCGCCTGCTGCGGTGAGAACCGCGTCCAGCCGGGGCGCCTGTCACCGGCCAGCGCCAGCGAGGCCGCCGCCTGCGCCGCTCCGACCAACAGGCAAACGCCGATCGTGAGAACGAGCACGTGGTTGCCCTGCTGGAGCGCCGTGTCGTTCGAGAGCCCGTGCTGGAGAGCGTCCCTGGCGCTGACCGCGGCGATCAGCACGGCGGCGCCGGCGCCGGCGAGCGCCAGCGTCAGCAGCTTCGGCAGGCGGTCGGGGGCCAGAGCGAGGTAGATGAGGAGCGCCAGCGCCGCCGCGGCGATGCCGCCGCGCGAGAGCGTCAGGTAGACGGTCAGGATCAAGGCCGGGAGCGACGCCGCGGCGAGCGCTCTGAGCAGGACGGTCCGCGCGCCGCTCGCGATGTGGAGCAGCAGGGGCAGGCCGATCGCGACCAGCCCGGCCAGGCCGTTCCAGTAGTCGATCGGGTAGGAGAGCCGTTCGCGGCTTTCGCGCAGGAACTGCGCCGTCTGGTCGGCGGCGGGGAACCAGGACGGGTGGAGCCGTGAAAGCAGCCCGATCAGGGCGACGACGGCGATCCCCGCGGCCACGGCGCCGATCAGCCTCTCCCGTTCCGCCGCCTCGCGGCTGAAGACGGCCAGGGCGAAGATCCCGAGGTAGCCGGCGACGCGGGCGACATCGGCCCAGGTTCGTTCCACGCTCTCCGTCCAGCCGAGGCTGAGCGCGGTCCAGACGACGAAGGCGGCGAGCAGCGCCAAGGCGGTCCAGGCGGAGGCCTCGACCCGCCTGCGGGGCAGAGCGCCGATCGCCACCCCGATCAGGAGCAGCCAGAAGGCGCCGATGCCGATCGGGTCGTGCACGAGCGGATCGAAACCGCCGCCCTTCAGACCGAGGTAGACGACGAGGCCGAAGACGAGCAGCCAGACGGCCACCGCGTCCCAGCGCACCCCCCGCCCTCTTCCGGGAAGCTCTATCCCCCACCGCATCGAGCTGGACTCCATCGGGTTCTATCCTATGAACGAGGGTCGACCCAAGGAGGGCCGAAGCCCGATCACGGATCCCAGGCCACCGATGAAACCGCTGAGAACCGGTCTATCAGTGCTTGTTGCCGGCATGACGCTGATGCCGCCGGTCGCCGCTGCCGCGCAGGCGGTGGTACCGCCCGACAACCCGGCCGCGATCCAGTACACCCAGGCCTATCCCACCAGCCACGGCCCCGCCGACGCCCATCGCAAGCACAAGCGAAGTCCGGAACAGGCTCTGGGCGGGCACAACGCCGAACGCCTCGAAGCGCAGGGCAAGGCCGGGCAGGAAGCAGCGCGGGTCGCGGCCGAAACCGCGCCGGAAACCGCCGGCGGTCAGGCGACGGGCAAGGGGAGCGGCCCGGGATCGACGGGCCACCCGAAGAACCAGGGAAGGAACGCCGGCGGGCACAGGGCCAGCCAGCAAGCGGCCGCGGGGGCCGACAGCGGCGGCGGATCTGGCCTCGGCAACGTCGCCGGCCAGGCCACGGGGCTGGGCTCGTCCGATGCAACCGGCCTGCTGTTGCCGCTGGTCCTTCTCGGCGCGGTCGCCTGGGCGGTCGCCTACGTGCTGCGCCGCCGAAGGCGCGCCGAGCAGTGATGCTCCCCTCGGGCCGCGGGAGCGGCCCGAGCCGGCGGGAGCGGTGCCGCGCCTCGCTTCTGGTCACCGCCTGCGCGGTGCTCGCCATCGCCGCCCTGCCGAGCGCCGCAGCCGCAGGGCCGCTCGTCACCGGGGTCACCAACATCGAAGACCAGGTCCCGCTCGGCTTCGAACGCGCGAGGGCAACCGGGGCCGAGTTCGTCCGCATCCCGCTTGAGTGGGCGGGCATCGCCCCGGCGAAAGAGCCCGCGAACTGGCAACCGCAGGATCCGACCGATCCCGCCTACCACTGGCAGGCCGCCGACGACGCCGTCGCGGCCGCCGTCGGCGCGGGTCTGGTGCCGGTGCTCCAGGTCGACGGCGGGCCGGCCTGGGCCCAGCGCTGCAAGGCGCCGCCGTACGCGATGGTCGGGATGTGCAATACCGACCCCGACGCCCTGGCGGCGTTCGCAACCGCGGCGGCGCACCACTACAGCGGGCAGGTTGCCGGCGTCCCCCGGGTCCAGTACTGGCAGGCGCTCAACGAGCCCAACCTGAGCCTCTTCTTCAACCCGCAGTTCGACGGCGACACGCCGGTCTCGCCGGGGCTCTACCGGGGGTTGCTCAACCGCTTCTACGCGGCGGTGAAAGGGGTCGATGCCTCCAACCTGGTGATCTCCGCCGGGCTCGGCCCGATCGCCGTGCCCTCCTACACGATCGGGCCGCTGCGCTTCGCCCGGCTGCTGCTCTGCATGCAGGGCCACAACCACCCCCGCCCGACTCCTGGGGACTGCGAAGGGGGAGTGGATTTCGACATCTTCGCCATCCACCCCTATACGACCGGCGGGCCGACGCACGAAGGCGGCGTCAACGACGTCGAGCTGGGCGACCTCGGCGAGCTGCGGACCCTGATCGACGCCGCTGACAAGGCGGGGCGGATCAACGGCGCCTTCCGCCATACGCCGCTGTGGATCACGGAGTTCTCCTGGGACTCGAATCCGCCGGACCCGGGCGGCCTGCCGATGCGCATCCTCAAGCGCTGGGTGGCGGAAGCGCTCTACGTGGCCTGGCGGGCCGGCGTCAGCCACTTCTTCTGGTACAGCCTGCAGGACGGCAAGCACAACGCCGGCGAACCGTACAGCCAGACGCTGGAGTCCGGCCTCTACTTCCGCGGCGCCACGGTCGCCGAAGATCAGCCGAAGCCCTCGCTCTACGCCTTCCGCTTCCCCTTCGTTTCCTACTCGCGCTCGAGCGGCCTCTACTTCTGGGGGCGCACCCCGACCAGCACCAGGGGAAAGGTCGTGATCCAGGTCCATGGGACGGAGCGCTGGCGCAAGGTGGCGGTCGAGCGGGCCGACGAGAACGGGATCTTCCAGGGCACGGTGCGCACCCGCTACGGCCGCGACCATCACGGAACCGTCCGCGCCGTGTACCACCGCGTGAGATCGGTTCCGTTCTCGCTGAAGCCGGTTCCCGACTTCCGCCAGCCGCCCTTCGGCTGAGCCGCGGCGGCCGGGCGGCCGGGCGCTCTCGTCTTGTAGGGTTCCGCGCCGCGATGCGGTTCTACGAGTACGAGGCACGCAAGATCGTCGAGCTGGCGGGGATCCCCGTCACCAAGTACGGCTTCTGCACGAGCGCCGAGGAGGCGCGCAGGGTCGCCGAGGAAATCGGCGGGCCGGTGGTGATCAAGAGCCAGGTGCTGACCGGCGGGCGGATGAAGGCCGGCGGCGTCAAGTTCGCCGACACGCCCGAGGAGGCGGCGGCGCATGCCGAGGAGATCCTCAAGCTCGAGATCAACGGGCACATGCCGCGCGGCGTCCTCGTCGACCCCAAAGCCGAGGTCAAGCAGGAGTACTACGCGGGGATCGTCTGGGACGGCACCGCGAAGAAGCCGCTGATGCTGTTCAGCGACATGGGCGGGATCGACATCGAGGAGGTCGCCGAGAAGCATCCGGAACACGTCGGCAGAGGCCACGTCTCCAACCTCCTCCCCGTCGCCGACTTCGAGGCCAAGCAGGTCGTCGCCGCGACCGGCGTTACCGGCTCGCAGCTGAACCGCGCCACCCCGGTCCTCGCCCGGCTCGCCCGCCTCTTCCGCGACAACGACATGACCCTTGCCGAGATCAACCCGCTCGCCGAGCTGACCGACGGCAGCTTCGTCGCCCTCGACGCCCACATGGAGATGGAGAACGAGGCGGTCGGCCGGCAGAAGAAGCTGCTCCGCAAGGAGCTGGGGATCGCCGAGGACGACACCCGCGAGACCTACGAGCCTTCCGACTTCGAGAAGAACGTCAGCGCGATCGACGCCGCCGACCACCGGGGCGTGATCCAGGGCAAGGACCACGGCTTCACCGGCAACCTCGGCCTCGTGATCGGCGCCGGCGGCGGCTCCCTGACCCTGACCGACGCGGTCCGCAACCAGGGCGGCCGGCCGGCCAACTACTCGGAGATCGGCGGCAACCCGTCGGTCGCCAAGGCCTGCGGCCTCGCCAAGGAGGTCCTCGAAAAGGACGGCGTCGAGAAGATCGCGGTGATGATGTCGATCGTCTCCAACACCCGCGTCGACATCGTCGCCCGCGGCGTGATCAAGGCCTGCCTCGAGCTCGGCAAGGACCCGGGCGAGACGATCGCGATCTTCCGCATCCCGGGCGCCTGGGAGGAGGAGGGCTTCAAGATCCTCGACCGCTACGGCGTCGAGTACTGCGACCGCTCGGTCTCGATGTGGGAGGCCGCCGGGCGCGCCGTCGCCAAGATCCAGGGAGCGCCCGCCTGATGTCGATCCTGCTCTCCAAGGACACGACTTTCATCGTCCAGGGGATCACCGGCCGCGAGGCGGTCAACCTGACCCGCGAGTGCCTCGACTACGGCTCGAAGATCGTCGGCGGCGTCACCCCTGGCCGCAAGGGCCGCGAGGTCCACGGCGTGCCGGTCTTCGACACCGTCGCCCAGGCGGTCGAGCACCACGGCGGCCCGATCGACGGCTCGGTCGTCACCGTCCCCCCCGCCTTCACCAAGGACGCCGTCCTCGAGGCGATCGAGAACGGGATCAAGCTGATCGTCATCGTCACCGAGCGGATCCCGCGCGGTGACGTCGCCCAGATGGTCGAGCTGGCCGAGATGCGCGGCGCCCGCATCATCGGCCCCAACTGCCTCGGCCTGATCGTCCCCGAGGTCTGCAAGATGGGCGGCATCGGCGGCCCCGCCAAAGACGCCGCCAAGGCCTACCAGCCCGGCCGCGTCGGGGTGATGAGCCGCTCGGGCGGGATGACGACCGAGATCTCCTCCTCACTTACCGCCGCCGGGCTCGGCGTCTCGACCGCCGTCTCGATCGGCGGCGACGCGATCATCGGCTCCACCTACGCCGAGCTGATGCCCTACTTCGAGGCCGACGAGCAGACCGAGGCGATCGTCATCTACACCGAGCCCGGCGGCCGCATGGAGGCCCAGCTCGCCGAATGGGTCAAGGACAACAACTCACGCCTGCCCATCGTCGCCTTCATGGCCGGCAAATTCATGGACGACGAGGAGATGAAAGGCATGAGCTTCGGCCACGCCGGCACGATCGTCGAGGGCAAGGAGGACACCGCGACCGAGAAGATCGCCCGCCTCGAAGCCGCCGGCATCCGCGTCGTCGAGCGCATCGACGAGATCCCCGACGTCGTCAAGGAGAAGATCGGAGCCCCCGCCTGATGGCCGAGACCCTCAACCCCGAAAGCATGAACAGAATCTTCATCGACGTCGAGGTCGACGGCTCGATTCGGAACGACGCCGCCCTCGCCGCCAAGCTCGAGGAAGTCTGCCCCGTCGACATCTTCAAGGACGCCGGCGGCACCGTCGAGGTCGTCGCCGAGAACTGCGACGAGTGCGTCCTCTGCCGCCTCTGCATCGAAGCCGCCCCCGCCGGCACCGTGCACGTCAAGAAGCTCTACGACGGCACCGAGCTCTCGTAGGTCAAACAGCAGAGAGAGCAGTGCAATATGCGGGTCCGTCCTGAGATATTTACCGGCTCGTGGCTAGCCGATGCAATCAAGTGGGGAATAGGAGGCCAGCTGGGAGGCTTGATCCTCGGATACTGGTCTGCAGAGCTATACAACCGGCTACATCCGCAAACTCACCAGGACTCGATCAAGGTCGCTCAGCGTGCGGCAATCCGAGCTGCGACCTTCTTCGCTTCAGTAGCGGTGATAGGTCATATCGAGGTAGCTATCTTTTATTGAGAAAGGAGGAGCCGTGAAACGTTTTCGCTATGTGAGCATCGCCGCTTTGCTGGGTGCGGCAGTGGCCTCAGGTGCCGTCTTCCTCAGTCTCGGGGTGACTTCCTCCTACATCCTCATCGGCGGCATCGGCTTTCTGCTCATCCTCGGAGGCGTCCTCTCCGATCTTCGTAAGGGTGCCCGTCAGGATCCCCACGCTGTGCAGGTGCATCAGGCCGCAATTCCCGCAGAGCACCACTATCGCGCGGAATCCCCCATCAGGATCGAGGGTCTTCCTGTCGTCCAGCATACCTGGGACTCCGACCAACCCTTCCGCTGCACCCCACTCCCGAACACCGCACGCCGGGCACGGTTTGATCGGGCCGCGCTCGTTAAGAAGCGCCACGAGTTTATTCGTGTCAGGTACGGCCACTAGCTGATCCTATTGGTACGACGCTCGGCTTGCGGCAAGTATCTCTTGCGTGCGATGCGTCACGTTACGCATATATAAATTTATATTGGGGTAACGTCTACATCGATGGATGCATCGGCAAGGACGAGGCTGTCGCGGGACGATCGCATGGAGCAGACGCTGGAGGCGGCGCATGAGCTGTTCGCCGAGCGTGGCTATGCGGCGGTGACGATGGACGAGATCGCCGCGGCCGTCGGCGTGACGAAGCCGCTGCTCTACAACTACTTCGGCAACAAGGAGCGGCTCTACATCGCCTGCATGGAACAGGCGGGGGACGCGCTGATCGCGACGATCGCAGAGGCCGTGCGCGACACCGCCAACCCGGGCGACGCGCTCGGGGCCGGCGTCCGCGCCTTCTTCTCCTTCCTCGACAGCGACCGGGCGGCCTGGGCGGTGCTCTTCGACGAGACGCTCCCCCAGGCCGGTCAGGTCTTCGACCGGGTCGCCGCCTACCGCGGCCAGATCCTCGACCTCGTCTCCGCCTCGCTCCTGGCGCAGCTGCCGATGCGGCGCCGCGAAGCGGCGAAGGTCGAGGTCGAAGCCCTCTCCACCGCCCTGCTCGGCGCCGCCGAGGCGCTCGCCCGCTGGTGGCTGCGGACCGAGGCGATCTCCGCCGAGAACGCTGCCGAGCTCCTGATCTCCACCGTCGAGCCCGGATTGCGCGAGCGCTCGACTCCCACGTCGACTTCCAAGTCCCGCCAAGGAGGAACCACCCCCTGATGAACACGCAGACCCGCAAAGTCGCCGTCGTCGGCGGCAACCGGATCCCGTTCGCGCGCTCTGACAGCGTCTACTCCCACGCGAGCAACCAGGACATGCTGACCGCCGCCCTCGACGGGCTGGTCGACCGCTACGGCCTCGAGGGCGAGACGATCGGCGAGGTCGCTGGCGGCGCCGTCCTCAAGCATTCCCACGACCGCGACCTCGCCCGCGAGAGCGTGCTCGGAACCCGCCTGGCCGCCGAGACCCCCGCCTACGACGTCCAGCAGGCCTGTGGCACCGGCCTCGAGACGACGATCCTCGTCGCCAACAAGATCGCCCTCGGTCAGGTCGAGTCCGGCATCGCCTGCGGCGCCGACACCACCTCCGACGCGCCGATCGGCATCAACGAACAGCTGCGCGAGACGCTGCTGGCGGCCAACCGCGAGCGCTCGACGATCGGCAAGCTGAAGACGCTGACCAGGGTCCGCCCCGGCCACATCGTCCCCCACATCCCCCGCAACGAGGAGCCGCGCACGGGCATGTCGATGGGCGAGCACTGCGCGCTCATGGCGGCCGAATGGGAGATCGGCCGCTCCGAGCAGGACGAGCTCGCGGTCGCCAGCCACAAGAACCTCGCCGCCGCCTACGAGCGCGGCTTCTTCGACGACCTGATGACCCCCTACATCGGTCTCGACCGCGACCAGAACCTGCGGCCCGATTCCAGCCTGGAGAAGCTGGCGAAGCTGAAGCCGGTCTTCGGCGGCCCCGAGGGGACGATGACCGCGGCCAACTCGACGCCGCTCTCCGACGGCGCCGCCGCCGTCCTCCTCGCCTCCGAGGAGTGGGCGAAGGAGCGCGACCTGCCGGTCCTCGCCTACGTCACCGAGGCGCAGACCGCCGCCGTCGACCACGTCCACAAGCGCGAAGGCCTGCTGATGGCGCCGGCCTACGCGATGCCGCGGATGCTCGACCGCGCCGGCCTGGAGCTGCAGGACTTCGACTACTACGAGATCCACGAGGCCTTCGCCGCGCAGGTCCTCTGCACGCTGAAGGCCTGGGAAGACAAGGGCTTCTGCAAGGAGAAGCTCGGCCGCGACAAACCGCTCGGCGCGATCGACCGCTCCAAGCTCAACGTCAACGGCGGCTCGCTGGCGGCCGCCCACCCGTTCGCCGCGACCGGCGGCCGGATCGTCGCCGGTCTCGCCAAGCAACTGCACGAAGACGGCAAGGGCCGCGGCGTCATCAGCATCTGCGCCGCGGGCGGCCAGGGCGTCGTCGCGATCCTCGAGGCCCCGGGAGGTGCCAAGTAGTCATGGCTGACCGCTACTCGCAACTCGTCAACGCGCCGCTCGTCGGCACCATCGCCAAGCAGCTCGGGCTGCCGCAGCCGGTCTCGCTCGACCGCTACCAGCCCGGCCAGCCGGCGATCGCCGGCCCGGTCCTCTCCGGCGCCGCGCCCGAAGGCCGGCTCGGCAAGCCGCTCGCCGCGATCCTCGACAGCGTCAAGGCCGAACGCGCCGGCGCCGAAGGCAAGGCGAAGGCGCTGGTCTTCGACGCGACGGGCATTTCCGACTCGACCCGGCTGGTCGAGCTGCAGCGCTTCTTCTACCCCGCCGTGCCGCGGCTGCAGCGCAGCGGCCGGGCGATCGTCCTCGGCACGCCGCCGGCGCAGGCCGGCTCGGTCGAGGCCCACATCGCCCAGCGGGCGCTGGAGGGCTTCACCCGCTCGCTCGGCAAGGAGATCGGCGGCAAGGGCTCGACCGCGCAGCTCGTCTACGTCGAGCCCGGCGCCGAGGACCAGCTGGAGTCGACGCTGCGCTTCCTCCTCTCCCCCAAATCCGCCTACGTCTCCGGCCAGGTGATCCGGATCGGCAAGGGCGTCGCCCCGAGCCCGGAGCTGGACTGGGAGCGGCCGCTGGCGGGCAAGGTGGCGTTGGTGACCGGCGCCTCGCGTGGGATCGGAGCCGCAATCGCCGACACGCTGGCCCGCGACGGCGCCGAGGTCGTCGGCCTCGACATCCCGCCGATGGAGGCCGACCTCAAGGCCGTTACCGACGCGATCGGCGGCCGCTCGATCGCGGTCGACATCACCGCCGAGGACGCCCCGGAGAAGATCGCCGCCGAGCTCTCGGGCGGCGTCGACGTCGTCGTCCACAACGCCGGCGTCACCAAAGACCGCACGATCGCGAAGATGCCGGAAGAGCGCTGGGCGCAGCTGATGGAGATCAACCTCTGCAGCGAGGAGCGGATCGACGAGGCGCTGCTGGCGAAGAAACTGCTGCGGCCGAACGGGCGCATCGTCTGCGTCTCCTCGATGTCGGGGATCGCCGGCAACTCCGGCCAGACCAACTACGCCGCCTCCAAGGCCGGCGTGATCGGGATGGTCGAAGCGATGGCGCCCGAGCTGGCGAAACGGAAGGCGACGATCAACGCGGTCGCGCCGGGCTTCATCGAGACCCAGATGACCGCGGCGATGCCGATCGGCCCGCGCGAAGCCGGCCGCCGGCTCTCCAGCCTCTCCCAGGGCGGGCTCCCGGTCGACGTCGCCGAGACGATCGCCTGGTTCGCCAGCCCCGCGTCGACCGGCGTCAACGGCAACGTGGTCCGCGTCTGCGGCCAGAACCTGCTGGGGGCCTAGCTGCCGATGCCGAAGACCCTCGACAGCTCCCCCAGCATCCTGCCGCTCTACGCGAAGGCGGCGCTGCCGATGATCCCGGGCGCCTCGCTGCTGCCGTTCGTCCCGGGCGGCGGCGGCGAGATCCCCGACGGGCTCGACCTCGAGCTGGCCGGCGTCACCGCCAAGCCCGAGGACGTCGCCGCCTACGCCAAGGTCTGCGGCTTCGCCCTGCGCGACACCCTGCCGCCGACCTACCCGCACATGCTCGCCTTCCCGCTGCACATGGCGGTGATGAGCGACGGCCGCTTCCCGTTCGGCGCGGTCGGCCTCGTCCACGTCGAGAACTCGATCGAGCAGCACCGCCCGATCGGGGTCGACGAGGAGGTGACGATCCGCGTGCGGCCGACGAAGCTGCAGCCACACCCGAAAGGCAGGACCTTCTCGCTCGAGACCGAGGTCCTGGTCGATGGCGAGCTCGTCTGGGAGAGCGTCAGCACGATGCTGCGCCGCGGCAGCTCCAAGGCCTCGACCGCGGTCGTAGATGACTCCGCTAAGCGGCAAGAAATACGACCGCGGCCGGAGTTCGACCCGCTCGACGCCGACGCACCCGCCTCGGCCGAATGGAAGCTGCCCGGCGACCTCGGGCGCCGCTATGGCGGCGTTTCCGGCGACCGCAACCCGATCCACATGCACTCGCTGACCGCGAAGCCGCTCGGCTTCCCCGGCGCGATCGCGCACGGGATGTGGACCAAGGCGCGGGCGCTGGCGCAGCTGGAGAGCAAGCTGCCGGACAGCTTCGAGGCCGACGTCCGCTTCCGCAAGCCGATCCTGCTGCCGGCGCGGGTCGAGTTCGCCTCCCAGGACGCCGGCGACGAGATCCTTTTCGCCGTCCGCGACGCGAAGAAGGGCACGCCCCACCTCGACGGCCGCGTGCAGCCGCTGAAGGCAGGCGCCAAATCGAAATCCAAAACCGCCAAGACCGGAAGGAAGAAAGCGAAGTGACGACCACCACCGACAACAAGGGGATGGCGGAGCGCAGCATGGGCTTCGGCCTGCGGGCGCTGAACCGCCTTGCCGGCTCCGACCTGCTGGACCGCATCCGCATCCGCAAGCAGGTCGAGAAGGCCCTCTTCCAGGGCACCAAGAACGGCTTCCGCGGCGCCACCGCCGCCGGGCGCGCCTTCAAGGCGACCCAGTCGCTGGGCAAACCCGCGCGCCAGAAGAAGGGCAGGTCGAAGGGCCTCTTCGACCTCACGCCCGACGACGAGCAGCAGATGTTCCAGGAGGGCGGCCGCGCCTTCGCCGCCGACCAGATCCGCCCCGCGGCGCTGGAGGCCGACGAGAAGCGCGAGACCCCGAAGGAGATCCTCGACCAGGCGACCGAGCTCGGCGTCGCCATGCTCGGCGTGCCCGAGGAGCTCGGCGGCGTGATGACCGAGCAGTCGGCGGTGACCACCGTCCTGATCGGCGAGGCGCTCGCCCACGGCGACATGGGCATCGCCTACGCCGCGCTCGCCCCCGGCGCCGTCGCCAGCGCGATCGGCCTCTGGGGCAGCGCCGAGCAGGAGGCGACCTACCTTCCGGCCTTCACCGGCGAGGACGTCCCCGCCGCGGCGCTGGCGATCCTCGAGCCCCAGCCGCTCTTCGACCCCTTCGCGCTGGAGACGAAGGCGAAGCGCAAAGGCGAGGGGTGGGTCCTCAGCGGCGCCAAGTCGCTGATCGCCCGCGCCAAGGACTGCGAGCTCTTCCTCGTCGCCGCCGACGCCGAGGGCATCGGCCCGGCCCTGTTCGTGGTCGAGTCCGGCGCCAAAGGCCTCTCGGTCGAGGACGAGCCGGCGATGGGCCTGCGTCCCGCCGCCACCGGCCGCCTGGTGATCGACAAAGTCAAACTGCCGGCGAGCGCGCTGCTCGGCGCGGGCAACGCCAAAGCCAAGGACTACGCCGCCTGCGTCAACCGCTCGCGGATCGCCTGGTGCAGCCTCGCCACCGGAACCGCGCAGGCCGTCCTCGACTACGTGATCCCCTACGTCAACGACCGCCAGGCGTTCGGCGAACCGATCTCCAACCGCCAGGGCGTCGCCTTCGCGGTCTCCGAGATCGGCATCGAGCAGAACGGGATGCGGCTTGCGACCTACCGGGCGGCGAGCCGCGCCGACCGCGGCGAGAGCTTCGCCCGCGAGGCGGCGCTGGCCCGCCGGCTCTGCACCCAGAAGGGGATGAAGATCGGCTCCGACGGCGTCCAGATGCTCGGCGGCCACGGCTTCGTCAAGGAGCACCCGGTCGAGCGCTGGTACCGAGACCTGCGAGCGGCGGGCGTGATGGAGGGCGCCCTGCTCGTCTAGTGGCGCGTTCCTCTCGCATAACGAGAGCAAAGCGACACACCCAGACCAAGCGAAGGACAGAACCATGACGATCAACCTCGAGATACCGAAGAAGTTCAAGCCGCTGGTGAGCCAGGCCAACCAGGTCGCCACGGAGGTGTTCCGGCCGATCTCGCGCAAATACGACGAGGCCGAGCACGCCTACCCGAAAGAGCTCGACATGCTCGCCTCCCTGATCGACGGGATGAACGAGGGCTCCGACATCGGCGGCGCCGGCGCCGCGGGCGTGCGACGCGAGAAAAGCGACGACGGCGAGAACCGCAACGGCTCCAACCTCTCCACCGTGCTCGGCATCATCGAGCTCTGCTGGGGCGACGTCGGCCTGCTTCTCTCGATGCCGCGCCAGGGCCTCGGCAACTCGGCGATTGCCTCGGTCGCGACCGAGGAGCAGTTGAAGCGCTATGGCGGCAAGTGGGCGGCGATGGCGATCACCGAGCCCGAAGCCGGCTCGGACTCGGCCGCGATCCGCACCACCGCCGAGCTCGACGGCGACGAGTACGTCTTGAACGGCGAGAAGATCTTCGTCACCTCGGGCGACCGGGCCGACCTGATCGTCGTCTGGGCCTCGCTGGACCGCTCGAAAGGTCGGGCGGCGATCAAGTCGTTCATCGTCGAGCGCGACAACCCGGGCCTGAATCTCGACCGGCTCGAGCACAAGCTCGGGATCCGCGCCTCCGACACCGCCAACTTCACCCTGCAGGACTGCCGGGTGCCGAAAGAGGCGCTGCTCGGCGACCCCGAGGTGAAGGAGAAGGGCTTCGCCGGGGTGATGGAAACGTTCGACAACACGCGGCCGCTGGTCGCCGCGATGGCCGTCGGCGTCACCCGCGCGGCGCTGGAGGAGACGCGCAAGTGCCTGAAAGAGGCGGGCGTGAAGATCGACTACGACAAGCCCGCCCTCTCCCAGCACGCCGCCGCGGCGCGCTTCCTGGAGATGGAGGCCGACTACGAGGCGGCCTGGCTGCTTACCCTGCAGGCGGCCTGGATGGCCGACAACTCGAAGCCGAACTCGCTGCAGGCCTCGATGGCCAAGGCGAAGGCGGGGCGCACCTGCGTCGACGTCACCCTCGGCTGCGTCGAGCTCTGCGGCAGCGTCGGCTACGGCGAGCACGAGCTGCTCGAGAAGTGGGCGCGCGACTCGAAGATCCTCGACATCTTCGAGGGGACTCAGCAGATCCAGCTGCTGATCGTCGCGCGGCAGTTGCTGAAGAAGACGTCGAGCGAACTTCGGTAGCCAGGGACGGCCGAAGCGACGGGCCGAAATGTCACACCGCTCCCGCCGACGGGCCGATTTGTCTCACTATGCAAGACAAATCGGCCCGTCGGCAGTTCTTCTTGGACGGATAGGCCCGTCGGCGGGGTAAATCCGGCAGACTGGCAGACCTTGAACCTGATCGAGGATCCATGGAGAGAGGAGCGTTGATGGCAACTGTTGTAGCCCTGGATTCCTCGCCTGCGAATGTCCTGCGCTCTATGCGCGGGGCGATCGTCGATGCTCGTTTGGGATATCCAGAGGTCCTGCATGTCGAGATCGAGGACTCGGCAGGCGAGACGTGGCAATTTGCCACTCAGGATGCCGATTGGACTCCGGCTGACCCAGGTGAGCTGGTCGGCCAGCGCATTGAGGACGCTCAGATTGACGAGGAGAGCGGGGCGCTTCGCTGCAAGCTTTCGAACGGGTCCCTCCTCGATGTCAAGCCCGCTCGTAAAGAGGCTGACGACGATCCGCCGAATTGGGAGCTGGTCACTCCCGGTGGAGTCCTCCTGGAGTTTGGGCCGGGCGTCCGTTGGCAGATCAGCAGCGCCGACGAGCCAACTTCATCCCGGCGCTAGCGGGTCTGCCGCTTCAGTTCGCTCAGTGAACCTGATCGAAGACCTCATGGAGCGGTCGCCGGCCTCGCGGCTGGGGATCGTTGCTGTTGACGCTGAGGGAAAGCGCCGCGATTGGTATTTCGGAGAGTTGATCGCGCGCTCGGCCGGCCTCTCCGGGGCGTTTGCAGCTCGGGGCGTCAAGCGGGGCGACGTGGTGATGACGCTTGTCGGGAACCGGATCGAGTGGGTGCTTTGCCTGCTCGCCTGTTGGCGGATGGGGGCGGTGGCGCTGCCCTGCTCCACGATGCTGCGGCGGCACGACCTCGGGCACCGGGTTGCGGCTGCGGATCCGAAGCTCTGCGTCGGCGAGGAGGCGTTGCTCGCAGAGATGCCCGGCGGCGTGCCGTTGATGACGATGGCGGACGTCGCCGCGGTGATGGACGAGGACCGGGCGCAGGAAACGCCGGCAGCGGTCGAGGAGATGGGCGCGGAGGATCCGGCGCTGATCGTCTTCACCTCGGGCACGACCGGGGAGCCGCGCGGGGTGGTCCACGCCTACCGCTACCTGCTCGGCCAGCGGGTCCAGGCCGAGCACTGGTTCGGCTCGCGCAAGGGCGATCTCGCCTGGTGCACCACCGCGACCGGCTGGTCGAAGTCGGCGCGCAACGTCTTCCTCGCCCCCTGGATCACCGGCGCCGCCGCGGTCATCCACGACGGCCGCTTCGACCCGGCCGAGCGGCTCGACCTCGCCGAGGCGCTCGGGGTCGACGTCCTCTGCCAGGCGCCGACGGAGTACCGGATGCTGGCCCGGCGCACGCAGCTGCGGCGGCTGCCGGATCTGCGGCGGATGGTCTCCGCGGGCGAGCCGCTCGACCCGGAGACGATCGCCGCCTTCAGCGAGGCGACCGGACTCGAGCCCGCCGACGGCTACGGCCAGACCGAGACCGGCCACGTCACCGCCAACCTGGTCGGCGAACCCGTGCGGCAGGGGTCGATGGGCAAGCCGCTGCCGGGCATGGAGACCCGGATCGTCGAGGGCGAGCTGCAGCTGCGCGCCGCATCCTCTCCCACCTTCTTCTCCCGCTACCTCGACGGCGAGCGCTTCGAGGGCGAGTGGTGGCCGACCGGCGACCTCGTCCGCGAAGACGGGGACGGCCACCTCTTCTTCGAGGGCCGCGGCGACGACATCATCCTTTCCGCCGGCTACCGGATCGGCCCGACCGAGGTCGAGGCCGCCCTGCTCTCCCACCCCGCCGTCGCCGACGCCGCCGCGGTCGCCGCGGCCGACCCGGAGCGCGGCGCCGTCGTCCGCGCGATCGTCGTCCTCAAGAACGGCGTCGGCGACGAGCAGCTCGTCCGCGAGCTGCAGGAGCACTGCAAGCGCGAGACCGCCCCCTACAAGTTCCCCCGCATCGTCGAGTTCGCCGCCGAGCTGCCGAAGACCAGCAGCGGCAAGATCAAGCGCGCCCAGCTGCGCGCCGGCTGACACTGCTACTCAGGCGGGCTCCGGCGCCAGCGTCTCGACGGCGTCGACCGGCCTGCCCAGGTGGTAGCCCTGAGCCATGTCGACGCCGTACTCGCGCAGCAGCTTGGTCGTGTCCTCGTCCTCGACGAACTCGGCGATCGTGCGCTTGCCGAGGCCGCGGGCGATCTCGACGATCGCCTTCACCGTCAGCTGGTCGGCGTCGTTGCGCGCCATCTCGCGCACGAAGGTGCCGTCGATCTTGATCACGTCGAAGGGGACCTTCTTCAGGTAGGCGAAGGGGCTGAAGCCGGAGCCGTAGTCGTCGATCGCGACTTCGCAGCCGAACTCGGTGAGGCGGTCGGCGAAGGCGCCGGCGGTGTCGAAGTCCTCGACCCGCGCCGTCTGGGTGATCTCGAAGGTGCAGCGCGACGGGTCGGCGCCGCCTTCGTCGAGCCGCCGTTCGATGAACTCGAGCACCGAGATGTCGGTCATCGAGGCACCCGACAGGTTCATGTGGAGGGAGACGGGATCGCCCACCCGCTCGCGCTCGGCCATCATCTCCAGCGCCCGCGCGACCACCCAGCGGTCGAGCTCCTGGACCATGCCGGATCGCTCCGCCACCTCGATGAACGAGGCGGCCGGCAGCAGCTCGCCTTCGTCTCCGGTCATCCGCAGGAGCAGCTCGTAGCGCTCGATCCCGCCCGAGGTGAGGCTGCGAATCGGTTGGCTCGCGAGGCGCAGCCGGTTGTGGGTGAGGGCGTCACGGATGCGGGCGCTGGTGGTCTGCGCGCGCCGCGGCTCGCTGCTCCCCTCCCCCGGCGCCTGGAAGAGCATGATCCGGTTGCGGCCCTCCTCCTTGGCCCGGTACATCGCCTGGTCGGCGGCGAGCAGGACCGCTTCGGAGCCGGCGCTGTCCTGGCCGCCGAACATCGTGATCCCGACGCTGATCGAAGCGGGCTCGATCCCCGAGCTCGAGGTGAAGCCCTCGGCGACCTGGGCCCGCAGGTCCTCGCCGAGCTGCAGCGCTCCGGCGGTGTCGGCCTGCGGTACCAGCACCGCGAACTCGTCGCCGGAGAGGCGGGCGACGATGTCGGTCGCGCGCACCCGTTCGCGAAGGACGTCGGCGACGCGGCGGATCAGCCGGTCGCCGGCCTGGTGGCCGAGCTTGTCGTTGACCTCCTTGAGGCCGTCGATGTCGATCACCATGACCGCGCCGCGGCCGCCGTAACGGGCGGTGAAGGAGACGTACTGGTCGAGTTCGGAGCGGAAGCGCCGCCGGTTCAGCAACCCGGTGAGCGAGTCGTGGTCGGCGAGAAAGCGCAGTTCGGACTCGGTCTTCTCGGCCCGCTCGAGCGCACCCCGCAAGACCGCTCGGTCCTCGGGAGCCAGTTTCGCCAGCACGGCGTCGACCGTCGGGTCGGCCTTGCCCGCTCTGCGCGCGCTCGTCATCACCTTGAAGGTAATCGGTTACCCGCGGAACTGGGTCCAACTCCCGGGAAACCTCGGTGTAGACCCGAATTTCAGCTAGGCCGAGGGCCGAATACTTTGACTTGGCGGCTCCCGGGTAGCTTCTGGGAGATGCCGAACCGCCTCGCGCAGGAGACCAGCCCCTACCTGCTCCAGCACCGAGACAACCCCGTCGACTGGTTCCCGTGGGGGCCGGAGGCGCTGGCGCGGGCACGCGAGCAGGACCGGCCGATCCTGCTCTCGGTCGGCTACTCCGCCTGCCACTGGTGCCACGTGATGGAGCGCGAGTCCTTCGAGGACCCTGGGACCGCCGCCTACATGAACGAGCATTTCGTCAACGTCAAGGTCGACCGCGA
This sequence comes from Solirubrobacterales bacterium, assembly GCA_035760065.1. Lineage (GTDB taxonomy): Bacteria > Actinomycetota > Thermoleophilia > Solirubrobacterales > 70-9 > VAYN01. The sequence goes on from DASTTQ010000073.1 coordinate 51,492, forward strand.
GGAGCGTCCCGACGTCGACGCGATCTACATGGAGGCGGTGCAGGGAATGACCGGTCACGGCGGCTGGCCGATGACCGTCTTCCTCGACCCCGAGGGGGTCCCGTTCTACGGCGGCACCTACTTCCCGCCCGCCACCAGCAGCGGCATGCCGAGCTTCCGGATGGTGATGGAGGCGGTGGTCCGTGCCTTCGAGACTCAGCGCGAGGAGATCCGCGAGAGAGCGCCGGGGACGCGGGCGCGGCTGGGCGCGCTGGGGGAAGTCGAGCCGCGAGACATACCGGGAACGGCGGAGCTGGAGGAGGCGCTCGAGCGGCTGTTAGCGCTGTCCGATCGGCGCAACGGCGGCTTCGGCGCCGCCCCGAAGTTCCCGCCCGCCTCCTCGCTGGAGCTGCTGCTGGCGCGCGGCAAGACCGAGCACGTCGAGCTGACCCTCGACCGCATGCTCGCCGGCGGCATCTACGACCAGCTCGGCGGCGGCTTCGCCCGCTACGCGGTCGACGCGATCTGGCTCGTCCCCCACTTCGAGAAGATGCTCTACGACAACGCCCTGCTGGCGCGCGTGTATCTGCACGGTTGGCAGACGTTCGGGCACGAGCGTTACCGGCGCGTCTGCGAGGAGACGCTCGACTGGATGCTGCGCGAGATGCGCGGCCCCGAGGGCGGCTTCTACTCGGCCCTGGACGCCGACTCCGAGGGTGAGGAGGGCAAGTTCTACGTCTGGACCCCCGACCAGATCCGCGAGGTTCTGGGCGATCGGGAAGAGATTTTCAACAGCCACTACGGGGTCACCGAGGAGGGGAACTTCGAGGGGGCGAACGTGCTGTACCTGGCAGCCGGCGCGAACGCCGAGGCGCCGGAGGGGCTGGCGGAGATGCGGCGGGCGCTGCTGGAGGCGCGGGCGCAGCGGGTCCGGCCGGGACTCGACGACAAGCGGCTCGCCTCCTGGAACGCGCTGGCGATCACGGCGCTGGCCGACGCCGGCGCCGTGCTCGATCGCGAGGACTACCTCGACGCGGCGAGCGCCTGCGCCGCCTTCCTGCTCGACCACCTGCGCGACGAGGCAGGCAACCTCCTGCGCACCTACAAGGACGGTCGCGCCCACCTGAACGCCTACCTCGAGGACCACGCCTTCCTGCTCGAGGCGCTGCTGACCCTGCACGAAGCGACCTTCGAGACCCGCTGGTTCACCGAGGCGCGGGCGCTCGCCGACGTCACGATCGAGCGCTTCGGCGACCCCGAGCGCGGCGGCTTCTACTCCACCTCATCCGACCACGAGGAGCTGATCGCCCGGCGCAAGGAGGTAGGCGACCACCCGATCCCCTCCGGCAACAGCTCGGCGGCGATGGCCATGCTGCGCCTCGCCGCCCTGACCGGCGAGCGCCGCTACGCCGAGGCCGCGGAAGGAGTCTTCGCCCTCTTCGCCCAACCGGCCGTCCAGCACCCCGACGCCTTCGCCCACCTCCTCCGAGCCCTCGACTTCCACCTCACCCCCACCCAGGAGGTCGCCCTGGTTGGAGACGGCCTCGACGACCTCGCAGCGGTAGTCCGCGAGCAGCCCCGCCCCCACCTGGTCCTATCGGGCGGCCCCGAGGGCAGCGACCAACCACCTCTCTTAGTCGGCCGCACCACCATCGACGGCCAACCCACCGCCTACGTCTGCGAGAACTTCACCTGCCGTCTCCCGACCACGGACCCAGACGATCTTCGCGAGCAGCTGTCCAGCGACTGGCCGTCGATATCGAGGGTGACTGCCGGGGAGGGACGGGCCTCTCAGAGGATGGGCAGGAAGTTCTCGATCTCGTAAGGCGTGACCTGCACCCGGTAGTCGTCCCATTCCTGCCGCTTGATCTCGACGAACCGCCGGAACGTGTGCTCGCCAAGGGTGCGCAGGACCAGCTCCGACTCGGCCGCGACCTCGATCGCCTCGCCCAGGGTCGCCGGCAGCTGCTCGATCCCCTGGTGGGAGAGCTCCTCCTGGGAGAGGTGGTAGAGGTTCTGCTCCATCGGCTCGGGCAGCTCGTAGCCCTTCTCGACCCCTTCCAGGCCCGCCTGCAGCATCCCGGCGAAACAGATGTAGGGGTTGGCGGCCGGGTCGGGGCAGCGCAGCTCGGCCCGGGTCGCCGACTCCTTGCCGGGGTGGTAGAGCGGCACCCGGATCAGCGCCGAGCGGTTACGGCGCGACCAGGCGAGGTAGACCGGCGCCTCGTAGCCGGGGACCAGTCGCTTGTAGGAGTTGACCCACTGGGCGAAGAGGGGCGAGATCTCCCGCGCGTGCTTGAGCTGGCCGGCAATGAAGCTCTTGGCCACCGGCGAGAGGTAGTAGGGGTCGTCCTCGTCGTAGAAGGCGTTCCTGCCGTCGCGGCTGAGCGACTGGTGGACGTGCATGCCCGAGCCGTTCTCGCCGAACAGCGGCTTCGGCATGAAGGTCGCGTGGTAGCCGTATTTCATCGCGTACTCCTTGACCACGATGCGGTAGGTCATGCAGTCGTCGGCCATCTCGAGCGCGTTCTTGTAGCGCATGTCGACCTCGTGCTGGGAGGGGCCGACCTCGTGATGGGTGTACTCGACGTGGATGCCGAGCTTCTCCAGCGCCAGCACAGTCTCGCGCCGCAGGTCGGAACCGGCGTCGAGCGTCGTCAGGTCGAAGTAGCCGCCCTCGTCGAGGACCTCGGGGATTCCATTTTCGGGCTTGGCCGAGCGAAAGTAGAAGTACTCCAGCTCGGGACCGATGTTGTAGGCGTCGAAGCCCATATCTTCGGCCCGTTTCAGCGCCCGCCGCATGATCCAGCGCGGGTCGCCCTCGTAGGGCCCGCCACCCGGCACACGGATGTCGCAGAACATGCGCGCGACCGCGTCCTCCTCGGGCCGCCAGGGGATCAGGGCGAAGGTCGCCGGGTCGGGCACGGCGAGCATGTCGGACTCCTCGATCGGGTTGAAGCCGGTAATCGAAGACCCGTCGAAGCCCATCCCGCCTTCGAAGGCGTCGTCGAGCTCGGAGGCGTTGACCGAGAAGCTCTTCAGCTGGCCGAGGACGTCGGTGAACCAGAGGCGAATGAAGCGGACGTCGTGCTCGTTGACCAGCTCGATGACATCAGCGGCGCTGCGGGGTTGCTCTGCCATGCCTCAATGCCTCCTTGGCTATTGCGAAGGCCGCAACGATAGGCGAATGAACCGGACCGGTGCGGATCGCCGTATTGCGGGTAGAGAAAAGGGTCCCTATCCGGCTTGAAAGGCGCGTGAAAACGAGGTATAACTTACGTCAAGTAAGTAAGCGGCTAAAAGTAAAGTAAAGGCCACGTAACGGCTCTGTGTAAGCGAAAGTGCCCTGAAGCAGAGCCAGAAGCGAGTTGCGAAGTGACTGTAAAAACCGCAGTAAGCAGGTTTCAGATCCATGACGAGCTGACCGCGCCGGACGAGAGCGCGCCGCTCATCAAGAGCATCCAGGCTGCCGGTGGCGCGGTGACGAAGTTCGTCGGCGTGCTCGCCGGAGCGCCCGCCGTCCTGCGCGCGTACACCCGGATGCGCTCGGAGCTGCGCGGCGGAGTCCTGCCGCAGGCGACGAGGGAGCGGATCGCGCTGGCCGTGGCGGAGCACCGCGAGGACGACTACAGCATCGCCCAGCACGCCAAGTCGGCCCGCCGGGCCGGACTCGGCCTCGACGAGGTCTCCAAGGCGCGCAGCTTCACCTCCGGCGACCCCAAGGAGGCGGCTCTGCTCGCCTACCTGAAGGAGGCGCTGGACGCCGAAGGGCCGCCGCCCCTGCATCTCCACGAGGAGGCGCGGGAGCTCGGCTGGACCGACGAGGAGATCCTCGAGGCGGTCGGGCACCTGGCGCTCAACGAGTTCCAGAGCCTGATTGCGAGCGCCGCTGCTCTGCCGAAAGACCAGGCGGGCCCTCGGGTCCTTCCCTCGGCTGCGTAAGTGTTGTTGGGGGGGCGTGTGCCCCCCCTCCAGACACCCCTCGCTATGGCTCGGGGTTGAGTGTCTGGAGAGGGGGCACACGCCCCCCTTCCACAGTTGGAGAGAGGCCGGAGTGCGCGCGGCCTTTTCGGGCCTGAGTAATTGTGGCTGGGTTAACCGCCCTCTACGAGGGTGGCGGTGTAGAGCAGCCGCGCGGTGGTGTATTTGCAGCCGTAAGTTGCCTGGGTGCCGATCTTTTGCTGGGGTTCGCCTTGGCGGATGTCGGTGGCGTTCTTGCAGGCGCCTTCTTCGCGGCTGGCGCGCCAGACGTTGTTGACGGGCAGTTCCTGGGCGAAGGCCGGGGCCCAGGTCGGGACAGTGAGGCCGACGACGTCGCCCTTTTCGACCCTGAGGTTGGCGCCGAATTCGACCGTCTGGCCGAGGTAGGGCGAGAGCACCTTGATCGACCCCTGGCTGCGCAGCACGTAACGCGGAGGATTGGTGCCGCCGACTCGGTGGAGGATCGCCAGGCGCGCCTCCGGCGGCGTGCCGAAGAAGCCGTTGAAGAAGGTGCGCTGGCTGTTGGTCGGCTGCGCCAGGCTCAGGGTCCAGGCCTTGATCGTGCCGTCGTGAGGGACGAGGAACGGGAGTCGCGTCTGACCGTTGTCGACCTGGAAGCCGGTGACGCTGCCGATCGCCTGGCAGGGCAGGTTGGGACAGGAGGGATCCGGTTCGCTGGCGGTCTTGCCGAGGATGACCTTCGTCCGGGGCGGCTTGGCGGCTTCACTGCGGCCGGTCAGGCTGACCAGCAGCGCCAGCGAGCAGACGAGCAGGCCGAGGATCGGCAGACGCCCCATTCCCCTGGCGGCGGTTGCTACGGCGTGGGAAGACCTCGACATCGACGCTGCTCCTCTCGTCTCTTGGGCACTGCCTCGAACACGGCAGCCTAGCCAGCGGAGCGGCCGAAACGCCGCAATCAGCGGCTGCGCGCGTAGTTGAGGGCGATCGCGTAGCGGACGCGTCCCACGCCTTCGAGTCCGAGCGCTTCGCTCGCCGCCTGGGTGAAGTCCCAGGCCCGACCTTTGACGTAGGGACCGCGGTCGATCACCTGGGTGACGAGCATGCGGCCGCGGTAGACGAATTTGACCGTCGTCCCGCAGGGCAGGGTCTTGTGAGCGACACCGAGGGTGCTCGGCCGCAGCGTCGCGCCGCAGGCGGTGCGCCGACCCCACATGCTTGGGCCGCCGTACCAGCTGGCACCGGCGTAGCGGAAGGGGCTGAAAGCGAGTTCGCTACCGGCAGAGGGCGCGGCGGTGTAGCTGGAGGCACCGCCGGTCGCGGCCTTGGCGCCGGTCGCGGCACCTGCCATCAGGGCGAGTGCGGCAGCCAGGGCAAGCGCCCAGCGCAGGGAGGTTTGGTTGATCGTCGGCATCTCTTTCCAGACGCTTGCGGGGTTAGCTGACGGGCTCGCGCTGAAAGAGCTGCGCTACGCGGCACTGGCCGCGACTCGCCCCAACCGATTGGGTCCCCCGCTCCCCGCGTTATGTAGGCGGAGATTCAGCGGAAGTTGGCAGCATGTTAGCAACCCTTAAGACAGAAAAACGTGTAGCGCTCGTTCGCGCCCGTGGCAGGCGACTTTGCAAACCATCGGTTCACAAAGTCGCCTACGCCGGCTCGATCGCGAGATCCTCGGCCTCGATCCTCAATCGGGTATAGAAAAGACCCCTTTCGGGGCCTTTTCCGTAGCGGGCCTGTAAGCCGGATCCTGTCGTGAGCGGCCATCTATCTATGCGGCCTACCTGGACCTCGCCGAGCCGGGTCGACGGTCCTGCTTGGCCTTGCACCGGGCGGGGTTTGCCTGGCCGCCGCGTCACCGCGACGCCGGTGCGCTCTTACCGCACCATTTCACCTTTGCCTGTACGCGACTCACGTGTGGCCGCGCCATCGGCCGTGTCATTTCTGTGGCACTTTCCCGCGGGTTTCCCCGGGTGGGCGTTACCCACCGCCCTGCCCTGTGGTGTCCGGACTTTCCTCGAGGGGTTTTCTCTCCCCTCGCGGTCCGCTCGGCCCGCCCTCCGATGGTAGCTGGGCCGGCCTCTCAGGCCAAGAGCGCTTAGGTGGCGGCTCAGACCTTGCGGAAGACTCCGACCACTTTGCCCAGCACGCGGGCCTCGGTGGTGAGAATCGGCTCCATCTCCTCGTTTTCGGGCTGGAGCCGGATATGGTCCTTCTCCCGGAAGAGCCGCTTCACCGTGGCCTCCTCGCCGATCAGGGCGACGACGATCTCGCCGTCGACGGCGTCGTCGCTCGGCCGCACGATCACGTAGTCAGCCTCGAGGATGCCGGCGTCCTTCATGCTTTCGCCGCGGATCTGGAGGATGTAGTCGCCGTCCTCGCCGCCGATCACGTCGGGGACCTCGAGGTACTCCTCGATGTTCTCTTCGGCCAGGATCGGCGCGCCAGCGGCGACCTGGCCGACCAGCGGCAGCCCGCTCGGCGACTGGATCGCGTTCTTGGCCTTGCCGAAGAGCAGCTCGATCGCCCGCGGTTTCGACGGATCCCGCCTGACCAGCCCCAGCTTCTCCAGGTTGGCCAGGTGCGCGTGCACGGTCGAGGAAGAGTGCAAGCCAACCGCCTTGCCGATCTCCCGCACGGTCGGCGGATAGCCGGTCTTGGCCGCGTATTTGCGGATGAAGTCGAAGATCTCCTTCTGCCGCTTGGTCAGATCCAAATCCATGGTCTCTCCGCTCTCCTCCGATGCCGGGTCGCCAACATCAAACAGGCGCAAATCGCCTTCGAACACTTGTTCGCAGAGTACCGCCACCTCCGGACGGCCGCAACGTCCGCCCTCCCCTGCACGCAAACATCTAGAATCGCCTTCCCTCAAGCGGCTGTGGCGGAACTGGTAGACGCGCAAGGTTGAGGGCCTTGTGCCCCTCACGGGGCGTGGAGGTTCGACTCCTCTCAGCCGCATAGAAGACCCCGTAAATCGGGGGTTCCGAAAGTGAGATCCGTTCGGCGACGGGTCAGACAGCAGTGCCGGCCGAGAGCGGACTGACAGCGACGCTGAAGATCTCCCACTCGTCGGCAACGCCCTTCAGCTCGCGGTGGCCGAGGGGCTCGAAGTCGACGCCGGAGCCGGCGGCAAGGTCGCGGACGGTGCGCGAGGCGAGGACCTCTCGCGAGCCGGCCAGGGCCGCGATCCGCGCGGCGACGTGGACGGCGATGCCGCCGACATCCTCACCGATCAGCTCAACCTCGCCGCTGTGCAGTCCGGCCCGCACCTCGATCCCCAGCGAGGGCATCGCATCGGCGATCGCCCGCGCGCACTCCGAGGCGCGGGTCGGGCCGGCGAAGATCGCCAGAAAGCCGTCGCCGGTGGTCTTGATCTCGCGCCCCTCGAAGCGCTCGAGCCGTTCGCGCACCAGATCGTGGTGCTCTTCGAGCAGAGCGCGCCAGCGGCGGTCCCCCATCTCCGTCGCCAGCCTGGTCGAGTCGACGATGTCGGTGAACAGGACCGTCGCCAGCACTCGCTCGGGGGCCGGGCCCGGGCGCACGCCCGTGAGGAACTCCTCGATCGGCTCCAGCGCCGCGTCGCTGTCCCCGACCCAGGGGAAGTGGTCCTCGCCCTCGAGCTCGATGTAGTGGCTGTCCTCGATCTGCTCGGCCAGCCAGCGGGCGGCATGGTAGTTGACGGCACGATCGCCGCGGCGCTGGAGGACAAGGGTCGGCGTCTGGATCAGCGGCAGGGCGTCGCGCACGTCCGTGTCGAGGAACATGCGGAACAGCTCGAAGACCCGCATCGGGCTGGCGGCCTGACGCTCGAAGCGGGCCTGGAACTCGCGGGCGCGGGGGTCGCCGGCAAGGCTGGGGGAGAAGATCTCGATCGTGGCCCCTTGACCCCAGAACGGCGCGACCAGCTCCTCATTGGCCTCGATCAGGGCGTCTTTGGACGGTGCCCAGGGGTAGTCCCCTGCTTCGGTCGAGCGCGCCATCGCACCCCAGAGGACCAGCGCCGAGATGCGCTCGGGGTAGGTGGCGGCGAAGAGCATGCACATCGTCGCCCCCTCCGACATGCCGAGCAGGGCGGCCCGCTCGGAGCCGGCCGCGTCCATCACCGCGCGCACGTCGTCCATCCGCTCCTCCAGCGTCGGCGCGCCGCCGGCCGGATCGGAGAGGCCGACCCCGCGGCGGTCGAAGAGGACGACGCGGGCGAAGGAGCCGAGCCGGCGCACGAAATGGGCCATCGCCGGGCTGTCCCAGAGCAGGTCGACGTGGGAGAGGAAGGGGAAGGCGATGACGAGGTCCATGTCACCCTCGCCGGTCACCTGGTAGGCGATCCCGATCTCCCCGCTGCGCGCGTATCGGGTCTCCGGTCGCATCCGAAGATCACATTACGCCCGACCCCCGGATGGCTCAAGCGCTTCCACCACCGCGTGCAGCTCCGGCGTGTCCGCCACGGTCAGCAGCCGCAGGCCGATTGCCGCGAGCTTTGCTGGGAGCTCAGTCAACCGCCGAGCCGAGCGCGGCGTCGATGAACGGGCCCAGCAGCTCCGCCACCGCCTTGGCCGTGTCTCCAGCCGAATCGCCCGGCGTCGTCACATAGCTGATGCCCAGTCGCACCAGGGTCTCCGCCAGCGTCTTCACGTCGTCGCCCGGCGCCTGCGGCCAACCCTCTTCGATCACCGCGGTCAGGCGCGTGGTCGCCCACTGCACGACGGGCAGGCCCTGGGTGGTGACGAAGGGGAGCATCCCGCCGGTGCCGTCGTCGCTGAGCAGGATGCTGATCAGCGGGTCCTCGCCCGCCGAGCGAAGGAAGAGCTCGAGCGCGGCGCGGACCGCGGTGCGCGGTTCGTCCCTGTGCTCCAGGACCGCCCCCTCGACCCCGTCCATGAAGCGTTCGGCCTCGTGGATGACGAAGGCGAGGCCGAAGTCGTTGCGGTTGCCGAACTCGTTGTAGAGGGTCTGGCGGCTGACGCCGGCGCCGCCGGCGACATCGGCCATCGTGATCTCCGACCAGGGTCGCTGGCCGAGCTGGTCGCGGGCGGCGTCGAAGACCGTCTTGCGCAGCAGCTCCCTTGCCGCCTCCTGGTAGGGGGTGCGCCCGTTCTGCATGCCCCCTATGGTCGCAGCGAGATCGCTCAGGCGTCAGCTTCCACCGACTCGAAATCGATCTTGTCGCGGACGCCGCAGTCGGGGCAGGCCCAGTCGTCGGGCACCTCGCTCCAGGGCGTCCCGGGCGGGAAGCCCTCGCGCGGGTGCCCCGCCTCCTCGTCGAAGACGTAGCCGCAGGCGGGGCAGCGCCAGGCGCTCATACGCTCACGCGGCCCGCCCGTAGCGCTCCAGCACCCGGCCGAGCTTGCGGGGATGGATGTTGCAGCGGGTGACGTCGCCTTCGTAGTGGTCGAGCAGGATCGGGTCCATCACCCGTCGCCACAGCGGCGGGAACCAGGCGAGGACGATCATCCCCGCGTAGCCGGTCGGCAGCTGCGGCGCCTCGTCGACGTGACGGAGCGCCTGGTAGCGGCGGGTCGGGTTGGCGTGGTGGTCGGAGTGGCGCTGTAGGTGGTAGAGGAGGACGTTGGAGGCGACGTTGTTGCTGTTCCAGCTGTGCTCGGGGCGGCAGCGCTCGTAGCGCCCGTCTTCGTTCTTTTCCCGCCGCAGCCCGTAGTGCTCGAGGTAGTTGACGACCTCCAGCAGAGAGAAGCCGATTACAGCCTGGACCAGCAGGTAGGGCAGGACGACCGGGCCGAAGGCGAGGGCGAGGCCGGCGAAGAGGCCGAGCGTCATCGCCCAGGCGGTGAGGATGTCGTTGTGGATGCTGACGCGCGGCTTCTCTAGGCGGTCGAGGCGGGCGCCCTCGATCTCCCAGGCCGAGCGCAGGCTGCCGGCGACGGTGCGCGGGAGGAAGGCCCAGAAGCTCTCCCCCAGCCGTGAGCTCGCCGGGTCCTCGGGGGTGGCGACGCGGACGTGGTGGCCGCGGTTGTGCTCGATGAAGAAGTGGCCGTAGCCGGTCTGGGCGAGGGCGACGCGGCTGAGCCAGCGCTCCGAGCTGGCGCGCTTGTGGCCGAGCTCGTGGGCGGTGTTGATCGCGATCCCCCCGACGACCCCCATCGTCAACGCCAGGCCGATCGATTCGACGATCGTCAGGTCGCCGCTCGACCACATCCAGCAGGCGAAGACCAGCCCCGCGTACTGGATCGGGATGAAGACGTACGTGCACCAGCGGTAGTAGCGGTCCTGCTCGAGGAACTTGAGGACGCTGTCGGGAGGGTTGGTCGAATCGAGCCCGATCCAGATGTCGAGGAGCGGGAAGAGGACGAAGACCAGGGCCGGGCCGAAGAACCAGAAGGCGCCGGAGCCCGTCACCGAGACCCAGAACCAGGCGAGGAAAGGCGAGAGCGGGACGATGATCCCGAGCAGCCACGCGTAGCGCTTGCCGTCGGTCCAGGCCGCCGGATTCACCTCCACGTCATCGTGGTGATGGTGATGCGCATGCTCCGCGTGTGCCTCCACTGCCCCCCTCCTTGTCAATCAACCGCCGGTGGTCGGCGAGTTTGACAGATCAGAGAGGTTTGTCAAGGAGAGGTACAACATACGCGCCCGTGTCCGATGGCGCTAGTTGTTCCTTATGGCTGCTATGCGCGCATAAGGAACAGGTGACGGCCGGGGGGTCTCCAGAAGTTGTTCCTTATGCCTGCAGGGCGAGCAAAAGGAACAGCTAAGCGGATCGCGCTAGATCTTCAGCAGCAGGAACGTGTTCAGCACGAAGAGGACGGCAAAGAAGACCGTCGCGCGGTCGAGGTTGCGCTCGACCATCGAGCCGCCGCCGATCGAGCTGCCGCCACCCCCGATGCCGAAGGCGCCGGAGAGGCCGGCGTCTTTACCCGAGTGGAGCAGGATCAGGAAGATCAGGACGACGGCGATGACCACCTGGATGACGCTGAAGAACGTGAACACGGTCCGGAAAGTCTAGCCCTGCTCGACTTTTTCGGGGTCCTGGGGGCGTGCTCCGTTGCCGTTCGCGGCCGCGCCGTTGCCGGTCGAGCTCCCGCCGTTCGCACCCACCGTCACCTTCGCGCCGTTCTCGCTGTCGAGGATCTCCAGCGCTTCGCGGCGCAGCTCGGCGTCGACCGTGGCGAAGTCCTCGTCGGAGAGCTTGCCGACCGCGTGGTCGAGCTCGGCGTCGCGGATCTCGCGGTACTTGGCTTCCTTGCGCGCGTCGGCCTCGGTGCGGACGAGGGCGCCGCGGCGCCTCCCCCGCGCCGGCCAGATCGCGATCAGGGCCCCGGCCAGGGCGATCAGGCCGCCGATCCACATCCAGGTGACGAGCGGGTTGACGATCACCTTGAAGGTCACCGGCGCGTCGTCGCCGAGGTAGGACTCGGCGACGCGTTCGGCGGCGATCGACTGCAGCTTCGAGATCTGCCCGAGCGCCTGGGACCGCAGCGCCGGGTTCGCTTTCGCCGCCAGCATCATCGCCTGCAGCGCTTTGCACTGCGGCGGCGTCCCGGGGCCGCCTTTGAGGCAGGCTTCGAATCCTCTGTCCGCCGCCCGCGCCCGCCGCTGCACGTCGGTGACGTCGACCCGCGGGGCGATCCAGAGGTCTTCCTTCAATCCCGCTTCCAGGCCGACCTCGCTGGTCGACTCGCCGGCGAAGTAGCTCTCGATCGTCCCCACTTCGACCCCGGTCGGCTTGAAGAAGCGCTGGCTGGGGCGCAGGTAGCCGACCAGCTTGCCGTCTTCTTCGATCCGCAGGACCTGGCCGTAGGTGAACTTCTCGCTGTCGACGCCGACGGTCGGCTTCACGTAGGTGACCCTGCGGCCGTCGACGACGGTGCTCTCGCCCGGCTTGAGGTCGACGTCGCGGTTGGTCTGGAAGCTCGAGGAGGCGGCGATGCCGATCAGCAGAACCGCTATGCCGGCGTGGACGACGTAGCCGCCGTAGCGCCTGCGGTTGCGGGTGACGAGGCCGACCAGCGCCTGCGGCGCCGACTCGCCGGAGACCCGTCGCCGCGCCGCCGCGCCCGTCCAGAACTCCTGCGCGAGGCCGGTCAGGGCGAAGGCGGCGAAGGCGAATAGCGCCAGCGCCCAGGGCTTGTGGGCGGCGTCGGTGAAGGTCGCCAGCGCGGCCAGCGTCGCCAGCGCCACCGCGGCCGGCACCCGGAAGACTCGCTTGGCCGACTCCCAGCTGACCCGGCGCCAGGCGAGCAGCGGCCCGATCCCGGTGAAGAGGACCAGGAGGATCGCCAGGGGCGTCGTGTAGCGGTCGAACCAGGGCGCCGCCAGCGAGGCCTTGTTGCCGGTGAACAGTTCGGAGATCAGCGGGAAGAAGGTCCCCCAGAAGATCACCGCGGTGAGACCGACCAGCAGCAGGTTGTTGACGAGGAACACCGCCTCGCGCGAGACCAGCGAGTCGATCCGCTTCGGCGAGCGCAGGTCGTCGAGGCGGCTGACGATCAGCAGCGTCGAGCCGATCACCACCACCCCGATCAGGCCGAGGATGTAGGGGCCGACGGTGTTGTCGCCGAAGGCGTGGATCGACTGCAGGACGCCGGAGCGGACGAGGAAGGTGCCGAGCAGCGCCATCGAGAAGGTGCCGACGACGAGGCAGGCGTTCCAGACCTTCAGCATCCCCCGCTTCTCCTGGACCATGATCGAGTGCAGGAAGGCGGTGCCGAGCAGCCACGGCATCAGCGCCGCGTTCTCGACCGGGTCCCAGGCCCAGTAGCCGCCCCAGCCGAGCTCGGTGTAGGACCAGCGGGCGCCGAGCAGGAGGCCGAAGCCGAGGAACGCCCAGGCGATCAGGGCGAAGCGGCGGGTGGCGCGGATCCACTCGGCGTCGAGGCGGCGGGTGACGAGGGCGCCGATCGCGAAGGCGAACGGCACCGTGAAGGCGACGTAGCCCGAGTAGAGCATCGGCGGGTGGATCATCATGCTCGGGTGCTGCAGCAGCGGGTTGAGGCCGATCCCGTCGCTCGGCGGGTGGGCGAGGGTCGCGAACGGCTGCACGTCGGGCGCGAACAGCATCAGCCCGGTGAAGAAGGCGGCGACGCCCATCAGCACCGCGGTCGCCCAGGGGGCGATCTCGCGCAGCCTGTGGCGGGTCGCCCAGAGGGCGAGGCTGGAGGCGATCGAGAGCACCCAGGCCCAGAGCAGCAGCGAGCCTTCCTGGCTCGACCACATCGCCGCCAGCTTGTAGAAGGCCGGCGTCTCGACCGAGGAGTGTTCCTGGACGATCTTGAAGCTGAAGTCGTTGGACGCGAAGGCGATCTCGATCAATACGACGCAGGCGGTGAGCAACCCGCAGAAGGCGTAGACGACCCGGCGCGAGATCTCGACCCGGCGCTCGTCGCCGTCGCGCCCAAGGAGGGCGATCACCGCGGCGCTGACCGCGGCGAGGAAGGCGAGCGCCAGCAGGACGCTGCCGAGGCTAGCCATTGCTCTTAGTCGTGAACTTCGACGGGCACTTGGTGATCAGGGTTTCCGGTTCGCCGACGAAGGTGCCGTTCTGCACCTGGCCGGTGAGGACGATCTCGCGGCCGCCGCGGAACGGGTCCGGGACGGTCCCCTTATAAGTGACGGGCAGGGCCCTGCCCGTTTCGTCGCGGTCGACGACGCGGAAGGCAATCCCGTTGCCGACGTGCCGGATCGAGCCCTTGACGACCTTGCCGGTCATCTCGGCCTTGGTGCCGGGCGCGGCACCGATCAGTTCGGAGGGCTGCTTCGCCTCGGTCGAGGCGGCGAACGAGGTGTAGATCAGCGCCACCGCGAGCAGCACCGCGACGCTGAGCGCGACGACGAGCCGGATCTTTCGCTTGCGCTGGGGATCCACGAGGAGCCTGGATTATCGCAAGGTGGGTGGGGGCCGGGGGTGAGGGGGTCGCCGGACGCCCTTCGGGCTGAGTCTCCGGCGACCCCCTCACCACCGGCCTCGAAGGTTCGGAGTGCGAGAATCGGCACATGAGCGATTCCCCAGTGCTACTCATCACCGGAGCTTCGAGTGGGATCGGGGCCGCTACCGCGCGCGCGGCGACCGGTAGGTACCGGTTGGTGCTGGCGGCGCGGCGACTTGAGGAGCTGGAAGCGCTGGTGGAGGAGCTTGGCGGCTCCGACCGGGCGGTTGCGGTGCGCTGCGACGTCACCGAGTGGGACCAGGTGCAGGCCCTCGCTGCGACGGCGCTGGAGCGCTTCGGGCGGATCGACGCGGTCTTCGCCAACGCGGGCTTCGGCGCGAGGCGCGGCTTCCTCGAGGAGTCGCCCGAGCACTGGCGCTCGATGGTCCTCACCAACGTCTACGGGGTGGCGCTGACGATCCGCGCGACCCTCCCCCACCTGCTCGAGCGCGGCGAGGGCCACTTCCTCGTCACCAGCTCGGTCGCGGGGCGCCGGGCGCTGCCCGGCTCGCTCTACTCGGCGACGAAGTGGGCGGCGACGGCGATCGGCGAGTCGCTGCGTCAGGAGCTGCGCCAGGTGCACGACAACCACGGGATCAAGGTCACCCTGATCGAGCCCGGGATGACGGACACGCCCTTCTTCGACAACCGCCCGAGCGGCGCCCTCGAGGATGAGGACATCGCCCGCGCCGTCGTCTACGCGCTGGAACAGCCGCCGAACGTCGACGTCAACGAGATCCTGATCCGGCCGACGAGTCAGTCGAACTAGGTTGGGAAAGGGGTCGGGAGGGCCTCCCAAAACGCAGCCTTCGGGCTGCTTGAGTGTTTTGGGAGGCCCTCTCGACCCCCCTCAGTCGGGCAGTAGCAGTAGGACCGCTCGCCAGTAGGCACGGAGGAGGAGGCGGGCTGGGCGGGAACGAGCTGCTGGGGAGATCAGGTCGGAGTCGAGGTCGGGGGTGAGCCAGGAGGCGAATTCGGCGGGGCTGACGGTACGGCTGCGCTGGATCGCCCGGCGCTCGCGCAGCAGGCGTGGCAGCCAGGTGAGGAATTCGCGGTTCGCCCGGCGCTTCTGCGAACCCCAGCCGCCGGCGGTGGAGACCGCCAGGAGGGCCAGCTCGGTCGCGAGCAGAGCCGGTGCCAGCAGCAGGAGCAGGGAGGCGGGATAGGTCCTGACGAGGAAGGCGAGGCGGTTGCGCTCGAGCCATCGCCACTTGTCCGGGCTGGCGTCGAAGTCGTAGGCATGCGCGACGACCGCGGTCGGCTCGATCCCGACGATGCCGCCGGCCATCCGGAGCCGCACCGAGAGGTCGACGTCCTCGTGGTACATGAAGAACCGAGCCGGGAAGCCGCCGACGCGGCGCCAGCTCTCCCGCGGGATCGCCAGACAGGCGCCGGAGAGGGCGGGCACCTCGCGCGGCGGCGGCGCCTCGGCGATCGGGCGGCCGTGGTCGCCGGCCCAGACGATGCCGGTGAAATGGATCGGGTTGCCGGCCGAGTTGATCCTCCCCCCCGCGCCGTCGGCGACCAGCGCCTGCCAGGCAGCCCAGCCGCGCCCCTCGCGCCAGGGCCGGCGGATCGCCTCGCCGAAGCCGGCCCGCGGGACGGCGTCCGGGTTGAGGAACACGAGAAGGTCGCCGCTGGCCGCTTCGGCGCCGGCGTCGATCCCGCCGGTGAAGCCGCTGTTGCGGCCCATGTGGACGACCCGCGCCCGCGGCGCCAGCTCGCGCACGACCTCGACGCTGCCGTCGCCGGCCTTGTTCTCGACGACGATCAGCTCGTCGCCCTCGCCCAGCTCCCGGAGCAGCGCAGGAAGGGTCTTCCGCAGGTCGTCGCCGCTCTCGTAGGCGACGATCAGGACTGAGAGCGCAGGTCGCACCGGCGCGGAGGCTATTGGGGCCTCCGCACCGATGCTCGACCGGATTTCGTCAGACGACTACTTGTGCTTCCTGTGCTTCGTGCAAGAGGCGATGTTCAGCTTGAACCTGTTGTTCTTCACCTTCTTGCCGTTCTGGCCCTTGATGTTCAACACGGCCCGCTGCGGCTTGGCGCAGGTGTTGGTCGAGTTGACGAGCAGGCTCTTCTTCCCGCCCTTCATCTTCAGGACGAACTTGCTCACCGGCACGTCGGGCGTGTTGTTGAAGACCGTCTTCAGGCCTCCATGCTTGGAGCCGATCACCCCGCGCAGGTAGATCTCCACCTGGCCGCGCAGATCGACGAGCAGGTCGGGCAATTTGTGGTTGGAGGACACGAGGAACACCTTGCCCTTCAACTTTTCCTTCAGCAGCGGCGACTTCGCTTCCGCGTTGCCGTAGACCGAGGCCTTCGGGCAGGTGTGGGAGGCCAGCTGCGGCCTCGTGCACACGGTGCCGATGTGGCTCTGGTCGAGGAACAGCGAGTGCGGCATCGTCAGCGCCGTGCGGAGGACGTTGGCCTGGCCCTTCTTCGTCGTCAGGATCGCTTCCAGGCGCGGGTTCTTCGCCCGCTTGGTGGGGCCGAACAGGTTCACCTTCAGCTTCGGCTTGAAGCCGAGCTTGTTGCATTCGGTCGCCTGGAACGGGTCGTTGACGGGATAGGAGCTGAACGTCGCCGGGTTGGTCGGGTCGGCTCCGCCGCCGTTGATCGTCCCCGTCGTCGCCTGCTTCCTGCAGTTCGTCGGGTTGAGCATGAACTTCTTGCGGTAGATGTTGAGGTCGATCGCACGAATATCCAGCTTGACCCCGCCGAACACGTCGGGGATGACGTCGGAGACCGCGTGGATCTGCGCGGTTTCCGGTTCGACGAACAGCGCCACCCGCACGACGACGACGCCGAGGTCGAACGGGCCGGCCACCGCGGGCGTGGTCACCACCAGCGACAGCGGTGCCCCTTTGTAAGGACCGGCCAGATACACGTTGCCCGGCAGCTTCAGCGGGTGGTCGCCGGTGCCGGAAACCGTCTCCGCCGTCCCGAGGAAGCTCTTATCGGGACAGCTCACGTGGCCGACCTCTTCCAAGGCGCTCTTCCCGGCGGCGGCCGCAATTGCGCTCTCGGGGCAGTAGTCGACACCCGCGAGCTTGCCGGTCAGTCCTTTCGGCAGGGTCACGTCGACCACCTTCAGCTCCTGCTCGCCCTGCCTGCGGGTGATGTGCACCTGGAACGGGCTGTAGGAGCCGGCCTTGGTCTTGTTCGTGCTGGCTTTGTAGCCAGGAGCGAACTTGCGCTCGGCCATCGTTTTCGGACAGGCGCCGCCGCCCGGTTCCGTCGAAAGGGTGACGGTGCTGTTGACGGGCTTGTTTTCGCCGGGTCGCGCCCAGGGTTCGAAGTGGCTCATGCCTTCGGTGGTGCAGATCGGCGGGCTGGTCAGCACCTGCCTGGAGTCGTTGAAGTGGACCCGGATCGATTCGAACGGGGTCTGCGGCAGGCCTTCCGGCAGTTTCCCGGCGAACTGGCCGGTCAACTGGTCGGTAAGCACGGCGGTCAGCTGCCCGGTCTTGGCATCGGCCTTGACCTTGCCGACCAAACGGGCGTCGATGCCCTCCTGCTCGCTCTTGGCTTCGAGGAGGATCCTGAACTCTTCACCCGATTCGGGGTTGCGGCTCTTCTGCGTGCCGAGGTAGACGTTGCCTTTGAGCGTCTCCGCCAACGGCGGCGAATCCACTTCGACAGTGCCGACGATCGACTCGTCCGGGCAGGCGTTGTCGTAGTTGCGCTCGCCCTTCCGGAACGCCTGGTCGGTGCAGGCGACGAGGCCCGGTGCCGCCGAGGGGTTCAAGCCCATGCCCTTCGGCAAGGTCACTTCCGCTTTGCGGACGTGCGACTGGGAGACCCCTTCGGTATCCCCTTTCCCGTTGACCCTCGCTTCCCCACCTTCCTTGGCGGGGTCGAAGGGAAGCTTCGTCGTCACGGTCGCAGGCGCCGGAGAGTCGACGGAGTTCGTCCCGGGGGCCACTTCGACCGACGGATCGAACGGAACCCTGTCGCACCCCGTCGGAATCACGCCAGGCGGCAGCTTCGCCTCCCATGGCGTCGAGCCTTCGGGGAAGGTCGGGTTCGGTTCGCCCCAGGACTCGCCGCGGAACCAGGTCGAGTAGAGGTGCGGCCATTCGTTCGGGTTGAAGCAGGTCGTCGGCGTCGTGATGTGGGTCCCGTCACCTGACTGGCCGAAGGCGAGCAGACGGCTCCTCAGCGTCGAGACCCCGATCGAGGCCGGTGGAAGATGGATCGTGAAGTACTCGTGGAAGTCGTTCTCCCAGGCAACGCCCCCTTCGAGGACGATGACCCTGCTGAAGGCGACGACGAAACCGAGGCGGGCAGGTTCCCCCGGTTTCGGCTCGAGGTTGTAGACAGGGACTCGGGTCCCTTTTTCCGCTAGCGGCGGGATGACGAATCCTTTGGGGAGGAAGGTTCCCGGTGGGGCGGGCGGCGGCGCAGGCACAGCGTTTGCCGTATTGACCACCAGCCACACTTCCTCCCGCCCGATGATGGTGCTCGGGTCGCAACCCGGAATCCGAAGTGGTTTTCCTTCGACTTCGACAACCCTTTCGAAATCCGCCTGCGAGCACTTCGGGTTGCTCTGCGGGTTGTCGGTGAAGCCGGGCGGAAGGTCGACTCGCTCCGTCTTCAGCACCCGGTCTTCGAATGGAAGCGGGTCCGAGGGGTCTTCGATCAGGGGTTCGAGCACTCCCGGCACTTCGGTTTTATGCCTGACGATGTACTGGTCGAATCCGAACGGCGGGTGACCGGCAGCCTGGGTGAAGAAGAGGCTCGGAGTTTCCACCGAACAGAATGCTTTCGTCAGATCCGTTTTCGTCGGATCTTCTTCCACCTGGTTTTCGTAACACGTGCCCGCCTGGAATCCGTCTTTAGACGTCGGCGGGTTGTTCTGCGGTTCGATCACGTCGCCGGTGTCGGCTGCCGCCATCGCGGGTAGGGCAAACGAAATTCCGAGACACACCAAAAGCAACCCCAGCGAGCGCTTCGCCATCACATTTCCCTCCTCGTTTCCCTTAACAAGGACGCCCCCCTGTGAGCGCCCAGAACAACTCTCCCGCAAAGGACATTACAGGGCAGGACGGGTCTTTCAAGCAAGTCAGAGCGACAATTGGAGTAACGGTTACATCGATCTGTGATGTGACATCAATCGGTGACTATTTTTTGTGTCCCTTGCGGCGGTGGTTGCTGCTCTTATTGCACGGCGTGCGAAGGTTGCTGTGGCGGAGCCTGAGCTTCTTGCCGTTCTGGGCTTTGAAGCGGATGATCGCCTTGACCGGCTTCGCGCAGAGGTTGGTCGAGTTGACGAGCAGGCCGTGCTTTCCGCCCGGCAGGGTCATCACGAACTTTTCGACGGGCACATCCGGGACGCGGCCGAAGGTGGTGCGGATGCCGCCCTTGAAGCTGTCGATCCTCCCGACCAGGTCGATGTCGACCTGCCCTTCGAGGTGGGCGACCATGTCCGGCAGCGGGTTGTTCGACGAGCGCAGGTAGACCGGGCCTTCGAGCGGTTTGCCGAGCAGGGGCGAGAAGGCGCGGGCGCGGCCGTAGATCGACTTCTTCGGGCATTCGTCGGCGGCGAACTGGACCCGGGTGCAGATCGTCGCCAGGCTCGCCTGGTCGAGGAAGAGCGCGTGCGGCAGGCCGACCGAGGCGCGACCGATGTTGGCGTCGCCGGGCCGCGCCTTCAGCACCGCCCGCAGTTTCGGGTTCTTCGCCCGGCGGGTGGCGCCGAAGAGGCGGATCCGCAGCTTCGGACGGAACTTCAGCTTCTTGCAGCCGGTCGCCTGGAATTCGTCGCTGACCTTGAAGGCGGAGTAGGCGGCCGGGTTCGCCGGGTCCGCCCCACCGCCGTCGAGCGCCCCGGCGGTCGCGCCTTTGCGGCAATTGGTCCCGTTGAGGGTGAATTCCTTGCGGTTGACGTTGAGGAAGATCGAGCGGACGTCGAGCTTGACGCCCCCGTAGACGTCGGGGATGGCATCGGTCTTGGGGTGGATCTGCGCGGTTTCGGGGTCGACGAAGAACGGCACGCGGACGACTACGTTGCCGAGGTCGAAGGGGCCGGCGAGCGCCGGGGTGACGACCACCGTCGAGAGCTTCGCGCCCTGGTAGGGACCGGCGAGGTAGGCGGCGCCCTGGATCTGCAGCGGCGAGTCGCCCGTGCCGGCCTGCACCGTGGCAACCCCGATCTTGCTGCCGTCGGGACAGCTCGGGTTCTTCTTCTCGTCGGCGCCCGAGCGCTGTTCGGCGGCGGCGATCTCTTTAGGCGGGCAGTAGGCGACGCCTTTCAGCTTCGCCGTCGCGCCTTCGGGCAGGACGACGTCGAGGCCTTTCAGCTCCTGCTGCCCGGGCGGCCGGGTGATGTGGGTCGAGAAAGGGGTGAAGGCTTTCGCCGTCGCGTCTTTCGGCTTCGCGGCGAACCCGGGCGAGAACGGTCGTTCCCCCATCGTTTTCGGGCATCCCCCGCCGCCGGGCGCCTTGGCGAGGGTGAACTCGCTCGCCGGGGTGGCCGGCGAGTTGCCGGACCACGGGGTCAGGACGCCGGCGGCCCGGCTGGGCCCACAGGTCGGCGGGCTGCTGAGCGGCGCCTTCTGCCCCCCTTCGATGCTGATCCGGAAGGTCGTGAACGGGACCTGCGGCAAACCGCCCGGCAGGTTGTCGCTGTTGCCCCCGCGGGTAACCGCCCGCGCCGGTTCGTCGAAGACGGCGGTGAGCTGCCCCGTTTTCGCGTTGGCGACGACGTTGCCGATCAGGCGGACGTCGACCCCGTATCGCGAGGAGGCGGCGTTGACGAAGATCCTGAACTCTTCGCCCGATTCGGGGTTGCGGCTCTTCTGCTCGCCCACGTAGACGTTGCCGGTCAGGGGCCCTTCCGGCAGCGGCGGCGTCACCACCGTCGCCGTCCCGATCTTCGAGGCCGCCGGACACTGGACCGGGTTCTTCGTCCCCTTGCCGAACTGCTGGTCGGTGCAGGCCTGCAGCCCGTTTGCCGCCGAGGAGTTCAGCCCCATCCCGGCGGGAAGCGTCACCCTTGCCGTCCTCATCGTCGAGGTTTCCTGCGCCGCCGCGCCTTCGACCACCGGCAGGGTCACGTCGGTGGTCGCCGGGGAAGGCGAATCGACCTGGTTGGTCCCCGGGTCGAGATGCAGGCCGGGATTGAACGGAATCGAGCCGCATTCCTTCGGGCTGGTGCCAGGCGGCAGCGGCGCCTCCACGGACGGTGACCCGTTGGGGAAGCTCGGATCCGGATTCTGATTCGAATCCGCCCGCGCGTAGGTGGAGTAGGTGTGGGAGAGGGCGGGTTGGTTGGGATCGAAGCAGGTGCTCGGGGTGGTGATGAAGTAGCCGGTGCCGGCGGCGCCATGGCTCTGGCCCTCGAAGACGAGCCGATTCTTCAGCAGCCTCACCCCGGTCGCCTTGGGAACGCGGATGGTGAAGCCCTCGTGGAAGTCGGAATCCCAGGCGACTTCGGCTTCGAGGTAGACGTCACTCGGCGGCTCGACGATCACCGGGTTGGGGACGCTGAAGCCGAAGCGGGCCGGCTCCTGAGGCTTCGGCTTGACGTTGAAGACGGGCAGCGCGAGCGTGATCGGCGGCGTCAGCGGCACTTCCGGCGAGACGGTGACGAGGCTTTCGCCGACTTTGCTTTCCGGGGGGCAGGTGACGGCATCCGGGTGCTGCCCTTCCCCGACTTCGCACTGTGGCGTTGCGCCCGGGTTGACGCTGAGCCCAACCGGCAGGTCGACGCGGATCGTCTTCATGTCGACTTCCGGTTCTTCGTGAAGCAGTTCGGTGGTGTGGCGGACGATGAACTGGGTGATCCCGAAGATCGGATGCCCCGCCGCCTGTTCGAAGAAGAAGGCCTGCGGCGGCGTGCTGTCGGGGGCGCAGGTCGACACCTTGCAGGTCCCCGCCTGCCACCCGTCGTTGGAGTTGGGCGGGTCGTTCTGCGGCGCGAAGACCACTTCACCCGCCTGCGCGGGCACCGCGAGGGCCAGCGCCGAAACGGCGGCGAGCAGGCCGATCTTCGCGACTGGTGGTCTCACCTCGACAGGTCGCTACCCCGGCGGCCGGCTTGCTAATCGCTGCTAACGGTGGTGCTTCTTCTTGCGCACGTGCGGGCACCCGGGCGTGCGCAGGGGCAGCTTCTTCTTCACCACCTTCTTGCCGTTCTGGGCTTTGAACTTCAGGAAGGAGAAGTTGGGCTCGAGACAGAGGTCGCGCGAGTTGACGAGCAGTCCCTTCCTGCCGCCCTTCATGTTGAGCACGAACTTGCTCACCGGTACGTCGGGGACGCCGCTGAAGACGGTCTTCAGGCGCGCCTTTTTCGAGCTGATCACCCCGCGCAGGCGGATGTTCACCTGCCCCCGTAGGTCGACCAGCAGATCCGGCAATTCGTGGTCGGAGGAGACCAGGTACACCGGGCCTTTGAGTTCGTCGTCGAGCAGCGGGCTCTTCGCCGTCGCGTACCCGTAGACCGAGCGTGCCGGGCAGGTCTGGGATGCGAGCTGGGGACGGGTGCAGATCGTCCCGATGTGCCCCTGGTCGAGGAATTGCGAGTGGGGCAGGATCACGGTTGAGCGGCTGATGTTGGCGTCGCCGCCGCGCGCGATCAGCACCGCGCGGAAGGCCGGGTGCTGGGAGCGCAGCATCTTCCTGCGCCCGCCGATCAGCTTCGTGAACAGCTTCGGCTTGAACCCCAGCGCCCCGCATTCGGTGGTCTGGAAGGGGACGTTTACCGCGAACGAGCTGAAGGTCGCCGGGTTGTTCGGATCCGCACCGCCGCCGGCAAGCGCGCCGGTCGTCGCCAACGGGTCGCAGCTGGTCGGGTTGAGGGTGAATTCGGGACGGTTCATCGCTATGTCAACCGAGCGGACGTCGAGCTGGGTGCCGCCGAAGACGTGCGGGATCGGGTCGGAGACTGCGCGGATCTGCGCGGTTTCCGGATCGACGAACAGGGCCACCCTCACCACGACCGTGCCGAGGTCGAAAGGCCCGGCCGTGGCGGGGGTGACCACTGCTAGGGAGAGAGGGGCCCCGTCGTAGGGGCCTGAGAGGAAGACCTTGCCGTCGTCGATCTTGAAGGGCGCGGGGCCGGTGCCGACCTCGATCGCGGCGACGCCGACCTGGCTCGCGGCGGGGCAGCTCGAGGCCGCCTTCTCTTCGTCGCCGGCCTTGGCGCCCGCCGCCGCCAGCGCCGCCGCGGGGCAGTAGGGGATTCCGGCGAGCCTGCCGGTCATCCCGGGCGGCAGGACGATGTCCGTCCCTTTCAGCTCCTGCTGGCCGTCGGGCCGCGCGATCTTGAAGGTGAGCGGGCTGAAGGCGCCGGCTTTCGAGCTGGCCGGGCCGGCCGCGAAGGAGGGAGCGAAGGGGCGCTCGGCCATCGTCTTCGCGCAGGCGCCTCCGCCCGGAGCCGAGCTGAGGGCAAAGCTGTCGCCCGGGTGCGCGGCGGCGTTGCCGGACCACGGCACCATCGTCGTCGCCGTCTGGTTCGGGCCGCAGGTCGGCGGGCTGCTCAGCGGCGCCCGGGCGCCGCCGTTGAAGGTGAGCTCGAAGGAGGTGAACGGCACCTGCGGCGCTTCGGCGATCGTCGTCGACAGCTGCCCGGTGAGGGGGTCGGCGCGGACGTTGCCGATCAGGCGCACCGAGATCCCGTAGCGGTCCGATCCGGCTTCGATGAAGATCCGGTACTCGTTGCCCGAGGTCGGATCGCGGCTCAGCTGCCGGCCGACGTAGACGTTTCCTTCGAGGACTTCTTCGGGCTGCTGGTTCGTCAGGTCTTCGAGCGGCGCCGATTCGATCTTCGCCCGGCCGACGATCGACGCCGCCGGGCAGCCGACGGGGTTGGTCGAGCCCTTGCCGAACTCGGCGTCGGTGCAGACCTGCAGACCGTTGGCGGCCGAGGGGTTGATCCCCATCCCGGCCGGGAGCGTCACCGTCGCTTCCCGGGTGTGCGAGCTGTCCTGCCCGTCTTCTTCCTTCAGGTGCGGCACATCGATGCGGACGTCGGCGGCGGCGGGCGAGTTCGTCTGGGCGGTGCCGGGATCCACCGCGATCGTCGGCTCGTAGGGGATCGTCCCGCATTCCTTCGGTTCGGTCCCCGGCCCTGAGGTTTCACTGAGCGGCGGGATCGGCGACTCGAAGAAGGAGGAGCCGCCGGGGAAGCCGGGATCGGGTTTGCCGACCGAGTCGGCGCGGAGGAAGGTCGAGTAGATGTGCCCGGAGGGACCGTTCGGCAGCTCGCCAGGAACCCAGTCAGCCGGGTAGGCCGGCCCGAAGCAGGTGGTGGGCGTGGTGATGAACGTCCCGTCGCCGGAGCGCCCGTCGAAGACCAGCCGGTTCTTCAGGATCACGCCTTTCTGCCCGGTCAACAGGCCGAGGGCTTCGCCCAGGGCTTCCGGCAGCCCCGCGGGGACGTGGATCGTGAAGCCCTCGTGGTAGTCGCCGGACCAGTCGACGTCGCCTTCGAGGAAGACTTCGTTGCCGGCGAGTTCGAGGCCGAAGCGAGCCGACTCGCCCGGTTTCGGTTCGACGTTGTAGACGGGGACCTGGGTGGTGCCGGGCTGGGGTTCGATCGGGCCCAGGGGACCAGCCGCGGTGACGAAGCTTTCGCCGACCTTCGATTCCGGCGGGCAGCCGCTTGCCCCCGCTTCGAAGACCGCCAGTTTGCAGCGCACGGTTGCGCCGGGGTTGACGCTGAGCCCGACCGGGAGGTCGACCCGGACCGTCTTCAGTTCGTCGACCGGGGCGTCGCCGGGGGGCGGGCCATGCTTGATGATGAACTGCGTGAAGCCGACCGGCGGGTGGCCGCTCGCCTGTTCGAAGAACTGTCCGGGCGTTTCGATGCTGCACGTGGGCGTGTCTTCGAAGCAGGTGCCCGCCTGCCAGCCGGAGTCGGCTTCGGGATGCGCCGGATCGCTCGGGGCGATGATGTCGCCGGTGTCGGCGAGCGCGCTCGAGACCGGCGCGAGGAGCGCCGCGGCGCAGAGCAGGGCCACGGCGGCAATGCCCCCGCCCCGCCAAGGAAATTTCCTCCCTAGGAGCATCCTCAACAAAAAGACTACCCGAAATTAATGAGTTGAGTCAACATTTTTGGGTAAAGTAACGGCATGGCAACCCAGAACCGACATTCCCCAGCTAGCCCCCTCCAAACCCTCGAAAACGGCATCCTTGCAGCGCAAAATGGGCATTCGTCGAGCAGCAGCGGGCAATCGCCGCAAGGTGAATCGATTCCCGTCGACTGGGAGCGACTCGCCCGGGCCACCGCGCACCCGCTGCGGGTCTCGATCCTCGAAATCCTCGGGATCGACGGCGGTCGGGTGCTCTCCCCCAACGATCTCAGCCACGAGCTCCAGATCCCGCTCAGCAACACCAACTACCACGTCACCGAGCTGGCCAAGTCGAACCTGATCGAGCTGGTGCGCGAGCGCCAGGTGCGGGGCGCGACCGAGCACTTCTACCGATTGCCGACGGAGGGCGAGGCGGATCGCTCGGAAGAGGGCGAGCGGGGCACCAGCGCCGAGGAAGAGGCCCGGCACCCCGTAGCCGCCTGAGCTCAGGCCTCGAATTCGAGCGCGACCTCGTACTTGTCGACCCCGACGCGGCTCCCGAACCCGTCGCTTGGGGGGCTCATCGAGTTCAGCGTCGCGTCGCCCTGGCGGTAGTCGTCCTCGGTCTCGAAGAACGAGATCGCCATCACCTTGCCGCCATCCGGATCCTGCAGCAGCAGGAATCCCTTCGCCGGCAGGCCCTCCGGCGGGCCCGACTCGGCCTGGGAGCCGATCTCGGCCGCCGTCCGTTTCATCGCCTCCGCCTCGGCGCCCTCCCATCGAACCACTCGCGCGTACATCGCTACCTCCTTGTGAGAAGTCAAAGCCACGTCTAGCCGAACACGTCCGCCGGCCTAAATCAAGCCCCGTTCACAGCCGATATCGAGGGCGATGGCAATCGCCGGCTCCTCCGACCAGCTGCGGGCGATCATCCGCACACAGACGGAAATCGTCAGCGGCGACCTCGAACCCGAGGCGATCATGCAGCTGATCGCCGAACGGGCGCAGGAGCCGACCGGCGCCAGCTCCGGCGTGATCGAGCTGGCCGAGGGGTCGGGCGCATGCTCGGCGAATCGCGTGTCGCCGACGAGGCGTTCCGGATCGGCGGCGACGAGTTCGCGATCCTGATGCCGGAAACGAGCCACGGCGACGCGCTGGTGGCCGCCGAACGGCTCGCCGAGCGGATCGGCGCCGCCGGGCTGGGGGACGGCGGCATCGGCGCCTCCTTCGGCATCGCCGCCGTCAGCGACCGCGACAGTGCCGCCCTCCTCGCTGCGGCCGACCGCGAACTGCTGGCCGCGAAGGATCGGCTCTACGGGCGGTCCTAGGACTTTCTCCAGCGCTGCATTAGGCTGCAGCGCGTGGGAGCCGACCCGATCCTCGCGGCCTATGAAGCGTTCGCGCCGATCTACAACGAGTTCAACTACCTGAACGACTACGAGATGTGGCTCGGGCGGGCGCTGTTGCCTGCCCTCGAAGAGCACGGCCTCAGGAAGGGGCGGGCGCTCGACATCGGTTGCGGGACCGGGCGGGCGTTCTCGCCGCTCCTGCGCCGCGGGTGGCGGATCCAGGGATGCGACCTCTCCCCGGCGATGCTGGAACGGGCGCGCCTGGAGGGCGGCGACGAGGTGGAGCTGGCGGAGGCCGACATGCGCGAGCTGCCGGTCTTCGGCGAGTTCGAGCTGATCCTCGCGCTCAACGACCCCGTCAACTACCTGCTCGCCGAGGGCGACCTGGAGCGCGCCTTCGCGGGCATGCGCGCCAACCTCGCCGACGACGGCCTGCTGATCTTCGACTGCAACTCGTGGTCGACCTACATGAGCGTCTACTCGACCGAAATCAGGGACGTCGAATACGAGGGCCGCCACTGGGTCTGGCGCGGGGTCGGCGAGGTCGGCGGCGACCCGGCGATGTTCGAATCCCGCATCGAAGGCGACGGCATCGAGCCGATCAGCCACCAGGAGCGCTTCCACACCGAAGCGCAGATCCTCGACGCCATGCAGGCCGCGGGCCTGGAGTGCCGCGCCGTCCTCGGCATGGAGGAGGTCGGCACCGAGGTCGTCCTCTCCGAACCGCCCGACGAAGACCGCCACTACAAGATCATCTACATCGGCGCCAAGGCGAGCTGAAGGAAGGGACCGCCCCGCGCGCGGTCGCGGCTGCCCTCAACCGCCCTCTGCCAGCTTCTCGTCGATCTGCCGGCGGATCGAGTCGCAGACCTCTTCGGCGTCGGCGTTGTGACGCTCGGAGGAGAGGATGCCGACCAGCACCTCCGCGTCGGCTCTGTCCAGCTCCAGGGTGATCTTGCCCTCGGCCATCTCGCACTCCTTTCGATCTCTCTGCGAACGGCGCCGCTCAGCCGACTTCCCGGCGCGCGGCCTCTGCGACCTTATGCCGGGCCTCCGGCAACGGCATCCGCAGAGATCCACAGATCGGAGCGCGGCCCGCTCCCGATCCCGGGACGCGTGCGGTGGGGCAGAATCGGCACATGGGCATGCGCAGCATCCGCCTCGGCCGCCTGGCGGGAATCCCGATCGGGGTGCAACCGCTCTGGCTGGTGATCGTCGCCCTGATCACGGTCTCCCTGGGCGCCGCCTACTACCCCGACAAAGCGCCCGGAATCGCTCCCGCGGCGGCATATGCCCTCGGCCTCCTGAGCGCGCTGCTGCTGTTCGGCAGCATCCTCCTGCACGAGCTCGGGCACGCCGTGGTCGCGCGCCGGCACGGCGTCGAGATCGAGGAGATCGACCTCTGGCTGCTCGGAGGCGTCGCCCGCATGGGCGGCTACCCCCGCCAGGCCCTCGACGAGCTCCGCTTCGCGATCGCCGGCCCGGCGGTGACCCTCGCGATCGCTGCTGTCTTCGGCGCAATCGCCTTCGCCCTGCCCGGCTCCGCACCGGCGTGGATCGAGGCTCTCGTCGCCTACCAGGCGATGGTCAACGCCGTCATCCTCGTCTTCAACCTGCTGCCGGCGTTCCCACTCGACGGCGGGCGGGTGACGCGGGCGCTGCTGTGGTGGCGCCGTGGCGACGTCATCTCGGCGACCGAAACGGCTGCGGCGATCGGTCGCGGACTCGGCTACGGGATGATCGGCTTGGGCATCTTCTCCTTCGCCGCCGGCGGCTTCGGCGGCCTGTGGCTGGCGCTGGTCGGGCTCTTCGTCGTCGCCGCCGGCAAGGCGGAGGAGAACGGACTGCGGGTGCGGGTCGCCCTCAGCGGCCGCTCGGCGGGGCATCTGATGAGCTGCCCGGCGGTGACCGTCCCCGCGGCGACCAGCGTCGAGGAGGCCGTCGGCTCCTACTTCCTGGCGGCCAAGCACCCCGCGTTCCCGGTCGTCGAGGACGGTCGGGTCGTCGGTCTCGTCGATACCGCCGCGGTCGAACGGGTGCCGCCACAGCGCCGCCCGATCACGAGCGTCGGCGAGATAGCCGACAGGGATCCGAGCCTCGTCGTCGGCGAGGACCAGGACGTGGCCGAGATGCTCGAGCGTCCCGCCTTCGTCCGGATCGGCCGGGCGGCGGTTCTGACGAGCGACGGGCGCGTCGGCCTGCTCTCGATCACCGACGTGAACCGGGTACTGCGGGCCCTCGAGCTTGCCGGCGGCCCGCGCCCGCGGGCAAGTCGACCCGCCCCGAGCTGACGACCCGCCTCACTCTCACCGACCGAAGCGGACGACGGGTCTCGAACCCGCGACCTCGAGCTTGGGAAGCTCGCGCTCTACCAGCTGAGCTACGTCCGCGTGGGGGGTTGATTCTAGGGCGTGAGAGGGGCGTCGGGGGCCGGCTGGATCTAATCTTGGGAGCCCCGTGAGCGTCCGCTCTTCCATCGCAGTGCTCGGCGTGCTGGCCGTCGTCGGCCTGCTCGTCTTCGGGCTGGTCAGCAAAGGGTCCTCGGGCGTGGCGTTGGGGGAGCCGGCGCCGGACTCGCCGCTGCCGCGGCTGGTAGGCGGCGGCGAGGGGTCGCTGGGCGAACACCGGGGCGAGTGGGTGCTGGTCAACTTCTGGGCCTCGTGGTGCGTGCCCTGCAAGGCCGAGGCGCCGGCGCTGGAGAAGTTCCAGCGGCAGCACGGCGGCGCCCGCTTCACGGTGCTGGGGATCGACACCCGCGACCTGAGCGGCGACGGACGCGACTTCGTCCGCCGCTACGGGCTCGGCTACCCGCAGCTGCGCGACGGGAACGGCGCCGCCGCGCACGACTACGGGACGACCGGCGTGCCGGAGAGCTTCCTGGTCGACCCGAAGGGGAAGGTGCGGCTGCATGCGGTGGGTCCTGTCGACGGGGAATACCTCCAGGACGAAGTGGTTCCGCTCCTGCGGCAGGGGAAGTCGTGAGGGCCCGGTTGGCGCTCGTCGTCCTGGCGGGCCTGCTCGTCCTGGCGCCGGCGGCCGCCGGCGCGCAGCGCGCCTCGTTGAGCGAGATCGAAAAGGAAGTGATGTGCCCCGTCTGCGGGACGCTGCTGCAGCTGGCCGAATCGCCGCAGGCCATGCGCGAGAAGGCCTTCATCCGCCGGCTGATCGCCCAGGGCAGGACCGAAGCGCAGATCAAGGACGCGCTCGTCGCCGAGTACGGGGACGAGGTGCTGGCCTTGCCGAAGGGGTCGGGCTTCAGCCTCTCCGCCTATCTGGTCCCGATCGTCGCCTTCCTCGTCGCGGCGATCGCGCTGGCGATCGGGGTCATCCGCTGGCGGCGCGCCGGCGATCACGGAGGCAATGGAACGCCTGGTCCTACGGGGCCCAGCGACGAGGACGCGGCGCGCCTCGACGCTGACCTCGCGCGTTACGACCTCTAGATGGTTGATTCCACGGCGAAGGCCGTGATCGAGGGATTTGAAGCAGAGAGGCCGAAGTCGGCGGTGCTGAAGCAACCGTCGACCGAAAGGCCACGATGCACGCCGACCTCGACACTCTCTGCACCGTCGTTTATT
>DASTTQ010000074.1:0-4859 GCA_035760065.1 Solirubrobacterales bacterium
CAATAAACGACGGTGCAGAGAGTGTCGAGGTCGGCGTGCATCGTGGCCTTTCGGTCGACGGTTGCTTCAGCACCGCCGACTTCGGCCTCTCTGCTTCAAATCCCTCGATCACGGCCTTCGCCGTGGAATCAACCATCTAGGAGAAGCCCAGATGCAGCCGACGGGGCCCTCCGGGGCCCCGTCGGTGTTTGGGGGGTGTGTTGGGGGCACTTAAGGCGCCGGCGAGCTGACCGCCAGCGCGAAGGAGCAACGCCCGCTGCCGCTGACGACGTAGGTGTAGCCGCCGGCGGCGAGGGTCCGGTCGAGGGCGAGGACGCTCGGCCCGCTGGCGCTCGCAAGCACCGTCCCCGCCGCCGACTTCAGGGTCAGCGTCAGCGACTTGCAGGTGCTGAACGAAAGGCGGGCGGCCGCCAGGCCGGCGCCGACGCTCACCTGGTAGCTGCGGCTGGAGATCTTGTTGGTGAGCGAGCCCGAGAAGGTCAGCGTCTGGGTCGGCGCGGGCGCCGGGGGCTTCGCGACGACCGTCGCGGTCGCAGCCGATTCGGCGCTGGCAGCGCCGGCGGAGTTGGAGGCGGTGACCGTGACGCGAATCGTGGACCCGACGTCGGCCGACCCGAGGGCGTAGGTCTTTCCGGTGGCATCGGCGATCGCGGCGCAGTTGGCACCCCCGGAATCGCAGCGCCGCCACTGGAAGGCATAGGCGGTCGGAGACCCGGACCAGCTTCCGGTCGACGCGCTCAGTGACTGTCCTTCTTCTGGGCTGCCGGAGATCGCCGGCAGCGCGGTATTGACCGGGGCGGGCGGCGGGACGCTTCCGCCAACCGGTTCGGTCAGGGGCGCGGGGGCGACCGTGGTCCCGTCGGGGTCGCTGAAGGTGACGGCCAGCTTGATCGCGAAGCCCGCGTCTTCCGGCGTCACCGTGTACTTCCAGGAGGAGCCGACCTGGCTGCAGGCGCTGCCGTCGGGACCGCACCGGTACCACCTGACCGCGCTGAGGGAGAGTGGTGAGGAGCCTTGCCAAGCGCCCTGGCCGCGGGCGAGCACCTGGCCTGGTTGTGGGGCGGTCGCAAGCGGCGCCGTCGCTTCGTCGCCGTTCGTCTCGACCAGGACCCTGGGTGCGACGGTGTTGACGGGCGCGCCCGCAGCCTGCGGGTCCGAGAGCCCGACCGCCAGCAACGCCTCCATCGCGTCGACCTCGCCGGAGGCGACCGCGAAGCCGACGGGCGTGGCCGAGCTCTGCAAGGCGCGTTCGACCGCTTCGACGCTGAGACCGGGCGCAGCCGAGAGCAGCAGGCCGGCGACGCCGGCGGCGGCCGGAGCGGCCACCGAGGTGCCGCCAACCGGCGCGTAGCCCGGAGCCCCGTTGATCGAGGGCCAGGCGGTCATGTTCCCCTCCGGGGCGGCGAGGTCGACCCAGCTGCCGTAGTTGGAGTCGCCGGCCTTGGCCCCGGACATCCCCATCCCCGCGACCCCCATCACCCCGGGCGTGGCCGAGGGGTAGGTCGGGCAGTCGCAGTTGGAGTTGCCGGCGGCGGCGAAGACCACCGCCCCTTTGGCGCGAGCGTAGGCGACGGCTTCGGCGAGGGTCGAGGACTGATTCGTCCCCGCCCAGCTGAGGTTGATCACGCGGGCGCCGTGGTCGGCGGCCCAGGCGATGCCGGTGGCCATGTTGGCGTAGGTGGCCCCGGAGTCGGTGCCGACCTGCACCGGCATGATCCGGCAGCCGGGACAGTAGCCGGCACCGCCGCTGGCCGTGTCGATCGCGAGGCCGGCGACGCCGGCGACGTAGGTCCCATGGTTGCCGGCGCCCGTCACGGTGTCGGAGGTGCCGTTGAGAACGTCGTAGCCGGGGACGAGCTGGCCGCCGAAGTCAAGCGCTTCGGGCTTGAGGCCGGTGTCGAGGATCGCGATCACCGTTCCCGGCGCTCCCGTGGTGACGTCCCAGGCCTGCGTGGTGTGGGTCTGGTACCACCCCCACGCGCCGGACTGGATCGAGTACGTACCGCGCGGGAAGTACGGATCGTCGGGCACGGTCTCCTGCGGCTCGGCGACCGAGTCGGGCTCGGCGAAGCGCACCCGTGGGTCACGAGCGAGCGACGCCCGGACCGCAGCGGTACGCCCGCGGGGAACCGAGACGACCCGCACCCCGATCCCCCGGATCGTGCGCAGCCCGCGCACGTCGCGCGCGGCCAGCGCCCTGCCGGCCGCGCTCGGGGTGACGGCGCCGCGGAACTTGACCAGAAGATCCGCCGCACCTGCCGGGGATGCGGCCGCCAGCACCAACGCGGCTGCAGACACCGCGGCGAGGAGATGCCGGCGAAGGCGGGGTTGGCTGGCGAAGGTGGCCAAAGCAGCCACTTCCTCGACAGCCGCGGTCTGCGGCGATACCTGGACGCGCACAGGCGTGGACGAATGTCCAGCAGCGGTCGCGACCTAGAAGGTCAGCTGAAACTTCCGGCCCACCGTGAACCCGTGACCGTTGTCGCCGCGGCAGGTGACCGCCGCCGGCAGCGACTTGCAGCTGAACTGGCCGTAGCGGGCCTCGGCTCCCGATCCGAGGGTCGAGCGGTGGCTCGGGTGGAGGAAGCCGGCGACGTGCTTGATCTTCGCCTTCCCGCGGGTGTGGAGGAACACCGCTTTGTGCCCGATGAAAGGCAGGTCGCAGCGAACGGTGGCATCCGTCTCACCAAGCCTCGACGCAACGCAGCTGATCCTGCTCGGCTTCGCCAAGAAGGCCCGGCTCCTGGCTCTGGCGGGGCCCGCGAGGACCGAAGCTGCAAGCGCTGCAGAGAGTACGGTGACCATGAACCGCCGGACCACGCAACCACTCTCTCACAAAACCTTGCCTTACGGTCCCAATCTGGAGATATCTTCCGAGCAATGGAATCTGCCCCATCAACCAGCTCATCGGTGTTGCTCGTCGACGAAGACGCGATCTTGCGGAGCGCCGTCCGCGGCCTGCTCGAGGGCGACGGCCTCCGCGTCATCGGTGAGGCCAACACCGCCGAGGAGGGCCTGACGCTGGCGAAGGAGCTGGAGCCGGACGTGATCACGATGGCCGTGGCGGTACGCGGCGGCTCGGGGATCGAGGCGACGCGGTCGATCCTGGAAGCGGTCCCGGCGACCCGCGTCGTGATCCTCACCAATTCCGCCGACGCCGGCGACGCGGCGGCGGCGATCGGCGCCGGTGCCTGCGGCTACCTGCTCAAGGACGACCCGCCCGAGGAGATCGTGGCCGGAATCCGAATCGCCGCCGGCGGCGCGTCGCCGATCTCGCCTCGCGTCGCCACCGAGCTTCTGGGGATCCTCCGCTTCGAGCTGGGAAGCTCCAACGGCTATGAGCTCACCCCCCGCGAGCGGGACGTGCTCATGCTCCTGGCGGAGGGACACAGCAACGCCGAGATCGCCGAGCGCCTATCGATCAGCGTGGCAACGGTGAAGCGGCATCTCTCCCACCTGCTCGTGAAGCTGCGGGTCAGCAACCGCACCCAGGCGGCGGTCGAGGCCGTGCGGCGCGGGCTGCTCTAAAGCCTGCCTTCGACCCGCGCCACAGCTTCGGCGCGGTTGTTCACCCCGAGCTTCCGCACCACCTCGGAGAGGTGCCGGCGGACGGTCACCGGCGAGACCGCGAGCCGCTCGGCGATTCGCCGGGTGTCGAGCCCATCGCACAGCAGCTCCAGCACGTCCCACTCCCTCCGAGTCAGCTCGACCCGGCTGCCGAGGCCGATGATCGCCTTGCGCCTTCCCTGCGTCTGGAGCTCACGCACCAGGGCGGCCATCAGGGGGCGCGGGATCGCGGCCTCGCCGTTGACGACGCCCCGCAGGGCGTGGGCGAGGCGTTCCGGGTCCATCCCCTTGAGCAGATAGCCGGCGGCGCCCGCACGGATCCCTTCGATCAGGTCCTCGTGGCGGTCGGAGGCGGAGAAGATCACGATGGCGGTCTCCGGCGCCTCCCGGCTCACCTCCCTGGC
The DNA here is from genome assembly GCA_035760065.1 of Solirubrobacterales bacterium. Classification (GTDB taxonomy): domain Bacteria; phylum Actinomycetota; class Thermoleophilia; order Solirubrobacterales; family 70-9; genus VAYN01. The sequence continues at coordinate 3,972 of DASTTQ010000074.1, forward strand.
AACCTCCATGCCGGGCCCGTCGGGCAGGCCGATGTCGAGCAGGCAGATCTGCGGTCGCTCGCGCAGCGTCGCCGCGATCCCCTCGGTGCGGCTGGTCGCCTCGGCAACGACGGCGAATCCATGCTCCTCGAGGATCTGCCGCAGCGAGTCGCGGACGAGGTCCTCGTCCTCGACCAAGACGATCGATATCGGTTCCTCCATCTCGGCGATCTCACATTTTCCGCCACCGGAGCGTTTTAATCGATGTCTTGCCTCACGCGTTACCTCCCTTTCAGTGCCTGCTCGACGCCTATTCGGGCGACGTGACGGCCGTCCTCCGCGGAGCGGTCGGCCGCGACGGCGCCGAGGACTGCTTCCAGGAGACCTTCCTGGCTGCGCTGCGGGCCTACCCGCAGCTCGAGGACGGCCGCAACCTGCGCGGCTGGCTGCTGACGATCGCCCACCGCAAGGCGATCGACCACCATCGCGCCAACGGGCGGGCGCCGGTGCCGGTGGCCGAGCCGGTCGAGGTCTCCGCACCCGACGCGATGCCCGAACGCGACGAGGAGCTTTGGGCGGCGGTGGGCGCGCTGCCGCCGAAACAGCGGGCGGCGGTGGCGCTGCGCTACGGCAGCGACCTCCCGCACGGCGAGATCGCCGCCGCCCTGGGCTGCACGCCCGAGGCGGCGCGCCGCAGCCTGCACGAGGGACTGAAGCGACTGAGGAAGGAGCTGGCATGAACACCACGGCCGATCGGATCGCGATCGACAGGTTCAGGGCGCGGGCCGCCGAGGAAGGCCTGCTCGACGTCGCCTACGCGACCATGGACTCCCCGTTCGGACCGCTGCTCCTGGCGCAGACGCGCCGCGGCCTGGTCCGGCTCGGGCTGCCGAGCCAGGACGCCGACGA
>DASTTQ010000075.1:0-6595 GCA_035760065.1 Solirubrobacterales bacterium
CGGCGAGGCCGATCCCGCCTCGAGCTTGACCTCCTCGGCGGTCTGGGTGCCGATCGCCAGTTTGTACTTCTGTTTGCAGTGGGCGACGATCGCCTCGTCGAGCTCGTCGCCGCCGACCCGGATCGACTGCGAGACGACGATCCCGCCGAGGCTGATCACCGCCACCTCGGTGGTGCCGCCGCCGACGTCGACGATCATCGAGCCGGTCGGCTCGCCCACCGGCAGACCGGCGCCGATCGCCGCCGCCATCGGCTCCTCGATCAGGTAGGCCTGGCGGGCGCCGGCCGAGAGACAGGCCTCCTCGACCGCCCGCTTCTCGACCCCGGTGACGCCGGAGGGGACGCAGACGACCACCCGCGGGTGGGCGAAGCGGTTGGAGTGGACCGAGGTGATGAAGTGCCGCAGCATCTGCTCGGTGACGTCGAAGTCGGCGATGACGCCGTCCTTGAGCGGCCGGATCGCGGTGATCGTGCCGGGCGTGCGTCCCAGCATGCGCTTCGCTTCGACTCCCACCGCGTGCACCTGGCCGCTGAGCGAGTCGATTGCGACCACGGAGGGCTCGGAGAGGACGATCCCGCGCCCGCGGACGTACACCAGCGTGTTGGCGGTTCCCAGGTCGACGGCCATGTCGCGACCGCCGAGCCTGAGCACCCGACTCAAGAAGCCCAATGTCGAATCCTCACGTTTTCCAGGGGACTGATGATCGCAAAGCGACCAAATCGCCTCTCCTGCAGCGCATAAACAGCAGGGTTCTTGTCAACAGCGAAACTCAGGACGGTCGCCGCAACTTCTTCTGTTCCTTTTGCTCGCCATGCGAGCAAAAGGAACAGAAGAAGGACAGTCGGGAGTTGCCGGTCCTTCAGAGCGTGTCGGTCGACTCGGAGTCGATTTCCACTCGCGCCATCTTAGAACTGGTTGTCGAAGAGCGTGGGCGCCAGCTCGGCCAACAGGCCGACCGGGAGGCCGACGACGTTCGAAACGCTGCCCTCGAGGCGCTCGACCAGGGTCGAGCCGAGGGTCTGGATCGCGTAGCCGCCGGAGCGGTTCCGCCACTCGCCGAAGCGGACGTAGCGGTCCTTTTCGACGTCCGTGAGGTCCTTGAAGACGACCTTGGTCTTTTCGAGCCCGCTCCGCTCCTCCCCGTCCTCGATCACCACGAGCCCGCTCATCACGGTGTGCGCCTTCCCGCTCATTCGATCGAGATATTCGCGTGCTTCCGCCTCGTCGCCCGGCTTGCCGAGCACCTCCCCGTCCAGGACCACATCCGTATCGCAAGCGATGACCAGTCCCGCGCGCCACCCCGCCCTGGCCTTGCGCCGCGCGTTCTCGGCGACCAGGAACTCGGGATCCCCGTCGGCCAACTCCTCGACCCCGGGCACGACGACCTCGAACTCGACCCCGAGCTTCTGCAGGATCTCCCGCCGCTGGGGGGACCCGGATGCGAGGACGACCTTCAGGGACAGCCCGTCAGGAGAGCTCGGGGAACCAGATACCGATCTCGCGCTCGGCCGACTCGTCCGAATCGGAGCCGTGGACCATGTTGAAGGTCACCTCGAGGGCGAAATCGCCGCGGATCGAGCCGGGGGCGGCCTCGACCGGGTTGGTCGCGCCGATCACCTGGCGGGCCGCCTTCACGGCTTCTGCTCCCTCCATCACAATCGCCACCAACGTGCCGCCGGTGATGAAGGAGACGAGCTCGCCGAAGAAGGGCTTTTCGACGTGCTCGGCGTAGTGCTCGTTGGCGATCTCCTCGGTTGCACGCATCGACTTCAGGGCGGCGAGCCGCAGGCCCTTGCGCTCGAAGCGGGCGATCACCTCGCCGGTGAGGGCACGCTCGTAGGCGTCAGGCTTGACGAGGATCAGGGTCCGGCTCACGGCGGGGGCTCCTTTGCTCTTGGGTTGGCTCGGCCCCTTCGCTCGCCTCCGGCGCAGCTTTCTTGCGGCGCGGCGCGGCTTGCCGTTTCTGCGGCGGCGCCTGGCGCTCTTCGGGGTCACGACGTTTGCGGCGCGGCCGCTCCTCGCCCCCGGCCCTCAGGTTCGACTCGCAGTAGGGGCAGAGCCCCCAGCGCGGGTCGACCGGCTTGCCGCAGGTCGGGCAAGGGTCCTTGAGCCGGCGCTGGCAGTTCGGGCAGCGCAGGAAGTTCTTCTCGATCGGGTACTCGCAGTTGGGGCAGCTCTGATCGCGCAGCTGCCGCACCCGCAGCTCGGCGGCTTCGATCTCCAGCTCGCGCTCGTGCGCGTCCTCCAGGTACTCCGGCGGCCGCACGATCGCGTAGACCGCGGTGCCGATGTAGGGGAAGAAGGAGGCGACGGTGGCGCAGGCGACGAGAAACGGGTCGGAGATGCGGCGGCGCGCGTCGAGGTAGGTGTAGACGATGAGCGCCAGCCAGAGGACGACCAGCATCAGCAGGAAGAGAGTGGCGACCAGATTGAGGCCGCTGTTGGTGATGCCGAAGATCGCTAGGGACATGGGTTCAGGGGCGCTCCGCCAGGGAGCGGCAGTCTACTTCGCCGTCGCCGACGGCAACCCTGTTTCTAAAGGAAGAGCCTTCCGAACAGGTAGCCGACGCCGAAGAAGAAAAGGATCACGATCGCGACCACGGCGGCGACCAGCCCCATCATCGAGAGCAGTTCTGAACCGGCGCTGCGCTGGCGATCCATGCGCAAATCCTCGCACAGTCAGGCGCTAAGAACCGCCCGTGCGGGGGCGATTGCATAGTGGGAACCGGTGACCAGGACCGCCCCCTCGGGCTCTTCTGAGGCGAGGGAGGTGGCGCGCCGCAGGGCAGCCTCGAAGTTCGGCTCGGCCTCTGCGGGCAGACCGGCCTCCTCGCAGGCGGCGGCGAGGTCCGCTGCCGAACGGGCGTGGGCACCGGGGCGGCCGTGACCTTCGAGGGCCGCAGGCGGCAGCTCGGTGCAGACAGCCCGGTCGAGGGCCGGCGCCAGCGCGGCGACCGTCGCGGCCGCGTCCTTGTCGGCGAGGATCGCCAGGCAACCGACCAGGCGCCTGCCTTCCGCGACGGCAGGTAGCGATCGCGCAAGCGCTGTCGCGCCGGCCGGGTTGTGGGCGGCGTCGAGGAAGACCGGCGGTTGCTCGGCGATCCGCTCCAGCCGCCCGGGCACTGTGATCGTCGCGGCGACGCGAGCGGCGGCGTCTGGATCGACGCTCCCCAGGAACGCCTCGGCGGCGGCGCGGGCAAGGGCGAAGTTGCGCCGCTGGAACTCGCCGGGCGCGCGGACGACGATCTCCCGACCCGGATCGACAGGAGCCTCGACCAGCCGCGCGCCGCGCTCGCCCGCCGTCTCCTCGGCCAGCGCCCGCACCTCAGCCGAGACCTCGCCCAGCACCAGCGTCGTCTGGTCGCGCAGGACCGCCAGCTTCTCGGCCGCGATCTCGACCTCGGTCTCCCCCAGCCACTCGGTGTGGTCGAGGCCGATCGAGGTGAGCACGGTCACCTTCGAGGGGATCGTGTTGGTCGCATCCAGGCGCCCGCCGAGGCCCGCCTCGACCACCGCCGCCTGCACCCGCGCCTTGGCCAGGACGACGAAGCCCGCCGCCGTGGCCGCCTCGAACTGGGTCACCGCGTCCCCCTCCTCGAGAGTCAGGTTGACCCCCTCCGCCGCCCTCGCCACCTGCTCGACCGCCTTCGCCCAGGCCTCCGGCGTTGCCTCCTCGCCGTGGACGAGGGTCCGCTCCGCCCAGCGGTCGGCATGCGGCGAGACGCAGGAGCCCGCGCTGAGGCCGTGCGCCTCCAGCAGCGCCGCGGTCATCCGCGTCACCGAGGACTTGCCGTTGGTGCCGACGACGTGGATCGAGGCGAATCGGTGCTGGGGGAAGCCGAGCGCCGCGGTCAGCTTGCGCATCCGCTCGAGCCCGAGTCGCCAGCCGACCGGCTCCAGCGAATCGAGATAATCATCAGGCGACGGCTGCTCCGCTTCGCGTCCGCTGCCGTCTGGGAGGCGCACCAACGCTTAGGCCAGCTCCTCGAGTTCGTTGCGGTAGCGCTCGAGCTTGCCCCTCTCCTCCTCGACCACCTCGGCCGGCGCCTTGGCGACGAACCCCTCGTTGCCGAGCTTGCGCTCGCCGCGCTCGACCTCGGCGCGCAGTTCTTCGCGGCGCTTCTCCAGCCGCTCGGCGACGGCGGCGGCGTCGAGCTGATCCGAGTCGAGGACGCGGACCGGCCCGATCGAGGCGACCGGCTCCGTTCCCACCCCGTCGAACTCGAAGCGGGAGAGGCGGGCGACGAAGTCCGGCGGCTCGACGCCGTCGATCACCGCCGGCAGCGTCGCCCCCACCGGCACGCCGGCGAGGTCGCGCCAGGCGCGCAGGCGCTGGGTGAGGTGGATGCCGCTCTCGACGTCGCGCTCGGCGGCCTCGTCGAAGAGCGACTCGTCGGCGCTCGGGAACACGTGCACGGCGAGATGCCCCCGCCGCGCGGGGTGATACCCCCAGACCTCCTCGGTGACGAACGGCATCGTCGGGTGCAGCAGCGCCAGCACCCGCTCGAGCGCGTAGAGCAGCGTCGCCGAAACGTCCTCCTCGCCGTCGTAGAGGCGCGGCTTGACGATCTCCAGGTACCAGTCGCAGAGGTCGCGCCAGAAGAACGAGTAGTCCTCCTGGACCGCGTGGGCGAAGTCGTAGGTCTCGAGCTTCCCGGTCACCGAGGCGATCGTCCGCTCCAGGCGGGAGAGCAGCCAGCGGTCCTCGACACGGGTCGGCCGCGGCGCCGGCGCGACCTCGGCCGCGTTCAGCAGGATCAGGCGGCTCGCGTTCCAGAGCTTGTTGGCGAGGTCGCGACCCTGCTGCACCTTGGCGTCCGAGAAACGCACGTCCTGGGTCGAGGACATCGCCAGCAGGCCGAAGCGCAGCGCGTCGGCGCCATGGACGTCGATCTCGTCCAGCGGGTCGATCCCGGTCCCGAGGCTCTTCGACATCCGGCGGCCGTCGCGGGCCTGGATCACCGAGTGGACGTAGACGTCGCGGAACGGCACGTCGTCGGCGAACTCGACCCCCATCATGATCATCCGCGCCACCCAGAGGAAGAGGATCTCCCGCGCCGTGGTCAGGAAGCTGGTCGGGTAGAAGGCGCGCAGCTCGGGGCTGTCGTCGGGCCAGCCGAAGGTGGCGAAGGGCCAGAGCGCCGAGCTGAACCAGGTGTCGAGCACGTCCTCCTCCTGGCGCAGCTCGCCGCCGCACTCGCCGCAGCGCTCGGGCTCGTGCTCGGCGACGATCACCTCCTCGCAGGCGTCGCAGTACCAGACCGGGAGCCGGTGGCCCCACCAGAGCTGGCGCGAGATGCACCAGGGGCGGATCTCGCGCATCCAGTCGAGGTAGACGCGCTTCCACTGCGGCGGCGCGATCCGCACCTCGTCGCGTTCGACCACCTCGATCGCCGGCTGTGCCAGCTCGTCCATGCGGCAGAACCACTGCAGCGAGATCAGCGGCTCGATCCGCTCGCCGGAGCGGTGCGAGAAGGGGACCGAGTGGGTGTACGGCTCTTCGGCCCGGAGCCGACCCTCTTCCCGCAGCGCCTCGACCACCGCCTCCTGTGCCTCGGCCGCGGTCATGCCGGCGAACTCGCCCGCCTCCGCGGTCATGCGGCCGTCGGGGCCGATCACGCCGACCTCCTCGAGGCCGTGCCTGCGACCGATCTCGAAGTCGTTGGGGTCGTGGCCGGGGGTGATCTTCAACGCCCCGGTGCCGAACTCGACGTCGACGTGCCCGTCGGCGATGATCGGCAGCTTCCGCCCGACCAGCGGCAGGACGCAGAACTTGCCGACGAGGTCGCGGTAGCGCTCGTCGTCGGGGTTCACGGCGACGGCGGTGTCGGCCAGCATCGTTTCCGGACGCACGGTGGCGACGGTCAGCACCCGGTCGGAGCCCTCGACCGGGTAGTCGATCGAGTAGAGGACGTCCTCGACCTCGCGGTTCTCGACCTCTAGGTCGGAGATCGCCGAGTGCGAGCCGGGGTCCCAGTTGACCATGTAGTTGTCGCGGTAGATGTAGCCCTTGTCGAACAACCTCTTGAAGACGTGGTGGACGGCGCGGACGTAGCCCTCGTCGAGGGTGAAGCGCTCGCGCTCGTAGTCGCAGGAGGCGCCGAGCCGCTTGTACTGCTCGACGATCCGCGAGCCGTACTCGCCTTTCCACTCCCAGACCCGCTCGACGAAGGCCTCGCGACCGAGGTCGTGGCGCGTCTTCCCTTCCTTGCGCAGCTCCTTCTCGACCACCGCCTGGGTGGCGATCCCGGCGTGGTCGGTGCCGAGGATCCACAGCGTGTTCCGCCCCCGCATCCGGTTCAACCGCACCAGCGCGTCCTGCATCGAGCCGTTCAGCGCATGGCCCATGTGCAGCGCCCCGGTCACGTTCGGCGGCGGGATCGCCACCGAGAAGTTCTCCCCCGCCGTCCCCTCGGCCTCAGGATGGAAGTACCCCCCGTCCATCCACTCCCCGAAGATCCGCCCCTCCACCTCCGAAGGGTCGTAACGAGTCGTCTCCTCAAGCTTCTTCCGCTGGCCGGCGTCCACGCCGCGAGTCTAAATAGCTATGCGTGTCGAGGAGGGGGCGGGGTACGCCCTCCAGACACTCAACCGC
>DASTTQ010000076.1:0-14496 GCA_035760065.1 Solirubrobacterales bacterium
TCCCGGCGAGTCTGTCTCAGTGTCCGTATATCGGACTCTCCGACGGACTCGGTGGGCATCCCCCGATCCTGCCGAGGAGGAGCGCGCGTGTGGCGCGCACGGTGGGGCGATTCGGACCGCTCTGTGTGACGGAAGCGTGACATCCACCTCAGGCGCTAACCGGATCAGCCTCCCTCACCTGAAAGGGGAGGTTGATCCGGTCGAGGTTGCTCCTGCGAGGACTGCCAGCCCGGCCCGAGCCCTAAGGCCCAGGGGTCCGCTCGACCACGGCCCCGGCGGTCGCCGCCTCGGCCTCGCGCGTCGCCGCGCCTTCCAGAGCATTCGAGATCGCGCGGACGTACGCGCGGGCGCTCGCCTCGAGGATGTCCGTCGCCACGCCCTGACCCGTGGCCAGGCGCCCGGCCGCTCGCAGCTGGACGGTGACTTCGCCGAGCGCGTCCTCTCCCCCGGTCACCGCCTCGACCTTGTACTCGACCAGCTCGCACTCGGTCTGCACCGCGGCCTGGATCGCGTGGAAGATCGCGTCGACGGGCCCGTCGCCGCTCGCTTCGCCGACCGACTCCTCGCCCGAGGGGCGCGTGACGGCGACTTTCGCCAACGGCGGCCTGCGGCTGCCGGCCTCGACTTCGAACCAGGCCAGCTCGTGGGCGTCGGAGCGCTCGCGCATCTCGTCGGAGACGATCGCCTCCAGGTCGAGTGCGGTCACCTGCTTCTTGCGGTCGGCGACCTCCTTGAACGCCTTGAAGGCGGCGTTCAGCGCGTTGCCCTCGACCTTGAAGCCCAGCTGCTCCAGGGCGTCGCGCAGCGCATGGCGCCCGGAGTGCTTGCCGAGCACGATCGAGTTCGACTCCAGGCCGACTTCGGTCGCGTCCATGATCTCGTAGGTGCTCCGCTCCTTCAGCACGCCGTCCTGGTGGATCCCGGACTCATGCGCGAAGGCGTTGCGCCCGACCACGGCCTTGTTCGGCTGCACCGAGTAGCCGGTCAGGCGACTGACCATGCGGCTGGTGCGGACGATCTCCCTCGTGTTGATCCCGGTCCAGAGGCCGTGGACGTCCTCGCGAACCCCGATCAGCATCGCGATCTCCTCCAGCGAGCAGTTGCCGGCCCGCTCCCCGATCCCGTTGACCGCGCACTCGACCTGCCGCGCCCCCGCCAACACCCCGGCGTAGGAGTTGGCGACCGCCAGCCCCAGGTCGTCGTGGCAGTGGACCGACGTCTCCACCTCGCGCAGCGCCGGCACCAGCTCGTACAGGCGCCGGAAGTAGTCGGCGTACTCCTCGGGGGTCGTGTAGCCGACGGTGTCGGGGATGTTGACGACGGTCGCGCCCTCCTCGACCGCGATCGTACAGACTTCGGCGGTGAACTCGATGTCGGCGCGGGTCGCGTCCATCGGCGAGAACTCGACGTCCTCGCAGTAGGACTTGGCCAGCGCCACCGCCGCCCGTGCCTGCCCCTTGACGTCCTCGCGGTCGGTCTGCAGCTGGTGCTCGATGTGGATGTCGGAGGTCGAGATGAAGGTGTGGATGCGCGGCCGCGCCGCCTCCTTGATCGCCCCCCAGGCGGCGTCGATGTCGGCCTTGTGGGTGCGGGCGAGGCCGCAGATCACCGGCCCCTCGACCTTGCGCGAGATCTCCTGGACCGCCTCGAAGTCGCCGGGCGAGGTGATCGGGAAGCCGGCCTCGATCACGTCGACCCCCAGCCGCGCGAGCTGCTGGGCGATCTCGACCTTCTCGGCGGTGTTCAGCGAGATGCCGGGCGACTGCTCGCCATCCCTCAGCGTGGTGTCGAAGATGTGGACGCGGTTCGCGTCGTTCTTACTGTCGGTTTGCGGTCCCATCGGACCTCTCCTTCTCTCTTGAATTCGAATGGCCTTTGTCTCTCGCGGCTATCGCGCCGCCCAGCGCTATTCCCCCCGGAGGGGGAGGAGAAGGAGTAGCGCAAGGCTGTCGAGCCGGTGCTCCATTCGGCTCCGAACCTTAACGTAGGCTGCGCGAATCGCAAGCCCGGCACGCACCGAATCGCCCGCCCGCACCAACTGGCTCGCCCTCTTCGCGATGGGGATGGCCGTGGTCGTGATCGCCAACGACTTCACCGCGGTCAACGTCGCCCTGCCGACGATGGAGGGCGACTTCCACACCAACGTCAACACGATCCAGTGGGTGATCAACGCCTATGCGCTGACCTTCGGCGTGATGATCGTCACCGGCGGCCGCCTCGCCGACATGTTCGGCCGACGCAACGCCTTCTTCCTCGGCAGCGCGATCTTCGCCTCGATGTCGGCGCTCGGCGGAGCCGCCCAGACGGAGACCTGGCTGATCTTCGCGCGGACGCTGATGGGGATCGGCGGGGCGCTGATGTGGCCGGCGATCCTGGGGATGACCTACGCGATCCTGCCCGAAGAGAAGGCCGGCCTCGCCGGCGGGATCATCATCGGGGCCGCCGGTCTCGGCAACGCCGTCGGGCCGCTGCTCGGCGGCGTCCTCACCCAGGAGCTGAGCTGGCGCTGGATCTTCTTCCTCAACGTACCGATCGCCGCCTTCGCGGTCGCCGTCACCTACGTCCTTGTCCACGTCAGGGAGCCCGAGAGCCGCGAGCGGCGGATCGACTACGCCGGCATCACGGCCCTCTCGGTCGGCCTCGTCTCGCTCCTGATCGCCCTCGACCAGATAGACGACTGGGGCTGGGGCGACCCGAAAGTGATCGGCCTCTTCGCCGTCGCCGCGATCGGGGTCGCCTCCTTCCTGCCGATCGAGCGCCGCGCCGGCAGCCACGCCCTCATCCCCCGCGCCGTGATGCGCAACGAGAGCTTCACCGCCTCCTGCATCGCCGTCCTCTTCATGGCGGCGACCTTCTTCGCCGCCCTCCTCTACCTGCCGCAGTTCATGCAGAAGCACCTCGGCTATTCGCCGCTGGAAGCCGGCGTCGGGATGCTGCCCTTCCTCGCCGTCTTCGCCCTCGCCTCCTTCGCCGCCGGCCCTCTCTACGACCGGCTGGGAGCGAAGAAGCTGGCGGTGATCGGGGCCGCCCTGATCGCCCTCGGCCCGTTCCTCTTCTCGTTGCTCGACGAAGGGTCCGGCTACGCGGCGCTGATCCCCGGCATGGTCGTCCTCGGCATCGGCGCCGGCAGCTTCATCCCCACCGCCACGACCGCCGGCGTCACCTCGGTCGACGAAGCGCACACCAGCCTCGCCGGAGGCATCGTCTACATGTTCCAGATCGCCGGCGGCTCGATCGGGCTGGGCCTGACCACCGCCGTCTTCTCGTCGTCGATGCCGCCCTTCGTCGACGGTCTGCGGGCAGGGTTCCGCCTCGACGCGCTGCTCTCTCTGATCGGGCTCCTGGTCGCGATCGGTTTCGTCGGCGGCAGGGCCTTCGGCCGTCACGAGCCGGCGCGCGAACCTGCCTAGGTCCTACTGAATCAGCGTGTTCTGCCCGGGGCCGCCGATCAGCCTGTCTTCCCCGGATCCTCCGTGAAGCTGATCGTTGCCCTGACCGCCGAGGAGCGCGTCGTCGCCTGACCCACCGAGCAGCCAGTCGTCCCCGCCGCGACCGAAGAGCACGTCGCGATCCGGCCCCCCGATCAGCTTGTCGGAGCCCGCCCCACCGCTCAGGCGATCGCCTCCCGGACCGCCGCGAATCGTCACCGGCACCGGGATGTCGGTGGTGAAGGTCACCGAGTCCGAGCCTCCACCTGCGTTCACTTCGAAGCCCGAGATCGCCGGAGCGTTGCAGGCCAGTTCGTCCGGTCTTTCTTCGGGATGCGAGCAGAGGTCGCCGCCCGCTTCGAGCGGCGCGGCGGAGAAGATCAGATATTCGCGACCGTCCGGGCTGAGCGAGATGCGGAACGAATCGCCCTTGGAGCTGCCGGTGAGGAGCAGCGTCAGCGGGCCGGGTTCCGCATGGGCCGGCGAGACGAGGACGCCCGCGAAGAGCATCGATGCGATGAGGACGAACTTCTTCATCAGATCCCGGGCGGGTGACGAGCACCCTCCCATACGAACAACCGGGTTTGCCACACGTTGCGCTGGACAGCGCGGAGAATCGCTCGGGTCAGAGGTCGACCGAGCGCCCGTGGGCGAAGCCCTCGAGGCCGAGGATCCTCTCGATCGTCTCCTGGCGGACCGGGGCGTCGGTGGTCAGCGCCATCACCGCGCGCTCGCCGCCGCTTTCGGCGCCGACGGCGGCGGAGACGATGTTGACCCCCTCCTCGCCGAAGACCGTGCCGACCCGGCCGATCATCCCCGGCCGATCGGCGTAGCGGAAGACCGTGATGTGCTCGGCGAAGGGCAGGTAGAAGCTCTCGCCCCAGGCGGAGACGAGGTAGGGCTCGTGGCGCGGGCCGACGCTGGTCCCGGCGACCTCGACCTCGCCCTCGGCGGTGGCGACGCGGACGCGGACCAGCTCGGTGAAATCCTCGGCGCTGGCGTCCGTGGTCTCGGAGAGCTCGATCCCGCGCTCCTCCCCCATCTGCGGCGCGTTGACGAGGTTGACGGGCTCCTCGGTGTGGCCGGAGAGGATCCCGGCGAGGACGGCGATGCCCAGCAGGCGAGTGTCGTGGGAAGCGATGCGGCCGCGGAATTCGGCGCTGACCCGATCGATCGAGCCGCTGCCGAGCCCCTGGGCGAGGCGGCCGAGCTTTTCGCAGAGCGGGACGAACGGCGCCAGCGCCTCCATCGCCTCGGGCCGCACGGCGGCGATGTTGACCGCGTTCGTGACGACGCCGCCGGTAAGCGCCGCGGTCACCTGCTCGGCGGTGACGACCCCGGCGCGGTCCTGCGCCTCGGCGGTCGAGGCGCCCAGGTGCGGCGTGACCACGACGTCGCCGCGGGCGAAGATCGGGTGCTCGGTGAAGGGCTCCTCGGGGAAGACGTCGAGGGCGGCGCCGGCCAGCTTGCCCGACTCCAGGCCCGCGGTCAGCGCGTCGAGGTCGACGAGCTCGCCGCGGGCGCAGTTGACCAGGCGGGCGCCGTCCTTCATCGCCGCGATCGTCTCGGCGTTGATCATCCCCGTCGTTTCCGGGGTCTTCGGCGTGTGCAGCGTGACCAGGTCGGCCCGGCCGAGCAGCTGCTCGATGTTGTCGGCACCCTCGACGCCGAGGTCGCGGAAGCGCTCGGCGGAAACGAACTTGTCGAAGGCGATCACCTCCATGTCGAAGCTCTGGGCGCGCTTGGCGACGAGCTGGCCGATGCGGCCGAAGCCGATCACCCCGAGCGTCTTGCCGTAGAGCTCGGAGCCCTTGAACTTGGCCCGGTCCCAGCGGCCCTCGACCAGCGTGCCGTGGGCCTGGGGCACGTTGCGAAAGAGCGCCAGCGCCAGCGCCAAGGTGTGCTCGGCGGCGGCGACCGAGTTCGATTCCGGCGCGTTGGCGACGATGATCCCCCGGCGGGTCGCGGCCGGGATGTCGACGTTGTCGACGCCGGTGCCGGCGCGGCCGATCACCTTCAGGTTGCCGGCGAGGTCGATCAGCTCCGGCGTCATCTTCGTCGCCGAGCGGATCAGGATCGCGTCGTAGTCGCCGATCCGCTCGCGCAGCTCCTCGTCGGACATCTCGAGGCCGAGGTCGACGTCGAACTGCGAGCGCAGCAGCTCGACGCCGGAGTCGGCGATCTTCTCCTTGACCAGGACCCTCATGCCGCTCTGACGCCGTCCACGTTCTCGACGACCCAGTCGATGCAGGCGGTCAGGGCCTCGACATCATCCGGGTCGACCGCGGGGAACATCCCGATCCGCAGCTGGTTTCGGCCGAGCTTGCGGTAGGGCTCGACGTCGACGATCCCGTTGGCGCGCAGCGCCTTCGCCAGAGCGGGGGCGTCGACGGACTCGTCGAAGTCGATCGTGCCCACGACCAGCGAGCGCTTCGCCGGATCGGCGACGAAGGGGGTTGCGTAATCGCTGCGCTCGGCCCAGCAGTAGAGGCGGCCGGAGGAGTCGGAGGTGCGCTCGACGCAGCCGGCTAGGCCACCGAGCTCCAGCATCCACTGCACCTGGTCGTTCAGCAGCAGCAGGGTCGCCAGCGCCGGCGTGTTGTAGGTCTGCTCCTTGCGCGAGTTCTCGAGCGCCGTCTGCAGCGAGAGGAAGGCGGGCTGCCAGCGGTCGCCGGCGCCGTCGAGCTCCTCGATCCGGGCGATCGCCTCCGGGCTGAGGGCGGCGAGCCAGAGGCCGCCGTCGGAGGCGAAGCCCTTCTGCGGGGCGAAGTAGTAGGCGTCGCACTGCTCGAGGTCGACCGGAAGGCCGCCGGCGCCGGAGGTGGCGTCGATCAGCACCAGCGACTCGGCCGCGCCCTCGGGCCGCCGGACCGGGACCATCACGCCGGTCGAAGTCTCGTTGTGGGCCCAGGCGATCGCATCGGCGGCGGCGTCGGCGCGCGGCCGCGGGGCGTTGCCCGGCTCGGCCTCGACCAGGATCGGGTCTCCGAGGAAGGGCGCAGCGGCGGTCGCCTTGGCGAACTTCGAGGAGAACTCGCCGTAGACGAGGTGGAGCGACCGCTGGCGCACGAGCCAGGCGGCGGCCGCCTCCCAGAAGGCGGTGGCGCCGCCGTTGCCGAGGGCGATCTCGTAGCCGTCGGGCAGCGAGAGGAGCTCGCCGAGGCCGGTCCGCACCTCCCGCACCAGGTCGCGCACCGGCGCCTGGCGGTGCGAGGTCCCCATCAGGTCGGAGCGCTCGGCGAGGCGCTCCAGAGCCGCGGGACGGACCTTCGAGGGCCCGCAGCCGAAGCGGCCGTCGGCGGGCTTGATCTCGGCGGGAATCTGCAGGGTCGTCTCGGGCGCCATCCGGCTCGACAAGTTATCGAGCAGAGCCCCTAGGCGACCGCCGGGGACGAGGTTAGGCTCGCAAGCGCATCTATACGTCACTTCCGGGAGGAGAAAGACGATGGAGTCCCCGGCCCAGCCAACGCCACCCGCACAGCCGCCCTCGCAGAGCCAGCGCCCCGGCGGCTTCTTCGAAGCCCTGATGGACACCAGATTCGACCACCTGATCACGCCAAGCCTGATCCGCTTCCTCTACGTCATCGCGATGGTCGTGCTCGCGCTCGGCGCACTGGCGGTGATCATCGCCGGCTTCGCCGAAAACGCTGGCACCGGGGTCCTGCTGCTGATCCTCGCTCCGATAGGAGCCTTGATCTACCTGATCATCACCCGCCTCTGGCTGGAGCTGATCGTGGTGGCCTTCAAGATCCGCGAGGCCGCCGAGGAGGTCGCGGTCAACACGCGCAAGCCCGGCGCCTGATCATGAACCAACCAGGGGTCCTGGGAACAAGCAGTTCAAGGAGGAGAGAGGGATCGTGCTCTGCACGTGACCGAACGACGACACCGAAATGCGCCGGTCTCAGGACCCCTGGGACTACTTGGTGTCTTTGAATCCCTGGTCGATCCAGGGCATGAGATCGCGGAGGTCGTGGCCGACCTCCTCGATTTCGTGCCCGGCCGCCTCGCTGCGCATGCGGTCGAAGCTCTCGCCGCCGGCCCGGTTCTCGCCGATCCACTCCCTGGCGAACTCGCCCGACTGGATCTCGGCGAGGATCTGCTTCATCGCCGCGCGGGACTCGTCGCCGATCACGCGCTTGCCGCGGGTCATGTCGCCGTACTCGGCGGTGTTGGAGATCGAGTGGCGCATGCCCTGGATGCCCTTTTCGTACATCAGGTCGGCGATCAGCTTCAGCTCGTGGAGGCACTCGAAGTAGGCGAGGCGGGGGTCGTAGCCTGCCTCGACCAGGGTCTCGTAA
Source organism: Solirubrobacterales bacterium (assembly GCA_035760065.1). Taxonomy (GTDB): domain Bacteria; phylum Actinomycetota; class Thermoleophilia; order Solirubrobacterales; family 70-9; genus VAYN01. The sequence continues at coordinate 7,727 of DASTTQ010000076.1, forward strand.
CCGGCGCGGACGAGCTCCGAAGCTCCGCCGCAGAGGACCGCCTGCTCGCCGAAGAGGTCGGTCTCGCACTCGTCCTTGAAGGTCGTCTCGATCACCGCCGCGCGGCCGCCGCCGATCCCGGAGGCATACGCGAGGACGAGGTCATGGGCGGCGCCGGTGGCGTCCTGGTGGACCGCCATCAGGCAGGGGACGCCGCTGCCTTCCTCGTACTGGCGGCGGACCAGGTGACCCGGGCCCTTCGGCGCGACCATGCCGACGTCGACGCCGGGCGGCGGCTCGATCTCGCCGAAGTGGATCGCGAAGCCGTGGGCGAAGAGCAGCAGGTTGCCGGGCGCGATCCCGTCGGCGATCTCCTCGCGCCAGACCTGGGCCTGTCGCTCGTCGGGAAGCAGGACCATCACCAGGTCACCCCGGCTGGCGGCTTCGGCGACGTCGAGCACCTCGAGCCCGGCGCCTTCGGCTTTGGCGCGGCTGGAGGAGTCCGGCCGCAGGCCGACGACCACATCGACGCCGGAGTCCTTGAGGTTGAGGGCGTGGGCATGACCCTGCGAGCCGTAGCCGAGGATGGCGACGGTCTTGCCGTCGAGCTTGCCCAGGTCGGCGTCCTTGTCGGTGAAGATGTCGTCGGTTCGCATGACGCGGCAGGCTACCGGGTGCCCCTCCGCGGCGGCGCAACGCCCGTTCAGCGCAGCGCTCTGCGCATCAGCTTCCCGGAGGGCGTGCGCGGCAGCGCCGAGGCGAGCTCGACCCGCTTCGGCACTTTGAACCCGGCCAGCGACTCGGAGCAGTGGCGGCGCAGCTCGTCCGGGGTCGCTTCCGAGCCGCTCGCCAGCACGACGACGGCCGTGACCGCCTGCTGCCACTCCGGGTCCTCGCGGCCGATCACCGCCGCGTCGGCGACCTCGGGATGGCGCAGCAGCACCTCCTCGACCTCGGAGGGGACGACGTTCTCGCCGCCGGTGACGATCATGTCGTCGATCCGGTCGTCGACGTAGAGGAAGCCTTCCTCGTCGATGTGGCCGAGGTCGCCGGTATGGAGCCAGCCGTCGGCGTCGGCCGCCCCGGGCGCCACCGTCGGCCCCTGGATCAGGATCTCGCCGTCGCGGATCCGCAGGTGCGTGGTCAGCAGCGGCCGCCCGGCCGAGCCGAGCTTGCGCCTGGCGTCGGCCGGCGCCAGGGTCGTCACCTGCGAGCAGGTCTCGGTCAGCCCGTAGGTCTGGACCACGGTCGCGCCCCTGGCGATCGCCTCTTCCAGGGGCTCCTCCGGCACCGGTCCGCCGCCGATGAGGATCGCCCGCGGGCCCGAGAGGTCCACCCCGGCCTCCAGCAGCCGGGTCAGCATGGTCGTCACCAGGGAAACGATGGTGATCCCGTCGCGATCCAGCGCCTCCCCCACCCGGTCGACGTCGAAGCCGTCGTGGACGACGGCGGTCGTCCCGTAGATGACCGAGCGCATGACGATCCCGAGGCCGGCGATGTGGCTGAGCGGCACGCAGCAGAGCCAGCGGTCCTCGGGCAGGACGCCGACGTTGAAGCCCGAGCCGACCGCGTTCCAGAGGAAGTTGCCGTAGCTGAGGGCGACCGGCTTCGGGTCGCCGGTGCTGCCGCTGGTGAGGACGCGGCAGCAGATGTCGTCCATGTCGTGCTCGCCGAGCAGCGGCAGGTCGGCCTCGGTCTGGGTCAGCTGGCCGGGGTCGTCGAGGTCGACGATCGGCTCCTCGGCGGCGACGATCGCCTCCCGCTCGGCGGCGGTCAGGCGCGGTCCGAGCGGCAGCAGCGCCGCCCCCACCTTGAGCAGCCCGTGCAGGAGGACCACCTGCTCGCGGCGGGGGTGCATGGTCAGGGCAGCGGTCGAGCCGCGGCGGACACCCATCGCGGCGAGGCGGCGCGCGACCCAGGTCGCCTCGGCCTCCAGCTCCGCGTAGGTCATCTCGGCGCCGTCGGCGAGGAGGGCCGTCCGGTCCGGACAGCTCTGCGATCTCTGCGAGAGCCAGTCGTCGAGCTTCATCGGGATATCGTGCCCATCATGCCCAAACGCCACAAAGGAGCCCCCTCCGAGGAGGAGCTCTACGCCCCGATCGAGTGGTCGTCCGGCTCCGGCGACTACGAGGACGTCCGCTACGAGACCGGCGGCGCGGTCGCCAAGGTCACGATCGACCGCCCCGAGATGCTCAACGCCTTCCGGCCGCAGACGCTGATCGAGGTCTCCCGGGCGCTGGAGCTGGCGCGAGAGGATCCTGAGGTCGGCGTCGTCGTCCTCACCGGGGCCGGCGGGCGGGCCTTCTGCTCGGGCGGCGACCAGACCGTCCGCGGCAGCACCGGCTACATGCCCGAGGGCGCCGCGGTCGGCCGCTTCCACGTCACCGACCTGCAGGTCCAGATGCGGCGACTGCCGAAGCCGGTGGTGGCGATGGTCGCCGGCTACGCGATCGGCGGCGGCCATATCCTCCACCTCTGCTGCGACCTGACGATCGCCGCCGACAACGCGGTCTTCGGCCAGACCGGGCCGCGGGTCGGGTCCTGGGACGGCGGCTACGGCGCCTCGCTGCTGCGCGACCTGGTCGGGACCAAGAAGGCGAAGGAGTTCTGGATGCTCTGCCGCCAGTACGACGCCGAGGAGGCCCGCGAGATGGGCCTGGTCAACGCGGTTGTGCCGCTCGCCGACCTCGAACGGGAGACGGTCGCCTGGTGCCGCGAGATGCTCGCCCTCTCCCCCTTCGCGCTGCGCCTGGTCAAGGCAAGCTTCAATGCCCACGAGGACGGCTACGCCGGCATCCAGCAGCTGGCGCACGACGCCAACCTCCTCTTCTACGGCTCAGACGAGGCGGCCGAGGGGCGCGAGGCGTTCAAGGAAAAACGCCAGCCGGACTTCTCCAAGTTCCCGAGGCGGGCGTAGGCATGAGGATCTGGCTGATGGCGGCGCGGCCGCGGACCCTGCCCGCGGCGATCGCGCCGGTGCTGGTCGGGACGGCGGCGGCGGTGCAGTGGCTCGGGCACCTGCCGCGCTGGGGGGCGTTCTTCGCGGCGCTGGTCGGCTCGATCTTCATCCAGATCGGGACCAACCTCGCCAACGACTACTCCGACGCCAAGCGCGGCGCCGACACCGCCGACCGGCTCGGTCCGGTGCGGGTCACCGCCAGCGGAATGATCGCCCCGCAGCGGGTGATGAGGGCGACCTGGATCGCCTTCGGCGTCGCCGTCCTCTGCGGCATCTACCTGACCGCCGTGGCCGGGCCGGTGATCCTCCTGATCGGCGTCCTCTCGATCGCCGCCGGCGTCCTCTACACCGGCGGGCCGCGCCCCTACGGCTACGCCGGTTTCGGCGAGGTCTTCGTCTTCCTCTTCTTCGGCCTCGTCGCCGTCAACGGCTCCTACTACGTGCAGCTCGAGCACCTCGACGCGCTGCCGCTCGGGCTCTCGATCTCGATCGGCTTCCTCGCCACCGCGATCATCGTCGTCAACAACGTCCGCGACGTCGAGACCGACCGGCGCGCCGGCAAGAACACGCTGGCGGTGCGGGTCGGGCGGGAGGCGGCGGTGCGGCTCTACGGGCTGCTGGTGCTCGGCGCCTTCGTCACGCTGCCGGTCGCCCTGGTCGCCGGCGAATCCAGCATGCTGCCGCTGATCGGCCTCCTGGCGGCCCCGCTGGCGGTGAGGCCCTACCGGACCCTGGCCGAGCGGCGGGACGGACCGGCGCTCAATGGCGTCCTGGCGGCAACCGGCGCACTTCTGGGGATCTTCAGCCTGCTGGTGACGGCGGGGCTGCTGATCTCCGCCTGAGCGCGTACGCCTCTGCAAGGGTTGAAGGGTGCGATTCGCCTCGGCAGAGGTCATCCCCTACGCGCTCCCGTTCAAGGAGCCGTACGTCACCGCGCGCGGGGTGCTGCGGCGACGGGAGATGGTGCTGTTGCGGGTCAGGGATCCGGACGGCGTCGTCGGGCTGGGCGAAGCTGTGCCGCTGGCGCTGCGGGGCGGGATTGGGTTGGCGGAGGTGGTCCGGGAGCTTGAGGCGTGGGCGGAGAGACAGACGACCGAGGGACTGTCGGAGCCAGCGCTCTGTGCGGTGACGACGGCGCGGGCGGATTTGCTGGGTAGGAGGGTGGCCGAGGACGGTGAGGGGAGCGACGAAGCCGTTCCTTGCAACGCGACGCTGGTGGCGGGCAGTGCGAGCGAGGTCGCCGCCCAGGCCGAAAGGTGGGCGGCCGACGGATTCACCACGTTCAAGCTCAAGCTCGGGGCCGAGTCTGTGAAAAAGGGCGTAGAGCAACCTTTTTCACAGACTCGCGTGGGTGATGTCGAGCAGGTGCGGGCGGTTCGGGAGGCGGTGGGGCCTGAGGCGCGGATTCGGGTGGACGTGAACGAGGCTTGGGACCTGAAGACGGCCAAGCGGACGCTGGCGGAGCTGGAGCCGCTTGGGATCGAGCTCGCCGAGCAGCCGGTCGCGGGGCTCGAAGAGATGGCGGAGCTCGCGGCGTCCACCTCGATCCCGCTTGCCGCCGACGAGAGCGTGGCTTCGCTCGAGGAGGCCGAGCGGGCGGCGGCGCTCGGCGCCTGCGCCTGCACCGGGATCAAGCTCTCCAAGGTCGGCGGGCCCGAAGCGGCGCTGGCGATCGCCGACGTCCTTCCCGCCTACATCACCAGCGCCTTGGACGGTCCCGTGGGGATCGCGGCCGGGGCGCAGGTGGCGCGGAGCCTCGCCGAGACCGGCCACCCCGAACGGCTGGAGCTGGCGCACGGACTGGCGACGCAGCGACTCTTCGCCGAGACGATCGCCTCCGTCGAGTGCGAGCTGCGGGACGGGATGCTCCACCTCCCTCCCGGCCCCGGCCTCGGGGTCGAGATCGACGAGGAGGCGCTTCAGGCGCACCGCATTTAGCCTGCCCGTGTCGCTTTATGCGCCCATATGGGCACCAAAGTCGACACGCCCCCTCCGATGGACCCCACCAACGCCAACACCGCCCTCGCTTCGGCCTTTGCCGAGGAGCTCGCACGTGGGGGATTGCGCCTCGCGGTGATCTCTCCTGGCTCGCGCTCGACGCCGCTCGCGGTGGCGCTGTGGCGGCAGCCGGAGATCGAGGTGAGTGTGATCGTCGACGAGCGCTCGGCGGGGTTCTTCGCCCTCGGAGCGGCGCAGGCCAGCGGCGAGCCGGCTGCGCTCCTCTGCACTTCGGGCACCGCGCTCGCCAACTACCACCCGGCGGTCTGCGAGGCCGACGAATCGGCGGTCCCGCTGCTGGTGCTGAGCGCCGACCGGCCGCCGGAGCTGCGCGGGATCGGGGCAGGGCAGACGATCGACCAGATCAAGACCTTCGGCTCCTCGGTGCGCTGGTTCTGCGAAGTCGGCACCCACGGGGCCGACGACAGCGGATTGCTCCACTACCGCTCGGTCGCCTGCCGGGCGCTCGCCGCCTCGCGTGGCGAGGTCCGCCCCGGTCCCGTCCACCTCAACCTCCCCTGGCGCGAGCCGCTGGCACCGGTGCCCGTCGAGGGTGCGGTGACCGCCACCGACCCGCTGGCGCTTGAGGGCCGGGACCAGCGACCGCTGACGGCGGTGACCAGGATCGGCCTCGAGCCGTCGGTCTTCCTGCTCGACGAGATGGCCGGCCACATCGGCGACGCGATCTCCGGCGTGATCGTCGCCGGCCGCCAGCTCGACCCCGAGCTGCGCGAGCCGCTCGCCGACCTGGCGCGAGTCTCCGGCTTCCCGATCCTCGCCGACCCCACCTCGCAGCTGCGCTGCGGGCCCCACGACCGCTCGCACGTCGTCGCCGCCTACGACCTGCTGCTGCGCGATGAGCACTTCGCCCGCTCGGTGACGCCCGAGCTGATCCTCCGCTTCGGCGAGATGCCGACCAGCAAGCCGCTGCGGGCGTGGCTGAGTGAGAGCGGCGCCGACCAGATCGTGGTCGACCCCTACGGCGGCTGGAACGAGCCGACCAACCGAGCGGCAGCCGTCCTCCGCGCCGACCCGACCGAGCTTGCCTCGGGTTGGGCGGCGCGGCTGGAAGGGCTGGAGGGCCGCGAACGGCCATTGCCGGACCGCTGGCTCAATGCCGAGAAGGCGGCTCAGGACGTGCTCGACCGGGAGCTTGCCGATCAAGGCGAGATCACCGAGCCCGCGCTCCACCGCGCCCTCGGCGCGGCCCATCGCGACGGCGACCTCGTCTACACCAGCTCCTCGATGCCGATCCGGGATCAGGAGACCTTTCTCACCCCGTCAAGCACCGATGCCCTCTTCCTCTCCAACCGCGGCGCCAACGGCATCGACGGCCTGGTCTCCTCCGGCATCGGCGCCGCCCACGCCAGCGGCCGCCCCACCACGATCGTCGTCGGAGACCTCGGCCTCCTCCACGACATCGGCGCCCTCGCCGCCCTCCGCGAGGTCTCCACCCCCGTCCGCATCGTCGTCATCGACAACAACGGCGGCGGCATCTTCCACTTCCTGCCGCAAGAGGCGGCGATGCCCGGCGACGAGTTCGAAGTGCTCCTCGGCACCCCCCGCGGCGTCGACACCGCCAAGGCAGCAGCACTGTTCGACCTCCCCCACCGCCGCCTGCAGTCTCTCGCCGACCTACCGCAGGCACTGGCAGCCGGCACCGGCCTGATCGAGGTCCAGACCGACCGCAGCACCAACGTCGAGGCACACCGCCAACTGACCCTACGAGTCCACGCCGCTCTCTCCGAGCTGCCGGGGCGGTAGCCGGAGGGTCGGGTGTCCCTCTCCAGACACTCAACCCCGAGCCATAGCGAGGGGTGTCTGGAGAGGGACA
>DASTTQ010000077.1:0-26943 GCA_035760065.1 Solirubrobacterales bacterium
ACCAGTGGTTTGCAAAAGCGCCTACGGTCGGCGCACCCGCTCCTTTAGACTCTGTCTACGTTCATTCGACCGGTCCGGATCCAATCCCGCCGGCGAACATCAGGAAAGGAAGGGCTCATGCAGGAGCTCCCGACGATCCAACCGACTTTCGGCCCGGAGCTGAGCCCGGGGGAGATCGCTGAGATCAGCGACGAGGTCCGCGCGCTCGCCGAGCAGCGCAACGCCGTCATCCTCGCCCACAACTACCAGCTGCCCGAGGTCCAGGACGTCGCCCACTACCTCGGCGACTCGCTCGGGCTCTCGCGCCGGGCCGCCGAGACCGACGCCGAGGCGATCGCCTTCTGCGGCGTCCACTTCATGGCCGAGACCGCCTCGATCCTCTCGCCGCAGAAGACGGTGCTGATCCCCGACCTCGACGCCGGCTGCTCGCTCGCCGACTCGATCACCGCCGACCAGCTGCGCACCTGGAAGGCCGAGCACCCCGGCGCCCTAGTGGTGATGTACGTCAACACCTCGGCTGAGGTGAAGGCGGAGACCGACTACTGCTGCACCTCCTCCAACGCGGTCCAGGTCGTCGAACACATCTGGGCCGAGCACGGCCCGGACACGGAGATCCTCTTCGGCCCCGACATGTGGCTGGGCGCCTTCGTCGAGCGCGAGACCGGCCTCGTCGACGAGCCCGAGCGCCGCGGCCTCTTCCACATCTGGGACGGCGAGTGCCACGTCCACGCCGGGATCAAACCGCTCGACATCGCCCGCACCCGCGAGGAACACCCCGACGCCGAGTTCCTGATCCACCCCGAGTGCGGCTGCTCGACCCAGGCGATGGAGTACGTCGCCGCCGGCGACATCGACCCCGAGGGCGTCCACATGCTCTCCACCTCCGGGATGCGGCGCCACGTCGAAGAGCACCCCGACGGCGAGTTCATCGTCGCCACCGAGAACGGCATGCTCTACCCGCTCCAGCAGGCGGCGCCCCGCGCCCACCTGATCGAGGCCAACCGGATGGCCTTCTGCAGGTACATGAAGATGATCACCCTGCCGAAGCTCCGCGACTCGCTGCAGGAGATGAAGTTCGAGGTCAGCGTCCCGCCGCAGATCGCCGAGCGCGCTCGCATCCCGATCGAGCGCATGGTCGCGATCGGCTAGCGCCTTTCAGCGCCCGCGAGATTTTCACCCGGCTTTTAGGCCGCTTTTCGCTTCCTTTGCCGAACCAGGAGCAAGCTGTCTCCGTACCCCTCGGAAAGGAATGACCATGACCAACCGCAGAGCCAAGATCGCGGCAGGCGCCACCGTCGTCGGCCTGGCGGCCCTCGGCGGGGTGGCGCTGGGGAGCAACCCCGGGATGCCGGCGGCCACGCAGGTGGCGAGCACGAGCGGCCATTCGGCGGTCGTCACCGGCGCCAGCGGCGCGGCGACGCTGCCGAGCTCGCAGAACGTCGCCCTGCACGAAAAGCGGGCGGCGATCGTGACCCGCGCCAGCGGCGGCGGCGGAATCAACTTGACGGAGGAGGACTGAGCGTGACTTCAGATAGGCAGAGGATCCTGGTGGTCGCCAACCGGACCGCCGACTCGCCGCAGTTGATCGCCGCCCTGCGGGAGCGGGCCGGCCGTTCGCCCGCCGGCTTCACCCTGCTGGTGCCGGCCGTTCCCCAGGGGCTGGCCTGGGCGGCCGACATGAAGGCGGGCTTCTCGGAGGCTGTCGCCCGCGCCGACCGCGCCGCCACCCGGCTGCGCCAGGCGGGACTGCAGCTCGACGAGGTGATCGTCGGCGACCCCGACCCCTTCGCCGCGGTCGGCGACGTCCTCCACGCCCGCGAGTTCGACGCGGTCGTCGTCTCGGTCCTGCCGCGCAAGGTCTCCCGCTGGCTGGCGCTGAGCCTGCCGGCGCGATTGCGGCGGGCGATCGACCTGCCGGTCACCCAGGTGGACGCCCACCCGCGCAGCCTGCCCACCCGCCACCGCTCGCAAGAGCCCGTCGCCGTGTAGGTCTTCTGTTCCTTTCGCTTGCATAGCGGCCAATAGGAACAGAAGAGGGGAGCTTCATTCGACTCAGTCGTCGCCGTCGCGGCCTCCGCCGCCGCCACCTTCGTGGTCGCCCCCGCCTTCGGAGGGAGGTTCGCTCGCTTCTTCGGGCGGCGGGGCTGCTTCGGCCGGCGGGATTTCTTCGGCGCGGCCCGGCGAGGTTTCGACCGGGGCCGTCGTCGGTTCTTCCGGCGGCGGTGCTTCGCTGCCGCCGTGCTCGCCCCGATGTCCCTTCTTGCCGGGGACGTGAAGGGCGGGCGCCAGGGCATCGCCGGCCGAGACCGATTCGGAGGCGATGCCGATCTGCTGGCTGGTGAGGTTGGCGGCGGCGATCGCGACGCCGATCGCGATCGCCAGGCCGGCCAGCGCGAGCAGGACCCACTTCGCCGTCGCCGGGAGGCTCACGAGCGCACCTCCGCCGGGGTCAGCTCGATCGCCGCCGCCAACCCGCCGCCGTCGCGGTTGCGCAGGCGGACGTCGCCGCCCCACTGCCGGGTCAGCTCGCGGGCGATCGCCAGGCCGAGGCCGGTTCCCTTCGCCCCCCGCCGGCCGGCGCTGCCGCGGCTGAAGCGCTCGAAGACCGCCTCCTCCTCGCCGGGCGCCAGCCCCGGTCCTTCGTCGAGCACGGCGATGCGGCCGGGGGCGGCCTCGAGCCGCACCGTGGTCCCGGCGGGAGAGTAGGTGAGTGCGTTCTCGACCAGCGAGTCGAGCGAGCGCTCGAGGTCGGGCACTGCGCACCAGCCCTCCGCCGCCGCGCCGCCTGAGCCGACCTCGAGCTCGATCCCGCGGTCCTCGGCCGCCGCCCGCCAGCGGTCGGCCGCCCGCGCGGCCAGCCCATGCAGGTCGACCCGTTCGCCCGGCAGTTCGTGCTCGCCGGCGCGGCTGAGGATCAGCAGCTCGTCGACGATCAGCGAGAGGCGGTCTATCTCGCTCATCGCGGCGCCGAGCTCGCGCTCGACCGGGGCGTCGCCGCGGAACCGTTCGGCCAGGTTCTCGAGCCGCAGCCGCAGCCCCGTCAGCGGCGTCCGCAGCTGGTGGGACGCGTCGGCGACGAAGTCCTGCTGGACGCGCAGCAGCCGCTTGATCCGCTGGGTCATCTCGTTGAAGGCGCGGGCGAGGGAGCGCTGCTCGGTGCTGCCCTCGACGGCGACGCTGGTGTCGAGCTCGCCGTGGGCGACGCGGCGGGCGGCGCCGTCGAGGCGGCGGATCGGACGCGCGATCTGCTGGGCGATCAGGGCGCCCGCGACGATCCCGAGCAGGAGCACGACGCCGGCGAGGGCGGCGATGTCGAGGATCGAGGTCTTCACCGCCTTGTGCACGGCGTCGATGCTCTGCGTGACCCGCACCGCCCCGATCGTGCGGCCGCGCTCGAGGATCGGCACCGAGGTGGCGAGGATTTCTTCGCCGAGGGTTTCGCTGGAGCGGGTGATCTGCTCGCCCTGGCCTTCGAGCGCCGATTCGACCTCCGGCCGGTCGTCGTAGCTGCGGCCCAGCCGGGTCCCGGCCGAATCGGCGAGCAGGTTGCCCTTGGCGTCGACGACGATCACCCGGCCGCGCACGCTCTGGGCGGATTTCTCGGCGATCCGGTGCAGCGGCGCCGGCCGCGGCGGGTCGACGAACTCGATCGCGCTGCTCGCCACGACCTCGGCCTGGCTGCGCGCCTGGCTCTTCACCTCGGTGTCGACGCGGTCGCGCAGGCTCAGCGCCAGCGGCACGCCGAAGGCGATCAGCGCCAGCAGCAGGACGTAGGCCAGCGCGAGCAGGAGAGTCGCCCGGAGGCTTACTTTTCCCCGTCCTCCGGCGCGGCGAAGCGGAAGCCGACGCCGCGGACCGTCTCGATGTAGGTGGGATCGGCGGGGTCGTCGCCTAGCTTGCGCCGCAGCCAGCCGACGTGGACGTCGAGCGTCTTGGTCGAGCCGAACCAGTTGGTGTCCCACACCTCCGACATCAGGTCCTCGCGCTTGACGACGCGGCCGCCGTTGCGCATCAGCATCGCCAGCAGGTCGAACTCCTTGCGCGAGAGCTCCAGCTCCTCGCCGCCGAGGCGGGCGATCCGCGAAGCTGGGTCGAGCTCGACCTCGCCGATCTTGACCGGCTTCTGCGCCTCGGCGCGCGAGCCGTTCTCGCGCGGGGCGCTGCGGCGCAGCACGGCGCGGATGCGGGAGATCACCTCGGCGGCGCTGAAGGGCTTGACCACGTAGTCGTCGGCGCCGAGCTCGAGGCCGACGATCTTGTCCATCTCGGTCCCGCGGGCGGTCAGCATCACGATCGGCACGTCGGAGTTGCGGCGCAGCTCGCGGCAGACGTCCCGCCCGTCGCCGTCGGGGAGCGCCAGGTCGAGCATCACCAGGTCCGGTTCCTCCGATTCGGCGAGCGCGATCGCCCCGGCGGCGGTGCCGGTGACGACGGCTTCGAAGCCGGCCCGCCGCAGCGCCTCGGCGAAGGGCTGGGAGATCGATTCCTCGTCCTCGACGACGAGGATCCGACCGCCTGGCGACTGGCTGGACATGGATCAACTGTAGGGCCTGCTCCGGCACCTGCGCTCTGCAAAACGCAGGTTTTGCCAGGGCTTTACCGGCTGCTTTACGGCGCTTGAAGGGGGCCGGCGCACACTGCGCAGGCAAGCTGCCAACAGGGGGAACACGTGAAGAACGCCAAGACCAAAGTCGCGACCGGGGCCACCGTCGTCCTCCTCGGAGGGCTGGGCGGGCTGGCCCTGAGCCAGGGAAACAAGGCGCCGAGCAAGCCGGTGGCAGACAAACCTGCCGTCCACACCAAGGTGATCCGGCGCACGATCCACGTCACCAAGCACGCGAAGCCGAAACACCCCCCGATCGGCGGGGGCAGCGCCGCCGGCGTCTACGCCGCCTCGGGCGGCTCCTACGGCAGCGCCACGACCGGGGCGTCGTCTTCGGGCTCGGCCTCCGGGTCCTACTCCTCTTCGCCGGTCAGCACTTCGAGCAGCGGCGCCTCCGCGGCCCCCACGGGCTCGGGCAGTGCCCCCGTCGCGACCCACACCAGCGGCGGCGGCTCGCACCACTCCGGCGGCTCGGGCAGCGCTCCGGTCACGACGCAGCCCAGCGGCGCCGGCTCGGGCGGCGGCGGCGCCGGCACCCCGGTGACCACCACCGCGAGCGGCGGCGGTGGCGGTGGCGGTAGCGCTCCCGTCAGCACTGGCTCCAGCGGCGGCGGTGGCGGCGAGCCGGGCGACGACGGCGGAGGCGGCGGCGATGACTGAGCCTGCCCGCTCGAAGCGCCCGCCGGCGATCCTCGTCTTCTGGGGATCGATCCTGCTCTTCGCGGCGCTCTTCGCCTTCCTCACCTACCGCTTCTCGGTCGAACAGGCGGCGAGCCGGCCGACCGCCCAGGCGATCCAGGTGCGCAAGGTGATCAAACGTCGCGTCGTGACGACGATCGTCCCGTCCCCCGGCCAGAACACCGTCAGCAGCGGCCCGGTCAGCAGCTCCTCCTACTCCTCGGGCGCAGCGGTGGTGACGGGAGCCTCCTGATGAGCGAACACGACCTCACCTTCGACGCGATGGGCAGCCACGTGCGGCTGCTGATCGGCGAGCCCGGCCCGGGGATGCCGCAGGCGGCGGCGGCGGCCGAGCAGGGCCGGCGCTTCGTCGAGGACTTCGACGCCGCGCTCTCGCGCTTCAAGCCGACCAGCGAGCTCTGCCGGCTGAACGCCGACCCGCGCGAGCGGGTCCCGGCCTCGGAGCTGCTGCGCCGCGCCGTCGAGGCCGGCCTCTTCGCTGCCGAGCGCAGCGGCGGCCTCGTCGACCCGACCCTGGTCGGCGAGATCGAGGAGGCGGGATACGTCGCCTCCCGCGCCGGGATGGACGGGCTGCCGCTCGCCGAGGCGCTGGCCGACGCGCCGCCGCGGCGGCCGGCCGACCCGCGGCCCGAGCAGCGCTGGCGCGGCTTCGAGGTCGACGACGAGGCGGGGGAGATCGCCCGTCCGCCCGGCTTGCGCTTCGACACCGGCGGCACCGGCAAGGGCCTCGCCGCCGACATGGTCGCCGCCGGCCTGCGCGGATACTCGCGCTTCATCGTCGACTGCGGCGGCGACATCCGGATCGGCGGCGCCGACGCTCTCGTCCACCCCTACGAGGTCTTCGTCGAACACCCGATCACCGGCGGCCGCGCCCACGTCCTGCGGCTCGGCTCCGGCGGCGTCGCCACCTCCGGCATCAACGTGCGGATCTGGCGCGACGAGCAGGGGCGCTACGCGCACCACCTGCTCGACCCGGCGACCGGCGAGCCGGCCTGGACCGGCCTGGTCGGCGCCACCGCCCTCGGCGACACGGCGCTGGAAGCCGAGACGCTCTCCAAGGCGGCGCTGCTCTCCGGGCCCGAGCGCGGACGCGAGATCCTCGGCGGGCGCGGCGGCCTGCTGATCCACGACAGCGGCCGCGTCGAGCTGATCGGACCGCTGGCGGTGGCGCCGCGGATCCGGCTGCCGGAGGTGTCGCGATGAGCGCCGCCGTCGTCACCTCTTCCAGCGGCGCCGCCGGCGCCGCCGAAGTCATCCAGTCGCACGGCTGGTGGCTGGCCAGCCGCGCCTCGGGCCTCGTCGCGCTGGTCCTGGTCACGGTCTCGGTCTTCCTCGGGCTGGCGATGGCGGGCAAGGTGATGCGCCGCCCGGGCCTCTCGAAGAAGCTGATGGCGATCCACGAGCAGACGGCGCTCGCCGGGCTGGTCGCGATCGCCGTCCACGGCATCGCCCTGCTCGGTGATCCCTGGCTGCACCCAGGGATCACCGGCGTCGCCGTCCCCTTCGCGATGAGCTTCAAGACCGCCTTCACCGGCCTCGGCATCATCGGCGGCTACCTCGCCGCGCTGCTCGGCCTCAGCTACTACGTCCGCCGCCGGATCGGCGCCAGGCTCTGGCGCAAGGCGCACCGGGCCACGGTCGTCGTCTACCTGCTCGGCCTGGTCCATGCGCTCGGCGCCGGCACCGACGCCACCGCGGTCTGGTTCCGCTGGTGGGTGCTGCTGACGACGCCGGTGATCGGCGGCCTCTTCGTCTACCGCGTGCTGTCCGAGCGGGCCAAGAAGCAGGCCCGGCGGGCGGCGCGGCCGCGGCCGCAGCGGGCGCTGCCCGCCGAACGGCGGGCGCATGTCCCGACCCCCGTCCTGGAGGAGGCGTGATGAAGCAGCGCTGGGAAGAAGCAGGAGTGGTGATCGTCGGCGGCGGGCTCGCCGGGCAGCGCTGCGCCGAGACGCTGCGGCGCCGCGGCTATGGGGGTCCGGTGCGGATCCTCTGCGCGGAGAGCGAGCCGCCCTACGATCGCCCGCCGCTCTCGAAGGCGGTCCTGGCCGGGACGGCCGAGGAGGCCAGCGTCGCCTTCCGGCCCGCCGGCTGGTACGAGGAGAACGCGGTCGAGCTGGTGCTAAGCGCGCGGGCCGCGGGCCTCGAGCCCGGAGCCCAGCTGGTCTTCCTCGCCGAAGGGGAGCCGATCCCTTACGGCAAGCTGCTCGTCGCCAGCGGCGGCTCCCCGCGCCGCCTGCCCTTCCTCGAGGGCTTCGAAAACGTCCACTACCTCCGTTCCCTCGCCGACGCGCGTCGCCTCAGAGCCGAACTGGCCCGGGGGGTGAGGCTGGCGATCGTCGGCGCCGGGTTCATCGGGCAGGAGGTAGCGGCGACGGCGCTCGGGCTCGGCGCTGAGGTGACCATCGTCGAGGCGATGGAGGTGCCGCTGGCGCCGATCCTCGGCGCCGAGCTCGGACGCTGGTTCGCAGATCTGCATCAAGAGGAGGGCGCCCGCCTGCTGGCCGGGGCGATGCTCGAAGGCGCCCATGGCGGCGACCGCGTAGAGCGGCTGCTGCTCGCCGACGGCACCGCGATCGAGTGCGACGTAGTCGTGGCCGGGATCGGGACGGCCCCGGCGACCGGGTGGCTGCAGGGCAGCGGCCTGGGCGAGAGGGGGGTCGAGGTCGACGTACACGGCCGCACGGCCCTGCCCGACGTCTTCGCCGCCGGCGACGCCTCGATTCCCTTCGACCCGCGCTTCGGAGTCCACGCCAGGACCGAGCACTGGGACGCGGCCGCCTGGCAGGGCGCAGCCGCGGCCAAGGCGATGCTCGGCGAGGAGGCTGGGACGCCGCCGCTGCCGAGCTTCTGGAGCGACCAGTACGGGGTCCGCGTCCAGTCGGTCGGCCACCCCCACCTGGCGGACTCGGTGCTGGTCGAAGGCGACCCCGCCTCGCGCGACTTCGAAGCCGTCCTCACCCGTGAGGGCGTCCCCGTCGCCGGCCTCACCGTCGGGCGCCCACGGGCGATCCCAGCTCTTCGCAAGCGAATCGAGGCCGGCCACCGCGCCGCCCTGGAGAAGGAGGAGGTACCGGCATGACCTACGTGCCCGTAGTGGACCCCGACGAGTGCAGCGCCCACGGCGACTGCGTCGAGATCGCCCCGCAGGTCTTCCGGCTCGACGACACCGCGGTCGTGATCGGCACCGGCCCCGACGACCTGATCATGGAGGCGGCCGAAGCCTGCCCCGCGGTAGCGATCTCGGTCGTCGACCAGGAGACCGGCGAGACGGTCTTTCCCTGATCGCGCTGCGCCGGGCGCGGCGACTTATGTCGAAATAGCCGACATAGGTCGCCCCTCTCGTCCATAGGTAAAGCCTTGGCAAAATCTCCCTGCCGTTCAGGGAGGATTTAGGGACCTGCCGAATCCTCGGGGTATGACCACTCCGCGCCCCCGCGCAGTCGTCATCGGCTCGCTGTCTCTTTTCGCCGTCCTCTTCGTCGTCCTCACCTTCGAGCTCAGCGCCAACGCGAGCACGAAGGCGAAGGCGCAGGCGAACGCGAAGGCACGGCCGGCGCCGGCTGAAACGAAGACCGAAGCGGCAACCGAACCGGAAGAACCGGTGAGCGAACCGGTGGAATCCGAAGAACCGGTGAGCGAACCCGAAGAAGCGGTGCTCGAATACGTGCCGGGCGTCGGCTATGTCGAACGGGTGCCGGAACCCGAATACGTCGAACCCGAACCCGAATACGTCGAACCCGAAGTCGAAGAAGTGCCGCCGGTCGTCACCTCGAGCTCGTGATCGAAGCGATTCCGCACACGCTCTCGACCCAGGGCTGGTGGATCGTCAGCCGCAGCTCGGCGATGGTCGCCTTCGTCCTGGTCACCGCCTCCGTCTTCCTCGGGCTGACGATGGCAAGCAAGCCCGTGCGCAAACCGGGCTTCGCGAAGACGATGCGGGCGCTGCACGAGCAGACCGCGCTCGCCGCCCTGGTCGCGATCGGCATCCACGTCGTCGCCGTCTTCGCCGACCCCTGGCTGAAACCGGGAGTGGCCGGGGTGGCGGTCCCCTTCGTCCTCAGCCTCAACCGCTTCTGGAACGGGATCGGCGTGATCGCCGCCTATATGGCCTTCATGCTCGGCCTCAGCTTCTACCTGCGCAAGCAGATCGGCCCCAAGCTCTGGCGCTCGGCCCACCGGGCGACGATCGTCGTCTACGTCCTCGGCCTCTTCCACGCCCTCGGCGCCGGCAGCGACACCGGCTCGCTGCTCTTCCTCGGCTTCGCGGTCGTCACCGCGGTCCCGATCGCGATCCTCTTCGTCTACCGACTCGGCGTCAGCCGCCGCAGCAGCGAACGCCGTCACCTCGCCGCTCGCGAGAAGCGGCGCGCCGCCGCCCGGGCGCGGCTCGACGACGCGATTTACGACACCGCCTAAGGGTGAAAGATCGCCTGCGTGGGCGCGATCTTGCAGGGTCGAGCACCCGCAGGAGCCACCCTGTCATCGCAGAAGGCACCTCCCGCATGCGTAGATCGAAGAAGAACAGAGGCGGCACCCCGGAGCCGCGGCGCCCGCGCGGCCGCCGCGCGCCGATCATCGAGCTGAGCGACGTCACCAAGGTCTACCCCGGCGGCCACATGGCGCTCGACCGGATCTCGCTGGGGATCGGTCGCGGTGAGTTCGTCTTCCTCGTCGGCCCGACCGGTTGCGGCAAGTCGACGCTGATCAAGATGCTTATCCGCGAGCTGACCGCGACCGAAGGCTCGGTGAAGATCGCCGGGCGGGACATCGGCAAGCTGCCGGAGAAGAAGATCCCGCAGCTGCGGCGCAACATCGGCACCGTCTTCCAGGACTTCAAGCTGCTGCCCAACCGCACCGTCTACGACAACGTCGCCTACGCGCTGCAGGTGATCGGCGCCAGCCGCGCCGAAATCCGCGAGCAGGTGCCGGCGACGCTGCGCCTGGTCGGCCTCTCGACCAAGCTCCACAGCTACCCCGACCAGCTCTCCGGCGGCGAGCAGCAGCGCGTCTCGGTCGCCCGCGCCTTCGTCAACCACCCGCCGCTGCTGCTGGCCGACGAGCCGAGCGGAAACCTCGACCCGGTCACCTCGATCGGGATCATGCAGCTGCTCTACCGGATCAACAAGACCGGCACGACCGTCGTCGTCGTCACCCACGACCGCGAGATGGTTGACAACATGCAGCGGCGCGTCGTCGAGCTGTATGAGGGCCGCGTCGTCCGCGACGAGGTCTCCGGCGGCTACACGGAGGAGTCGACGACGGAATTCGGCCTGCGGATGCGGGCCGAGATGGGCGTCGGCGCCGAGGGCGAGCCGCTGACCAACGGGCACTCCGACCACGAGAACCTGGGCTGATGGGCCGCGTCGTCTTCTTCTTCCAGGAGGCCCTGCGCGCGCTGAAGCGCAACGGAGCGCCGTCGCTGGCGGCGATCGTGACCACGGTCGTCACCGTCGTCCTGCTGGGGATGCTGATCCCGATCTTCCAGACCGCCCAGGGCAAGAGCGAAGAAGTCCGCGACCAGCTCAACGTCCAGTACGCGCTCTACGACGACGCCACCAAAGCGGAAATCGCCGCGACGAAACAGAAGCTGGAAGCGATCCCGCACGCCGCCGAAGTCACCTTCGTCAGCAAGGGGGAGGCGCTGAAGACGCTCGAAGGCGAACTCAAGGACAAGACGATCGTCGAAGAGCTGCACTCCAACCCGCTCCCCAACAGCCTCGAAGTCAAGGCCGACGACGCCTCCAACCTGCCGGCGATCCGCGAAGCGGTCTTCCCGGATGGCGCCAAGGGCAAGGCGATCTCGCCGATCATCAGCAACGAATTCGACCGTCAGCAGTCGGCGGCGAAGATCGAGCAGGTGACGAGCGCGCTGAAGATCGTCCTCACCGTGATCACGGCGCTGCTGGTACTCGCCTCGCTGATGCTGATCGGCAACACGATCCGGCTATCGATCTACACCCGCCGCCGCGAGGTCGAGGTGATGCGCCTGGTCGGCGCGACCCGCTGGTTCATCCGCTGGCCGTTCATGATCGAGGGCGTGGTCGTCGGCTTCGCCGGCGGGCTCATAGCCATACTCATCCTGTGGCTCGGCAAGATCACGATCGTCGACCCGCTCAGCAACTCGATCGGCGTCCTCGCGGCGCAGAACAACTCGACCCTGGGCTTCCCGGCGCTGATCGCGATCCTCTTCGCCGCCTCGATCGTCGTCTCGACGATCGGCTCCGGCGTCACCCTGCGGCGCTTCCTCAGGGTCTGAGGATGGCGTGAGCGGGCGCTGGGCCGCGGCCTTCGCCGTCGCGCTGGCGGCCTTCCTCGCCGCCGGGCTCTACCTCGGGGGCCACCCGCGCGACCTGCCCGAACCGCTGCGCGAGGTCTTCGTCGCCGAAACCGGCGGCCTCAGCGCCGAAGCGGCGGAAGCGATCGAGGACAACTACTACCGCCCGGTCGGCGGCGCCGAGCTCAGCAACGCCTCGCTGCAGGGGATGGTCCGCCAGCTGCGGAAAAGCAACGGGGAGGACCACTACTCCGAATACTTCTCCCCGGAAAGCCTCGAAAGCTTCAACCAGGAGATCGAAGGGCGCTTCTCCGGGATCGGCGTCGTGATTCAGCCGGTAAAGCACGGAGCGGAAATCGCCAAGGTGTTCCACGGCTCGCCCGCCGAAAAAGCCGGCCTCGAAGCCGGGGACACGATCGTCTCGGTCGAGGGGAAATCGATCGCCGGCCACGACACCGCCGAAGTCCGCGCCGAGGTGACTGGCCCCGAAGGGACGCGGGTGAGGCTCGGCGTCCGCGACGGCAAGAGCGGCAAGGTGAAGCAGCTGACGATCACCCGGGCCGAGGTGGAGCTGCCGAACCTCAGCGGCGCCGTCAAGACGGTCAAGGGCAAGAAGCTCGGCTACGTCCGCATGCTGAGCTTCAGCGAAGCCGCCCACGCCCAGCTCGCCAAGGCGGTCGGGAAGGTCGAAAGGGAAGGCGCCCAGGGGATCGTCCTCGATCTGCGCCACAACCCCGGCGGCCTGCTCGACGAGGCGGTCCTGAGCGCCAACGTCTTCCTGCCCAAGGGCGAAATCGTGGTCACGACCAAATCGCGGACCCAGGGCGACAGCGTCCACAAGACCCCCGGCGACCCGATCTCGCACCTGCCGGTCGTGGTGCTGGTCGATGGGGGCACCGCTTCGGCGGCCGAGATCCTCGCCGCGGCGCTCGCCGACGACGCCGGCTCGACCGTGGTCGGCACCCGCACCTATGGAAAGGGCCTCTTCCAGGAGGAGCAGAACCTCGCCAACGGCGGCGCCCTCAAGCTCTCGGTCGGCGAGTTCTTCACGCCGCAGGGGGTGAACCTGGCGCAGAGCCATGGCATCCACCCGGAAGTGAAAGCGCAGGACGACCCGGTGACGCCGGTCGATGAGGCGAAGCAACGCGCGCTCGGCGTCCTCGCCGGCCAGGTCGGCTGATGCCCGGGCGGGGGAGGGGGCGGCGAGACCGCAGCCGCGCCGGGGCGCCGCACCGTCGCAGCCGGCGCAAAGCGGGCCACCGAGACGATCGTTTCCAGGGTAGTGGCCCCTATAGGGGGCAAAAGGGTGGAAACGATGGAGGGCGGGCGGCGCGGGCGGCGGTCGAGGAGCTGCTGAAGGAAGAGCTGGGGTTTCGCGGCTTCCGGCCGACGGTCGAGGGGGAAGCGCGAGAAGCGGCCAAGTGGGCGGAGCGGGAAAGCGGCGCGCTCCGGGACCTCACCGCGCTTGCGACCTTCACGGTCGACCCGGCCACCGCGCGGGACTTCGACGACGCGGTATCCGCCCAGCGCGAGGGAGAGGGTGCGCGCGTCTGGATCCACATCGCCGACGTCGCCGCCCACGTCAAGCCGGGCTCGCTGCTCGACCAGGAGGCGCGGCGGCGCGGCAACAGCACCTACGTGCCCGGCGCGGTCGAGCCGATGCTGCCGCACGGGCTCAGCTCCGAGGCCTGCAGCCTGGCGCCGGGCGTCGAGCGGCTGGCGGTGACGACCGAGATCGAGCTCGACGCGGGGATGGAGGTGCGGCGGGCGCGCTTCTACCGCAGCCGGATCCGCTCCGACGCGCGTCTGAACTACGACGAGCTGGACGAGATCTTCGCCGGCCGGCAACAGCCGCTGGGAGTGGTCGCCGAACCGCTCGCCGCCGCCCGCGAGGTCGCCGCCGGCCTCGGCGAGCATCGCGGCACCACCTCGCTCGACGTCGAGTCCTTCGAGCCCGAGTTCGAGTTCGACGCCGAGGGCAACGTGCTGCGCGCCCACGGCGTCGCCCAGACCGAGGCGCACCGGCTGATCGAGCGGCTGATGATCCTCACCAACGAGCAGGTCGCCGAGCTGCTGGAGCGCGAGCGGGTGCCGG
Organism: Solirubrobacterales bacterium; assembly: GCA_035760065.1. GTDB lineage: Bacteria > Actinomycetota > Thermoleophilia > Solirubrobacterales > 70-9 > VAYN01. Next base: position 13,672 of record DASTTQ010000077.1, read on the forward strand.
CGATCTACCGCGTCCACGCCCAGCCCGACGCGGCGCGGATCGAGCGCCTGCTCGAGCAGCTCGCCGCGCTCGGGGTGCCGACGCCGCCGCTGCGAGGCGGGCTGGCGCCGCGCGAGGCGGGCCGGGTCGCGGCCGAGGCGGCCCGGCTGGTGCGAGGGGAGGCCGAGCGACGCGGGCACGGCCGCGAGGCGTATACCTCCCTCGTGCTCCGGTCCCTCAAGCAGGCCTACTACAGCGAGCGGAACATCGGCCACGCCGGCCTCGGCTCGCCCGCCTACTGCCACTTCACCTCGCCGATCCGCCGCTACCCCGACCTGGTCTGCCACCGGGCGCTGCTGGCGCTGCTCGGCGAGGGGGAGGAGGCGCCGACCCTGGCGCAGGCCCGCGACGCCGCCGCCGACTCCTCGGCCCGGGAGCGCGAGTCGGCGCAGATCGAGCGTGCCGCCGACGACGTTTGCGCTGCCTACCTGCTCGAACGCGAGCTGGGGGAGCGCGGGCTCGACGCGGTCTTCGAGGGCGAGATCTCCGGCGTGATCCGCTCCGCCGCCTTCGTCTCCTTCCGGGGCGAGCTCGGGGACGTCTACGAGGGGATGCTGCCGGCGCGGCGCCTGCCCGGCGACCGCTACGAGCTCGACCGCGCCGAGGTGGCGCTGGTCGGCCGCGGATCCGGCGGACGCTTCAACCTCGGCGATCCGATATCCGTCCGGGTGGCGGGCGTCGATCCGCCGCGGGGTCGCGCCGAGCTCGAGCTTGCCGGGGAGTCGTCCGGATGAGCAAGGAGCCGAAGAAGAAAAGGGAGCCCGCCTCGGGCGACGTCGTCACCAACCGCCGCGCTCGCCACAAGTTCGAGCTGGTCGAGAAGATGGAGGCGGGGATCGTCCTGCGGGGCTCGGAGGTGAAGGCGCTGCGCGGCGGGAAAGCCCAGATGACCGATGCGTATGCCGTCGTCGAGGACGGCGAGGTTTGGCTTCGCAAGCTGCATATCCCGCCGTACGAGTTCGCGACGGTGGACGCGCATGACGCCGAGCGGCCGCGCAAGCTGCTCTTGCACAAGGAGGAGATCGAGCGGCTGGTGGGTAAAACCGCTCAAAAAGGTCTAACCCTGATCCCGACCAGGATCTATTTCAAAGGCCCGCGTGCAAAGGTGGAGCTGGCCCTGGCGCGAAACAAGGAGGGTCGCGACCGGCGGCGCGAGATCGCCGAGCGCGACGTTCGCCGAGACGTGGAGCGGGAATTCAAGGGAAGGATGCGTTGAGGTTGAAACTGCAGAACCAGATGGGAGGATTCACGTCAATGCGGATTAGGAAGAGCTTCCCCGCCGCCGTCGCTGGGATCATCGCGGTCGTGATGGCCGCTCCCGCGGAGGCCAACGCCGAGTCCTTCCCGGAAAAGGCGAGCAACTACGTCAGCGACCACACCGCCTACTTCGTCGGCGCGCTCCTGGTCGCGATCCTGGTCCTGCTGCTGATCGTCCGCGTCACCCAGCGCCGGGCGAAGCAGAAGCAGCAGAAGCAGGCGGCGCAGGGCGTCCAGCCCGCCGCTGCGACGCATACGCCCGGGGCGCCACCTGCCGCCGCAGTCCCCGCCGCGGCACCTCCAGCTGGTGCGCCTCCTTTCGCGGTTGCGCCCCCTGCACCAGGCACTCGGCCGGCGACCGCCCAGACCGCGGAGATCGCCGCGGTGCCGCCCGTCGCCCCGGGCCCGGCCGCGCCCCCGCCGTCCGCGCCTCCCGGCCAGTCGGTCCCCCCGCCCGGAGCAGCGACGCCGCCCCTGCCGGGCGCGGCAGCGGCCCCCGCCGGCGAGTCGCCGAAGCAGCGCAAGCAGCGCCTGCGCGACGAGCAGCGCGCGAAACGGGCGCAGATGCGCGAGGCGCGCAAAGCCGAGCTGCAGCGGCGCAAGGAAGAGAAGGCGCGGCGCAAGGCGGCGAAGAAGGGCCAGCCGGTTTCGGCTCCCGCCGCCGCGGTGCCCGGGGCCGCTTCCGCTCCGGCGGGCGAACCGCAGTCCGGCAAGAAGGGCTTCACGGAGATGAGCCTCTTCGGCATCAAGCTGGGGAGGAGGAAGAAGCGCGAGGCGGCGCTGGCCGAGCAGCGATTGGCCGAGGCGCGCGCTGCGAACGAACGCGCGGTCGCCGAAGCTCAGACCGGCGGGCAGGTGCCGCCGTCGGGTCAGATGGCTCCCTGGGAGGAGCAGACGACCGTGCAGCAGCCGGCCGGCGGGCTCTCGACGCTGCCCCCGGTGCCGCCGCCCCCGGTGCCCGGTGGGACGCCGGCGCCCGGGGACTACGACCCCGCCGCCGCCGAACGGCGGGTACGCGACAAGGTCTCCGAAGTCCGCAGCGAGCAGCAGCGGATCGGCGCCGAGGCCGAGCGGCGCCTGCAGGCCGCCGAAGGGCTCCAGCAGCCGGCGGGCGCACCCCCCGGCGGCCCCCCGCCGATCCAGGACGTGCAGCCGACCGGCCCGCAGGCGGTCCCGGCGCCGCCGGTCGACCTGCGCGGCGCGGAGCAGAAGCTCGAGGAAGAACGGGCGGCTCGCGAGCGCGAGATGAAAGAAGCCGAGGAGCGCCTGCGCCAGATCGAAGAGCGGACCAAAGCCGCCGAAGAGCGGGCCGCCGAGGCGAAACGGCTGGAGCAGCGCCGGGCCGAAGAGGCGGCCAAAGACCAGCGCCTCGAGGCGATGCGCCGCAGCGTCGCCGAAGCCGAAGAGCGGGCCCGCGAGGCCGAGCGCCGCGCCGAAGAAGCCGAGCAGTCGGCGGTGCAGGCGGCGCAGGGCGGAGCGCCCCCGGCGCCCTCGCCGGCGGAGTCGGGGTCTTTCCAGGCGCCGCCGCCTCCGGCCGAGCAGTACGCGCCGCCGACCCCGCCGCCGCCGGCGCCCGAGCCACAGCAGTCCTACGCCCCGCCGACGCCCCCGCCGGCCCCGGCCGAGCCCTTCCCGTCGACGCCTCCGCCCCCGGCCGAATCCTTCCAACCGCCGACGCCCCCGCCGCCTCCCGCGGCGTCCTTCGAACCGCCGACCCCCCCGCCCGCTCCCGTCGAGCCGGCGGGCTTCGGAACCCCCGGCGGCGCGCCCCAGGGCGGCGGCCAGATCAATCTCAACACGGTCACCTTCGAGCAGCTGCGCGAAGAGAACCTCTCGGTGACGCAGGCAACCCGGCTGCTCGCCCATCGCGAGCGGCTTGGCGGCTTCCGGTCGGTCGACGACCTCGACCAGGTTGCGGGGTTCCCGCAGGAGATGCTGGACGAGCTGAAGTCTCGGTCGACTGTGTAGGGAGCCGGAAGAGGGGTTCGCCGGACAACAGCGGGGAGGGTCCGGCGAACCCCTCTTCCGGCTCCGTCAATCGCTTTCGTACTTCTCGATCAGCTTTAGCCAGATCTCGCTGCGGGACGGATAGGGGGCGACTGCGTGCCTTAGTTTTGAGATGGGGATCTCGGCGACGATGGCGAAGGTCGCTGCCTGGAGGAAGTCGGCGGTCTCGAAGCCGGTGAAGGTGGCGCCGACGATCGTTCCCTTGGCCTGGTCGACGACGATCCGCGAGGTGCCACCGGTTTCCCTGCCCTGGAAGCTGGCGCCTGGGGTGGCGTCGGTGGGGACGTCGATCGCGCGGGCGTCGATGCCGGCCTCCCGTGCCTGGGCGAGGGTCTTGCCGGCGGCGGCGACCTGGGGGTCGGTGAAGGTGACCCGCGGCGGGCCGAGGTCCTCGGCGATCGCCTCTGCCTCGCGCCCGAGCAGGTTCTCGGCGGCGACCCAGGCGTGGTACTTGCCCATGTGGGTGAAGAGGGCGCGACCGTTGACGTCGCCGATCGCGTACAGCCAGTCGCGGCCGCCGACCCGCATCCGCGCGTCGGTCTCGAGGTAGCCGTGCTGGTTCGGCTCGACGCCGGCCGCGCCGAGGTCGAGGTCGGCGGTGTGGGGGACCCGGCCGACGGCGACCAGGATCTCCGCCGCCTCGACCCCGCTGCCGTCGCTCAGCTTCGCGGCCACGCCCGGCCGGCCCGGCCGCACCGATTCGGCCTTCGTCCCGGTGCGGATGTCGACCGCGAAGGTCTTCCGCAGCGACTCGGCCACCTCGTCGCCGGCAAACTCCTCCTCGCGCCCGAGCAGGCGCTCGCCGCCCTCGACCAGCGTCACCTCGGTGCCGAGGCTCGCCCAGGCCTGCGAGAGCTCGCTGCCGACCGGGCCGCCGCCGAGGACGATCATGCTCTCGGGGACTTGCTCGGCGCTGGTCGCGTCGCGGTTGTTCCAAGCCCTGACCCCGTCCAGCCCCTCGATCGGCGGCATCGCCGCCTTGCTGCCGGTGGCGACGACGATCGCCCGCCGGGCGCTCAGCACCTCGTCGCCGACGGCGATCCGCCGCTCGCCGGCGAAGCGGGCCTCGCCGCGGTATAGGTCGATTCCGTGCTCCTCCAACCAGGGCAGCTGGGACGAGTCGTCGCGGTCGTGGACGACGACGTCGCGGCGGGCGAGCACCGCCTGCGGCTCGAGCTCCTCGTGGCCGGTCGGCACGCCGGGGATCCGCTTCGCCTCGGCCAGCACGTCGGCCGGTCGCAGCAGCGCCTTCGAGGGCATGCAGGCGTAGTAGGAGCATTCGCCGCCGACCAGGTCGCGCTCGACGATCGCCACCCGCAGGCCGCCGTCGGCCAGGCGCCCGGCGCAGACCTCGCCCGAGGGGCCGGCGCCGAGGACGATCGCGTCGTAGCTGCGCTCGCTCATTGGAGCAACTATGCCCGACGTCGTACAATTAGATGCGTATCCCAAGCACGGGGGCGACAGGCTTCGACGTGGTCGACTCGTGCGAACGGTTGCAGGTCGAGGTTGCTGGAGGCCTCGTTAAACCCCAGCACAAACCAATACGTGCGGACCATGAGTTCGCCCTCGCCGCTTAGTTAGAAGCTAAGCGCTGTGAGAGTCGGTCCTTCCCCGCCCGCGGGAAGGGGCACCGGCTTCAAGAGCGGGCTTACCCAGGCGGATCGTCCCGCCCGTCCGGGGAAAACAAAGGGGCTTTATCTCCCGCAGCGCCCGCCGGCGCGGACCCCGGGAGACGAGAATCAAGCGCCGGCTAAACCTGTAGACACCCTCGCACCGCGTCCGCGGATCCGAGTTCGAATCTCGGCGCCTCCATCGACCCGCCCCGGCTCAGCCGGCGGCGGGCCGCAGGCGCAACCAGGTCAGCCCTCGGCTGCGTTGCGGTCAGGCGGGAAGACGGGGTAGACCTTGACGATCTGCCCGGATTCGGCGACCAGCGTGAGGCGCTTGTAGAGGGTCATGCTGTCGACCTCGAAGGTGGGGAGTCCGAGGGTCTGGGCGAGTCGTAGGTCGGAGTCGCTCAGGAGTGGGAACTGGATGTGCTCGGGTGCCGCGAACTCCGCCTGTTCGGATCGATACTGAGCGCTGATGCCGATGACTGCCGCGCCCAACTGCTCGAACTCGCCGAGCGCGTCGCGATAGGCGCAGCTCTCCGGCGTGCAGCCACGGGCGCCGGGATGTCGTCCCAGCCGTCGGGCAACGGCACGCTCGGGACGCCGGTGCGGGGATAGACGTGGCGCTAGGCGCTTTTGCAAACCACCGGTTGACAAAGGCGCCACTGTCGCCGCGGCTAAGGTGCCGCCGTGCAGCGTTACGTCGCCTTCCTGCGGGGGATGAACCTCGGTGGACGCCGGGTGAAGAACGAGGAGCTGCGGCGGCACTTCGCAGAGATGGGCTTCGAGGAGGTGGTGACGTTCCGGGCCAGCGGGAATGTGATCTTCTCCAGTGCGGGACGTGGAGGGGAGGCGAAACTGGCGCGGCGGGTGGAAGCGGAACTTGACGAGCGGCTCGGTTATGACGTGCCGGTGTTCCTGCGCAGCATCGAGGAGGTGGCGGCGATCGCGGCGCGGCAGCCCTTCGACCCGAAGCGGGTCCAGAAGTCGAAGGGGAAGCTGCAGATCTCGCTGCTGATGGAGAAGCCGACGGCGGCGGCGAAGAAGAAGGTGCTGGCGCTTGCCACCGACGAGGATCTGCTGGCGATCGAGGGGCGCGAGCTCTACTGGCTCCCCAGCGGCGGCCTGCTCGAATCCGAGCTCGATCTGAAGGCGATCGAGGCGCTGCTCGGCGCCGACACCCGCCGCACGATGGGGACGATCGAGCAGATCGCCGCGAAGTACGGCTGACGCGCCGGTCCTTTTCACCGCATGGCGGTGCAAACGACCGGCGCGCCCTCGGCCATTACCTTGGTTTCTTCATGGCCATCGCGACCGCAACCTCGCTCGACGTCTACGTCGGCGGCAAGCTGCTCTTCGCAGACGTCGGCTTCAAGCTCGAGCCGCGCGAACGGATGACGCTGTCGGGCCGCAACGGCGCCGGCAAGTCGACCCTGCTGCGGGTGCTGGCGGGGGAGCTTCAGCCCGACGCCGGCTCGCTGACCGTGCAGCGGGGCGCCCGGGTCGCCCTGCACGACCAGCGGCCGCCGCGTGAATCGCAGGCGACACTGGGCGAGTACGTCTTTTCCGGCCGCAGGGACATGCTCGAAACCGAGGCCGAGCTGGCGCGGCTGGAGGGGGAGATGAATGGTGGAGACGAGGAGACGATGCGCCGCTACGCCGCCGCCCAGCAGCGGCTCGAAGCGGGCGGCGGCTACCGCTGGCGCGACGACGTGCTGGACGTCCTGCGCGGACTCGGCTTCGAGGACGAGCAGACGGAGCGGCCGCTCTCGACCTTCTCCGGCGGTGAGCTGACCCGTGCCTCGCTGGCCCGCGCCCTCGCCACCCGCCCCGACCTGCTGCTCCTCGACGAGCCGACGAACCACCTCGACATCCCCTCGCTGGAGTGGCTGGAGGGCTACCTGGTCGAGCTCGACTCCGCGGTCGTCCTCGTCGCCCACGACCGCTGGTTCCTCGAGGCGGTCGGCACCTCGGTGCTGGAGCTGGAGGCCCGTCGCGCCCGCTTCTTCGCCGGTCCCTGGCACGCCTGGCGCCAGGAGCAGGCGAAACGGCAGATCGCCCTCGGCAAGGCGATCGAGCGCCAGCAGGCGGAGATCGCCCGGATGGAGCGCTTCGTCGAGCGCTTCCGCTACAAGGCCACCAAGGCGCGCCAGGCACAGTCGCGGGTGAAGAAGATCGAGAAGGCGAAGCGGGAGGGGCCGGCGGCCGAACGGCGCGACAACCGCCACCTGCGCTTCCACTTCAAGCCGCCCGAGCGCCCGGGCCGGGTCGTGCTCAAATTCGTCAACGGCAGGCTCGAGGTGCCGGGGCGGACGCTGCTCTCCGCCGCCAACCTGGAAATCGAGCGCGGCGAACACGTCGTCCTCGTCGGCCCCAACGGCGCCGGCAAGACCACCCTGATCGACACCCTGGCCGGCCGCCGCGAGCCCGCCGCCGGCAGCGTCCGCAGCGGCCACAACGTCAAGATCGGCTACCTCTCCCAGCACGCCGAGACCGCCGCCGGCTCCGGCGCCGTCCTCGACGCGGTCAAGCGCGAGACCGGCCTGACCGAGAACCAGGCGCGGGCGCTGCTCGGCGGCTTCCTCTTCTCCGGCGAGGACGTCGAGAAGCAGCTCGCCGACATCTCCGGCGGCGAGCAGCGGCGGCTCTCGCTGGCGATCCTCGTCGCCTCCGGCGCCAACGTCCTCGTCCTCGACGAGCCGACGAACCACCTCGACATCGAGAGCCGCGAGGCCCTCGAGGACGCGCTGACCGAGTTCGAGGGGACGGTGCTGCTGGTCTCCCACGACCGGGCTCTGCTCGAGGCGGTCGGCAGCCGCACCCTCGTCTGCGAAGGCGGGAGACTGGAGAGCCATCCGAGCGGCTGGGCCGAGTACCAGCGGCGGCGCGACGAACGCGAGGCGACGGCGGCCGCGGCGGCGAAGCCGTCGTCCGGCGGAGGGGGCAAGAAGTACAGCGCGACCAAGCCGGCGCAGAAAGCGGCGCGCAAGGCGGCGAAGCTGGAGCAGCGGATCGAGCAGGCCGAGGCGAAGCTGCGCGAGCTCGAGGACGAGCTCGCCGACCCCGACGCCTGGTCGAGCCCGAGCCGCGTCGAGCGCGCCACCAAGCGCCACGAAGAGGCCAAGACCGCCGTGGAAGAGCTCTACGCGGAGTGGGAGGCAGCGCAGAGTCAAGCCGAGTCCGCGGCGAGCTAGGTACCTTTGGGCCTTCTGAGCAAAGGCGGACCCATATGACGGTTGCCATCACGATCTCGCTGATCTCCTTCGTCGCGGCGGTCGCCTCGGGCGTCATCGCGGCGCGCTCCCGCCGCGCCAGCGAGAGATTCCGGGTGGCAAGCGAAAGGCGGTCGCGCCTGGAGGTCGCGACCGGCTCGCTGCAGCTCGAGCTGTTCCTCGAGAGCCGTTCCTTCGCGCGGCGCCTCGAGCACTACTTCCGCGAGAGCGGGGAGGAACGCCTCCAGACCTACAGAGACCACGGCAGGCCGGGCTCCTACCACCGCGGCGGCATGATGATCTACCGGATCCTGCGGCCCCTCACCGTCGGCGAGATCATCGAGAAGCAGACCCTTGCGGGGGACCTGCTCCTCGACCCCGGGATGATGGACATGATCCGGTTCAGTCAGGCGGCGGTGGAGATGCTCACCGGCGACAAGCTCGGTCGCGCCTTCGAGGACGAGGGATTCTTCAAAGGGTTCGACATGGCCCACTGCTGGGACAGCGACGGCGACGATCGCGAACGGCCAGCTGTCTTCCAGCGCATCAGGGGCTCCTACCTTCGCTGCGGTGCCGCCGCGCTCGTCGCCGAATCGAAGCGCGAGCTGGAGCCGCGCCGCTGCCTCACCCACTCCGAGTTCTGCAAGCTGTGGGAGCGGCCGGACCCGGGGTCCAAGCATGCCGTCGCCTTCAACCAAGGGCTCGAGCCGATGAGAGCGACGCTTCACGGGTTCAGCCGTTACCAGAATCCGATTCTCTGGCTGCGTCTCGTCGGCTATGCCTTCGTCTGCGAGCGGTTCTTCGAGCAGATGTGGGATTTGATGGTCCCCAAACGTTTCCGGCAGCGGTTGAGGCATCCGCTCCAGAAGCCCGTGGAGTTCAAACCGCTCGACGTCAAGGCGGTGAAGATGCTGGAGGACCTCGCCCCGGACGAGGACGCGCCCGAGCTCAACCGCTACGTGGCGCGGCACGCCCAGGACTACGTGAAACGCTTCGGCCAGATCTTCGAGGGGGCGCTCTGAGGCTCGGCCGGGTCGGAGGGCTCAGGCGAGCGGCCGGTCGAGCACGACCCGCGTGCCCTTCCCCGGCGCCAGGGTGATGTTGCGGACCTTGACCCGTTCGGGCTCGGGGTCGACCGGGCGCAGCTCGGCGCGCTGCACGAACTCGCGCAGGATCGTCCGCATCTCGTATTCGGCGAAGGCGGCGCCGATGCAGCGGCGGACGCCGCCGCCGAAGGGGATCCAGGCGTAGTTGTCGGCCTTGCCGCCGAGGAAGCGCTCGGGGCGGAACTCCTCCGGCTCGGGAAAGAGGTCCTCGCGGTAGTGGAGGGCGGCGATCGCCGCCAGGACGAACTGCCCGGCGGGCAGCTCGTAATCGCCGATCGTCGCGGGGGCCTTCAGCTTGCGGGCGACGTCGACGATCACCGGCCGCGCCCGCAGCGTCTCTTTGACGGTCGCGCCCAGGTACTCGTCCTCGCCCGCGGCCAGCGACTCGCGCAGCTTCGCCAGGACCTGCGGATTGCGGGTCAGCCGCTCGACCGCCCAGGCGAGCCCGGTCGCGGTCGTCTCGTGGCCGGCGCCGAGCACCGTCACCATCTCGTCGCGCAGTTCCTGGTCGCTCATCGGGTTGCCGTCCTCGTCGCGGGCGCCCATCAGCAGGGAGAGGACGTCGTCGCGCTCCTCGTGCCCGGGTTCGGCCCGCCGCAGCAGGATCTCCTCGTAGATGAACTCGTCGAGGGCGTCGCGCGAGCGCAGGAAGCGCGGCCAGGGGCTGCCGGGGCCGAAGTTGCGCCGCAGCATCGGGAACGAGGTGATGATGCCGACGCGCTTGGAGAAGTCGTCGATCAGCCGCTCGAACCGCTCCAGCCGCTCCTCGTCGTGGACGCCGAAGACCGCCCGCATGATCACCGCGAGGGTGATCCGCTGCGTGTGGGGGCGCATCGCGAACGGCTCGCCGACCGGCCAGCTCTCCATCTCGCGCCGGGTCATCTCGACGATCAGCCCCTCGTAGCGCCGGACCCGCTCGCCGTGGAAGGGCGGCAGCAGCAGCTTGCGCTGGCGCATGTGCGGCTCGTCGTCGAGGGTGAGGACCGAGTTCGGCCCCAGCGCCGGCTCCAGCACGGTCGCGTTCGCCTCACCGGCGTGGAAGTCCGCGGGCGGGCCGGTGAAGAGCGCTTTCACCAGGTCGGGCCGGGCGACGTAGACGATCCGTCCGAAGAACGGGAAGCGGACGCTGAAGATGCCGCCGTAGCGTCGCTGTTCGTCGGAGAGGAACCCGAGCGGATTGCGCGCGTAGCGGAGCGCCTGCACGATCGCGGGCGCCTTCGACCCGGGGGGCAGCGTTCGACGCCTCGCCGCGTGCGGCCGGGGGAGGGTCGCCTGCTCCATCGCCTTAGCGTACCGAGAAAACTGGCCGCGCAGCCAGTTGTTCCTTATGCCCGCTGTGCGGGCATAAGGAACAGGGGGCCGGTCAGAAGACGATCGTGCGGTCGCCGTCGAGGAGGACGCGGTCGTCGAGGTGCGCCATCACCGCCCGGGCGAGGACCAGGCGCTCGACGTCACGGCCGAGTCGGATCATGTCGGCGACCTCGTCGCGGTGGTCGACCGGCTCGACGTCCTGGGCGATGATCGGGCCGGCGTCGAGCTCGGCGGTGACGTAGTGCGCGGTGGCGCCGATCAGCTTCACCCCGCGCTCGTAGGCGCGGTGGTAGGGGTCGGCGCCGACGAAGGCGGGCAGGAAGCTGTGGTGGATGTTGATCGCCGGCGCGCCCAGCTCGCGGAGGAAGTCCTCGGAGAGGATCTGCATGTAGCGGGCGAGGACGAGCAGGTCGGCGCCGCCGAGCAGCTCGAGGACCCGCCGCTCGGCCGCCGCCTTCTCTCCCGGCCCGACCGGCACGTGGTGGAAGGGCAGGCCGACCGCCTCGACCTGGTCGCGGTGGTCCGGGTGGTTGGAGATCACGGCGACGATCTCGCCGCCGAGGTCGCCGTTGCGCCAGCGCCAGAGCAGGTCGGAGAGGCAGTGGTCCTCGCGCGAGACCATCACCGCCACGCGCTTGGTCCGGGCCGTGTCGTCGAAGGCGAAGTCCATCGCGAAGGGCTCGCCGATCTCGCGGGCGAAGGCCCGCTCCCAGCCCTCGCGTTCGCGGTCGGGGACGCGGTCGAAGACCATCCGCATGAAGAACCGCCCCTCGGCGCTCGAGTGCTGGTCGACGTCGACGATGTTGAGCCCCGACTCGGCGAGAAAGCCGCTGACGCGTGCGATCAGCCCGGGCTGGTCCGGGCAGGCGAGCAGCAGGCGCGAGGTCGGCGCGTCTCCCATCCGCCGATCATCGCGGATAGGGTGGGGTCGATGCGGATTGCGGCCGTGCCCGACGGACCGGTGGAGCGCCTCGGGTTGCTCCTCAACAAACTGCCGACGCCGATCGGAGAGGCGATGTACTCGATGCCCGTCGCCCGCTCGCTGCAGGTCGCGCAGCGGACCGGGATGCTGGCGGCGCTCGCCGAGGGGCCGCGCGAGGCGGGCGAGCTGGCCGAGCATCTGGGGCTGCAGGAAACGGGGACTGCCCGCGTCCTCGACGTGATCGCCTCGCTCGGGCACGTCCGGCAACGGCCCGACGGGCGCTACGAGATGACGAAGAGCGGGCGGCCCTGGCTCGACCCGCGCTCGGACACCTACCTCGGCGACTTCCTCGCCGACACCGCCTACTACTGGGACTGGTACGGACGGCTGGAGGACCTGGTCCGCGACGGCACCCACGCCGAGCTGCACGGCAAAGACCCCGACGACCCCTACTGGCAGTCCTACATCCGCGGCCAGTACCAGGTTGCGCGGCTCTCCAGCGCCGAGGTTGCGAAGGCGATCCCGCTCGCCCGCGGCGCCCACCAGGTGCTGGACGTGGCCGGGGCGCATGGGGAGTTCTCGATGGCGCTCTGCCGCCGCCACGAGGGTCTGCGGGCGACGGTAGTCGACCTGCCGGGCAGCGCCAGGGTGGGGGCGCAGATCGTCGCCGAAGCGGGGATGAGCGACCGCGTCCGCCACCTGGTCGGCGACATGTTCGAGGTCGACTACGACGGCCACTACGACGGCGCGCTCTGCTTCAACATCGTCCACCACCTCACCCCCGAGCAGGCGCGGGCGCTCTTCCAGCGCATCCGCGCGGGGCTTCGGCCCGGCTCGCCGCTCTGCGTGCTCGACCTCTACGACCGCCCTGGAGGCCAGCGCGCCAACCTCGCCTCGATCCTCGGGCTCTTCTTCCACCTCACCTCGGGCGCCGACACCTACACCGTCGAAGAAGTCTCCCGCTGGATGGGCGAGAGCGGCTACGGCAGCGTCGAGGCGAAGTCTTTCCGGACCCTGCCGGACCTGCGCCTGCTGATCGCCAAGGCGGTTTGATGGAAGGCGGGAAACGCAAGATCGCGATCACGTCACGGCAATGGCGCGACCGGTTCGTGCCTGAGCAAGTGCGGCTTGCTGCAAGTCAAAGTACTTCTGTGACGGCGGGCACAGTTCGGTGCGGCGCGAACCATCACGGTTTCGCGCTTGCTCACGAAACGCAAACAATTCACCCTGATCCTGCTTGCCCTCCTCGTCTTTCCGGCTGCTGCCCTCGCGGCCGGAGGAGGCGGGTCGAGCCCCGAACCGAAGCTCGGCGACGCCGAAGCGGTCCCGATGTCGCCGCTGCAGCGCCCGGTCGACCGCTTCCAACGGCTCGTCCATCGGATCGCGCACGAAATCGATATTCGAGAACGCGCCGAAGAACGCGAAGCCGAGCGCGAGCGCGAAGAAGAATTCGCCGACCTGCCGGGCGGCGTTTCGGCCTCGACGCTGGAAGCGATCGCGTCCTGCGAGTCCGGTGGCGACCCGAGCGCCGTTTCCTCTGACGGCACCTACCGCGGCCTCTACCAGTTCGACTACGGGACCTGGGAATCGGTCGGCGGCTCGGGCGACCCCGCTGCTGCCTCCGCCGCCGAGCAGACCTACCGCGCGGCGCTGCTCTACACGCGGTCGGGCTCGAGCCCCTGGCCCGTCTGCGGCTAGCTGTCCGGCCCGCGGGTTTGTCTCCGATTTTGGGCTCCCCCTACCGGGGAGTCCTCAAAATGGTCGCCACCCGCGGGAGGGGCGTCCGCCAACAGCGCCTCTACGATGCC
>DASTTQ010000078.1:0-2938 GCA_035760065.1 Solirubrobacterales bacterium
GCACCCTTCACAACCTGCGCGTTCGCATTTCTCAGCGTCTTCTGGCGTTGGCTGCATGCATCGCGCTCAACCACAGGCTCGGACGTCCGAGCCGCGCCCTGGTCGACTACGTCGCCTGAGGGCGTGGAATCAACCATCTAGTTGCTCGCGTCTGGAGCGGCGAAGTCGATCTTGCGGATCGGCTTCGCCGGCGCACCGGCGGCGATCGTCCCGCCCTCGACGTCGCGATTGACGACCGAGTTGGCGCCGATCACGCAGCGGTCGCCGACGCTGACGCCGCTGGTAACCGCGCAGTTGACGCCGAACCAGCAGTTGGAGCCGATGCTGACCGGACCCTTCGAGGTGAAGCCCTGCCAGGTGATCGGACGGGTCGGGTCGTCGTAGCGATGCTCGGCGTCGCCGACGAAGCAGCCGTTGGCGAGCATGGTGTGGTCGCCGATCACGACCCCCTCCTGGGCGGCGATCATCACGCCTCGGTTGAGGAAGGAGCCTTCGCCGATCTCGATCTGGGCTCCCGGCGCCAGGGTCAGCCAACAGCCTGGCTCCAGCAGGGTGCCGGCGCCAATCGTCAGCCGCCCCTCGTCGAGCGCCTCCAGCACCTCCCCCTCGACCGGGTGGCGGACGAAGAAGCCGCCGCGGGCGGCGTGCCGGTTGATGCGCCAGCGCCGCAGCAGCCGCCGGTTGCGCTCGTACCAGCGCCGCTTCACCCACCACAGTCGCCAGCCCCGTAGCTCGGCCACGGGTCCTAGCTTTCCAGAGTGCGCGAGCATAGGGTCGAGTGACAGCGCCCGTCACGAAGGGAGAGATCGATGGGAATGTTCGAGATGAGCGACGCGCAGGTCGCCGAATGGCGACAGCAGTGCCACGACCTCGTCGCCGACCGGGTCGGTGGCGAAGAGGTGGTCGCGGCGGCCGGCTTCCGCCGGGGCGGCGCCTCCGCCAGCTATGTCGCCTCGAAGGCGCAGATGGGCGGCCTCGTCTACGCCGGGATCAAGATGCTGCGCAAGAAGAAGGCGGGCGGCCTGCCCGACAAGGTGATGCTGGCGGTGACGCCGAACCGGCTCCACGCCTTCAAGCTCGGCTTCCGCGGCCGCGAGCACAAGCTCGGCGACGAGGTCGGCAGCTGGGACCGGGCGGGCCTGAAGGCCACGGCCGACCGCAGCGGCGCGATGACCTCGCTGACGCTCGAGTCCCCCGATGGCGAGAAGGCCACCCTGGTCGGGATCAGCGTCAAGGACGACCCCGTCAGCCAGGAGCTGATCGCCGCGCTCACGGACTGACGGGACGTCGGCTTAGTGACTGTCCGAAGAGCGCCGCCAGACGTGCGCGGGGGTCTTCGGACAGTCACTTAGACTGCGCCGATGGCGGAGCTGCGCGGCGGGATCGATCTCGGCGGCACCAAGATCCAGACGGCGATCATCGATCCTGACGGAAAGGTCGTCGGCGAAGCGCGGCAGCCGACCCCGACCGAAGGGGGTCCCGAGGACGTTGCGAAGGCGATGGCCGAAGGACTGCGCGAGGCTGCCCAGGAAGCGGGCGAGGAATCAGGCGATCTGGCCGGCGTCGGCGTCGGCTCGCCTGGAGACGCCGACGAGAAGACCGGCGTCGTCTCGGGTGCCCGCAACCTGCCCGGCTGGGAGGGCAGCTTCCCCCTCGGCGAGAAGCTGAGCGTGGCGCTCGGGACGGAGGTCAAAGTCGGCAACGACGTCCAGGTCGCAACCGAAGCCGAGTTCCACCTCGGCGCCGGCAGGGAGTTCTGCAGCCTGATCGGAGTCTTCTGGGGGACCGGGGTCGGCGGCGGGCTCGTCCTCGACGGCAAGCCCTGGCTGGGCCGTGGCGCGGCGGGCGAGATCGGCCACATGGTCGTCAAGCGGGGCGGCGCCAAGTGCCCCTGCGGCCGCAGGGGCTGTCTCGAGGCCTACGCCGGTCGCTCGGCGATGGAAGCCGAGGCGAAGCGCCGGCACGAGGAGGGCGAGAAGACCGACCTCTTCAAGCTGATGGAGAAGCACGAGAAACCGCGGTTGACGAGCGGCATCTGGGAGCGGGCGATCGACAAGGAAGACGAGCTCGCCAGGGACCTGATCGACCGCGCGGTCGAGGCGCTCGGCACCGGCATCGCCTCGGCCGTCAACCTGCTGGACGTCGAAGCGGTGATCATCGGCGGCGGGCTCGGCATCCGCTTCGGCGACCGCTACATGGACGCCCTGACGCAGGAGATGGGCCACCACCTCTTCGTCGACAAGCGCCCGCCCGCGGTCAGGGTCGCGTCCCTGGGCGACCTGGGAGGCGCCATCGGCGCATCTCTGTTGGTGGGCCGCTGAACGCAAGTGCACTTCTTCCCGCATACCGGGAAGAAGTGTCGGGAGATCGGCAATGGACCTCTACGCCTTTGCGGACACTTCACTCACCCTCCTGTCAACCGGGGAAGGATCCTGGCCGCCCGGGGGTGCGCGCGGGCTCTGATTTGGCCTAAGCGGCCACAGGCTCGCGCCCGCGGCGCTTGCGCTTCGCCGGCTCGACCAGCTCGGCGAGAAAACGGCCGGTGTAGGAGCCCGCGGCCGCCGCGACCTCCTCCGGGGTGCCGGTGGCGACGATCTCGCCCCCTGCCTCGCCGCCCTCGGGGCCGAGGTCGACGAGCCAGTCGGCGGTCTTGATCACGTCGAGGTTGTGCTCGATCACCAGGACCGTGTTGCCCTGGTCCACGAGACGGCCGAGGACGAGGAGGAGCTTGCGGATGTCCTCGAAGTGGAGGCCGGTCGTCGGCTCGTCGAGGACGTAGACGGTGCGGCCGGTGGATCGCTTCTTCAGCTCCGCGGCCAGCTTGACCCGCTGCGCCTCGCCGCCCGAGAGCGTCGGTGCCGGCTGGCCAAGCTGCACGTAATTCAACCCCACGTCGGCGAGCGTCTGGAGCATCCGCCGGACCTTGGGCACATTCGCA